>NZ_AP022577.1:2422192-3027740 GCF_010730955.1 Mycolicibacterium aubagnense | reverse complement strand
CGGTTGCGTTCGGGCACCTCGGCTTTCGGCCCGGCCTCGGACAGCGGCACGTAGCGGTCGGGCTCGGTGCTCAGCCACTTCTTGATGGTGTTGATCGCGCCCATGCCGTCCACCGCGCAATGGTGGGCCTTGAAGTACATGGCGAAGCGACCGTCGCACAGGCCCTCGATGAAGTGCGCCTCCCAGAGTGGCCGGCGCGTGTCGAGCGGGTGCGCGTGTAACCGGGCCACCAGCGTGCCCAGGTCGGCCTCGCTGCCCGGATACGGCAGCGCGGACAGTCGAACGTGGTACTCCGGGTCGGGGGCGACGGTGCGCCACTCGGGCAGCAGGCCGTCGACCACCTCGCTGTCGAAGGGGAACGGCAGGAACGACAGTCGGGAGAACGCGTCGTAGAGGCTGCGAACGTAGCCGGGGCCGGCGCCGTCCGGCAGCCGGAACGTCAGCAGGGCGCCGATGTGCATCGGCGTCCGGTCGGACTCCATCCGGTAGAACATGGTGTCGACAGCACTCAACAACCGCATGGCAGCACTATGTCAGGTTCGCCAGCCGGAACGCGACGAAATCCACCACCAGATCCACACCCGCTGCGAATTCTTTGTCCCGATCGAATCGGGCGAGAAAAGGTGCGCACGCAACGACTTCCGATAATGAGGAACTTTGGAGTTCCGCCTGCCGGGCGGCGATGTCCGCGGGGTTCGCGCTGCCGAACGTGGGGCCGGCCGACACCTCGCGCAGCAGCATCCCGACGACTGCCGCCACAAGTGCGCGGGTGAGTCGCACGGCTTGCTCGGGGGCGGCGCCGGCCCGGCGCAGTATCGACAGCAGGGCGTCGACGGGTGCGAGTCCGGCCGACGTCGACATCTGCCGGGTCAACACGAGAGTCGCGGCCTCGGGATGTGCGAGTGTCACCCGCCGAAATTCGTAGGCGAGGGCCGTCAGATCCGTCCGCAGTTCGCCGGTGGGTGTCGGCGGCCGCAGCTGCCCGAGCAGATGTTCGGCGACGGCGTCCAGTAGATCGTCCTTGTCGGCGACGTGGTGATACAGGCTTTTCGCGTCGACACCGAGTAGTCGGCTGACCGAGCGCATGCTCACCGCGGCGATGCCGTCATCGTCGATCACGGTCAGCGCTGCCTCGCGAATCGCCGCTCGGGTCAGCTGTGCCAGGGCTTTTGGCGGTCGTCCGCGTCGTGGTGCCGGCGTGACCGCGTTCATGCGCCCCATTCTCGCCCAGACTCTTGCAAATTTCCACACCGTGGGATTAACCTGGCTTAATCCCACGGTGTGGAAATAATCCATCGTTTGAACAGGAGGGCGCATGACGCTGCGCTTCGATATTCCTTCCCTCGAGGTGTTGCAGGCTCGCGAGAAGCTTGTCCTGGACCACTTTCACGATGAGGTCCGCCAGGACTGGGGCGGCGTGCTGGCCACGTTCCCGCATCCGCACTACGAGATCATTCCGACGCTGACGGTCCACGACGGCGACGCCGACGTGCGTGGCTACTATCGCGACACCCGGGTGGCATTCCCTGATCAAGACCACGAGATCATCGCGCTGCGCCACAGTGCTGATGCGGTGATCGTCGAATTCTGGCTACTCGGAACGCATCTCGGCCCGCTGGGCGGCATCCCGGCCACGGGCTCGCGCCACCGCACCCGGATGACGGCGTACTTCGTCTTCGACGAGAACGAGAACCTGGTGACCGAACGCATCTACTTCGACACGCTCACGATGCTGAAACAGCTTGTGGGAGGCCTGAATCTGCGTGATCCGCGAAACTGGCCCACGGTCGTCCGGGGGCTGCGAGGCTTGCTGGCCATGTCCAGTCAGCCCGACGTCCGGCTCATCGACACCCCGCCCGCCGACCTGGCATGAGGGTCCACCACCTGAATTGCGGCACGATGCGACCGCATTTCGTTCCCGACGGGTTGGTCTGCCACGTCTTGCTCGTGGAAACGCCAGGCGGTCTGGTGCTCGTCGATTCCGGTCTGGGGCTGCAGGACGCCGATTCGCCCGCCAGTCGTTTCGGTCCGGCGCGCTTCTACGTGCGCCCGGTGTTCGACCCGAATGAAGCCGCTATCAATCACATTCGCAGACTTGGGTTCGACCCCACTGACGTCCGGCACATCGTCGTGACCCACTTCGACGCAGACCATGTCGGCGGTCTGGCCGATTTTCCCTGGGCTCAAGTGCATCTCACCAACGGTGAGGTATTCGCCGCGTTGCACCCGAAGACCTTGGTGGAGAAGCAGCGGTACCTGCCGGCCGGGCGCGCGCACGGCCCGATCCTCGTCGAGCACTCGCCCGCGGAGGCGGAGTCCTGGCGCGGTTTCGCCGGTGCCAAGGAACTGTCCGAGATCGCCGACGGGATCGTCCTGATCAGCCTGCCCGGCCACACGCGTGGGCACGCCGCGGTCGCGGTCGATGCCGGCAATCGCTGGATACTGCACGTCGGCGACAGTTTCTATCACCATGGTCAGCTCGACGGTAGCGGCACCGCGCCGCGTGCACTGCGGCTGATGGAACGCTCTGTCGCTTTCGACTGGAAGAAGGTTCAGGCCAATCATCATCGCCTGAGCGAACTTTGGGCCGCCGGCCAACCGGACCTGATGATCGTCAACGCTCACGACCCGCAGCTGTTCCGGCGGGCAGCCGGGTAGCTCGGCGGTAATCGGCCGGCCCGGTGCCGAACCATCGGCGGCAAGATCGGGTCAGGACGCTCTGTTCGGCATAGCCCAGTTCGCGAGTGAGGTGGGACAGCGTCATGCTGGTATCGCGAAGGTAGCGCTCGGCAGTTTGGCGACGGACGTCGTCCAGTAACTCGCGAAATGGCAATCCTTCGTCGGTCAGCCTGCGCTGCAAGGTTCGTGGATGCATAGTGAATTGGGCGGCGATCAGCTCCACCGTGACAGTACCGGTCGGTAGAAGCTGGCGAACCATCGTGCGCACCGACTGAGAGATTCGTGAGTCGCGGGCGGTGATCAGCTTGAGGTATTGCACGGCAGTCTGATTCGCCAGCTGATCATGGTCGAGTGGCTGTGCGAGGTCTGTGGTCAACAAGGTGAATCCGGCTGTCCCCGAGGCGAAGTACGTTGTGCAGCCGAAGTATGTGCGATAGTCGGCTTCCGCGGTCAGCGGTTCGTGAGGGACATGAACATCCAACGGCGCGTAGTCGGCGCCGAGCATGAGTCGTAGTACCCGAAGTGCGACTCCGAGCGTCAGCTCGATCGATTGTGGGATCGGCGGCGACCCGTCGAGCAACAAACGGAACTCAAAGAACGCTCGCGTTGGGTCGTCCAGCGGCGTAACGGTCGCGGAAATCGCCGGACTGTAGGCGGCCATGAAGTTTTCGAAGATGGTGAAGGCATCCGCGACGGTCGCCGTAGTCCGCGCTGCGACGCCGACGGGCCCGAGGATCTCGATGCCCTGGCGCTGAGCGAGCAAGCGCCCGAAATTCGGTGTCGCAGTCGCGGTTGCGGCTGATTCAACCGCCGCGACCACGCTTCGGAATGGTACGAAGAGGTCATACATGCCGACGTCTTCGGGCCGGATGCCGGCAGAGCGCAGCAGTTCGAGCGGATCGCCGCCCAATTCACGTACCAGCCGCGGATAGTTCGACAGCGACGTTCCTCGTACCACGGACATGGCACTAAATGTCAAAGATTCGTCGTGAAGTGTCAAGACTGCGGCGGGGTCGGCGCGGGATCGTGAACCACGACATCAAGGAGATTCGAATGAATACCACGGTAGAAACCACACCCGAACAGTTCGCGACCCTGATGGCGCGGCCCACCGATGCTCCGGTGGTGATGGTGAATCTGCTGCAGTTCAAGAAGCCGGGAGGGATCGAGCGCTACCTGCAATATGGGCGGGATGTGGCCCCGCACCTCGAGCGCGTCGGTGCCTGCGTCGTCTACGGCGGCACCGCGCCCGCGGTCGTCATCGGCGACGGTGAACAACCTTGGTGGGACGCGATCTTGATCGTCGAATACCCCACGCCGGCAGCATTTATCGAGATGGTCACCACCGACGAGTACGCCAAGGTCCACGAGCATCGGGCCGCAGCGCTCGACCGGGGCGATCTGATCGCCACGTCGATGTGGTCGCTCGCTGATCAGGCGAGCTAGTGCTCAATCATCACGCCCGGCTTGTACGGCTGCAGCGGCCGCTGCCGGACGAATGTCGGCCACCAGAACCACGGACCCAGTAGCCGCACCAGACACGGCACGATGAAGGACCGGACGACCAGCGTGTCCAGCAGCAGACCGATGCAGACGGTCGAACCCATCTGGCCGATGGTGCGCAGATCGCTGGAGAGCATGGCCAGCATGGTGAACGCGAACACCAGACCGGCCGATGTCACGACACCACCGGTGCTGCCCAGCGCGCGGATGAGTCCAGTGTTCAGACCGGCGTGAATTTCTTCTTTGAGTCGGGCGACCAGCAGCAGGTTGTAGTCCGAGCCGACGGCCACCAGCACGATGAAGGTCAGCGGCAGGATCAGCCAATGCAGATGGAGGCCGATCAGGTGTTGCCAGATGAGCACCGACAACCCGAAGGCGCCGGCATAGGAGAAGGCCACGGTGCCGGGAATGACCAAGGCGGCCACCAGGGATCGGGTGATGATCATCATGATCAGGAAGATCAGGACGAAGGCCGCGATGGCCGCGATCATCAGGTCGTTCTTCGAGTACAGCTGGATGTCCTTGTTGTTGGACCCCGAGCCACCGATGTAGATCTTCGACCCGGCCAGCGACGTTTCCTTGAGCGCGATCTTGATCGCGTCGGGGAACTGTTCGACGTGCTCGATGCCCTCTGGCCCCATCGCATTGCCCTCGTGGGTGACGATGAAGCGCGCGGCATGGCCGTCGGGCGACATCATCAGTGCCATACCGGTTTTGATGTCGTCGTTGTCGAACGCTTCGCGCGGGATGTAGAAGAAGTCGTCACTGCGTGACGCGTCGAAGTCGTTGCCGACGTTGATCATGTCGTCGAAGGTCTGGTCGGTGTTCTTGTTCTGAATATCGGTGGGGCCGTAGTTGTTGACGATCAACGCCAGTAGTGCCTGATTGTCGGACACCGTCTGCCGGAGCAGTGAGACCATCTGCGGCATCAGGCTGTCGATCACCTGGAACGAGCCGACTGCCTTGCCGATGTCGGCGGCCAGGTTGTCGACCTTGTCGATCACGTCGAACAGCGACCGGAACGACCAGCACACCGGAATATCGAAACAGTGTGGCTCCCAATAGAAATACGCACGGAGCGGGCGCATGAAGTCGTCGAGGTTGGCGACCGCGTCACGCATGTCGTTGGTGACCTGCTCCATGTCCTCCAGGGTCAACACCGTGTTGTGCAACTCGTCGGCGAGTCGCTGGGTCAGATCGGCCGTCTTCTGCAGCACCTCGATGCTGTGCGCGGTGATCTTGGCCTGTTTCGCCGTGTTCTCGTTGTTGTGCTGGGTGAACGGCAACTGCTGGCCATTGCCGCTGCCCTGCGTCGTGAAAAGGTAAGGGATGGAGGCATGCTCGAGGGCCCGGCCCATGGGGCGGGTGATGCTCTGCACCATTGCCACGCCGGGCAGCCGAATCAGCGCCTTCGCCACGCGGTCCAGCGAGATGAAGTCCGCCGAGTTGCGCATGTCGTGGTCGGCCTGGACCATCAGCATCTCGCTGAACAGCTTGCTCTTGGGGAAGTGCCGGTCGGCGGCCTGGAATCCCTGATTGGCCGGGGCATCTGACGGCTGGTAGGTGCGATCGTCGAAACTGACCCGGTACGTCGGGACGAACACCGCGCCCGCCGAGACGACCGCGACGCTGGCCACGAGGATCGGCTTGGGCCACCGCACGACGGCGGTGCCGATGCGGCGGTACAGCTTTGCCCTGACCGCTTGCTTCGGGTCGAAGAGGCCGAACAGGCTGCCGACGCTGAGCAGCGCCGGTCCGATGGTCAGCGCGCCTGCGATGGTGATCAACATACTGACCGCCACGGCGGGACCCATGGTGTGGAAGTAGTTGAGCCTGGCGAACGTCAGACATGCGCAGGCGCCCGCGATGGTCAGTCCGGAGCCGACGATGACGTGCGAAACACCCTTGTAGGCGGTGTAATACGCGTCTTCACGACTCTCGCCGGCCAGGCGGGCTTCGTGATATCGGCCGATGAGGAAGATGCCGTAGTCGGTGCCCGCGCCGAGGGTCAGTGAGATGACCATGTTGGTGGCGAAGGACGACAACGGGATGACGCCGTAGTGCCCGAACGCGGAGATCACGCCCTTGACTGACAGCATCAGCAGGATCACCCCGAAGAACGGCACCAGCATCGTGACGACGGAGCGATACACCAGCAAAAGCATGAAGATGATCAGGAACATCGTCGCGATGGTGATGTTGTTCAGGCTGGAGTTGGCGATCAGGACGGTGTCGGCGGCGAGCGGCGCCGCGCCACTGACGTAAACCTTCAGTCCGGCAGGCGGATTGGAGGTGTCGACGATGTGCCTGACGGCGTTGACCGAGTTGTTGGCCTCCATCTGCCCGATGTCACCGGCCAGGCGGAGCAGGACGTAGGCGGATTTGCCGTCGAGGCTCTGCGCGCCGGCTGCGGTGATCGGCTTGCCCCAGGTGTCCATGACGTACTGCACGTGAGTGCTGTCCGCCTTGAGCGTGCGGACCAGGCCCGCGTAGTAGTCGCGGTCCTGTTCGGTGAGGCCACGGTCGGCCTCCAGCACCAGCATGGTCAGGCTGGTCGAGGTGGACTCGTGGAATTCCTTGCCGATGGTCAGCATCGCCACCTGCGACGGTGCGTAGGTCGGCACCATCGGGCCGGCGAGTTCCTGGGCGACGTCTTCGATTTTCGGCACGAAGGTGTTCGTGACCACCGCGAGCAGAGCCCAGAAGACGATGATCGGGATCGCCAGCAGGCGAACCATTCTGGGGACGAAGGGCCGCTTTGGCGCGCTGTGTGCGGGCCGGGTGATCGGGGCGGTGTCGGTGTCGGTCACGCGGACTTCACCCGGCAGGCGACGTCGGCGTTGCCGTGATCGTCGGATTGTTCGTCGCGGACAACGTCATTCACTTTCATTCGGCAGCCGACGCTACCGCCGTGCACCTGGACCGAGATGCTGCCGGAGACCACGGTGAGCGTGGTGGTCTCGGTATGCGACCACGGCAGTTCGGTTAGGTCGACCGTGTGCGGGTGGCCGCTGATGTCGATGTAGGACAACAGGCCGCCCGAGCCGAGGTTGCCGAACACCTCATAGGTGAGTGTCTTCGGCGTGAACTCCGGTGGCGCCTGCGGCGGGTTGACGGCCAGGACGGGTCCTGGCTCGGAGAACTCGTGCACTTTCACCATGCATAGGACCCCGACGCCGATCGCGATCAGGGCGACCACCGGCATCCAGGCGCGGGCAAGAAACCGTCTACCGGCAGAGCGCTGGCTCACTCGATCACCTTTCGACAGGGACGTCATATATCAATTAGATTGAGATGAGTCGGCGTAAACGCTATCAGTCAATCGACAACGGGGGAATTTGAGATATTCCACAGCGCGAAAAGGAGTGGTGAGAGCGTCCAGCTAATTCCCAGAATCGATCAGGGTCACCTGGGGGAGACGCCTTTTCAGCTTGATCACGCGGAAGATCTGGGTGGTGACATTGATGGACGAGAGCATTGCGATGATGCCGAGGAAGGTGCGCTCCGATGGCGTGGCGCCGTGCAACTGTTCCAAGCTGCCGAGTACGTAGAAGCAGCCCAGCGAGAAGATCGTGAGGGGAATCGCAAAGGTCAACAACGTCCGCTGGTTGTCGATCACCTGGGTGGCGTACTCGAGTTCCGCTGCCGTCATCGGCTGGCGCTTGCGTACCTTGCCCAGCACCGTCTGCTTGGCCCGAACGTCCTCCGCCATCGGCAGTTGCGGTTGTTTTCGCAGGCGCTGGATATAGAAGAACATCACCGTTGCGCCGAATAGCAAAGTCAACAGCGCGACGTCGGCCAGCTTGCCGAACAGGTGCCAGTCGGTGCCGAGGAAGTTCCAATCCATTCGAGCACTCCTTCGCAGTTCTGGATGGGCGGGACGTTACCTCAGCTAACTGGCAATGCGCGCCTGGTGTCAACTCGATTGACATGAGGTCTTGATGCCGGACCATCGATGGCACAGACTGGCGGTGATGACGCACGTGCAGACGGTCAGGGGCCCGTTGCCAGTCGACCAACTCGGGGCCACGCTCATGCATGAGCATGTGTTCATCCTGGGCGACGAAATCCGGCAGAACTTCCCGGACTATCCGTCGCCGTGGGATGAGGAGGTCCGCGTCGCGGACGCGATAGACCAACTGCGCCAATGCAAATCGCGGGGTATCGAGACCATCGTCGACCCCACGGTGATCGGCCTGGGCCGCTACCTGCCGCGCATCCAGCGGATCAACGAGCAGGTCGACATCAACATCATCGTGGCGACCGGCATCTACACCTACAACGACGTGCCGTTCCAATTCCTGCACAACGGCCCGGGCCTGCTCTTCGACACCCCGGAGCCCATGGTCGAGCTGTTCGTCAGAGACATTCGCGAGGGCATCGGTGGCACCGGGGTCAGGGCTGCGTTCCTGAAATGCGCCATCGAGCGCCAGGGGCTGACGCCAGGTGTGGAGCGGGTGATGCGCGCGGTCGGTCAGGCGCACGTGCAGACCGGTGTACCGATCACCGTGCACACCGACGCACACGGCCGCTCCGGTCTCGTCGCGCAGCGGGTTTTCGCGGAGGAGGGCGTCGACCTGACGAAGGTGGTCATCGGACACTCCGGGGACAGCACGGATCTGGACTACCTGTGCACGCTCGCCGACGCCGGGTCCTACCTCGGCATGGACCGGTTCGGACTCGACATCCTGCTGCCGTTCGAGCAGCGGGTCGACACCGTCGCAGCGATGGCCAAGCGCGGCTACGCCGAGAAGATGGTGCTGGCGCACGACACCGCGTGTTTCATCGACTGGTTCTCACACGAGGGAAAACTGGCTGCGGTGCCGAACTGGAAACTGACACACATCAGTGACGACGCACTGCCTGCACTGCGGCGACGTGGCGTCACCGACGAACAGATCACCACCATGCTGGTGGACAACCCGCGCCGGTATTTCAGCGATGCGCCTGTTGCTGATCGCTGACACCCACGTGCCCAAGCGGGCCCGGGACATGCCGGCCCGGGTCTGGGATGAGGTGGCCCGGGCCGACGTGGTGGTGCACGCCGGAGACTGGGTGGATGTCGCGCTGCTCGACGAACTCGAGCAGCGGGCCACACGGCTGGTCGCGTGTTGGGGTAACAACGACGGCGCCGAGCTGCGCGCCCGGCTGCCCGAACGCGCCGACGTGACGCTCGACGGCGTCCGGCTCACCGTCACGCATGAGACCGGTGCGTCGGCCGGCCGCGACGCCCGCATGGCCCGGCTGTACCCCGACACCGACGTTCTGGTGTTCGGGCACAGCCACATTCCCTGGGACAGCTCAGCGAGTACGGGACTGAGGCTGTTGAATCCGGGCTCACCCACCGACCGGCGCCGTCAGCCGCACTGCACGTACATGACCGCGACGATTGACCACGGTGTTCTCGCGGAAGTGGTGTTGCACGCGCTGTGAGGTGGAAAGGTGGTGGATATGGAGCAGAAGCCGCCCACAGCCGCCATCGCCGCTGCCAACCGCGCGCACATCCACTCGCTGCCATTCGGGGACACCCGGGATTTCGATGACGCCGACCGCGGCTTCATCGCCGCCCTGGAGCCGTGCGTCGTCACCGCTGCCGACGGAAGAGTGGTGTGGGACAACGACTCCTACAGCTTCCTGGGCGGTGACGCCCCGGACAGCGTGCATCCGAGCTTGTGGCGCCAGTCGCAGCTGTGCGCCAAGCAGGGCCTCTACGAGGTGGTGCCGGGCATCTACCAGGTCCGCGGTCTGGACCTGTCGAACATCAGCTTCATCGAGGGCGACACCGGCGTCATCGTCATCGACCCGCTGATCTCCACCGAGACCGCGGCCGCGGCCCTCGCGCTGTACCGCGCGCACCGCGGCGAGCGCGAGGTCCGCGCCGTGATCTACACGCACAGCCACGTCGACCATTTCGGCGGCGTGCTCGGCGTGACATCCCAGGCCGACGTCGATGCCGGCAAGGTCGCGATCCTCGCGCCCGAGGGCTTCACCCAGCACGCGGTCCAGGAGAACGTCTACGCCGGAACGGCAATGGCACGGCGGGCCGGCTACATGTACGGGGCTGCGCTGGACCGGGGTCTGCAAGGGCAGGTCGGCTGTGGTCTGGGGCAGGTCGGGTCGACGGGCGAGGTCGCGTTGATCGTGCCGACAGTCGATATCACGGTCACGGGTGAGACGCACACGATCGACGGCGTCGAGATCGAGTTCCAGATGGCGCCGGGCACCGAGGCGCCGGCCGAGATGCACTTCTATTTTCCGCAATTCCGCGCGCTGTGCATGGCCGAGAACGCCACCCACAACCTGCACAACCTCCTGACGCTGCGCGGAGCGCTGGTGCGGGACCCGCACGGCTGGGCCGGCTACCTCACCGAGGCCATCGACACGTTCTCGGGCCGGACCGACGTGGTGTTCGCGTCCCACCACTGGCCCACCTGGGGACAGGACAACATCGTCGAGTACCTGTCGCTGCAACGGGATTTGTACGCCTACCTGCACGACCAGACGTTGCGTCAACTCAATCAGGGCTACACCGGCATCGAGATCGCCGAAACCTTCCAGATGCCACCGGCGTTGGAGAAGGCCTGGCACACCCACGGCTATTACGGCTCGGTCAGCCACAATGTGAAGGCGGTCTACCAGCGCTACATGGGCTGGTTCGACGGCAATCCGGGACGGCTCTGGCAGCACCCGCCGGCCGCATCAGCGTCCCGCTACGTGGCAGCCATGGGCGGCATCGACCGAGTGGTCGAGCTGGCGCAGACCGCGTTCGACGAGGGTGACTTCCGTTGGGCGGTAACCTTGTTGGATCACGTCATCTTCACCGACGAGAACCACGCGGCGGCCCGGGACCTGTATGCGGACGCCCTGGAACAGCTGGCCTACGGCGCCGAGAACGCGGTGTGGCGCAACTTCTTCCTGTCCGGTGCCACCGAACTGCGGGTCGGCAAGTTCGGCACCCCGACCCAGTCCGCATCACCGTCGATGTTGGCGCAACTCACCCCCGACCAGATGTTCGACACCCTCGCGATCAACGTCAACGGCCCGCGGGCCTGGGACCTGAACCTCGCCATCGACGTGACGTTCCAGGACGTGGCGGTGAACTACCGGCTGGCGCTGCGGAACGGAGTGCTCGTGCACCGCCGGGTCGCTGCCGATCCGGCCACTGCGCACGCCACCGTCACGCTCGTGAACAAGTTGCGGCTCTTGGCCTTTGCGGCCGGCGACACCAGTTCGCCAGGTGTCGAGGTGGCCGGTGACACCACGGCGCTACCGACGCTGCTGAGCGTGATCGACCGGCCCGACCCGGCGTTCAACATCATCACGCCGTAGCCGGGCCGGTCGACGCGTCAGTCGGTGGGCACCCAGTTGCCGTGGAATCCTGCCGGCACCCGGTGCGGAATCTTGATGCTCGCGACGTCATCGAGGGTCTGCGCGTCGACGATCGCCAGCTCGCTGCGGTCCGTCGCGGCGTCGTAGACGAAGCCCATCAGCACCCCGTCGTCCTCGGCGGCCGTCGCCGACGACGGGTGGAAGACGAACTCGCCCAGCTCTTTCCCGGCGCCGAAGTGGCGGGTGGCGGTGTTGCCGCCGACGAGGTCGTGCTTGAGCAGGGTGTCGCTACCGCCCGCGCCCTCACGGACGGTCGGCGCGTAGCCGTAGCGGTGACGTTTGCCGGTCAAGCGTTCGTCGACGCGGGGGAACTCCTGTGGATGGTCGTCGAACCGTTCTTCTCGGACCTTGCCGTCGCCCAGGTCGACAGTCCAGCGTTCCAGGGTCGGCGATCCCTCGTTCGGTCCCAGCTGATCGGTGTCGAACATTTTCGGGTGCCTTACGACGTCGAGGACGATGGTGTTGTCGTCGGGGGAGTCGTAGGCGTTCATGGGGTGGAACACGTAGCACGGCTCGACGTCGAACCAGCGGACGTCGGAGTTGCCGCCGTCGCGCGGCATGACGCCGATTCTGGCGGGGTACTTGGGGTTCCACGAGTAGGGCATCCGCCGGTCCCGGGAGTTGAGGTTCGGCTGGCGCGCCGTCACCGGATCGGGGATCTTGACCCGACCGATCAACGAGGACAAGACAAGTCGCGCGGGCAGGCGCAGGGCGCGCGGTACCGTCATCTCCGTGGCGATGCCGACGTCGAAGGTGACGGGCAGGTCGTAGAAGATCACGTGCCGCTCGGTGAGGGAGAAGTCGTGCATCATCGGGCTGCCGTGCACTTCGACGTCGACGGTGCGCTTCGCCCGCCCGTCGGTGCCGATCACCGAGTACTGCACGGTGTTGCCGCGGGTGAAGCTGTACGAAACCGCGTGCAGTTCACCAGTTTCCGGGTCGCGTTTGGGGTGTGCGGTGTAGCCGCCGCTGAGCGTGCCGTCGAAATCGCACACACCGACGGTGTCCAGCTCGTCGGTCAGTTCGTAGTTGGCCAGACCGCCTTCTACCAACGCCAGGGTCTTGCCGCCATGGCCCAGCACATTGGTGTTGGCGCCGATGCCCGACGGGCCGAAATGCCCGGCGGGTGCGGGTTCGCCGAGTGCGCGCGCCGTCATCGGGCCGCGCACCCAGCGATTGCGGTACCACTCGGCCTTGCCGTCGCGGATGCGGATGCCGTGGACCATGCCGTCGCCGATGAACCAGTGATACAGCTCGGGGTCGACCTCGCCGATCGGGTTGGGGCCGTTGCGTAGATAGCGACCGTCGAGGTAGTCCGGAATCGTGCCGGTGACGGCCAGGTCGGTCAGGGTGTATTCGTCGTGCAGTGGCGCGAACGCGCCTTCCAGATAGCGGTTGGTCATCCCAAACCTCCATAACAGTGTTATTAGCTGCGGTTACTGGTATAACACTGTTATGGACGGTGTGCAAGGGTGAGCGACGAAATTCGCCGGCAGTTGGTGGACGCCGGCATTGCGATCTTGGAGCGTGACGGCCTCCAGGCATTGAGCGTGCGCAAGCTCGCCGCAGAGGTCGGCACATCAACCATGGTGGTGTACACCCACTTCGGGTCGATGACCGGTGTTGTCGATGCCCTGTCGGCCGAGATCTTCGCCCGGTTCGGCGAGGCGCTCGCGTCCGTACCGCACACCGATGATCCGGTGGCGGACTTCTTCTCGATGGGCGCGGCCTACCGCCGGTTCGCGCTGAAGAATCCGCAGCACTACCAACTGATGTTCGGTACCGCGGTACCCGCTTCGCTGTCGAGCAGCCGCACGGATTTGACGGTGACCGGCCATGCCACGTCGCGCGACGCGTCATTCCAGACGCTGTGTGCATCGGTACGTCGGATGGTCGATGCCGGCCGCATCCGCGGTGACAGCGAAGCCGCTGTCGCAGGACGAATCTGGAGTATCTGCCACGGGGCGGTGACGCTCGAGATGGCGGGGTTCTTCGGCACGGAAGGTCATGGCCTCCGCGAAATTCTCGGCCCGCTGACCGTCGACTTTCTTGTCGGAATGGGTGACGACCGGGACCGCGTCAACGCGTCACTCGCCACCGCGGCCGCAGCTCTGCTCGCGAGTGGCCACCTGTGAGCTAGGCGAACCCGCCGTCGGCGCGCAGGATGGACCCGGTGGTGAAACTGGACGCGTCGGACATCAAAAATAGTGCGGCGCCGACGATTTCGCGGGGCCGGCCCGCACGCTGCAGAGGCAGGGAGCGGAAGGCATCCGCCGTATCCTCGCCCCAGGCCTTGCTGATGTCGGTGAGAAACGGCCCGGCCATCAGGGTGTTCACCCGCACTGTCGGGCCGAACGCCTTCGCGAAACCCTCTGTGAGCGTGTTCAATCCGGCCTTGGCGGCGGCGTAGGGCAGCATGTAGGCATCCGGGCGCAATGAGCCCGACGAGCTGATGTTGATGATCGACCCGCCGCCGTCGGCCACCATTCGCTCACCGATCAGCGCTGACAATCGGAACGGCCCCTTGAAGTTCAGGTTCACCACCGCGTCGAAAAGCTTCTCGGGCACCGAGCCCAGTGACTCGTACAACGGGGACATCCCGGCGTTGTTCACGAGTACGTCGACCTTGCCGAAGCGCTCGTAGGCGGCATCGACCAGACCGTCGAGCTCATCCCAGCGTCCGACGTGCACCTGGTGTGCCAGTGCGGCCCGTCCGGTTGCCGCGACGATCTCGTCGGCAGTGGACTGACACGACTCCAGATTCCGGCTGGCGATGATGACGTCGGCGCCGCAGCGGGCCGCGGCGAAGGCCATCTCCCGGCCGAGCCCGCGGCTGCCTCCGGTGATCAGAACCACCCGGTCGGTGAGGTCGAAGAGTTCGTCGGCATACCCCATGGCTTTATGGTGACACGGTGCAATTGCTTCTGATCCGCCACGCCCTGCCGCTGCGCAACGAGCCCGGCGAAGGCGCCGACCCCGACCTGTCGGAGGAAGGCATCGCGCAGGCGATGCGGCTGCCCGACGCCCTCAAGCGGTACCCGATCGCCAGGCTGATCAGCAGCCCGCAGAAGCGCGCCATCCAGACCGGTCAGCCGGTGGCCGACGCGCTCGGGCTGGCCATCGAGGTTGATGACCGGTTGGCCGAGTACGACCGGGACATGGAGCAGTACATCCCGATCGAGCAGATCGCGGCCGAGCGCCCGGAGGAGATGGCCCGGCTGATGACCGGTCACCTGCCCAGCAGTGTCGATGAAGAGGCGTTCCTGGCCCGCATCACCGAGGCCGTCATGGATATCGCGAGCGAGGCCGAGGCCGACGACACCGTCGCGATCTTCAGCCATGGCGGCGTGATCAACGGCCTGCTGCACGACATCGTGCCGACCGAGCGCATCCTGTCGTTCCAGGTCGATTACACCGGCATCACTCGGCTGCTGGCCTCGCGCACCGGCCGGTTGGCGGTCGCCGGAGTGAACAGCGTGGACCACGTGTGGGACCTGCTGCCGCGCAACCAGCGGTGGTAGACAGGTCGGGTGGCAGGCGAGCGAAGCGACGGGAGAAGATGTGACGAGCCTCGACGGCCTTGACCTGACCGCCCTCGACCGACATCTGCGCGAGATCGGGGTGGCCCGCACCGGTGAGCTACGCGCCGAGCTGATCGCCGGGGGCCGGTCGAATCTGACGTTCCTGGTGTTCGACGACGCCGCCAAGTGGGTGCTACGCCGGCCGCCGCTGCACGGCCTCACGCCCTCGGCGCATGACATGGCCCGCGAGTACAAAGTCGTTGCCGCCCTTGAAGGTACGACGGTGCCCGTGGCCCACCCGGTGACGATGCGGGGCGACGACTCGGTGCTCGGCGCGCCGTTCCAGATGGTGGAATTCGTGCCCGGTCGCGTGGTTCGGCACTCGGCCGAGCTCGACGCGCTGGGGGACCAGCAGACCATCAACGCGTGTGTGGACGCGTTGATCACGGTGCTCGCCGACCTGCATGCCCTGGACCCCGAGGCCGTCGGGCTCGGGGACTTCGGGAAGGCCAATGGGTACCTGGAGCGGCAGGTGCGGCGCTGGGGTTCGCAGTGGGATCTGGTGCGGCTGCAGGACGATTCGCGCGATGCTGATGTGCGCCGGTTGCACGGCCTGCTGGCTGAGAAGCTGCCGCCGCAGAGCCGCAGCGCGATCGTGCACGGCGACTACCGCATCGACAACACCATGCTCGACGCCGTCGATGCCACCAAGGTTCGGGCAGTGCTGGACTGGGAGATGTCGACGCTGGGCGACCCGCTGTCCGACGCCGCGCTGATGTGCGTCTACCGGCACCCGATGTTCTCCATGGTGCATGCCGACGCGGCCTGGTCCTCGGACAAGATTCCGCAGATGGACGCGCTGGCCCAGAAGTACGCGGTCGCCGCGGGACAGTCGTTGGATCACTGGGAGTTCTATCTGGCGCTGGCGTACTTCAAGCTCGCGATCATCGCGGCCGGCATCGACTTCCGCGCCCGGATGGCCGCCGGTGCGGCGGGCCACGACGACCCGGTCGGGGAAGCCGTCGCGCCGCTCATCGCCGCCGGACTCGCGGTCCTCACCTAGCGCGCGGTTCCCACTACCGCGAGTGTGCGTGTTTGTCCGCGACACTCCGTGAATTTTGTGCGGGAGCGTCACGCTCGCAGCCGTTGAGTATGACGTTTTTGCACACCGGGGGCGGCGTGTCGGGGGCAGACACGCACGCTCGCGGGAGAAAGTTAAAGCCCGGCCTTGAGGTTCTTTCGCGCGGCCAGGCGGAGCTGCAGGATCCGGATGCTCGCCACCGCGAAGGTCAGCAGACCGCCGGCGATGGCCGAAAGCAGGATCGCCACACCCTTCTGGATCGTCAACTGCCAGCCGAACAGCCGCAGCGTGACGTCATCGCCGTTTTGCAGGACGAAGACCAGCAGCAGAATGAGGATCAGGAAGCCGAGGACCAGCGCCGACCACAGTGCTGCGGTACGGGTGAATTTGACCGCGGACTTGGGCGCCTTGGCGGGGGACGAGCCCGACTTGGGGGACTCGGGCGTCGGCGGTTCGGCGTGGGTTAGGTGCGGCCTTGGCCGTTGGCCCGGTCGGCTCGGGGGTCGACGCGTGATCGCTACTCATACGGTCCATCTTGACGGTTATGGGGCCCGGATGCTGGGAACTGCGGCACCAATTTTCGAATAACGCTAGGGTCGGCCTCAGTGCACGACGCCGAGAGGACGTTCGGATGGAGTTTCGGGGAGCCGGGGTGCGCGCTGCCGCACCCCGCCGACTTCTCGCTGCTCTGGCCCTGCTGCTCGCTGTCCTGTTGACCGGGTGCGGCAGTGCCAATCCCCTCGGCGGGGGCAGCATCTCGGGTGATCTCAAGTCGATCGTGGTGGGGTCCGCCGACTTCCCCGAGTCGAAGATCATCGCCGAGATCTATGCGCAGGCGTTGGCAGCCAACGGCTTTACCGTCGCCAAGCAGTTCGGCATCGGTAGCCGGGAGACCTACGTCCCTGCGGTGAAAGATCATTCGATCGACCTCATCCCCGAGTACACCGGCAACCTGCTGCAGTACTTCGACCCGAAGACCACGGCCACCGCCGCCGATGACGTCGAATTGGCGCTCGCCCGAGCGCTTCCGGGCGATCTGTCGATCCTGACTCCCTCCCCGGCCGCCGACACCGACACCGTGGCAGTGTCGGCGGAAACCGCCAAGAAGTGGAATCTGAAGACCATCGGTGATCTGGCCGGGCATTCGGCCCAGGTGAAATTCGGTGCGCCGTCGGAGTTTCTGCAGCGGACCGAGGGCCTGCCCGGATTGAAGGCCAAGTACGGCCTCGATATCGCACCGGCCAACTTCATCGCCATCAGTGACGGTGGGGGACCGGCCACAGTCCGGGCCTTGGTCGACGGAACCGTCACCGCGGCAGATATTTTCAGCACCTCACCGGCCATCGTGCAGAACAACCTGGTGGTGCTCGACGATCCGAAGCACAATTTCCTGGCCGCCAACGTGGTGCCGCTGGTGGCGTCGCAGAAGAAGTCCGATCTGCTGAAGACCGTGCTGGACTCCGTCAGCGCGAAACTCACCACGAAGGCGCTCATCGACATGAACACCGCGGTGTCCGGCAACGGCGGCGTCGACGCGGATCAAGCCGCGAAGAAATGGGTGCAGGACAACGGGTTCGACAAGCCGGTGGGCCGATGATCACGTTCGACAAGGTCACCAAGAGCTACGGCAATGCCGTCGCCGTCGACGAGCTGAGCCTTGAGATCGCCGAGGGCGCGCTGGTGGTGTTCGTCGGGCCGTCCGGCTGCGGCAAGACCACCTCCATGCGGATGATCAACCGGATGATCGACCCCACCTCGGGGACACTGACCGTCGACGGTGCCAACGTTGCCACCGTCGACCCGGTACGGCTGCGACTCGGCATCGGGTACGTGCTGCAGAGCGCCGGGCTGATGCCACACCTGAAAGTGGTGGACAACGTCGCCACCGTGCCGGTCCTGAAGGGCGAATCCCGCCGTAGCGCAAGGAAAAAGGCGCTGGGCGTTTTGGAGCGCGTCGGGCTCGACGTCAAGCTCGCCGACCGCTACCCAGCCCAGTTGTCGGGCGGGCAGCAGCAGCGGGTCGGGGTGGCCCGGGCGCTGGCCGCCGACCCCCCGATCTTGTTGATGGACGAGCCGTTCAGTGCGGTGGACCCCGTCGTCCGTGAAGAGCTGCAAGCCGAAATCCTCAGGTTGCAAAGCGATCTGCGCAAGACCATCGTCTTCGTCACCCACGACATCGACGAGGCAGTCAAACTCGGCGACCGTGTCGGGGTGTTCGGACCTGGTGGCAGCCTGCAGCAGTACGATGCGCCACAACGCCTGTTGTCCAACCCGGCCAACGCATTCGTCGCGGGGTTCGTCGGTGCCGACCGTGGCTACCGCGGCCTGCAGTTCCGTGACACCGACGGACTCCGGCTCCGCGACATCCGCACGGTCGCCGAGCCGGCGGTCGACGCGTTGGAACTCGACGGCGGCCAATGGGCCCTGGTGGTGAACGCCGACGGCAGCCCGTACGCATGGATCAACGCCCACGGGGTGGGCCTGCACCGCATCGGAAAGTCCTTGTACGACAGCACCATCGCGGGTGGTTCGCTGTTCCGGCCCGATGGCACCCTGCGGCTGGCACTCGACTCGGCGTTGTCGTCACCGTCCGGCCTGGGGGTTGCGGTCGACGAACGGGGCCGCGTGGTCGGCGGCGTGAGCCTCGACGACGTCATGGCATTGGTCAAGAAACGTAAAGATCACCAATGCGATACTTGCTGACCCACCTCGAGACCGCATGGGTGCTCACGCAGATTCACCTCCGGCTGGCCCTGCTGCCGCTGCTGATCGGGGTGCTCATCGCCGTGCCGCTGGGCGCTTATGTACAGCAACGGCCACGGCTGCGCCGGGTCAGCACCATCACGGCCAGCATCGTCTTCACCATCCCGTCGCTGGCGCTGTTCGTGGTGCTGCCGTTGGTGATTCCGACGCGAATCCTCGATGAGGCCAATGTCATCGTCGCGCTGACCCTGTACACCGTGGCACTGCTGATGCGGACGGTGCCCGAGGCGCTCGACGCCGTGCCGGCGGACACCCGTGAGGCAGCCACCGCCGTGGGCTATCGGCCACGCACGCGGCTGTTGAGAGTCGAACTGCCGCTGGCGATTCCGGTTCTCACCGCCGGTATACGCGTGGTTGCCGTCACGAACATCTCGATGGTGTCGGTGGGGTCGGTGATCGGCATCGGCGGGTTGGGTACCTGGTTCACCGAGGGATATCAAGCGGACAAGAGCGACCAGATCATCGCCGGCATCATCGCGATCTTCGTGCTGGCGGTGGTGGTCGACATGGTCATCCTCGCCGTCGGCCGGCTGGCCACCCCGTGGACCCGGGCGAAGGCTCCGGCATGAACTTCCTGCACCAGGCCCTGGTCTACATCTTCACCGCGGCCCACTGGACCGGTCCGGCAGGGCTCGGCATGCGGATGCTGGAACATCTCGAATACACCGGCATCGCGGTGCTGTGCAGTGCACTCGTCGCCGTTCCGGTGGGCATGTACGTCGGGCACACCGGTCGCGGTACGGCCCTGGTAGTGGGCGGGGTCAACGCCCTGCGTGCACTGCCCACCCTTGGAGTCCTGCTGCTCGGCGTCCTGCTGTGGGGCCTGGGCCTGCTGCCGCCGACCGTCGCCCTGATGCTGCTGGGCATCCCACCGCTGCTCGCGGGGACGTACGCCGGTATCGCCAACGTCGATCCCGTGGTGGTCGACGCCGCTCGCGCCATGGGCATGACCGAACGTCAGGTCCTGCTGCGCGCCGAGGTACCGGGCGCGCTGCCGCTGATCATCGGCGGCCTGCGGACCGCGACGCTCCAGGTGGTGGCCACGGCGACCGTCGCCGCGTACGCCAGTCTGGGCGGGCTGGGCCGGTTCCTGATCGACGGCATCAAGGTGCGCCAGTTCTATCTCGCGCTGGTCGGGGCACTGTTGGTGGCCGTCCTCGCCCTGGCTCTGGACGCCGCCTTGGCGCTGGCTGGGCGGGCATCGCGGCCCGGTCCGTCCTCCAGTCGCAATCGTGACTACGACGGCGGGCCTTCGTCGCCTACGGTATACGGGTGAGCGCAGCCCAGTCCGATGCCACCGAACCCGCCTGGCCGGCGATTCTGACCTGGCGCGCGCAGGATGTATCGCGCATGGAGTCGGTCCGGGTCCAGTTGTCCGGCAATCGGATCAAGGCCTATGGCCGGATCGTGGCCGCTGCCACCGAGATTCATCCCGCGTTCAGCGCGTCCTATGACCTGGTCACCGACGAGAGTGGCGCGACCAAACGCCTGTCCCTCACCGTCACTCTCGCGCAGCGCGAGCGGCAGCTGTCCATCGCGCGCGACGAAGAGAACATGTGGCTGGTGCAGGATCACCAGAACCAGGCCCGTCGGGCGGCCTACAACGGCGCGCTGGACGTCGACGTCGTTTTCAGCCCGTTCTTCAACGCGCTGCCCATCCGCCGTACCGGGCTACACCACCGGACCGCGTCGGTGTCGCTACCCGTCGTCTACGTCCGGGTGCCGGATCTGACGGTCGAACCGGTCACGATCGGATACACGGGCGCCGGTCCCGGCCAGCCGATCAAGCTGGACTCGCCTGTCGCCGACACCTCGATCACCGTCGACGACGACGGATTCATCCTCGGCTACCCCGGACTGGCAGAGCGGATCTGATCACCCCACCGGCCCGGCCCTGCGCGGCCAGTTCCTCGCGCCAGCCGTCGGCCCCGATGGTCGTCGTCATGATCTGCGGGCGGTGGAAGTTGTCGTAGCGGACCCGGGCGGCATGGCCGCCTTCGACCAGTTCGGCCACCGATTGGGCCTCGACCAGCGACGACCGCGCTTGGCTCAGCAGCTCCAGGGTGCGGTCCAGCATGACCGTCAGCTCCGTGGCGTTCGCCTCACACATGGCCCGGACCAGGTCGGGTGCGGTGGCCGCGACTCGGGTGCCGTCCCGGAACGACCCCGCGGCGAGGGCGAAGGCCAGCGGAACCTCGCCGGCCGTCGCGGCCAGCGCCTCGGCCAGCAGGTGCGGCAGGTGCGAGATGGCGGCGGCCGCGGCGTCGTGTTCGTCGGAGCGGGCCGGGACGATCACCGCGCGGCAGTCCAGCGCCAGTTGCATCACCTGTGCCCACACGTGGGGGTCGACGTGGTCGTCGACGCTCAACACCCACGGTGCCCCGACGAACAGTTCGGCAGTCCCCGCAGCCCAGCCGGAATGCGCGGTACCGGCCATGGGGTGGCCGCCCACGAAGTTGGCCAGCAGTCCGTACTGCCGAACCTGTTCCAACACATTGCCTTTGACGCTCACGACGTCGGTGAGCGGGCAGTCCGGGGCGGTGTCGCGGACGTGTTCGAGCATGATCGGCAGCGCGGGCACCGGCACCGCCAGGACGATGAGGGCCTCACTCGAAGCGGCGCGTTTCAGGGCGGCGGTGAGGTCGTCGGTCGCGTCGAAGCCGTCGGCAGCCGCGCACTTGACCGCGTCGATCGAACGGTTGTACCCGAAGACCTCGCGGCCTGCGGCCTGGCCGGCTCGCATCAGCGAACCGCCGATGAGTCCCAAACCGAGCACGCACACCGGAGTCGTCACCTTCCAAGGTTGGCACATGGCCCGGTTCGGGTACATACGGGACCGCTGGTCAAGTGGCAGAGTGCGGACTAGCGTTGTCCGCATGGGAGTACAGCGCGCGCAGGCACAGCAGCAGGTTGCCGATCTCCCCGACGGCTTCGGTGTCGCGGTCGTGCGGGAAGACGGTGCATGGCGCTGCGCCCCGCTGAAGCGCACCGCGCTGGTGGATCTGACCGCCGCGGAGACCGAACTTCGTGAACTCCGTTCCGCCGGTGCGGTTTTCGGACTGCTCAACGTTGACGACGAGTTCTTCGTGATTGTCCGCCCGGCCCCGTCCGGCGCTCGCCTGCTGCTGTCGGATGCCACCGCGGCGCTGGATTACGACATCGCGGCCGACGTGCTGGAGAAGCTCGACGCCGACTTGAGCCTGGAAGAGCTGGAAGAAGACGACCCCTTCGAAGAGGGCGACCTCGGACTGTTGTCCGACCTGGGCCTGCCGGAGGCCGTACTCGGCGTCATCCTCGCCGACGACGAATACGCCGACGAACAACTCAGCCGCATCGCCCAGGAGATGGGCTTCAACGACGAACTCGTGGCGGTGCTGGACAAGATGGGGCGGTGAGCTCCGCCGACGAACGGCTGATCCGGCTGGCGCTGGAGGCCGCCGAACTCGCCGGTGCCGACGACGTTCCGATCGGCGCAGTGGTTGTTTCAGCGGACGGGGCCGAGCTGGCCCGGGCGGCCAACGCCCGCGAATCATTGGGTGACCCGACCGCGCACGCGGAAATCCTGGCGCTGCGCGCGGCTGCCGCGGTACACGGCGACGGCTGGCGGCTCGAGGGTGCGACGCTGGCGGTCACCGTCGAGCCGTGCACCATGTGCGCGGGCGCGCTCGTGATGTCCCGCGTGGCCCGGGTGGTATTCGGGGCGTGGGAGCCCAAGACCGGCGCCGTCGGCTCGCTGTGGGATGTGGTCCGGGACCGGAGGCTGACGCACCGACCGGAGGTCCGCGGTGGGGTGCTGGAGGCCGAGTGTGCGGCGTTGATGGAGGGGTTCTTCGAGCGCCAGCGGTAATCGGCGACCGGATCAGCTGGTCAGAGCCCGATTAGGGCGAGACACCGTGTGGCCGGTAAGCTGCCACACGGTGGCGTGTCCGAGCGGCCTAAGGAGCACGCCTCGAAAGCGTGTGTGGGGTAACCCCCCACCGAGGGTTCAAATCCCTCCGCCACCGCCACGTTGTACGTGATGGAGCCCCGGAGAACGAAAGTTCTTTCGGGGCTCCACCTCATTCCGGGGGACTGGCGAAGAATGCGTCCATGCCCTCGATGTCGGACAGGTACGTCTCGATCCTGCTGATTTTGCCCTGCTTGACGGTGCATACGGTGGCCAGGTGCTCGTCGAGGACAAGGTCGCCGCGGGTGGCCTGATTGTGTATTGCGAGGGCAAAATTGTCTCTGCTGAACAGTACGTGTTCGAGGGTGAAGCTGGGTCCGTAGCTGGCGATCAAGGCTGCTCGGGCGAGCACGTCGGTCAATCCTTCCGCGGCCCCTGAGATGTGGTTGTCGCCGGGGAGGACCCATGCGACGTCGGAATGCAGGATCGTGGCGAGTTGATCCCAGTCCCGATGCAGCAACGCGCTGTGGAAGATCTGGGCGAGTTTCTGGTTGACCGCTGCGATCGTGGTCATCGGCAACTCCGTCCTGAAGAATGGTCCAGTGGGTATGTCCCGCGTGGCCAGGCTGCGGCGATCAGACCCGTATGCCATTGCGGTGCAGTTCGACTCACCAGTTGCTGTGAGGCCCGGCTAGTTGTCGATCACTGCCTGTGCCAATGCGTCGATGCCGGCCAGCCGCTGTGTCAGTTCGGCGGTCAGCCGATACCGAGTGGCTAGGGCTCTCGGCGCGGTGTAGCTGATCTTTGTGGCGGTCCCGTCGCTCCACACCAGAATTTTCAGGGGTAGATCGAGTGCTGCGAGCGGATTGGCCACCATCACCGGGGTGCCGCCAAGGGGACTGCCGAAGACGACAAGTTTGGTGTCGCGCATTTCGAGCCCGACCTCGGCAGCTTCGCCGCTGTGGTCGATGACGGAGAAAACCTTCATGTTCCGTGCGGCGATCTCGGTCATCAGGCGGGCCAGGGTATCGGTGACTGACCGGGGACTGGCCTTTGTCACCACGTGGTCTTCGTCGCGGCTGTGTTCCTCAGATTGCATCGCGTTCATGCTCTTCCACCGTTGACGACACTGCGCTACCAGGAACTCAAAGTTGAAATACCAGTGTCGGACCATCCGCCGTGAGTGTGGCCGCCGCCGATCGGGGTTGCCGCCGCAGGCCGCGGTGCCAGGGAAGACATCGTCGTCAGCCCTGGCGCCTGCGGCGGCGTGCCGAGGGATCAGAACGGGTTGTCAGGCCCGCCCTCGGTCGGGTTGTCGAAGTCGTCGGTACCCGATGCGGTGTGCGAGATGTCGTGGCCTTCGCCGACCCGGACGCAGCCGGCGGTGCAGTCCTGCATCACGATGGTCTCCGGTCCACCGTGCACCACCCGCCACTTCCACGCGGTCTGGATGATGTTCTGCTCGACGAGTACCTCGGCACGGTCACCGACGGTGCAGTTCATCGAGCGGTCGCCGGAGTCGCTGGTCTCGTGCAGCAGCTCGTTCTCGGTCAGCCCGAGCGGGTTGCGGATCAGCCGCACCCCGAAGCGCTCGGTCTTGTCGTGAGCGTGCAGCCGCTCGGCGATGCCGGCCAGGACGATCGCGTCGTCGTCGGACAGCGGCTCGGTGTCACCGAAGTCGTCGGGCTCGGCGAACTCCATGCCGACGAGACCCAGTCCACTCGCTGCCGACTCGTCGAACCGGAACGCGGTGCCGCTCAGGTCGGATAATGCCGAACGGTCGATCGGCGAGGTCTTGGTCCCGCGCGGAGAACGCACGAGGTGTTCGACGAACACCTCGCCGGGCTCGGGGTTGAAGTGCTTGTGCAGCAACCAGATTCCGAAACGCTGCCACGCCTCGGTGGTCACCAGATACTTGCCCAGGTCCTCGAGGCAGGCCTGGTCGTCGGCGCGCAATTCGCCGACGTCGGTGGCGTCCATGTCGCGCAACGCCTCGTAATCCTCAACATCATGGTCACGCATTACCAGCATCGCACGCTCCTTAGATATGTGATTGTCGAAGAGAATTCCAACCAGTCGGTGGACAAGCCGATGTTAAACAACAGCAACGGGTTTCGCGCGGGGTTTGAGCCGACCCCGGCCGCCGCGACGTGGCGCATACCAACCGTTCACCTGACGTTTGGCTGGCCGACGACTGCCGCTGAGCGCTGCGTAGCGGCCCGGGTCAGTGGGACTGCTCGAACTGCAGCCGGTGCAGCTGGGCGTAGACGCCATCGAGTCGCATCAGTTCCTCGTGCGAGCCGTCTTCCACCACGACGCCCTCTTTGACGACGATGATCTTGTCTGCGCCACGCAATGTACTGAGTCGGTGGGCGATGGTGATCACGGTGCGGCCCTCCATGAGTCGTTCGAGGGCTTCGATCACCAGATGCTCGGACTCGGCGTCCAGTGCCGCGGTCGGTTCGTCGAGGATGAGGATCGGATTGTTGCGGATGAGCGCCCGCGCGATCCCGATGCGCTGGCGCTGGCCGCCGGAGAGCGTCGAGCCCCGATCGCCCACCAAGGTGCAGTAGCCGTCAGGCATGCGATCGATGAACTCGTCCGCATTGGCCATTTTGGCGGCCAGGATGATGTCGTCCTCGGTGGCGTCCGGGCAACCGAAGGCGATGTTCTCCCGGATGGTCCCGCGCAACAGCACCGTGTTCTGCAGGACGAAACCGATCTGGGTGCGCAGCCCGTGCAAGGTGTAGTCGGCGGTATCAACGCCGTCGATGGTGATCCGGCCGCCGTCCAGGTTCCGGAACCGCGGGATGAGGCTGACCAGCGTGGATTTGCCGCTACCGGTGGGGCCCACGATGCCCACCATCTGTCCGGGCTCGACGCTGAACGAAATATCCTTGAGCACAGGTGTTTTCGAGTCGTAGCTGAACGACACGTGGTCGAACGTGATCGCGCCCTTGAAGGGCGGCGGGTCGAGTGGTGCGGGGCGCTCGGGGATCGTGACGTCGGCGTCGCACACCGCCGTGACGCGTTGGAACCCGACCGACACCTGGGCGAGGGTGTTCGTCATCTGCGACAGCGTCCGCACCGGTTGGAAGAAGCGGGCAAGGTACGAGAGAAACACGGTCAGCGCACCTGCCGTCATCCCGCCGTGCAGAACGAGCAGTGCGCCGCGCCACAGCACCAGCCCCGTGCATGCCGCGACGATCACACTCACCACCGGCGAGAGCAGCGCGGAGACCCGTCGGGTCTTCAGCCAGGCCGTGACGGTGTCCCGGCTGACGGCCTGCACCTTCTGATCGGTGTAGTCCTCGCGGGAGTACGCCTGCACCACCTCGATCGACTGCAGCCCTTCCTGCAACGTGGAGAGCAGGTCCGACTGCCGCGTGCGAACCTCGGCGACCGACGTTTTGATCGCCTTGTTGACGCGGATCAGGAAGATGATCAGAAGCGGAGCCACGGCGAGTGCGATGAGAGCGAAATCCCAACGCAGCATGAGCATCACCACGACCATCGCGACGAGGGTCATGGTGTCGGTGAGCATGTTGAGCGTCGACGTCGACGCGAAACTCTGGATCGTCTGCACGTCGGTGGTGAGGGTGCTCAAAATGGTGCCGACCCGGTTGGTGTCGTAATACGCGAGCGACAGTTCTTGTAGATGGTGGTAGAGCCGCACGCGCAGATCGTTTCCGATGCACTGCCCCAGCCGTTCGGTCGTATAGCTGGCGACGTAGAAGGCCGCGCCACTGACCAATGCGATCGCCACCGTGGCCACTCCGGCAGCGGCCGCGATGTGCGCCTTCTGGTGGCCACCCATCATCGGCACCAGCCAGGCGATCCATTTCGGCGGCGGGTCGCCGGCGACGACGTTGTCCAGCACCACCTTCAGCGGCCAGGGCATGGCCAGGCTCATGAGCATCGACACCAGGGTGGCTCCCAGAATGACCGCAATCAGTTGCCGATGGGCCTTCAAGAGTTCGCGAAGAAGAGGGGGCACGGCAGGTCGTCTCCTGTGAGCAGTGCGATTAGCCGAACCGTAGCAGCGCGCGGCATCGCCGGCGGTGCTTGTTGGGACATTGTTCAATCGACATCTTCCGAGGTAACGACCGATACTCGTGCAACAGCGCAATCGCCCGGAGGGAGCGTCCGGTGGAGATGTTCAAGACCTCGATCAATTGGGGCAATCAGCTCGCCGAGTCGGCTTGGTGGGTCATCGAAGCCTGGGCGATCAGCGCGGCGTGCGTGCTCGTGCTGGCGCTTCTGCTGATCCGCCGTGTCGGCTGGGCGAAGCGGTTCTGGCGCGTCACCGGTGGCTATTTCACCGGCGCAGACAGCTGGCCGGTGTGGGGAATGCTCGGGGTGCTACTGCTCTCGGTGATCCTCGAAGTGCGGATCGCGGTCCTGCTCAGCTACTACAACAACGACCTGTTCTCGGCGCTGCAAGTCGCGTTCCACGGCGCGGGCGCGCACAACGCCGCCGAGCGCAACTCGGGCATACACGGCTTTTGGATGGCGATCGTCACCTTCTGCATCCTCGCCGCGATCCACATCGCGCGAATCGTGTTCGACACCTACCTGACTCAGCGATTCATCATCCGCTGGCGGGTATGGCTGACTCGCCGGCTGACCGCGGACTGGCTGACCGACCGGGCCTATTACCGCAACCGGTTCGTCGAGCCCAGCGTGGACAACCCCGACCAGCGCATCCAGCAGGACATCGACATGTTCACCACCGGGGTGGGTACCGGCCCCAACGTCCCCACCTACTACTCCCAGAGCATGTTGTTGTTCGGCGCGATCAACTCGGTGGTGTCGGTGGCGTCCTTCGCCGTGATCCTGTGGCGCCTTTCGGGCACCCTGACCGTATTCGGCGTCGGCATTCCCAAGGCGTTGTTCTGGATCGTCATCGTGTATGTGGTGACCGCGTCGTTGATCGCATTCCGGATCGGCCATCCGCTCATCCGGCTCAGCTTCCGCAACGAACAGACGAACGCGGCATTCCGGTACGCGTTGGTGCGGTTGCGGGATGCTGCCGAGGCAGTCGGCTTCTATCGCGGCGAACGTGCCGAGCGAAAGTTGTTGGAGCACAGGTTTTCCGCGGTCATCGCGAACTACCGACGCTACGTCCGCAGGACGCTCGGGCTGATCGGCTGGAACTACTCGGTGACCGAGACGATTCTGCCGCTACCGTACGTGCTGCAGGCCCCCAGGCTGTTCGCCGGCACGATCAAGTTGGGTGACGTGACCCAGTCCGCCGGTGCCTTCGGCAAGATCGAGTCAGGGCTGTCGTTCTTCCGCAATGCGTACAGTCAGTTCGCGAGCTACGAAGCCGCGATCATTCGACTGGACGGGCTGATCGAGGCCAACGAACGCGCCCGCCGGCTGCCGGTGCTCGAGGCACTGCCGAGTGCCGGCGGCGCAGTCGTATTGACCGGAGTCGAGGTGTCCACGCCCGCGGGAGAACCGTTGATCGGTGGCCTCGATCTGCGTCTGGAGCCGGGGGAGTCCATCGCCATCACGGGCGCGTCCGGCAGCGGGAAGACCACCCTGCTGCGGAGTCTTGCCGGGTTGTGGCCGGCCGCGACCGGGCAGTGGCAGCGGCCAGCCGACGGTTCCGGCACGATGTTCGTCTCGCAGATGCCGTACCTGCCGCTCGGCGATCTGCGCACGGTGGTTTCGTATCCCGCCGAATCCGGCGACATCGCTGATGAGTCGCTGCGGCATGTGCTCACCCGAGTTTCCTTGCCGCACTTGCGTGATCGGCTCGACGAGGAGCAGGACTGGGCCAAGGTCTTGTCGCCGGGGGAACAGCAGCGCATCGCGTTCGCCCGGGTGCTGCTCACGAGACCCGCAGCCGTGTTCCTCGATGAAGCGACCTCGGCGCTGGATGAGGGCCTGGCCTTCGCGCTGTATGAACTGCTGAGCACCGAGCTCAGCGATGCCGTCGTGGTCAGTGTCAGCCACCACCGGTCGTTGGTGGCTCAGCACCAGAACCAGCTGGAGCTGCTGGGCGGCGGCGCCTGGCGGCTCGGTCCGGTGCTGCAGGCCCGATAGGTCGCCGCCCTGGGACTGCAGAGCCGCCGAAAACGCGAAGGCCAGACCCCGGACGGGGTCTGGCCTTCGCGTCTGCTGAGCAGAATCAGTGGCCGACGTTGAAGTTCGTGCCACCGCCGACGTTGCCGCCGCCGACCGGGGTGTTCACTCCGGCGCCGGTGTTGGAATTGAAGCCGGCACCGCCGATGCCGAGGTCGGTTCCGCCGCCGGTGTTGAAGCTGCTGCCCCCGAGTGGGGTGTTGATCGCGGCGCCGCCGCCGGCGTTGGCTCCCTCGCCGAAGATGGGGATCATGCTGAGCGGGTTCGGCACATCGATATTGCTCGAGGTGCCGGTGGTGAAGCTGCTCTGGCCGACCGGGGTCGCAACCGCGGCACCGGTACCGGAGGTGACGTCAGCGCCGCCGGTGCCGAGGTCGGTTCCGCCGCCGGCGTTGGCTCCGTCGCCGAAGGTGGGGAGCATGTCGAGCGGGTTGGGCAGGCCGAGGTCGGCTCCGCCGCCGATGTTGCTGTTGCCGACCGGGGTGGTCACTGCAGCGCCGCTGTCGCCGGCGAAGTCGTCGTCGGCCCAAGCCGCGCCCGCGGCAGCGAGGGGGATCAGCGCGAAGGCCGAGGCGGCAACGAATCCGGCCAAAAGACCGCGGCGTCCTGAGGTGCTCGTCAAGAGGTACTCCAATCGTGGTTCTATCGCATGTGGCCGGTGGACGATAGAAGGTCATGTCGGTTGCCCGACCACAGCCCTGATATCGCCGACCCCGGTTCCCCCGTTACATCAGCAAAGCAGCTGGTTAACACAAAACAATTTGCCGAGCGTTCCAATTTGGTCACGTGCACTGGGAATATGCTGGAGAAAGTGGCCGTCTGCGCGGTTCGCTGTAGAGAAACTCCGCTATTCGCGTCGCGCCGGGTCAGTGAGCCTGCAGAACCGCTACCCCGTACCACTGGCACAACAGCAAGGCCATCTCGACGTCGAGACGATCGGCACCGAGCGGGCGTCCCCGGCGTTCGAGGGCCCGGCCGACCCGGTACTTCACGGTGTTGAAATGCACCACCAGCTCGTCGGCCGCCGCGGTGTAGCTACCGCCATGCCGCAGGAACACCTGCAACGTCTCCCGCAGGCGGGCGTCGTTGGCGCTGGACCCGGCCAACGGGCCGAGGACCGCGAGGACGAACTCCCGCGCGTCGTCCTGGTTCTCGCCCATCAGCGCGGCCGCGGCGAAGCCCGGGGCGTCGGCCGCCGTGACGCCGGCCAGGTTGGCCGCCACTGCGACGCTGTGTGCGCGAAGGGCCTGCCGGTGCGACCGGCGGAAACCGTCGACGTTCGGTAGTGGGGTGCCGACCGCGATGGCGGGCGCGCCGGGGTGGGAGTCCGTGAACTGCCGCAGCTGTCCCGATGCGTCCGGCGCGGTGGCGCCGGACAGTGGCAGCCAGCCCCAGCCGGTCCGCTGGTCGACGGCCAAAAACAGTGGGCTGCCCTGCGTACCAACATGATCGGCGGCCGCGCGCAGGAACTGTTCGAGCTTGGCCAGCGCATCGTCGTGCCCGGCGACGTGCCCACCGTCGGTAGGCCACCACAGCACGACGGCCAGATGGTGGCGGCGCATCGGATAGCGGATCGCGGCCGTCACGGCCTCGGGGTCGGAGTCGTTGCCGGACAGCACTTCCCGCACCCGGAGTGCCTGAGTGCTGTTGCGGTTGGCCAGCCAGCGATCGCGCTCGTCCTCGTAGACCGTGACGACCTGCTGTGAGATCCAGTCGATGTAACGGAACGTCACCGACGTCAGCCGCTCGAAGATCGCCAGGCTGGTCTGCGGCGCGAAGCCGGCCCGGTTGATCTCCTCGCCCGCGACGTCGAGTACCAGCGCGTGGCCGATGCGGTAGGCCCGGGTGAGGGCGTTCATCGGCACCCCGCGCTGCGCGAGCCGACGGGCGTATTCCAGCGCGGCGGTCGGCGCTTCGATGTTGTCCAGAGATATGTCGTAGCGCAGTGCGTGAAATATGGTGTCGACGTTGCCCGCGACGCTGGCGCGGAGCAGTTCGACTATCTCGGAATCGCCACGTAGTTCGGTGATATCGCTGGCCAGGCGGTGCCCGACGGAGCGCGCCACCTCAGCCTGGCGGGCGATGAGACGGGCCATGATCGTGGTGTTGGCCTCGCTGACCGCCGGATCCATGTGCCGACTGTAGGGCCAATCTTTGTGCTGAGCGTACAAATCCGCGGATAAAGTTAATCGGCGCAGAACGGGGTGGCGAACGCCACTCGATTTCTATTGTTGTGACATGAATCTCGCCTCCCTGCCCGACCGCCGCGCCGCCGCGGCGCCGCACGCGCCGGCTGTCGCTGACGACCACACGAACCTCGACAACACCGCTTTCCTCGACGCCGTCCGGCGCGCTGCCGGGGCGCTGCATCAGCGTGGCGTACGCGCCGGAGACGTCGTCGGCATCATGCTGCCCAACTGCGCGGCCTTCGTGGTGACCCTGTTCGCCACCTGGCGGCTGGGCGCCGTCGCGACGCCCATCAGCCCGACGCTGGTGCCCGCGGAGGTTGCCTACCAAGTGGCCGACGCCGGCGCCGTCGTACTCGTCGTCGATCGCGACGTCGACTCCGACATCCCCGTCCTGCACGTCGACGACATGGGTGGCGAGCCCCGGACCACCGACCCCGTGGTCGGTACCGACGACGACCTGGCCCTGCTGATCTACACCAGCGGCACGACGGGGCGACCCAAGGGCGTCATGCTCGACAAGGCGAACCTGAATGCCATGTGCGCCATGGTGATCGAAGGGTTCGAGCTGTCCGAATCCGACCACAGCCTGCTCATCCTGCCGTTGTTCCACGTGAACGGCATCGTGGTCAGCGTGCTGTCGCCGCTGCTCGCCGGCGGACGGGCCACGATCGCGGGCCGGTTCAATCCCGCGACGTTCTTCGAGCGCCTGGAATCCAGCCGCGCCACCTACTTCTCCGCCGTGCCAACTATTTACACCATGCTCTTGGGCCTGCCGCCGGAGGTGCGACCCGACACCTCGGCGGTGCGGTTTGCCGTCTGCGGTGCCGCGCCGGCCAGCATCGAGCTGCTCGAGGGATTCGAAAGGCGTTACGGCATTCCCCTGGTCGAGGGCTACGGACTATCCGAGGGGTCGTGCGCCAGCACAGGCAACCCGCTGAATGGGCCGCGCAAGGTCGGCACTGTCGGAATTCCCTTACCGGGACAGGAAATTCGCATCGTCGACGTGGCCGGTGCAGAGGTGCCGCAGGGCGAGCTCGGCGAAGTGGTCATCAAGGGGCCCAACGTCATGCGTGGCTACCTGAACCGCCCCGAGGAGACCGAGAAGACCCTGAAGGACGGCTGGCTGCACACCGGCGACGTCGGCCGGTTCGACGAGGACGGCTACCTGGTCCTGGTCGACCGGGCCAAGGACATGATCATCCGCGGCGGCGAGAACATCTATCCCAAAGAGATCGAGACCGTCGTCTACCAGGTGGCCGGGGTCGCCGAGGCCGCCGTCGTCGGACGGGCCAGCGGCCTGTATGGCGAAGAACCCGTCCTGTTCGTCTCCGCGCATCCCGGTGCCGACCTCGACGTCGAGGGCATCGCCGCACATCTGACGGCGTCACTGTCGAAATACAAACTGCCCGTGGACATCACCATGCTCGAGGCACTGCCGAAGAACCCCGTCGGCAAGATCGACAAGCCGTCCCTGCGCAAAGCCCTCACCACCACCGATCCGCGAATCTAGCCTGATACCGCCAAAGGAGCTCACATCATGGGATTCATCGAACCGACCTTGCCGAAGGTCGACCTGGAAGAGTTTCTCCGGATGCCCCTGCGGGACCGGCTGCGAATCATGTGCCTGAAATGGGTGGACGAGGGGTACGGCGCACCGCGCATGATCCACGTCCTGTACATCGTCAAGCTCGTGTTCTTCTACGGTATCGGTGGCGTAGCGATCGCCACCTGGACGTCACACCTGCCGGCGTTCTGGCACGTGTCGCTGTGGTGGAACCAGCCGATCGTGTACCAGAAGGTGATCCTGTGGACCGTCCTCCTGGAACTCATCGGGTTCGCGGGCTCCTGGGGTCCGCTGGCCGGTAAGACCAAGCCGATGACGGGCGGGTTCCGGTTCTGGGCCAAGCCCAACACCATTCGGCTACGGCCGTGGAAGGCGGTGCCGTTCACGAACGGCGACCGGCGCACCTGGTTCGACATCATCGTGTACCTGGCCCTGATGGCCACCGTGTTCGTCGCCATGGTGCTGCCCGGGGTGCCCAGTGAATCATTGTCAAAAGCCTTGCCGAACAACACCTCCGGCCTGGTGAACCCGGCCCTCTTCGTGGCGCCGATCATCCTGTTCGTGCTGATCGGGCTGCGGGACAAGACGATCTTCCTGGCCGGCCGCGGCGAGCAGTACCTGCCGGCGCTGATCTTCTTCGCCACGTTGCCGTTCGTCAACATGATCATCGCCGGCAAGCTGCTGATCGGCACGGTCTGGATTTGGGCCGGTGTCTCGAAGTTCGGCCTGCACTTCACCAACGTCATTCCGCCGATGGTGAGCAACAGCCCCGCGATCCCGTTCACGTGGCTCAAGCGGGCCCACTACCGCAACTTCCCCGAGGACCTGCGTCCCTCGCACCTGGCCACCTTCATGGCGCACGGCCCGGGCAGCATCGTGGAAATCGCGGCGCCACTGGCCCTGCTGTTCTCGCCGTGGCCGTGGCTGTCGATCGCGGCCGCCGCCATCATGGTCAGCTTCCACCTGTTCATCATCTCGACATTCCCGCTGGCGGTACCGGTCGAATGGAACGTGCTGTTCGCCTACGCCACCATCTTCCTGTTCCTGGGTTTCCCCAACGGGGACGGCTACGCGGTGTGGGACATGAACCCGGGGTGGCTGGCCATCGTGCTCGCTGCTGCGTTGTCCTTCTTCCCGATCCTCGGCAACCTGCGCCCCGACCTGGTGTCGTTCCTGCCGGCCATGCGCCAGTACGCCGGCAACTGGGCCTCGGCGGTGTGGACCTTCACACCCGGGGCCGAGCAGAAGCTCAACCGCGTCACCCGGTCGTCGCCCAACTCGGCCGACCAGTACGTCGCCTTCGGCTGGGACCCGATCACCGCCGAGGTGTTCACCCAGCAGGTGACGGCGTGGCGGGCCATGCACAGCCAGGGGCGAGGCCTGTACTCGGTGCTGCTGAAATGCCTGCCCGACATCGATACTCGCGTGGTCCGCGAAGGCGAGATGTCGTGCAACACCATCATCGGCTTCAACTTCGGCGACGGGCACCTGCACAATGAGGATCTGATCCGGGCAATCCAGTCCGAGGCGCAATTCGAGCCGGGCGAGTTCGTCATCGCCTGGGTCGAATCGCAGCCGATCCACAAGATGACGCAGGAGTACAAGGTGATCGATGCGGCACTGGGCGTCATCGAGCGCGGCACCTGGAACGTGAAGGACCTGGTCGACGAGCAGCCGTGGCTGCCCAACGGGCCGATTCCGCTCAACGTCACCTGGCAGCGTGCCGGAGTCAACCACTGATGAGCACCGCGGTTGTGGTTGGCGGCGGGCCCAACGGGCTCGCCGCCGCCATCACCCTGGCCGCCAAGGGGGTCGACGTCACGGTGCTGGAGGCCGCGGACCGGATCGGTGGCGGTGTTCGCTCCAGTGAGTACGTCCTCCCGGGACTGGTGTTCGACGATTGCGCCGCCATCCACGTGATGCCGGCCGGTTCCACGTTCATCAAGGACTTCGGCCTGGACCGTTATGGCCTGCAATGGAAGTGGACCGAGATCGACTGCGTCCACCCACTCGACGACGGCAGCGCCGGGGCGCTCTACCGCTCGGTCGAGACCACGGCGACCGGCCTCGGGGTCGACGGATCGCGGTGGCAGCTGCTGTTCGGCGGACCGTCCCGCCGGTTCGACACCCTGTCCGAGGACATCATGGGCCCGCTGCTGCGGGTACCGCGGCATCCATTGGGGCTCGCCCGGTTCGGCGCGCCGACAGTGCTGCCGGCGGCCGCACTGGCCCGGGTGTTCCGTACGCCGCAGGCCCGCGCCCTCTTCGGAGGCGTTGCCGCGCACACCTTTCAACCGCTGCACCGCCCGCTCACCTCCGCGATCGGGCTGGGCATCATCACCGCCGGGCACGCCAACGGCTGGCCGGTGGCGGCGGGCGGATCGCAGGCGATCACCAACGCTCTCGAGGCGGTGCTGACCGAGCTGGGCGGCAAGATCGAGACGGGCGTGCGGGTGACCACCGCGTCCCAGCTGCCACCCGCTGACATCACCGTCTTCGATCTGTCGCCCACCGCCATCGCCGGGATTCTGGGGGATCGGCTGCCGAAGCGGGTGCGCCGCGCCTTCGACCGGTTCCGTTACGGCCCAGGCGCTTTCAAGGTCGACTTCGCGGTCGAGGGCGATGTGCCGTGGGCCAACCCCGCGGCCCGCCGGGCCGGCACCGTCCACCTGGGCGGTGATTTCGGTGAGATCGCCGCGACGGAGCGAGACATCCACGCGGGTCGGATGCCGCAGCGTCCCTTCGTGCTGGCGTTTCAGCAGTACCTGGCTGACCCGGATCGTTCGGTCGGCACCGTCAACCCGGTCTCGGCATATGCACACGTGCCCAATGGTTACGGCGGCGATGCCACCGAGGCGATCATCGCGCAGATCGAGCGGTTCGCTCCCGGGTTCCGCGATCGTATCGTCGGGCAGGCCGTGCGGTCGACCACCCAAATGTCCGTCTACAACACCAATTATGTCGGCGGTGACATCAACACCGGCGCCAAGGACATCCGCCAGCTGGCCTTCGGCCCACGAACCACGTTGTCGCCGTACACCATCGGCGTGCCTGGGATGTACATCTGCTCGGCGGCCACCCCGCCCGGTCCGGGTGGACACGGCATGTGCGGGGCCAACGCCGCCGCCGTGGCATTGGCCCGGCTCGCCAGGTAGCCCCGGCTATCCGCTCATCGGGGACTCTGCTGTGTGAGCAGCAGCTGCAGGGTTTCGCGAAGTGCGGCCAGACGCCGTTGCCCCAGAATCTTCAGCCAATCGGCTTCGATCGCAATGGCGTTGGTGCGCATCACTGCCAGTGCCTGCCTGCCTTGTGGGGTCAGCTCGATGAGCAACGTCCGGGCGTCGGAGGGGTCGCGGGTCCTGGTCACATAACCGTGTGGCTCCAGAGCCCGGATTGCCTGGGCCACGGCCTGTCTGGTGACGCCGAGGCGGTCGGCCAGCATGGAAGCATGCAGCGGGCCGCTGGCCAACGGCACGAGCGCGACGGCCTGTGCCGGCCGGATCCCCGTCAAGCCGGCACTGTCGAATGCCGCCCGCAACCGTGGTGCGGCGAGGCCCGCGACCATGTGCAGCAGGGCGGGCGTCGTCGGCTGCCAGCCGGTATCAGAGGATGCGTCCGCCACCAATCGAGTGTGCCACCATCCGTTAATTGACAAGTTACTTGTCAATTAATCGGGGTAGGTGCACGATGTGAGGCATGTTCCAGTCTGTGCGGCGGGCCTTGCTATTCGTGCTTGTTGTCGGCGTGGTCGCGGTGATCGGCGGTTGTCTCGGCCGCCAGTCGGCAACGGGTGCGCCGGAAAGCGGGATACCCACCGGGCAGTCGAATCACTCGGTGCAGGCCGGCGGGCTGACGCGGACCTTCCACATGTACCGCCCTGACGGGCTCAGCGGCGCGTCCCCGTTGGTCGTCATGTTGCACGGTGGCTACGGTGACGGAGCGCAAGCCGAGCGTGCCTACAACTGGGATGGCCAAGCGGACGCGGGGCGTTTCCTGGTCGCCTACCCCGACGGCATGGATCGTGCGTGGAACGCCGGAACCTGTTGCGGCATACCGAAGAACCGCGATATCGACGACGTCGGATTCATCACCGCGATGGTCGGAGCGATCGAGTCGCAGGTGCCGATCGACCCGGCCCGCATCTATGTGACCGGCATGTCCAACGGCGCCATGATGGCGCTGCGCCTCGGCTGTCAGACGGACCTGTTCGCCGCTATCGCGCCGGTCGCCGGGACACTGCTGACCGACTGCTCGCGGGCCGTCCCGACCTCGCTCCTGCAGATCCACGGCACTGCCGATGATCGCGTGCCCTTCGACGGCGGCCCGGGCAAGGCGAAAACCATTGCCGGCGCGCCGAATGTCGACGGACCGTCGGTGCCCGCGGTGAACGCGACGTGGCGCGGCATCGACGGCTGCGGGGCGCCCGCGACGTCCACCGCCGGCGCCGTGACGACGCAGACCGCCGACTGCCCCGGCGGCCGCGCCGTCGAGCTGATCAGCGTCGCCGGCGCCGGCCATCAGTGGCCCGGCGGGGTCCCGAGCCCGCTGGCGCAACGGCTCGGTGACCTGCCGCCGCCGTCGAGCGCCTTGAACGCCACCGACACCATCTGGCAGTTCTTCGCCGCGCACCCGCGCTGAGAACTGCGCGAATGTACGGAATGTCGAATAATCACTCGGAAAATCCCCGGATTGTCCGAGCATGGCGGGTGTGTCCTGGCGCACACTGAGGGCCGTGACCGCCGACGGTGAGGTGAGATGAGTCGACAATGGCGGGTTGCCCTCGCCCAGGCCAGCCCGTTACAGGGCGACGATCCGGTGGCCGAGCTGGCTGCTGACCTCGCGGCGATCCTCGCCGAGCGCCCGGACACCGAGATGGTGGTGTTCCCCGAGATTCATCTGCTGGGCGCGAGCGACGCCGCTGCCGATCCCCGGTCCTATTTCGACGCGGTCGCCGAGCCGCTCACCGGACCGCTCGTGCAGGCGCTCGGCGCCGTGGCCGCGGACGCCGGCGTCTGGCTGGTGCCCGGCTCCATCGCCGAGCGCGGCGACGACGGCCGGGTGTACAACACCGCGCTCGTCTTCGATCCCGACGGTCGTCTGGTGTCGTCGTACCGGAAGGTGTTCCCCTGGCGCCCGTACGAGCCGTGGGCGTCAGGCGCCGGCTTCACGGCATTCGACGTACCCGGTGTCGGCCGGATGGGCGTGAACATCTGCTACGACAGCTGGTTCCCCGAAGCGACCCGGCAGATCGCATGGCTCGGTGCGGAGGTGGTGTTCAACATCGTCAAGACGACGTCCGACGACCGCGAGCAGGAACTCGTCCTGGCCCGCGCCAACGCGATCACGAACCAGATCTACTACCTCAGCGTCAACGCCGCCGGGCCGCTCGGGCGAGGGCAGAGCATCTACGCCGGACCGGAGGGTGAGGTCCTCGCGCAGGCGGCGCACGCCGAGCCGGAGGTCACGCATCTGACGCTCGACCTCGACCGGGTGACCGCGGTGCGCACTCACGGCACCGCCGGGGTCAATCGGATGTGGGAGCAGTTGCACGCCGATGACGACCCGATCGATCTGCCCGTCTACGGCGGTCAGCTGGTCCACCAGCGGTGGCAGCCGCAGACCGTCAACCCCGAAGGACGCTCATGACCGAAACTGCCCAGCAGCACAGCGAGGCCGGCCACCTCAACGCCACGCTCGGCTTGGGTGGCGTGACGCTGTTCGGCCTCGCCTATATGGCGCCGATCATCGTCCTGGGCATTTTCGGCGTGATCGCCGAGGCGTCCGCGGGAGCCAGTGCCGGTTCGTATCTGCTGGCCACCGTGGCCATGCTGTTCACGGCCGCGAGCTACGCGAAGATGTCGGTGCACTATCCGGTCGCTGGCTCGTCGTACACGTACGTCCGCAAGTCCCTGGATTCGCGGCTCGGATTCCTGGTCGGCTGGACGATCCTGCTCGATTACCTGTTCCTGCCGCTGGTCATCTGGTTGATCGGCGCCGCGTACCTGACCGGTGAGTTTCCGTCGGTGCCGGCGTGGGTCTGGATCGTGGCGTTCATCGTCGTGACGACCGCGCTGAACATCATCGGACTCAAGGTGGCGGACAAGGCCAACTTGGTCCTGATGGCCTTGCAGTTCCTGGTGATCGCACTGTTCGTCGGTTTCGCGGTGGCTTATCTGGTGTCCCACCATGGCGGTGGCTCGCTGCTGTCCGTCACTCCGTTCAGCGGTACCGGTGGCTTCTCGGCGATCGCCGCGGGTGCGGCCATCGCGGCATACTCCTTTCTCGGCTTCGACGCCGTCAGCACGCTCACGGAGGACACCAAGAATCCGCAGCGCAACATCCCGCGCGCGATCATGCTCGTCGCCCTCATCGGCGGGGTGGTCTTCGTGGCGGTCGCGTACGTCCTGACGCTGGTTCAGCCCGGCGGCACATTCTCGAACGCTGATTCGCTGGCTGCGGACACGGCCCGGACCATCGGCGGGGCACTGTTCGCCGCGTTCTTCGTGGCCGGTTTGATCATCGGTCAGTTCACCTCGGGCCTGGCAGCGCAGGCCAGCGTGTCCCGGTTGCTGTATGCGATGGGCCGAGACTCGGTGTTGCCCAACAGATTCTTCGGCCGGCTCTCGCGGCGGCACTTCACGCCTGTCTTCAACATCGTGCTGTGCGGGCTGATCGGGCTGGGTGCGGTGTTCCTCAACGTCGCCACGTCGACGTCGTTCATCAACTTCGGCGCCTTCACGGCCTTCACGCTGGTGAACGTGTCGGTGATCGGCTACTTCGTCCGGCATCGCGACGAACAACGGCTGAATCCGCTGACGTATGTGGTGATTCCGTTGACCGGCGCGGTGGTGGACGTCTACCTGCTCACCCAACTCGGCAGTGCCGCACTGACTCTCGGGGTGATCTGGATGAGCATCGGTGTGGTCTATCTCCTGGTCCTCACCCGTGGTCTGCGCGTCCCGCCGCCGGAGCTGTCACTGGCTGAGTAGGCGTGCGCTGCTGCCCGCCCAGTGGAGCGCAGTACACGTCGAAGCGCTGCGCGACGTGATGTACCCACAGGCGTATGTCAGGTACTGCCGAAATCACAATTCAAGACCAAAGGTATGTAAAGTGTTCCCTTGGTGGTTGCTGGGAGTCGGATCAGCGCCGCCGAAGTGCGGACAGATCGCGATTGGCGGGGGATCGCGATCTGTCCCACGGCCGTTGGTGGGCGGTTGTCAGGCGGCCGACTTCTCCGAGTGAGTGCTCTGCCCGGCATCGGACCCGCCGGCCTTCGGCTCCGGATTCGCCTTCGCGGTGTCGGCGTCCGCGCCGGGGACGTTCTTGGTTTTCTTCGGCTTCGTCACCTTCACCGGTGGCGTGTCGGAATCCTTCTTCGGTGTGGTCGACTTGGCCGGTGATGCGTCAGGATCTGCTTGCGGCGCCGGTGATTTCACGTGCGGCGCGTCGGACCCTGCCGGCTTCTGGTCGGTGTTCGACGTCGATGGTGCCGGAGACAGCCCGGCCAACAGGTCGGTCTTCTCATCGACCTTCGCCTCCACCGCCGGCTGGCTGGTCGCAGCCTTCTGTTGAGGGATCGCCGGCACGACCTCGGCAGTCGCTGACACCGGCGCCAAGGCCGCGGGCTTCTTGGCGGCCGCGTCCAGCGGAGTAACGGGCGGAGAGACAGCCGAAGTGGCTGCGAGAGGTGGCAGGTGCAGCTCCGATTGCACATCGGTGATGAAGTTGGTGGCGCCCTGTTGCAGTGCGCCGGGTATCGCGTCCAGCGCTTCGATGATCTTGGGCAGCGGCGTGAACAGCGAGAACGGGGTATTCGTGGCCGGATTCAGGTTCTGGCGGTCGGTGTAGCCCATGTCGATGAGGACCCGCAGCAGCGGCTCTACGGCGTCGAGGACCGGCTTGACGAGTGGCGTCAGCCCGATGGCGCCGGCGCCGATACGCAGCGGGACCAACAGCGGCAGGTCAGGATTCTTGATGAACACGTACGTGTCCTGGCCTCCGGCGCTGTTGGTCACCGTCGTGGTGATGGCGGGGGTGGTGCCGGGGAGGTATGAGTCGTAGTACACGTCGGGGTGCGCATACATGACGCCGAGCAGGCTGTTGGCCAACGCGAGCGGATTGAAGTAGGCCGGGAAATCGGCATACGGGTCGTACTCGTTGGTGATGAACGTGCTGTTGTAGGCCGACGGCGCAGCCGGGCCCATGTTGTCCACGATGAACGGCACGCTGATGCCGGGGAACCGCTCGAAAATGCCGCCATTGGGCGCGAACGGCGACGCGATCATCAGGAACGACAGCTGCGACGGAACGGGACCGGTCTTGTTGGCCAGCAACTGACGCTTCGCGAATTCGGCACCCAGCGTGCCCTCGGAGTAGCCGGCGACGATGATCGGCGTGGTCTGCGTGAGGATTTCGTTGTAGGTCTTGGGGCCTGAGATAGCAGTGCTCGCCGACAGCTGAATCGACGCGGGGTAGTTGATCGGGTCGTAGACGTAGCCCGGCGGCACGACGGTGCCGTTGAGTTTCGCGGGGATGTTGGCGGACGTCGGGTCGTCCTTCCCGCCGATGCCGATCACCGTGCCGAGCACCGACGATGTGTGGATCAAGCCGACGATCAGCCCCGCCGTGATGTTCGTGGCGGGGCCCATGATCAGCGCGCAGCACATGGCGAACAACAAGAAGACGCGTGGCATGCCGCGAACAGCAGGACTGGTGGTCGGCCACATCTGGACGGACATCTACGCACCCCCGACTAGGCGTGTGACAACGCCAATCCGGACGCTACTCCCGCGTGTCGGGCTTCAGACGGGATTTTGCAAGTTCGTCCGTAGCAAAGAACGGGCGGTGTTCCGGAGTCCGGAGCACCGCCCGCAACGGGGTAATACCTGCTGCTAGGGGCAGGTCACCTCGATCTCGAAGGGCTTCTTGGTGGGCTCCATCGGGTTGGCCATGTCGACCCCGGTCGCGGTGCCGCTGATCTTGTAGGTCTTGCCGTCCTTGGTGGCCTTGGCATCGCCGCCCGGGACACCGTCGGTGTAGCCGAGGGTGACGCCGTTGACGGCGCCCAGGCCGACAGTCTTGACGACCGGCGGGTCGGCGTCGGTCAGGGTGACGCCCAGGCCGCCCGAGGCGTTGCCGATGGCGATGACCACGTTGCCGGCCGCCGTGGTGCAACCGATCTGGCCCTGGACGTCCTGGGCCTTGCCGTCGATGCTGACCTTCGCGGTGCCGGAGCCCGCACTGGAGTTACCCGCAGCCGACGAAGCCGAAGCCGACGCGGTGGCCGACGAGCTGGACGACTTCTTGTCGTCCTTGGAACAGCCGGTCAGGCCGGCGGCCAGAACCGCGGCGCCAGCGATGGCGATAACCAAACCACGTTTCATAACTTGTGCTCCTTTGTAGTGCGAACCGTCGCGATCGGCGGGTCATCCAGTGCATTATGAGGTTCGCCAACCGACTGTTCGCGGGTATTCACAGAAAATCCCTATAACCGCCCTGACCTGTTTGTTTCCGCGTTGTTGGCCGGCATTCGGGTGTCCGCTCGGGGAATTGGTGTCCGGCGAGGGAATTGATTGAATACAGCGGTGAGTGAGCAGTACTTCGAAGTCACCGCCGAACTGCCGGACCGGCGTGGCCGGGCCGGGGTGATCCACACCCCGCACGGTGACATCCAGACCCCCGCGTTCATCGCCGTCGGCACCGCGGCCACCGTCAAGGGCGTCCTCCCGGAGACCATGAAATCACTTGGGGCGCAAGCGATTCTGGCCAACGCCTATCATCTGTACCTCCAGCCCGGACCCGACGTGGTGGACGAGGCCGGAGGTCTCGGTGCCTTCATGAACTGGCCCGGGCCGACCTTCACGGACAGTGGTGGCTTCCAGGTGATGTCACTCGGCGTGGGCTTCAAGAAGGTGCTGGCCATGGACACGGCTCGCTTGCAGGCTGACGACATCATCGCCGAAGGAAAAGAGCGCCTCGCCCACGTCGACGAGGACGGGGTGACGTTCCGCTCGCACCGCACCGGTGACAAGCTTCGCTTCACGCCCGAGGTGTCGATCGGTATTCAGCACCAGCTCGGCGCGGACATCATCTTCGCCTTCGACGAATTGACCACGCTGGTGAATACCCGCGCTTACCAGGAACGTTCGGTGGAACGCACCCACCGGTGGGCGGAGCGTTGCCTGGCCGAACACCGGCGACTGAGCATCGAACGTGCCGGCAAGCCGGCCCAGGCGCTGTTCGGGGTGGTGCAGGGAGCGCAGTACGAGGACCTGCGCAGGCAGGCCACCAAGGGGCTGGTCGGAATCGTCGACGAGGACGGCCGGGGGTTCGACGGCTACGGCATCGGCGGCGCGCTGGAGAAGCAGAACCTGGCCACGATCGTCGGCTGGGTCACGGACGAACTGCCCGCTGACAAGCCTCGGCACCTGCTGGGCATCAGTGAGCCGGACGACCTGTTCGCCGCCATCGAGGCCGGCGCCGACACCTTCGACTGTGTGTCGCCGTCGCGGGTCGCCCGCAACGCGGCGATGTATTCGGCGACCGGCCGCTTCAACGTCACCAACGCGCGGTTCAAGCGCGACTTCAATCCCATTGACGCCGAATGTGACTGCTACACCTGCGCCAACTACACCCGGGCATATCTGCACCACCTGTTCAAGGCCAAGGAGATCCTGGCGTCCACGCTGGGCACCATCCACAACGAACGGTTCATCATCCGGCTCGTCGACCAGATCCGGGCGGCGATCGGGGCGGGGGAGTTCGACGAGCTGCGCGACCACGTGTTGGGGCGTTACTACGGGTCCAGATAGGGAGCCACCTGCGACGATCCCGCGCTGTGCACAATTGCTTGTATGACTGGCGCACCTGGACTGATCGACCCGCAGACACTGCTACTGGGGTTGATGGATCCGGGCAATCGGGCTGACCCGTACCCGCTGTACGACCGATTCCTGGTCAGTGGGCCGCTGGTGCTGCCCGACGCGAATTTGGTGGTGTTCCCGGGCTTCGCCGAGTGCGACGAGGTGCTGCGGCACCCGGCGTCGGCCAACGACAGGCTGAAATCGACGGTGTCGCAGAAGCAGATCGCCGCAGGACAGCGTCAGGCTCGGCCGTTCGGCGAACCGGGCTTCCTGTTCCTCGATCCGCCGGACCACACCCGGCTGCGCGGACTGGCGCAGAAGGCGTTCGCGCCCAAGGTGATCAAGGCACTCGAGGCCGACATCGTGACCATGGTGGACGGATTGCTCGAGGGCGTCACGGGCACCATGGATGTGGTGGCCGACCTGGCCTATCCGCTGCCGGTCGCGGTGATCTGCCGGCTGCTCGGGGTGCCGATGGCCGACGAGCCGCAGTTCAGCCGGGCCTCGGCGCTGCTGGCCCATGGCCTGGACCCGTTCGTGGCGGTGAACGATGAGACGGCCGAGGACAACACCGACCTGATGGAGGCCGGGCTCTGGTTGCGCGGGTATCTGCGGGAGCTGATCGCCGAGCGCCGCAGTTCGCCGGGAGAGGACCTGATCTCCGCGCTCATCGCCGCCGAAGAGGACGGCGACCAGTTGACCTCCGAAGAGATCGTGGCGACCTGCAACCTGCTGCTGATCGCCGGACACGAGACGACGGTGAATCTGATCGCCAACGCGGCGCTGGCCATGCTGCGGCACCCGCGGTACTGGGCGGAGTTGGCAACCGATCCCGCGCGCGCGTCGACCATCGTCGAGGAGACGCTGCGCTTCGACCCTCCGGTGCAGCTGACCAGCAGAGTCGCCGTCGAGGACATCCAGATCGGTGACGTCGCCGTGCCGAAGGGCGACATCATGATGCTGCTGCTGGCTGCCGCGCAACGGGATCCGCGAGTGTTCGACAGGCCTCGCGAATTCGACCCGGATCGCGGCGTGATCAAGCACCTTGCCTTCGGCAAGGGCCCGCACTTCTGTCTCGGTGCGCCGCTGGCCCGGCTGGAGGCGTCCGTCGCGCTCTCGGCGCTGGCGGCGCGGTTCCCCAACGCGCAGTTGGCGGGCGAGCCCGTCTACAAGCCCAACCTGACCCTGCGGGGTCTGGCCACCCTGCCGGTCGCAGTCTGATCCCGGCTACTCTCGCGCATATGCCTTCAGTTCTCGTCACAGGTGCCGGCCGAGGCATCGGGCTGGCCATCACCCAGCACCTCGCCGCGACCGGGTGGGACGTCATCGCCGGGGTGCGCTCCGAGGCCGACGCCGCAGCGGTCGTGGCGCTGGCCCCGCAGCGGATTTCGGCCGTGATCCTCGATGTCACTTCTGACGACGATATCGATGCACTGGCAGCGGCTCTGCCGGACCGGTTGGATGCCGTGGTGAACAATGCGGGCATCGTCGTGGCCGGTCCCGTGGAGACGCTGACGCCCGCGGATTGGCGGAAGCAGTTTGACGTCAACGTGGTTGGTCAGTTCGCCGTGACTGCGGCGGTGCTGCCCAAGTTGCGGGCCTCTCGAGGCCGGGTGGTGTTCATCTCCAGCGTCAACGGACAACTGTCGGCGCCGATGCTGGGTGCTTACGCGGCGTCGAAGTTCGCGTTGGAGGCCGGCGCCGAAGCACTGCGAATCGAACTGCGACCCTGGGGCGTTCCGGTGGTGGTCGTGGAGCCCGCACAGACCGATACGGACATGTGGCGCAAGGCCGACGACATGGTCGCCGAGTTGGAAGATGCCACCTCGTCGGCGCACCAAGCCTTGTACAGCCGGCACATCGCCGGGATGAAGAAGATGATTCCGCTGTCGCAGAAGATGGCCGTCGATCCGGCGAAAGTCGTTGCGGTGGTGGAGGAGGCGCTCACCGCGCGGCGACCCAAGGCGCGATACATCGTCGGGTTGGGGCCCAAGCTTCAGGCTGCGCTGATGACGAACATCCCGGCGTCGGTGCGGGGATTCGTGCTGGCCAAGGTCTTCGGAGTGCCTCGCCGGGTGTGAGGGTCTGCTGAAGTACCTGAGTGCAGTCGCGCGTACTTGTCTCGCCGGGTCCCCGGCAGCTAGAGGGTCTTCCAATCCACCCGCTGAGCACTCGACTAGCAAATCCCCTGTGGCAGTTGAGATTGCGCTGACGCAGCAAAAGTTCGAGTAGCGATGTGCGTAGACGCACAGTCAACGTGCCTGGGCTAAGGCCGGAAAACCCACGGCTTGCGGGGAAGTCGTTCGGGATCGAACTCGGCCAGCATGCCGTCGAGGCTGGTGGCGGTGAATCCGAGTGACTCCGCGATCTGCGCCATGGCGGATTCCGGGCCGATCTCCGAAACCGTCACCGCGCCATCGCGTTTGGCCAGCCGCTTGCCATCGGCGTTGAGTACCAGCGGGACGTGCGCGTAGATGGGCTGCGAATATCCCAGCAGCGCAGCCAGATAGGCCTGTCTTGGGGACGACGGCAACAAGTCGTCGCCACGCACCACCTGGTCGACGCCCTGCGCGGCATCGTCGACCACCACGGCCAGGTTGTAGGCCGGCACGTTGTCGCCGCGGCGCAGGACGAAGTCGTCGACGACCCCGGTGTACGTGCCGTACAGCAGATCGGTGACGGTGTATTCGTTGGTGTCCGAACGTAATCTGATGGCGGGCGGTCGGCCCGCGGCGCGGCGTCGGGCGCGTTCGTCGGCACTGAGATTTCGACACGTGCCGGGATAGGCGCCTTCGGGAGCGTGCGGTGCCCGGGGCGCCTGCAGGATGTCCTTTCTGCTGCAAAAACATTCGAACGTCAGGCCGCGTTGGGTCAGCGCGTCGATGACCGCGAGGTAGCGGGTCTCGTGTGCGGTCTGATATTCGGGCGGCTCGTCCCACGTGAGTCCGACGGACGCCAGATCGTCCAACTGCCGCTGGGCCACATCGGCGAACGTGCGATCGTCCAAGTCCTCTACGCGCACCAGAAAGCGGCGGTCCGTGGACCGCGCGAACAACCACGCCAGCACCGCGGTGCGCACGTTGCCGATGTGCAAGTCGGCCGACGGGCTCGGCGCGAACCGGCCGGCGGGGGAGTGGGACACGACCGCAATGTAACGCGCCGGGCGATGAGATTGCCCACCCGCGCCGGTCTACGTGAGTATGGAAACTGTGGACCTACCCGTGCAGCCACCGATAGACCCCATGCTCGCCAAGGCCGCCGCGAAAGTACCGGATGAGGCTGGGCAGTGGTCCTATGAGCCCAAATGGGACGGTTTCCGGGCCCTGGTCTTCCGCGACGGCGACGAGGTGGTGCTGCAGTCGCGCAACGGGAAAGAACTGGGCCGGTACTTCCCAGAACTGCTCGCGGCGCTGCGGGACGAGATCGCGCCGCGCTGCGTGCTCGACGGCGAAGTCGTGGTGCCCCGGGAGATCCACGGCCGCATCCGGCTGGATTGGGAGTCGCTGAGCCAGCGCATCCACCCTGCGGCCAGCCGGGTACAGATGCTCGCCGAACAGACGCCGGCGCACTTCATCGGATTCGACGCGCTGGCCGACGGCAGCCGGAGCCTACTGGCCGAGCCGTTCCGCGTCCGCCGGGCCGCCCTGCAAGAGCTGGTGAGTGAGAAGCAGTGGTGCCATGTCACGCGGACTACCGAGGACCCGGAACAGGGCGCGCACTGGCTGACCACCTTCGAAGGCGCCGGTCTCGACGGTGTGATCGCCAAACGCCTCGACGGCGCCTACCTGCCGGGCAAGCGGGAGATGGTCAAGGTCAAGCACGCCCGTGACGCGGATTGCGTGGCCATCGGCTATCGGATCCACAAGAGCGGCGAAGGCATCGGGTCGATACTCCTGGGTCTCTACAGCGACAATGACCTCCACATGGTCGGTGGCGCAGCATCTTTCAGCGTCAAAGACCGGATCGCACTGCTCGCTGAACTGGAGCCGCTGCGAACGGGTGACGCGCAGGACGGCGAGCCGAGTCGCTGGAATTCGGCGGCCGACAAGACCTGGATTCCGATCCGTCCGGAGAAGGTGTGTGAGGTGGCGTACGACCAGATGGAAGGAAATAGCTTGCACGGCAGACGATTCCGGCACACGGTGAAGTTCCGGCGCTGGCGTCCGGACCGTGATCCGGAGAGCTGCACCTTCGATCAACTCGACGTGCCACTCAACTACGACCTGTACGACGTGCTGGAGAATTCATGATGGCAAGCGCCGCAGAAGAACTCGATGTCGACGGCGTAGCCGTCCGGTTCACCAACCCTGACAAGGTGTACTTCCCGCAGTTGGGGAGCAAAGGCACCAAGCGGACGATGGTCGACTACTACCTGGCCGTCGCCGACCGGATGGTGGGGCTGCTGCGGGACCGGCCCACCCACCTGCAACGGTTCCCGGACGGCATCGAAGGGGAGGAGATCTACCAGAAGCGCGTCCCGGTAAAGCATCCCGACTATCTCGAGACCTGCCGGGTGACCTTCCCGTCCGGCCGTACCGCCGATGCGCTGAAGGTGACGCACCCCTCGGCCATCATCTGGGCCGCGCAGATGGGCACCGTCACGTTGCACCCGTGGCAGGTCCGCTGCCCGGACGTCGAGCACCCTGACGAGTTGCGCGTCGACCTGGACCCGCAGCCGGGCACCGATTTCAAAGACGCCCGCGAGATCGCGACCGGTGTGCTCAAGCCGATCCTCGACGAGTTGGGCCTGACCGGTTATCCCAAGACCTCCGGCGGGCGCGGGGTGCACGTCTTCGTCCGGATCAAACCGGAGTGGGACTTCATCGCCGTGCGCCGGGCCGGTATCGCGCTCGCCCGCGAGGTGGAGCGGCGTGCGCCCGACGCGGTGACGACGTCATGGTGGAAGGAAGAGCGAGGCGAGCGGTTGTTCATCGACTACAACCAGAATGCGCGGGACCGGACCTTCGCATCTGCGTACTCGGTGCGCAAGACGCCGATCGCCACCGTGTCGACGCCGCTGTCGTGGGCTGAGCTCGCCGACGCCGATCCCGACGACTACACCATGGCCACCGTGCCGAAACTGCTTGCGCAGCGCGACGATCCGTGGGCCGGTATCGACGACGTCGCATACTCCCTGGAGCCGCTGCTCGAGATGGTGCAGGCCGACGAGGACCGCGGACTGGGCGACCTGCCTTACCCGCCGAACTACCCGAAGATGCCGGGTGAACCGAAGCGGGTACAGCCGAGTAAAGACCGCGACTTGAAAGGTTCCTAGAACCTCACAGGGAACTCGGGTGCCGGTGCAGTGCGGTACCGGAGTGGCTTGCGGGGCGAATGACGGGTATGTACGTGATGTCCCGATGAGTCGCTGACGCATGCTGACGGATATTGACGATCGCCGCTGTTCTGATGCGGTTCACTGGGTAGATTGCTGCCCATGACTGGAAGCTGGGGCACGGTGTTGACCGGGCTTGTTCCGCTTGGGCTGGTGGTGGCACTGTCGCCGATCACTGTCATTCCGGCGGTGTTGGTCCTGCAGGCGTCGCGACCCCGGCCGACGGGCCTGGCGTTTCTCGCCGGCTGGGCGGTGGGCCTGGCGGCGGTGATCGCGGTGTGCGTCCAGTTGTCGCATTCGCTCAGCGACGCGCACAAGTCGCCGCCGGAGTGGGCTTCGTGGCTACGGGTGGTGCTGGGCGCGGCACTCATCGTCTTCGGCATCTATCGCTGGTTCACGCGGCACAACAGTACGGACTCGCCGGGCTGGATGAAGAAGATCGCGACGGTCACCCCCGCGCGTGCGGCAGCGATGGGTGCGGCGCTGGTGGTGGTGCGCCCCGACGTCGTATTGATCTGTGTGCCGGCCGGATTGGCGATCGGCACCGCCGGGCTAGGGCTCGAGGGCGACTGGTTGGCGGCGGCCTTCTTCGTGATCGTCGCCGCGTCGACGGTGGCGATTCCGACGCTGGCTTACGCGATTGCCGGTGATCGACTTGATGACACGATGCGACGGCTCAAGGACTGGATGGAAAAGAACAACGTCGCGTTGATGGCCGTGATCATGGTCGTCATCGGCGCGATGGTGCTTCACAACGGCGCGCGTGCGCTCGGGTGGCTCTGAAACCTCGAGCATTTCTGCGCGCATGCCGGTCCGAAAACTGTTCTCTCATAACGGTGTTGGGTGATCGCGGTTGCGCGCTACGTGGTTGCCGGCGCGTTGGGACGCGGTTGTGGCCGTCGTTCTATGGTGATCACCGGGCGGCAAGGTCTTGTCCGGACCGGGTGAGGTAGGGCGGCGATAGGGGCGTCGATTGCCGGTGCCACCGGTGATCCAGGCCCGTTCGGCCTCGCTGAGTCCGCCCCAGGTGCCGTACGGTTCTTGCACCCGCAAGGCGTGGGCGCGACATTCGGCCATGACCGGGCATTGCCGGCACATCTGTTTGGCGCGGTTCTCGCGGGCTGAACGGGCCCGTCCCCGTTCGCCGTCGGGTGAGAAGAAAGTGCGCCAGTCAGCACCGCGGCAGGAGGCCCGCAGTTGCCAGTCCCACACGTCGGTGTATTGGCCGGGCAGCTGCTGAGGCAATGTCACGGGCCACCGTCCTTTCTCGTCCGCTGGTGTCCCCTCAGGGACCGCCAGTGATCAGCCGACGGTGAACGACCACTGGCTGTGGACCTCGTCGCCGTCGGCGGCGGTGTTGTGCCAGTGCACGGTGTACTCGCCCGGGATCAGCGCGGGTCGCAGCGCCACGCTGTAGGTCGCTCCGGACCCGTTCAGTGGGCCGGTGGTCCATTCCGCGTGGTCAGGCCCGATCACCCAGATTTCGGGGTTCTTCACCGCTTCGTTGTAAGTGATCGACACCTGGGTCGGGGACGGTCCGGTGGAGCTTTCCGCCGGGGTGGTGGCCACCACCCAGTCGTGCGCGGACGCGATTGCCGGGGTCAGCACGGCCGTTGCGGTCATGACCGTCGCGGCGGTCATCCAGCGCAGGGGTTTCATGTGGGATCACTTTCGTTCTGGGGCAGCCCGTCGGGCCCGGTAGCGGTTCAAACGGTGGTGAACCGGGGGCATGCCACAGTTCGCCACGTCGGATAGTCGGCGTGGTCGGATGGTTAGTTCCGCGACCGAGCTGTCAGTTTGCTGGGAACGTGATCATCGGCCGGTGTCCACGACCGGCACCGCCCGCGACACCACCGCGCGGCGGTCAGTTCTTGCGGCGTGCCACCGCGAGGTTGGCCACGCCCAGCAGGAGTGCGACCAGCGCCACCCCCAGGGCGGTGATGGGCAGCCATGACGGTGCCGGCCCCGCCTGCGAGGGTGCGGTGGTGGGGGTCGGAGCTCCGCTGTTGGTGCCGGCGGCGGTCAGGGTCAGCACCGGTGCGGGGTGTTCCGGCTCAGCGCCGCCGACTGTGGTCGTTTCGTTCCAGTTCACCACCGTGCCATCGCTATACGTCTGGACTGTGGGCATGATGATCGACGGTGCTTTGGGGAGGGGGCCCGCGGCGAGGCTGAAGGTATCGAACAGGTTTGGTGCGATACCAGGGTGCCCTGGCGCGGCTTTCCATTCGACAGTGGCGATGTAGTCGCTGACTTCGTTGCCGTCGTCATCTTTCTGCGGTGTGGGCAACGTCTTGTGGGTGACGGTCACAATCCAGCCCGGTTTGTCCTGCGCGGTGACCGAAATGATCGGGTGATCGGCCGGCAGGGTCACGACCAGGCCGGTGGTGGATGCGGTGGCTGATTCGGTGGGCACCCGGAACGTCAGAACACCGAAACCGCCCGGTGTGGTGTCGGTTCCGGACACTTTCACGTGCGCTGCTGCCGAGCCGGCGGGCGCCAATATCGCCGCGGCCACCGCCACCGCGGCGGCCACGCTCCGTTGACGTGTTCCCATGGGTACTCCTTCGGCGTTGGTGTCTGCACTCATGAAACGTATGGCTTGTATTAGTCGTCTGCGGGCCTGGTCTGGTTCCCGGATCACGCGATCGCGTCCCTGGATGCCCCAGTCACCCGTTCGGGCGGGTGCCGCAGGCTGTTTCGGCTGCTGGCCACCGCTGGTTCGCGGTGATACGTTGCGCATCTGAAAGTCGTAGGCGGCGCGGAATCCGGTGCAATTCCGGTGCGGTCGCGCCACTGTGACCACCCGCGTTGCGGCTTGCGTGGCGGGTGGGAGCCAGACCCGTCCGCCTGCATCGCCCACGACGGGGACGCGTGATCCCCACGGAGGAACCGCGTGTCTGAGTCAGTCCAGTTGTCGCCCAGGGCGTTTCGCCGAATCACTCAGGCGTGGGAGCGCCGCGATTGGCGGGAGTTCGCGGCCCTGGCCGCCGCCATCGGCGCCTTGCACTTGGTCGGGTTCGGTTCGCTGGTGCTGCTGGTGGCGCCGCACCATTACCAAGTGGGCACTCAGGTGTTCGGGGTCGGACTGGGCGTCACCGCGTACACCTTCGGGCTGCGGCACGCTTTCGACGCCGACCATATTGCGGCGATCGACAACACCACCCGCAAGCTGACCGCCGACGGCGCCAGGCCCAAATCGGTCGGCTTCTGGTTCGCCATGGGCCACTCGATGACCGTGCTGATCATGGCGCTGCTGGTCTTGGCGGCCACCACCGTCGCCGGGGTGCTCGAAGACGACGACTCGGCGGCCCGGCACGACCTGGGCATCGCCGGAACCCTCGCCTCGGGTTTGTTCCTGTGGCTCATCGGCATCGTCAACATCGTTGCCCTTGCCGGGATTTGGCGGGTGTTCACCAAGCTGCGCCGCGGCGAGTTCAACGAACACGACCTCGAAAAGCAGCTGGATAGCCGCGGCTTACTGGCCCGTATCCTGCGCCCGATCACCAATCGCATCACCCGCCCGATCCATATGCTGCCCGTCGGGTTGCTGTTCGGGTTGGGCTTCGACACCGCGACTGAAGTGACCTTGTTGGCGCTGGCCGGGACCGGCGCCGCTGCCGGTCTGCCGTGGTACGCGGTGTTGACGCTGCCCGTGCTCTTCGCTGCCGGGATGAGTCTGATGGACACTGCGGACGGCCTGTTCATGACCGTGGCCTACGACTGGGCGTTCGCCGAACCCGTCCGCAAAATTTTCTACAACCTCACCATCACCGGTCTGTCGATCGCGGTGGCGCTGCTGATCGGCACCATCGAACTCGTTGGGGTGCTGCACAACAACGGGGTTTGGGTCAATCCGGTGAGCGACTGGATCAGTGGCCTGGACCTGAACAACGTCGGCTTCATCATCGTTGGTCTGTTCGCGGTCACCTGGCTGGTCGCGATCGGGTACTGGCATCTCGGCGGTGTCGAACGGCGCTGGGCGGCTGGGTCCGCCGGCCGGTAGAACAGCGGGAATCGGCATCGGCCGTCAACCGCGACCGCGGCACTCGACAGGACCTCGCGCGGGCCTTCTCGGTCCGCCGACGCAGGCCTAGCATCAGATGCATGACCAGCGATGAAACGCAGGAAGCCACCGGCTGCGGGAACCCGAATTGCACCTGTGAGAACTGCGAATGCGGTTCGGAATGCAGCTGCGGTACCGACACCGCGACCTGACAACCGGCACAGAGCACGCGTGCCGTCGTCGAACCGCGGGGCGCGCGTGCTGCCGCATGGGCCGATTGCGCAGACTGTCGGCGGCAAAGGTTCCCGTGGGCACCGTCGCGCGGATGCCCAGGTCAGAGGCCTGAGCATCCGCCGACAGCGTGGAGAAAGAATTGTGGGCTGGCGCGAAACGTTCCGCACCAGCCCGCTGAGCTTTGCAGCTCAGTTAGACCGCAGTAACTCCGGTCGCAGCCGGGCCCTTGCTGCCCTGACCGACCTCGAACTCGACCCGCTGGCCCTCATCGAGGGTGCGGAAGCCGTTGCTCTTGATCTCCGAGTAGTGGACGAACAGATCCTTGCTGCCGTCGTCCGGAGTGATGAAGCCGAAGCCCTTCTCACTGTTAAACCATTTCACAGTTCCCTGTGGCATATACCAACTTCTCTCATGTAGAGCAGGACGTTAGGAAGAAACGTCCGCCCGGAATCTTAGCTCAGACAGTTGCGTCTGTGCACCCTGAACAGCGCATATCGATGTCGGGTGTGAATGGGTGGTTCGGCGGGTATGGGAAACGCACAGGAGTATGCCGGCCTCCACCCGCTGCCGGCCCGGCCCGGAAGTGACGGACATGCGACTGGTTGCGGCCGTGTGCGCAGCGGTTTTCGTCCTTTTTGCGGTCGCCTGTACGCCCGCGCACCGCGTTGACCTGGGCCGGGACGCGGGCTATCTGATCGCCGCGATTTCCGGCGAGCCCGACCAGCTAGACCCTCAGAAGACCAGCGCCTACTTCTCTCCCGTGGTCACACCGACGGGCGGATGGTTGTTCACGCGGTGAAAGACGTGTCGTTCCACATTCGGCGGGTGCCTACCCGGCATCGTGACCGACCGGGGACGATTGGCTCATGCGCGCGGTGATCTTCGAGCAGTTCGGCGGGCCAGTGGATGTCCGGTCGGTCGCGGACCCGACGCCGTCGCCCGGCGGCGTGGTGGTGCAGGTGCACGCGACCGGGTTGTGCCGCAGCGACTGGCACGCCTGGGCCGGCCACGACGACGGTGTCGCTCTCCCTCACGTTCCCGGGCATGAGTTGGTCGGGGATGTGGTCGCGGTGGGCGCCGACGTTCGGCGCTGGCATGTCGGTGACCGGGTGACCACACCGTTCGTGTGTGGGTGCGGAACCTGCGAATGGTGCGCCGGCGGTCAGGCGCAGGTGTGTCCTGACCAGACCCAGCCGGGTTTCACTCACTGGGGTTCCTTCGGTGAATACGTCGCCCTGCACGCGGCCGACACGAATCTCGTTGCGGTGCCGGAGGTTATCGAAGACGCCGCGGCGGCGGCGCTGGGTTGCCGCTTCGCCACCGCCTACCGGGCGCTGCGGGCCCGTGCCGACGTGCGGCCCGGTGAGTGGGTCACGGTGATCGGCGTCGGAGGGGTGGGGCTGAGCGCGGTGCAGGTGGCGGCCGCCGCCGGCGCCAACGTCATCGCCGTCGACCGCACCCCGGCGGCGCTGGAACTCGCGCGGAGCCTCGGCGCCACCGAAACCGTGCTGGCCAACGGTTCTGACGTGGCTACCGCGGTCCACGAGATCACCGGCGGTGGCAGCCATGTCGCGGTCGACGCGGTCGGCACCGCGGGGACGTGTGCCGATGGCATTCACAGCCTGCGACGGCAGGGGCGTCACGTCCAGGTGGGTCTGCTGCCCAACGTGGATGGGCACCCGCAGGTGCCCATGGATCGCGTAATTGCTTGGGAATTGGATGTTTTGGGCTCGCACGGTATGTCCAGTGCCGACTACCCCGAGATGCTGGAACTGGTCGCCGCGGGCAAGCTGCGCCCGCAGGCGCTGGTCGAGCGGGTGGTGGGGCTGGCCGAAGGCGCCCGCCTGCTGCCGGAGTTCGGTGCCGCCAGCCCGGTCGGCGTCACGCTGATCGACCCGCGGCAGCCCTGACGATCAGGGGACGGGCACGCCTTCCCGCAGGAAGTAGACGCCGGCGATGGTGCCGTCGGGGTGAATCTTGACCCGGAACTGGCCGGGCATGCGATCCATCTGGAGCGGGACATTGACCACCGTCAGGTCGCCACGGGCCGTGTCCTCGGGGCCGCCGTGGGACTGGAACGCCCCGAACGTCCGCTGGTAGCCGTCCCATGCCTGCTGTAATGACTTGGGGGACAAGCGTTTCTGCAACTCAGGGTCGAAACGGGCGGTGACGGCGGCGTAGTTGCCCGCCGCGATGTCGTCGATCGCCGTCATCGCCACCTGGTCAGGTGCGTCGGCCGCCATCGCGGTTGGTGCCACGCCGAGTGCGGCGCCCGCGCCGATCCCGAGCGCGGTGATCGCGGCCGCCCATGTGTTCCGGCCCTGATGCTTGGACTGTTCTCCCCGCCACATGAGCACCAGAGTAGGCGTTCGTCTTCGCTTCGCCATTGACGAGACCTGCGGTACCGCCTAGTTTGACTACATACGTTGTCAAAGGCGACAAGGAGTGCGAACATGTCCCTGCCGATTCCGGCGCGTCATCCCGACCGGCCGCAACCGGTACCCGTGGCGATCAGTTCGTTCGCCGCCATGCTGGCCATCGGGAAGCCCGATTCGGCGGGGTGGCAGCGGCTGGGTGAGCGCCTCAACGCGGGCGACGAGCCCATGGATTCGTTGGTTGCCTGGATGTCGGAGGCGGGAACCAAGCAGCTGCGGCCGCTGTTCGACCGCGCGCTCGCCGACGGCATCGCCAGTGTGCCGGAGGCGCCCGAGCCGCTGCGCCGCATCTTTGAATCGGTCGAGGCCACGCCGGACTGGGTCGACCACGAAGCGCTGCGCATCGGGCAGCGGACGTTGCGGCGCGGCGGCGCCGATGGCATGTACATCGCCCGCGACGTGGCACTGCTGGGTGGCTACCAGTTCTCCGGGTTCAACCAGACCCTGCTGCGGACCGGAGCTCTGGAGAAAGGGTCCAACCAGCGGTTCGCCGAGACCATGCAGTGGGCACTCGATGTGATCGACGACGGTGGCCTGGACAAGTTCGGTTCGGGATACCGGTCCACGATCCGCGTGAGGTTCGTGCATGCCATGGTGCGCAGGCACGTGCAGGCGTTGCCGGACTGGCGCCCCGAGCAGTGGGGCCTGCCGGTCAATCAGACCGACATGGCAGCCACGCTGGTCGGTGCGTTGATCGCGCCCGTTCTCGGTGGCCTGGCCATGGGCATCGTGGCCACGCCCGCCGAGTTGAGCAGCATTGCCCACCTGACCCGGTACGTCGGTTGGCTGATGGGTGTGCAGGACGAGTGGCTGCCACGGTCCTTCCGTGACAGCGTCCGCATCCTCTATCACACGTCCACGGCCCTGGCGGTCTCCGACGAGACCACCAGGCAATTGTCGGTGCCGATGGCGCGCGACCCGCTGACCTGGCATTACCGCGGTGCCGCCGGTCTTCGTCAACGGCTGGCCTGGGCGCAGCACCTGTCGGTCACGACCGCCTTCCTGGGTCCGCGGGTGATGCGCACGCTAGGGCTGCCGACCTACATGCCGCCGTGGTATCCGCTGCTCCGCATTCCCGTCAACGGCGTCCGCAGCGTTGCGGCGCTGGTCCTGCCCGGCGGTTCACGGCGAGCGGCCGACCGCGGGTCACGTGAACAAAAAACGCTGCTGCGGACGATGACCGGCGCGGACCAGGCCACCGTCGGGGCGTCTGCATCCCACCTTCGGGGCGTGGCCTGAGCGTTACGGCAGGGGCGCGACGGTGGCGACGTAGGCCGGCCCGACGGGAGCCGGGTCGCGCCACGCATGGCTACCGGACATCAACGTGATGGTGAACGCCTCCATGAGGCCGGCCACGACGACGGGCCACAACACGCCGGCCAGAATGCTGGTGAGCAGGGGATGGTCGGGCGGTTGCTCGTCACTGCTCAACCGCCGGCCGACCTGATACGTCGCCAGGGCCACCACAGCCCAAATCGCTGTGTACGCCTCCACATAGAGGTGGAACACTGGGCTACTCCCTTTGACCGGGTAACCGCCGGGTTAACAGCTGTGACCGAAGGCTCATTGACATGCTGAATGTGTCGTCAATCTAACTCGCGAAAAGGACCTCGCCAAGGGCTTCGGCGGCCAGTAATGCGGCATTACGGTACGTCGAGGAGCGGTGGCAAATCGCCATAACGGAAGGACCCGGCAGTACTGCTGGCCAGCTACTTTGACGGGCTAGTAGTTTATTTTTGCCAGAAATCTGCGTGTCAGGACGTCAGCACGGCCTTGCCGGTGTGTTGCTGCCCGGCGCGGTCGATCCAGAACAGGTCGACGACGTCGCCGGGATAGTGCCGATCCAGCACGCTGGTAAGCGCGCCCGCCGAGCTCACCGTGACGGCATCGATGCTCACCAGCACGTCGCCGGGGAGCATCCCGGCGATTTGCGCGGGTCCGCCGCTGATCACGTCGCGGATCAGCACGCCGGGCAGCTGAGAGTGCTCATCCATGCCACCGACACCGACGCCGAGCAGCGTCGGCTGCCCGATGTGGATGTCGTTCGAGACAGCGCCTGCCCGGATCTGCGCAGCGGTTGCCAGTGCTTCGTTGATCGGGATCGCGAAACCCTCGCCGCCCGGACCCATGCGGTAGTTCAGCGTCGCCGCCGTCGTCATCCCGACGACCCGGCCGTCGGCGGCGACCAAGGGGCCGCCCGAATCGCCGGCCCGCACCGGGGCCGCGAACTGGATCAGGCCCGTCACCTGCTCAGAACTGCCCGTCAGCTCATCTTTTGCGCTGATGGTGCGGTTGAGCCCGATCACGTGTCCGGCCTCGTGGGTCAGGGAACTGCCGCTGCCGTCCGCGTTGCCCAGCGCAACCACCTCGTCGCCGACACCCAACTGCGAGGAGTCACCGATCGGGGCGACCGGTAGATCGGCTGCGCCGCGCAGCTGCAGCACAGCGATGTCGTGATGCCGGTCGTAGCCCACCAGGTCCGCGCGGTACGGCCGCCCGCCGACGGTGGCTGTCACCTTGTCGGCGCCCTGCACGACGTGGAAGTTCGTCAGCAGCCCGCCACCCGGGTCCAGCACGAAGCCGGTCCCGGCGCCGATGGCGTGCTGGTAATTGATGATGGTGTCGACGCGCGCGGTCGCGGGTTCGACGGCGGCTTCGCCAGCGGACGGGTCCGCGTGTGCGGCTGGAGCGACGCTGATGGTGGCCAGGCCGACGGCTGCCGCGACGACCGCGGTGCCGAACCGACCGCAGAAGCGGAACCCGCCCATGTGCTGTCCTCCGGACTGCGAGGTGATGGCCCTGTGACCGGACCCTTAGGCTCCGCGCCCGAACAACCCGGAACCCTTGCCGGAGCGGCGGTTGCGCAGCTTACCGGCGGGGGCGTCATCAGTGGCCTTTTCTTCAGCCTCGTCCTCTTCGGTGCCGGCGGTCTCTTCGCCGGACGTCTTGGCGGCTTCATCGGACTCGGCGTCGTCGGCGTTACCGGCGTCGTCGGTCTCGGTTGCCTCTTCAGCAGCCTCTTTGCCGTCCTCTACGGGGGCCTCGGATGCGGTCTCGGGGGCTGCCTCGTCGCCTGCTTCGGCGGTGCCGGCTGGGGCCTCTACGCCGGCCTCGTCGCCGGCCTCGTCGTTCTTGCGACGGCCGCGGCGAGTGCCGTCCTTGACCTTCACCGGGGCCGGGGGCGGCGGCGGCAGTTCGGCGACAAAGGCCAGGTAGAACGCCAGGGCGGCGAGCAGGGCCAGCCCGGCCGCGCCACCGTAGATACCGAACAGCCAGGTGCCCGCCTGATCCAGGGTCAGCCAGATTTCGCTGATCGCGGCACCGATGATCAGTACGCCGGCGACGATGTGCAGGACGATCGACCAGGTGCGCAGAGACAGCGCCAACTCGGGGGTGCCGTACTCGGGCTGGGCGGTGCGCTGGCGGGTGAACAGGACCGGCAGTGCCGACAACGCGACGACGAGGCCGCAGACGATGCGCATCGAGGTGCCGAGGGTGTGCGACCAGTCGCCGGTCAGTTCATTCCAGCGGGGCAGGACGAAGAAGAAGAAGAGCAGCCCGGCGAGTACCAGGAATGACGCGTGCCAAAGGATCGCTACCGGCCGCCGCATGCTGCTCCTCGAGGTTTTTCGCTCCGATGTGGGTCCGGGGTGCGACCGGCTTCTCAGCTGGTCGCACCCCGGACGAGTGCGGAGGATAGGGGATTTGAACCCCTGAGGGCTGTTAACCCAACCCGCGTTCCAGGCGAGCGCCATAGGCCACTAGGCGAATCCTCCGTCGACAAGGGTACCCGACCCGGATCCGACGCCCTACCGGCGTGCCACTGGGTGGGTACTACACTCATGGCCGGACCCCGCGCGGCGTCCATCCTGTGAACTCCCCCAGGGCCGGAAGGCAGCAAGGGTCAATGGGCTCTGGCGGGTGCGCGGGGTCCCCTATGTTTTCGCGATCTGATGCGAAAGGCGCGCCGTGTCGTTTCTGTCCCTCGGCCGTGACGAATTGCAGGCCCAGCTCGAACTGCAGCAGCGCAATTACGCCGAGCTGCAGGCCCGCAATCTGACTCTCGATCTGACTCGGGGTAAGCCGTCAGCGGAGCAGCTTGATCTGTCGAACGCCATGCTGGGCCTGCCGGGGGACACCCCGGGCTCCTACCTGGATTCCACCGGCACCGACACCCGCAACTACGGCGGTCTCCACGGCCTGCCCGAGCTGCGGGCCATCTTCGGCGAACTGCTCGGCCTGCCGGTGTCGAACCTGATTGCCGGCAACAACGCCAGCCTGGAGCTGATGCACGACGTCATCGTGTTCTCGCTTCTGCACGGTGGCGTCGATTCGCCGCGGCCTTGGAGCGAGGAAGTTTCAGGATCCGGCGTCAAGTTCCTCTGCCCGTCGCCGGGGTATGACCGCCACTTCGCGATCACCGAGAGCTTCGGGATCGAGATGATCCCGGTTCCCATGCTCGAGGAGGGCCCCGACGTCGACCTCATCGAGGAACTGGTCGCCGCCGACCCGGCGATCAAGGGCATGTGGTGCGTGCCGGTGTTCGGCAACCCGACCGGCGTCACCTACTCCTGGGAGGTCACCCGGCGGCTGGTGCAGATGCAAACGGCCGCACCGGATTTCCGGCTGTTCTGGGACAACGCCTACGCCGTGCACACGCTGACGCACGAATCGGTGCCGAACATCGACATCGTCGGGCTGGCCGCGACCGCGGGCAACCCGAACCGGCCCTACGTGTTCGCCTCGACGTCCAAGATCACCTTCGCCGGAGCCGGCGTCAGCTTTTTCGGTGGCTCGCTCGGCAACATCGCGTGGTACCTGCAGCACGCGGAGAAGAAGACCATCGGTCCGGACAAGGTGAACCAGCTGCGGCATGTCCGCTTCTTCGGCGACGCCGACGGCGTGCGGCTGCACATGCAGCGGCACCAGGCGCTGATGGCGCCGAAGTTCGCGGCGGTCGCCGAAATTCTCGACGACCGGCTCAGCGAGTCGAAGATCGCGTCGTGGACCGACCCCAAGGGGGGCTACTTCGTCAGCCTCGATGTGTGGCCGGGCACCGCCAAGCGCACCGTGGCCCTGGCGAAAGACGCCGGCATCGCGGTGACCGCGGCCGGTGCGTCGTTCCCGTACAAAAAGGACCCGGACGACAAGAACATCCGGATCGCGCCGACATTCCCGTCGCTGCCGGACCTGCGGGTCGCCATCGACGGCCTGGCGACGTGCGCGCTGCTGGCTGCGACCGAGGTGCTGCTGAAAGGCTGACCGTTCTTGCGTTGACCCGGTACTCACGGTGCATTTGTTCGAATGGGGTGCGCCGTGACGTCAGGATCAGCGGCAATTGGCGCTGAACTGGAGTCGACCCTGACTGCACGGCGATCCACGGGCGGATTTCCCGCCGCCACGTCAGGGTCAACGGTTCGGGGCGCTACAGCCGGTCGACGACGTCCTTGGCCGCTTTCAGGCCCATCCCGGTTTCCTCGCGCAGACGTTTGATGGCTTGGATCTTCTGTCCGGAGGCCGCCAGCCGCCAGACTTCCTGGCTGACCCCCGCGACGGCGGACGGTTGCGGTCTGGCCGGCGGCGGCGGGCTCACTGTGCCGCCGTGGCCGGCGCGTTCCAAGAGCGCGACCCGGCGCTCCAGATCGGATATCCGATTCAGTAGATCGTCGTAAGAAACGTCGCCGGAGCGCCCGGATAGTGCCATGCCCGCCAGTGTGGCCGATCGCATCGGGCCGTGGCATGCGGACCGTCGGACCGGCTCGGTAGCCTTCTCCCGTGGCTCTCTACCGCAAGTACCGACCGGCCAGTTTCGCTGAGGTAGTCGGGCAGGAGCATGTCACCGAGCCGCTGTGCAACGCGCTGGAATCAGGCCGGATCAACCACGCCTACCTGTTCTCCGGGCCGCGGGGCTGCGGTAAGACGTCGTCGGCGCGCATCCTGGCCCGGTCACTGAACTGCGAGCAGGGCCCGACGGCCAACCCGTGCGGGGTGTGCCATTCGTGTGTGGCGCTCGCTCCCAACGGGCCGGGCAACATCGACGTCGTCGAGCTCGACGCGGCCAGCCACGGTGGTGTCGACGACACCCGTGAACTCCGGGACCGCGCGTTCTACGCACCGGCGCAGTCGCGCTACCGCATCTTCATCATCGACGAAGCGCACATGGTGACCAACGCGGGTTTCAACGCGCTGCTGAAGATCGTCGAGGAGCCGCCGGAGCACCTGATCTTCGTGTTCGCCACCACGGAGCCGGAGAAGGTGCTGCCGACCATCCGGTCGCGCACGCACCACTACCCGTTCCGGTTGCTGCCGCCGAAGACCATGCGCGGGCTACTGGAGAAAATCTGCGCCCAGGAGGACGTCGGCGTCGACGACGCGGTGTACCCGTTGGTCATCCGGGCCGGCGGCGGCTCGCCCCGTGACACCTTGTCGGTGCTCGACCAGCTGCTGGCCGGCGCCGAGCAGAACCGCGTGGTCTACCAGCGGGCGCTGTCGCTGCTGGGAGCGACGGACCTCGCGCTGATCGACCGCGCGGTCGACGCGCTGGCCGCGGGCGACGGTGCGGCGCTCTTCGGCGCTGTCGAGGCGGTGATCGACGCCGGGCACGACCCGCGCCGCTTCGGCACCGACCTGCTGGAGCGCTTCCGGGATCTGATTGTGCTGCAAGTGGTTCCGGACGCCGCGGCCCGCGGAGTGGTCGACGCGCCGGACGACGTCATGGAACGCATGCGGGACCAGGCCGCTCAGATCGGCACTGCGACGCTCACTCGCTACGCCGAGGTGATGCATGCCGGGCTGGGGGAGATGCGCGGCGCGACGGCACCCCGGCTGCTGCTCGAAGTGGTGTGCGCCCGGCTGCTGTTGCCGTCGGCCAGCGACACCGAAGCGGCTCTGCTGCAACGCATCGAGCGGATCGAGACGCGGATGAACGTCTCGATCCCGGCGTCTGAGGGTGGGGTCGCCGCCGCACCGCGTCCCGCTCCGGTGGCCGCGCCGGCCCCGGTGGCGACTGCTGCCGCCGAGTCGTACCCGGAGGCCCCATCGGCTCTTGCCGCCCCATCGGCTCAAGCGGGCAGTCGGCAGTTCATGCGGAGAAGCCAAGCACCACAGTCGGTTTCGTCATCAGAACCGGAACCGGCGCCGGCGCCCCCGGTGGCAAGGCCCGAGCCGCGTCCGGCCCCCGAACCCGCGCCGGTTCAACGTGAAACATCGCCTGAACCCGTCGCTCCGCCGGCTCCCGAGCCGGCAGCTCCGGCGCCGGCGGCACCGGCCGCGGCGACGCCCGGTGAGCCCGACGCAGCCGCGGTACGCGCCATGTGGACGACGGTGCGTGAGAAGGTCCGTGCCCGCAGTCGCTCGCTGGAAGCCATGCTGATGGAGGCGACGGTGCGCGGCATCGAGGCCGACACCCTGGTGTTGGCGCACCCGGCCCCGCCGTTGGCGAAACGGCTCAGCGAACAGCACAACGCAGACGTCATCCGCGAGGCGCTCAAGGACGCGCTCGGGGTGAACTGGCGGGTGCGGTGCGATGCCGGTGCGGCGCCCGCGGGTGCGGCCGGTGCCCCGCCGGCGGCGTCGGCGCCACGATCCGACGCGCCGACGCCCGAGCAGCAGGCCGCCGTGGAGCGCGCCGAAGAAGAGGACATGCTGGCCGACGCCGCCAACGACCGCGGTACGGACGTGCCACGGCGCGATCCCGAAGAAGTGGCGCTGGAACTGCTCAAGAGTGAGCTGGGCGCCCGTCCCATCGGGGAGTAGTCAGGGCGTCCACCACGGCCGCAGCGGCAGCCCGCCATCGGCGCCGTGCTCGTCCAGCTTGACCGCCAGAACCTGGTGCAGCTGAACCACATTGGTCTCGAAGCCCACCCGGGAGCCGGCCATGTACATGCCCCAGACCTTGGCCGTGGCCAGGCCGACCTCGGCCACCGCGTCGTCCCAGTTCCGGACCAGATTGGCGCACCAGTCGCGCAGCGTCAGGGCGTAGTGCTGGCGCAGGTTCTCCTCGTGCAGGACCTCCAGCCCGGCGTCTTGGGCCGTGGCGATGATGCGGCCCGAGCCGGTCAGTTCCCCGTCGGGGAAGACGTAGCGGTCGATGAATCCGCCGACGTTCCCGGGATGGTTGTGCGGCCGGGTGATGCAGTGGTTGAGCAGCAACCCGCCGGGCCGGAGCCGGTCGCGCAGGAACCGGAAGTACGCGGGGTAGTTGGCGACGCCGATGTGCTCGGTCAGGCCGATGGAGGACACCGCGTCGAAGTTCCCCGCCCGGACGTCGCGGTAATCGCCGTGGACGACGCGGGCGTGGTCGGCCAGGCCCTCGTCGGCGATGGCGCGCTGGGCCCAGTCGGCCTGCTCAGCGGACAGTGTCACGCCGGTGGCCTGGACACCGTGCCGAGCGGCGTACCGGACCATGCCACCCCAGCCGCAGCCGACGTCGAGCAGCCGGTCGCCGGGCTGCAGCCGCAGCTTGTCGAACACCAGCCGGTACTTGTTCTCCTGGGCTTCCTCGAGCGTGGCGTCGGGGCGCGGGTAGCAGGCGCAGGTGTAGGTCATCGACGGGCCGAGCACCCGCTCGTAGAACGTGTTGGACACGTCGTAGTGATGGTGGATGGCCTCGGCGTCCCGGATTCGGCTGTGCCGCAGCCCTTCCGCGATCCGGCGCCATTTCGGCAGGGCCTCCTGCGGTGGTGGCGCGATCGGCAGCAGGTGCTCGATTCCGATGGACCGGACGATGTTCGCCAGCACCCGGATCGGCGGACGTTTGAACTGCACCTTGTCGCCCAGGGCTTTGATCAGCTCGTACGGGTCGCCCGGATGCACGCCGAGCGCCGCGAGATCGCCCGCGATGTAGGCGCGCGCCAGGCCCAGGTCCCCGGGTGCGGTCGCCAGGTAGGTGGTGCCGCGCGGAGTGAGCAGGTTCAGTCCCAGTTCGGCGTCCTCGGGGCCCGTCGAACTGCCGTCGTACGCCTCGAATTTCAGGGGCAGCCTTCCGCTTGAGAAGCTCTCCAGGACCTCAGCCAGAGTCAGCTTGCCGTCGGTCGTACTGTGGTCGTCAGTTGTCGTCATTGCCCTTGTACCGCCTTCTCATAGAGACCTAGTAGCCGCGATTCGGGGTCGTAAACGTCCTTGACCTTCCGGTACTCCGCGCCGCCGTAACGCCTGTCGAAATCCTCGGGCGAATAGAACGATTCGGAGTACAGGGATTTGTGGCCGCCGCAGTCGTCGACCTTGCTCTCGATCAACCGGTTCGTCTCCCCGGCCTCCCGGCCGGCCGGTACCGATGACCAGAACCCGACGTTGACGTAGTTGCAGTGGGGCTGGATCGGATACAGCGGCCACCCGGTGTCACCGCGTAACCGCAACGGGCACAACCAGATCGGGGTGATGGGCACCCGCTCGAGAAACCACTCGAGAAAGTCGACGACGCGCTCGACCGGCACCTCGACGTCCTGCACCACCCGCTCGCGCAGGGGCTGCTCCGGGGCAAAGATGCTGCGCCGCTCGATCCGGTCGGCGATGTGGAAGCGCTGGTCCAGGCCGACCAGCTTCCAGTACACGCTGCTGCGCCGGTACCGCCGGGGCCACAACCGCCGGACGAGCGGACGCTGCGCGCCGAAGGCCTCGGAACACCAGAACCAGTCGGTGTCCCAGCGCCAGAGATAGTCCTGGGTGGTCAGCCGGTCTTGCTGTTCGCCGGAGTCGTGCCGGATGGACCGGTAGAAGATGCGCTGTCCGGTGTAATCGCTGACCGGACCGTCCGTCCCGGTCTTCATTCCCAGACACAGGTAGCTCTCATCGGGGCCGAAGACGACGCCGTCGAGATAGTCGACGCGGACGCCGTCATGGCCGCCGGTGTCGAGGATCCGCTGCAGCTCGCCGACCAGATCGGTGAGCCGGTGGAAGCGCAGGTGTCTCAGCTTGACGAACGGTCGCACGGGTTCCAGCTCGATCCGTAGCCGCACCGAATAGCCCAGCGTGCCATAGGAATTCGGGAAGGCGTAGAACAGGTCGGAATGGGTGTGCGGGGACGCCCGGATCAGTTCGCCGGCTCCGGTGAGGATGTCCAGTTCCAGCACGGACTCGTGCGGCAGGCCGTTGCGGAAGGACGTCGACTCGATGCCCAGCCCGGTGACGGCGCCCCCGAGGGTGATGGTCTTGAGTTGCGGAACGACCATCGGCGCCAAGCCGAACGGCAGCGTCGCCGCCACCAGCGTCTCGTAGGTGCACATGCCCTGGACGTCGGCGGTACGGGACTCGGTGTCGACGGCGAGGACACCATCAAGCCCGGAGACGTCCAGACCCTTGGTCTTGGTGCGTGACCGGGCGCGGAACAGGTTCGATGTCGGTTTCGCCAGTCGCACCGTCGCACCCTGCGGGATGGCGCGGTAGCTGTCCACGAGTCGCTGCACGGCCGCCTCGTGGGCGGTCGTCGCGTCGGTCGCGACAGCGGTCACACATATACGCTAGACCGAGACCGCGGTCCTCGCGACCGCACCAGTGAAGCCACGAACAGGAGTTTTGCCTGATGGGACAGGTCAGTGCGTCCAGCACCGTGTTGATTCTCGCCGAGCCGGAGAAGGTGCTCGAGGCGGTCGCCGACTACCAGACCGTGCGCCCGAAGATCCTCTCGTCGAACTACAGCGGCTACCAGGTGCTCGAAGGCGGACAGGGTGCCGGCACCGTCGCGACGTGGAAACTGCAGGCCACCAAGAAGCGCTCGCGTGAGGTCAAGGCCACGGTCGACGTCGCAGGCAAGAGCGTCATCGAGAAGGACGCCAACTCGTCGATGGTGACCACCTGGACCGTTGCCCCGGCCGGCACCGGTTCGACCGTCACCGTCAAGACCGCGTGGCAGGGTGCCGGTGGCATCGGCGGCTTCTTCGAGAAGACCTTCGCGCCGCTGGGTCTGCGCAAGATTCAGGACGAGGTGCTGGGCAACCTTAAGAAGGTTGTCGAGGGCTAACTGCCCGACGGCGCGCCCGTCGCCCGGCGATGGCGCCGGGCGACTAGGCTGGCGCGCACACCCGATCATCGAAACCCGAGGGGATCCTCATGCAACCCGGTGGCCAGCCCGATATGTCCGCGCTGCTCGCTCAGGCGCAGCAGATGCAGCAGCAGCTCATGGCTGCGCAGGAGTCCCTGGCCAGCTCGTCGGTGGTCGGTCAGGCCGGCGGTGGGCTGGTCAAGGTCACCATGATGGGCAGCGGCGAGATCACCGCGCTGACCATCGACCCCAAGGTCGTCGACCCGAATGACATCGAGACGCTGCAGGACCTCGTCGTGGGTGCCCTGAGCGACGCCTCCGAGCAGGTGACCTTGATGGCGCAGCAGCGCCTCGGCCCGCTGGCCGGCGGCATGCAGGGCACGGGCCTGCCCGGGTTCTGATGTGTTTGAAGGACCAGTACAGGATTTGATCGACGAGCTCGGCAAGCTGCCGGGTATCGGGCCGAAGAGTGCCCAGCGCATCGCGTTCCACCTGTTGTCGGTGGAGCCGCCGGACATCGACCGGCTGACCGCGGTGCTGAACCGGGTGCGCGACGGCGTCAAGTTCTGTGCGGTGTGCGGCAATGTGTCCGACGACGACCGGTGCCGCATCTGCAGCGACCCGCGCCGCGACGGCTCGCTGGTGTGTGTGGTCGAGGAGCCCAAAGACGTCCAGGCGGTGGAGCGCACGCGCGAATTCCGCGGGCGCTACCACGTCCTGGGTGGGGCGCTCGATCCGCTGTCCGGCGTCGGGCCGGAGCAATTGCGAATTCGTGAGCTGCTCAACAGGATTGGGCAGCGGGTCGACGGCGTGGACATCGTCGAGGTGATCATCGCGACCGACCCCAACACCGAGGGCGAGGCCACTGCCACGTACCTGGTGCGCATGCTGCGGGACATCCCGGGGCTGACGGTGACGCGCATCGCGTCGGGTCTGCCGATGGGTGGCGACCTGGAATTCGCCGATGAGCTGACGCTGGGCCGGGCCCTCGCCGGCCGCCGTGCCATGGTCTGATTCGCGGCTCGCCGCGGTGGTCTGATTCGCGGCTCGCCGCGGTGGTCTGATTCGCGGCTCGGCCGCGGTGGTCTGACTCTGCGCTGCGTCGAAACCACATCCCGTCCGGCGGTTATTCGCACTTTTTGCGCTCGGGCCCCGTTTTCGGCGGTACAGCTAACTATCAGAAATGGTGGACGGTGGGTTTGCCCTGCGAAGTCGGTACGGCCGTTGGCATCGGGCAAAGAATGTCGCGAAAGTCGTTACGGCATCGGGGATTTCGGATGGGTTGCTCGATCGCGGCGCGCCGGGGTTGGTTTATTGACGCCCGTTTGCGGACATAGTGTGGGCATGTAGCATTCGCCCACGGGACGGGCGGAAATCGCCACGCCCAATTATCTTGAGCGTCAATTCTTTTGGGAGCACTATGAGCACCAACCCGTTCGATGACGACAATGGTTCTTTCTTCGTGCTGATCAACGACGAAGAGCAGCACAGCCTGTGGCCGACGTTTGCTGACGTTCCGGCGGGCTGGCGGGTCGTCTTTGGCGAGGCGGACCGTGCCTCGTGCCTGGAGTACATCGAGCGGGAATGGACGGACATCCGGCCGAAGAGCTTGCGGGACCGACTGGCGGTGGGGCAGCGGCTCTGATCGCTCGGTGATTCAGGGGTAGTTCGGCATTTCTGGTTTCGGGATGGATCTCGGCGATTCGTCGTTGCCTGTCACGCGTGGGCAGTTGGATATCTGGCTTGCGCAGGAAACGGGTCAATCGGCTGCGGAATGGCAGCTCGGCATCTTCGTAAAAATTGACGGCCCGGTTGATTTCGAGCTCTTCGAGCAATCCATCCGCCGCGTCGTCGGCGAAGCCGATCCGGTGCTCGCGACCTTCTCGGAGTCCGACGGCCAGGTGCGCCAGCGCCTGCTCGATGTCGCCGACATCGAAGTGGCCTTTCACGATCTGGCCCGTGCCGACCTGACGCGCGCAGACGAGCTGATGACCGAGGCGCGTGCAGCGGCCTCGGCGCTGCAGCGCACCCCCATGCCGCTCGACGGTCCGCTGCTGCGCTTCGCGTACTTCCGCGCCGGGCCAGACGAGTCCTATTTCTTCGCCTGCTGCCACCACATCGTTGCCGACGGCATCGGGCTGGCGTTGGTCTTGCAGCGGATCGCCGCGGTTTACTCGGAAGCTGTTGCGGGTCTGGCGATTCAGCCGTCCTACTTCAGTTCCCTGCAAGACCTGCTCGACTGCGAAGAAGCCTACGAAGCCTCCGCGGACTACGCCGAGGACGAGGCGTACTGGACGGCGAATCTGCCGGCGGAAACCACCCGCGAGCTCGAGTCGGATGACGCCGCGGGCGCCGTCGATGGCTCGTCGGAGCCGATCCAGTTGGACCCCGCGTTGTTGGCGCAGGTTGAACGACTGTGTGAGGCCTGGGACGTGCGCCGGTCGACGGTGCTCATCGCGGCGTGCGCGCTGGTCCTGCGGAGCCGGGCGGCGGTGGGACACGAGGTGGTGCTCGACCTGCCGGTGACCCGTCGCGTCCTGCAGGTGTCGAAGACGTTGCCCGGCATGGTCGCTGGGGTGGTGCCGCTGGTGCTGCAGGTTTCCCCCGATGTCACCGTCGCCGAGTTCTGCGCGCATGTGCACACCCGCACCCGAGAAGCGGTGCGTCATCAGCGATTTCCGGTACAGGCCCTGGAACGCAAGCGCCATGGGCCGGGCGCCGACCGGATCGTCGTCGACTTTCTCCCCTCGGGGTTCACCGTGCCGCTGGGTGAGGCCACGGCGGCGGCGCAGCTGATCTCGGGTCTCGGGCGCGGCTCCGGACTGGCGTTCTCCGGCACGGGCGACGAGCTGTCGGTCACGACGTTCGGCACCCGCCGGCTCGACGTCGTCCAGCTGGCGGACCAGCTGGACCGCGTCCTGACCGCGATGACGGCAGATCCGGCACAGCGCCTGTCCGCCTTGCCGCTGCTCGGTTCTCCGGCGCAGGACCGGCTGGCGGAGTTCGGAAACTGGGCGGCGCTCGATATCGACACCGCCGCGCCGGTGTCGATCCCGGCGCTGTTCGCCGATCAGGTGGCCCGCGTACCGGCGGCGGTGGCGCTCAGCGGCGACGGCCGGACATTGACCTACCAGGAGCTGGACCGCGCATCGAACCGCATGGCGCAGCTCCTTGCCGACCGCGGTGCGGGGCCGGGCCGGCGCGTGGCGGTGATGCTCCCGCGGTCGACCGAGGCCATCGTGACGATCCTGGGCGTGCTCAAGACCGGCGCGGCCTACCTGCCGATCGACCCGGCGTTGCCGGCGTCCCGGATCGCCTTCATGCTGGGCGATTCCGCGCCGTTCGCGGCCGTCACCAGCACTGCGCTGGCCGACCGGTTCGACGGGTTCGACGGTGTCGTCATCGACGTGCGCGAGCGCGACGCATTCGACGGGCCCGCCGACTGGCCGGCCGCGGCCGGGCCCGAACCCGACGATGTCGCCTACGTCATCTACACCTCGGGTACCACCGGGACGCCGAAAGGCGTTGCGATTGCCCACCAGAACCTCACGCAGCTGATCGCTTCGCAGGATGCCGGCCTGCCGGCCGAGCAGGCCTGGTCGCATTGGCATTCGTATGCCTTCGATTTCTCGGTGTGGGAGATTTTCTCCGCGCTGCTCCGTGGCGGCCGACTGGTGGTGGTTCCTGAGTCGGTGTCCGCTGACCCGGCCGAGTTCCACGACTTCCTCATCGCGGAGAGAGTCACCGTCCTGACCCAAACCCCCTCTGCCATCGGGATGTTGGACATGGCGGGCCTGGAGTCCTGTGCGCTGGTGATGGGCGGCGAGGCATGCCCGGCCGAGGTGGTCGAGCAGTGGGCGCCCCGCGCACGTGAGGAGCAAAACGGCTCTGCGCGGACGATGGTCAACGCCTACGGCCCGACCGAGACCACGATCTACGCGGCGATCAGCGCTCCGCTGACGGCCGGCGGTGGTGCGGCCCCGATCGGAGCTCCGCCGAGCGGCGCGGCACTGTTCGTGCTGGACGGCTGGATGCAGCCGGTGCAGCCCGGGGTGGTCGGGGAACTGTATGTGGCCGGTGCCGGCGTGGGCGTCGGATATCTGCACCGGACCGCATTGACCGGATCCCGTTTTGTGCCATGCCCGTTCGGTAAGCCGGGCGAGCGCATGTACCGCACCGGCGATCTGGTGTATTGGGGCGACGACGGACAGCTGCGGTACGTGGGCCGCGCCGATGCTCAGGTCAAGATTCGTGGCTACCGCATCGAATTGGGCGAAGTACAAACAGCTTTGGCGGCCCTCGATGGCGTCGTGCAGGCCGCGGCGATTGTCCGGGAGGATCGTCCCGGCGACAAGCGCCTCGTCGGCTACGTCACCGGTACCGTCGATCCGGTCGAAGCGCGGGTCGCCCTCGCGGATCGTCTGCCGGCGTATCTCGTCCCGTCCGTGATCGTGGTGCTGCCCGAACTGCCGCTGACCACCAGCGGCAAGCTCGATACCCGCAGCCTGCCGGCGCCCGAATACAGCGGTGACGACTACCGCGCGCCGGACAACCCGGTCGAGGAGATCCTGGCCGCCATCTACGCCGAAATCCTCGGCCTGGACTCGGCGGCCGTCAGCGTCGATGACTCGTTCTTCGAGTTGGGCGGCGACAGCATTCTCGCGATGCAGGTGGCGGCGCGCGCTCGCGCCGCCGGTCTGGCGTGCCGCCCGCGCGACGTGTTCGTCGAGCAGACGGTGGCGCGGCTGGCGCAGACCGTGACCGTGACCGACGACGCGGATGACGTGGTCGACGAGGGCGTCGGTGCGGTGCAGGCGACCCCGATCATGCGGTGGCTCTCGAGTGTTGCCGCGATCGAGGGCGCCGTCGCCGAGTTCAACCAGACCCTCGTGCTGCAGGCGCCGCAGGGTGCCACCGAGGCCGACGCGGTGATGTTGTTGCAGGCCTTGATGAATCGGCACGCGATGCTGCGGCTGCGGGTCGACGCCGATGGCGCACTGGAGGTACCCGAAACCGGGTCCGTCGCGGCCCGGGAATGCGTGGCCGCCGTCGACGAACTGACCGAAGCCGCGGTGGCCGCGGCGCGGGGCCGGCTGAACCCGAGCGCCGGGGTGATGGTCAGCGGTTTGTGGGTCGACACCGCCGGACAGCTGGTCCTCATGGTCCACCACCTCGCGGTCGACGGGGTGTCGTGGCGAATCCTGTTGGAAGACCTCAATATCGCGTGGGCTCAGCACCGCGCCGGCCAACCCGTCGAGCTGACCACGACAGGCACGTCGTTCCAGCGGTGGGCCGCGCTGCTCAGCGAACATGCACAGCATCCGGATGTGCTGGCGCAGGCGACGGCCTGGCATCAGGTGACATCGGCACCCGCGGCGCTGCCGGTCGCGGATCCAGATGTGGACACCTATGCCACCGCGGGCCGGCTGTCGGTCACGCTGGACGCCGACCACACCCGCGCGCTGCTCGGCGAGGTACCGGCGGCATTTCACGCCGGCGTGCAGGACATCCTGCTGGTCGGGTTCGCGCTGGCGGTCGCGGAATTCCTGGGCACCGCCGGAACACCCGTCGGCATCGACGTCGAAAGCCACGGGCGCGACGAAGATCTGGCCGACGATATCGACCTGTCGCGGACCGTGGGCTGGTTCACCGCCAAATACCCTGTGGCGCTGACGTTGGGCGAGTTGTCGTGGACGCAGATCGTCGAAGGTGACGAGGCGCTGGGCGCCGTTGTCAAGGCGGCCAAGGAGCAGCTCCGCGCGCAGCCGCCAGGTCTGACGTACGGGTTGCTGCGGTACCTGGCCGCTGCAGACACGTCCGCCGACCTGGGTTCCGCCGACCCGACCATCGGGTTCAACTACCTTGGCCGCCTGGGCTTCCCGCACATCGCCGGGGTCGAAGAGCTGTGGCGGCTGGGCCGGGACGAACTGTCTCTGGATGGCGCCGCGGCGCCCCTGCCCCTGTTCCACACCGTCGAACTCAACGCCGGCACCGTCGACACCGACGCCGGACCGCAACTGCAGGCCGACTGGACGTGGGCGACGTCCGTGCTCGACGAAGCCCAGCTGAACCGGTTGAGCCGGTTGTGGTTCGAGGCACTGGCCGGCATCTGCGCACACGTACGGGCCGGTGGCGGCGGCCTGACACCATCGGATATCGCGCCCGCACGGCTGGGGCAGCACCAGATCGATCAGTTGCAGCAGCAGTACCGGGTCGCCGACATCCTGCCGCTGACACCATTGCAGCAGGGGCTGTTGTTCCACAGCAGCACGGCGCATGAGCGTGCCGACGTCGCGGCCGAGATGTACTCGGTGCAACTGGATTTCACGCTCGCCGGCGCCCTCGATCCGCAGCGACTGCGAGATGCGGTGCACAGCACTGTCAATCGGCACCCGCACCTGGCTGCCGTCTTCTGCCAGCAATTCGACGAGCCGGTGCAGGTGATTCAGGCCGAGCCGGAAATCGCCTGGCGATTCCTCGATTTCAGCGCGACGGGCGTACTGGACGAGGACGAGATTCAGCGGCTGTGCGCCGCGGAACGTATTGCCGTCGGCGACCTTGCCGGTGAGCCGCCGTTCCGGGCGCTGCTGATCCGGATCGCGCACGACCAGCACCGCTTCGTGCTGACCAATCACCACATCGTGCTCGACGGTTGGTCGCTGCCGATCCTGTTGCGCGAGATCTTCGCCGGGTATGGCGGGCACCGGTTGCCGCCCGCGGCGTCGTACCGGAAGTTCATCACCTGGCTCGCCGATCGCGACCTCGACGCGGCGCGCGCGGCGTGGGGTGAGGTGCTCGCGGACTTCGATACACCGACGCTGGTGGGGCCGCAGGACCGGCTGCAGGACCGGTTGGGCCGCGGACACCGCGGCTTCGCGTCGTTCCAGGTTTCGGCAGAGACCACGCGCGCCCTCGGCGAGCTCGCGCGCTCATGCCAGACCACCGTCAGCACCGTGTTGCAGGGCGCGTGGGCCGTGCTGTTGGCGTCGATGACAGGCAAGCATGACGTCGCCTTCGGTACCGCGCGCTCCCGGCTCGGCCAGCTCGATGTGGGCGACACCGAATCGATGGTCGGTCTGCTGATCAACACCGTGCCGGTGCGGGCCAACCTCGCCGCGGGCACGACCGTCACCGGCCTGCTCGACCAGCTGCAGGCCGCGCACAACGACACGCTCGATCATCAGCACTTGGCGCTGGGCGAGATTCACCGCGTCGCAGGCCACGACCAGCTCTTCGACACACTATTCGTCTACGAGAACTATCCGGTCGAAGCAGGAATGTCGGTCGGTGGTGAAGATGGTGCCGAACTCACGATTTCGGCTTTCGCGAACCGCGAGTTCAACCACTATCCGCTGACCGTCGAGGCATTCCCGGGCGACGAGCTCGGCCTGCACATCGAATACGACACCGAGGTGTTCACCGAGGCCGGCATCCAGTCGCTGATCGGCCGACTGAGCCGGCTGTTGGCGGCGATGACCGCGGACCCGTCGCGGAAGTTGTTGTCCATCAACTTGCTTGATGCGGCGGAACGGAACGAGCTACAGCGGTGGTCCGGTGCCGGGACATGCGCGCCGGTCGGGCTCGGGCCAGAACTGCTGGCCGCTGCCGTCGCGGTCGACCCGAATGCGATCGCTGTGGTCGACGGCGCGCGGGTCATGTCCTACCGCGAGCTCGACGAGGCGTCGAATCGATTGGCGCGCTTGCTGATCGAGGGCGGAGTCGGACCCGAACGCGCGGTGGGCGTGGCGATGGACCGGTGCGCCGAACTGGTGGTGGCGTGGTGGGCCGTGCTCAAGGCGGGCGGCGTGTACGTGCCGGTGGATCGCACCCATCCCGTCGAACGTATTGCCACGGTGCTGGATTCGGTGGCCGCCACGTGCGTGCTCACCCGCGATGTCGACCAGATCGGCGGCGCGGGGTCCCGCCCGGTGTTCCGGGCAGACGTCGACTTGTCGGGATACCGCGCCGACCCGATCACCGACGCCGAGCGCACGCTGCCGCTGACGGTGGGCAACACCGCCTACGTCATCTTCACCTCGGGTTCGACGGGTGAGCCCAAGGGCGTCGCGGTCAGCCACGCGGGGCTGCTGGGGGCGGCTGCGGCACAACGTGTTTCGTATGACTTGGTCGCCGACTCGCGCGTGCTGATGGTCGCCGCTCCGACCTTCGATGCGTCTCTTTTCGAGATGCTGATGGCGACCGGTGCGGCGGCCGCACTCGTGGTGGCACCGCGGGACGTGTACGCGGGCGAGGCGCTCGCCGACCTGATGCAGCGGCAGCGGGTCAGCGCGACCCTGCTGACCCCGACGGTCGTGGCCTCACTGGACCGGGACCGGCTCGACGGACTGACCACCCTGATCACCGGCGGTGAGGCCTGCCCTGACGAACTGGTGCACGCCTGGGCGCCCGGCCGCAGCATGTTCAATGCCTACGGCCCCAGCGAGTCCACCATCTGGGCCACCGGTACGCCGTTGACACCAGGGCAGCAGGTGAATATCGGCAGGCCCATCGTGGGCACTCGGACCCTGGTGCTGGACGCGCAGCTCAACCCTGTGCCGGTGGGCGTGACAGGCGAGTTGTACCTGGCCGGTCCCGCGGTCGCGCTCGGCTATGTGGGCCGGCCGACCCTGAGCGCCGAACGCTTCGTCGCCAATCCGCATGGCGGGCCGGATGATTCCGGCAGCCGCATGTACCGCACCGGCGACCTGGCACGCTGGAACAGCGACGGCACGCTGGACTACCTGGGCCGGGCCGACACCCAGATCAAGCTGCGCGGTCAGCGCATCGAGCTGGGCGAGATCGAAAGCGCGCTGCTGGCCTGCCCGCAGGTCAGCCAGGCCGCGGCCACGGTGCACCAAGGCACCGGCGGCGCCCAGCTGGTCGGTTACATCACCTTCGAGCACGCCACCGACGGCAAGCGTGACACCGCGCATGACGCGGAGATCGTCGGGGAGTGGCAGGACATCTACGACGAGCTGTACGCCGCCGACGACGCGGAAGGTGAAGCGCCCGAGTTCGGTTCGGACTTCCGGGGCTGGAACAGCAGCTACACCGGTGAGCCGATTCCGCTGGCCGAGATGGAGCAATGGCGGGGCGCCACGGTCGACCGCATCATGGAGCTGCGTCCCCGGCGGGTGCTGGAGATCGGTGCCGGCTCCGGTCTGATCCTGTCCCAGATCGCGCCGCACTGCGAGCAATATGTCGCAACCGACGTGTCGTCGGCTGCGGTCGACAAGCTGGCGCGTTCGCTGCAGCAGTTGCAGATTCCGTGGCGCGACCGGGTCGAGTTCATGGCGCGGGCGGCGCACGTCACCGACGGGCTGCCGCGTGGCCACTTCGACACCATCATCGTGAACTCGGTGGTCCAGTACTTTCCCAACGCGGCGTACCTGACCGAGGTCATCGACAACGCGGTGGAGCTGCTGGCGCCCGGCGGCACGCTGTTCCTCGGCGACATCCGAAATCACACGCTGCAGCACGCCTTCCAGACCGCCATCGTGCTGGGCCGCAGTGCCGGCGAGGCGACCTCCGGTGCCGATGCCGCGGTGATCCGTCAGCGTGTCGAACATGCCGTGCTCGGTGAAGCCGAACTGCTGCTGGCGCCGGAATTCTTCACGACCTGGGCAGAGCGCCGGGAATCGGCTGTCGGACTTGGCGTTCGAATCAAGCGCGGTACCGCGGACAACGAGCTCAACCGCTACCGGTACGACGTCACCATTCACAAGGCGCCCGTGGCGGGCCGCTCGGTCGCCGACGTCCCCTCCTGGACGTGGGACGAGTGCGCCGACCTCACCGGCTTGCAGCGCCGGTTGACCGACCTGCAGCCGGAGGCAATCCGGATCACCGACATTCCCCGCACCGGCGTGAGCATCGACGTCCGGCTGGAAGCGGAGCTCGCCGGAGCGGCGCGCGATTCCGAAACAGCCGAGGCCACAACGGAAGAACTCCATCGCATCGGTGAAGATGCGGGATACCAGGTCGCGGTGACGTGGGGCGCGGTGCGCGGTAGCGTCGACGCCGTCTTCGTCAGGCCTGGCGACGACGATTCGGCTGCGGTGCCGATGACGGACCTCTACCGGCCGCACGCGCACACCGGCGTGCACGCCAACGAGCCGCACAGCAGCACGAAGATCAGCGCGGTGCGGAACCGGCTGAGCGCGTGGCTGCCCGACTACATGGTCCCGCAGCACATCGTGGTGCTCGACGAGATGCCGCTGACCACGTCGGGCAAGCTCGATCGCAAGTCGCTGCCGGCGCCGGAGTACTCCGACGCCGACGGCTACCGGGCGCCGGCCGGGGTCGTGGAGGAGATTCTCGCGGACATCTACGCCCAGGTACTGGGTGTGCAGCGGGTCGGTGTCGACGACTCGTTCTTCGATCTGGGCGGCGACTCGTTGTCGGCGATGCGTCTGATCAGTGCGGTGAATTCGAGCTTGGCGGTGGACCTTTCGGTGCGCGCGCTCTTCGAGGCGCCCACGGTCGCGCAGCTGGCGCCCCGGATCGGCGGGGACGCCACGCGGCTGGCTCCGCTGGTGGCCGGGCAGCGGCCCGAGGTGCTGCCGCTGTCCTTCGCCCAGAACCGGTTGTGGTTCTTCGACCAGTTGCAGGGCCCCTCGGCCATCTACAACCTGGCCGTGGCACTGCGGCTGCGCGGGCGCATCGATACCGACGCGCTCGGCCGCGCCTTGGCCGATGTGGTGGCCCGCCACGAAAGTCTGCGGACTTTGTTCGTGGCGCCGGAGGGCGCGCCCGAGCAGGTGATCATCCCCGCGGACCGAGCAAACATCGGCTGGGAGACCGTCGACGCCGCCGGCTGGACGGCGCGCCGCCTGGACGATGCCGTGGGCGCGGCTGCGCGGCACACCTTCGATCTGTCGACGCAGATTCCGTTTCACGCCAAGCTGTTCCGCGTCAGCGACGACAACCACATCCTGGTCGTGGTGGTGCACCACATCGCTGCCGACGGCTCGTCGGTCACCCCGCTCGTGCGTGACCTCGGCCTGGCCTATGCCAGCCGGTGCGCCGGGCGGGCCCCGGAATGGGCGCCGCTGCCGGTGCAGTACGTCGACTACACGCTGTGGCAGCGTGCACAATTCGGCGAACTCGATGATGCCGACGGCCCCATTGCGGCACAGCTGGACTTCTGGCAGGAGACCCTCGCCGGACTGCCTGAGCGCCTCGACCTGCCGACCGACCGGCCGTACCCGCCGACGGCCGACCACCATGGCGCCCGGGTGACCGTACAGTGGCCGGTCGCTCTGCAGCAGCAGATCCGCCGCGTCGCCCGTGAGCACAACTCGACCAGCTTCATGGTGATCCAGGCGGCGTTCGCCGCTCTGCTGGCGCGGATCGGCTCGACTTCTGATGTGGCGGTGGGCTTTCCGATCGCGGGCCGGCGCGACCCGGCGCTCGACGATCTGGTCGGGTTCTTCGTCAACACCCTCGTTCTCCGGGTCGACCTGGGCGAGTTCCCGGGCGGTGACCCCACGTTCGTCGACCTCCTCGCGCAGGTACGCCGGCGGAGCCTGGCCGCGTACGAGCACCAGGACGTGCCGTTCGAGATGCTCGTCGAGCGGCTGAATCCCACCCGCAGCCTGACCCACCATCCGGTGGTCCAGGTGCTGCTGGGCTGGCAGAACTTCTCCTGGCAGGCCGGGGACGCGGCCGGACTGGCCCTCGGAGATCTGCAGGTGACCCCGCTGACGGTGGACACCCAGACCGCCCGGATGGACCTGGCGTTCTCGCTGGGCGAGCGGTGGGACACAGACGGGGAGCCTGACGGACTCGACGTGATGGTGGAGTTCCGCACCGACATCTTCGACGCCGAGAGCATCCAGGCGCTCGTCGGCCGGTTCGAGCGAATGGTGTCCGCGTTCAGCGCCGATCCGGAGCAGCGGCTGTCGTCGGTCGATCTGCTCGACGAGATCGAGCAGGCCCGGCTGGACCGCTGGGGGAACCGCGAGGTGCTGGGCCGGCCGTCAGCGGTGACGACCGTGCCGGAGGTGTTCACCGCCCAAGCTGCCCGCACCCCGGATGCGGTCGCGGTGGTCTGCGGCGACCGGTCCCTGACATACCGGGAACTCGACGAGTCGTCGAATCGATTGGCGAACCTGCTCACAGAGCAGGGTGCCGCGCCCGGACAGATTGTCGCGCTGCTGTTTTCGCGCTCGGCCGAAGCGATCGTGGCGATCCTCGCCGTGCTGAAGTCCGGCGCGGCATATCTGCCGTTCGATCCGGCACTGCCCGCGGCACGTATCGAGTTCATGCTCGGCGACGCCGCGCCGATTGCCGTCGTGACCACCGGTGACCTGGCGGACCGCTTCGATGGATTCGGCGGCGCGGTCATCGACGTGGCCGATCCGCGGGTCGCGACGCGGCCGAGCACCCCGCCGCCAGGACCCGCGCCCGACGATATGGCGCACCTGATCTACACCTCGGGCACCACCGGCGTGCCGAAAGGCGTTGCGGTCACGCAGTACAACGTCGTCCAGCTGTTCCAGGGCCTGGAGATCGGGATCGACCTGTCACCGGCCGCCGGGGCGAGCGGAGCGACGGGAGATGTGCAGGTGTGGACGCAGTTCCACTCCTACGCTTTCGACTTCTCGGTGTGGGAGATCTGGGGCGCGCTGCTGCACGGCGGGCGACTGGTGGTGGTTCCCGACGCGGTGGCCCGTTCCGCCGACGACTTCCACGACCTGCTGGTGCGCGAGCAGGTCACCGTGCTCACCCAAACCCCCTCGGCGGCAGCGGTGTTGTCCACCGAGGGGCTGGATGCAGCCGCTCTGGTCATCGGCGCCGAGGCCTGCCCGCCCGAGATGGTCGACCGCTGGGCGCCGGGCCGCACGATGGTCAACGTCTATGGCCCGACCGAGACGACCATGTGGCTGTGCAAGAGCCTGCCGCTGACCGCGGGCTCTGGTGCGCCTCCCATCGGCTCGCCCACGGCGGGCGCCGCATTCTTCGTCCTCGATGAGTCGCTGCGTCCCGTTCCGCCAGGGGTGGTCGGCGAGCTGTATCTCGCCGGGCGCGGCGTCGGCATCGGCTACTGGCGCCGGTCCGGCCTGACCGCAACGCGGTTCATGGCCTGCCCGTTCGGGGCGCCGGGCACCCGCATGTACCGCACCGGTGACCTGGTGTCGTGGCGGCCCGACGGGCAGCTGGACTACTTCGGGCGCGCCGACGAGCAGGTCAAGGTGCGCGGCTACCGCATCGAATTGGGCGATGTCCGTTCGGCATTGGCCGAGCTGCCCGGCGTGGAACATGCGGCGGTGATCGCCCGCGAGGACCGGCCCGGCGACAAGCGACTGGTCGGCTACATCGTCGGCGCGGTGGACCCGGCCGAGGCGCGCACGGCGCTGGCGCACCGGTTGCCGGGCTACATGGTCCCGGCCGCCGTCATCGCGGTGCCGGCACTGCCCGTCACCGTCAACGGCAAGCTGGACACGCGTGCACTGCCCGCCCCGGACTATCAGGATGCTGCGCGGTACCGCGCCCCGTCGGGAGCGGTCGAAGAGACCCTGACGGCTATTTTCGCGGAGCTCCTCGGGCTCGAGTCGGCGACTGTGGGCGTTGATGATTCCTTCTTCGACCTCGGTGGAGATTCGTTGTCCACCATGAGGTTGATCGCCGGGATCAACGCGGCGCTCGATGTCGAGTTGCCGGTGCGCACCGTCTTCGAGGCGCCCACCGTGGCTCAGCTCGCAGCACGGATCGGCGATGGCGCGACGCGGCGTGAGGCACTGGTGGCCATCCCGGCCGACGAGCGGCCCGACCCCATCCCGCTGTCGTATGCCCAGAACCGGCTGTGGTTCGTCGACCAATTGCAGGGTGCGTCAGCGCTTTACAACATGCCGGTGATGCTGCGCCTGCAGGGCCGGCTCGACGCCGAGGCGCTGTGCGCGGCACTGGCCGACGTGGTCGGCCGGCACGAGAGCCTGCGCACCGTGTTCACCGCGACCGACGGCACGCCGCAGCAGGTGATCGTTCCCGCCGCTCACGTGGAGCTCGGCTGGGATGTGGTCGATGCCGAGGCGTGGGCCGACGGGCAACGGGCCGACGCCGTGCGTGCGGCCGCACAGTACGCGTTCGATCTGGCCACCGAAATCCCGGTGCGCGCCAGCCTGTTCCGGCTGGGCGACGACGAACACCTGCTGGTGGCCGTGGTGCATCACATCGCCGCGGACGGTTGGTCGTTGCAGCCGCTGGTCACCGATCTGGGCGCGGCGTACGTCAGCCGCTGCGCCGGAGAAGCGCCGGGCTGGGCCCCGCTCGCGGTGCAGTACGTCGACTACACCCTGTGGCAGCGTGGGCAGCTCGGGGAACTCGAGGCGCCCGACAGCGAGGTCTCGGCCCAGCTGAATTACTGGGCCGACGCGCTGGCCGGCATTCCGGACCGGATCGATCTGCCGACTGACCGGCCGTATCCCGCGGTGGCCGACCTGGCGGGCGCCACGATCGAAATCGACTGGCCCGCCGAGTTGCAGCGGGAGATCGCGCGCGTGGCGCGTGAGCACAACGCGACCAGCTTCATGGTGGTGCAGGCCGCCCTGGCCGTCATGCTGGCCAAGCTCAGCGCGAGTTCCGATGTCGCCATTGGCTTCCCGATCGCCGGGCGGCGCGACCCCGCGCTGGACGACCTGGTGGGCTTCTTCGTCAACACGTTGGTGCTACGGGTCGACCTGACCGGAAACCCCACTGTGGAAGAGCTTTTGGCGCAGGTTCGGACGCGCAGCCTCGCTGCCTATGAACATCAGGACGTGCCGTTCGAGGTACTGGTCGAGCGCGTGAATCCGACGCGCTCGCTGTCCCACCACCCGCTGGTGCAAGTGATGCTCGGCTGGCAGAACCTGCCGTGGCAAGGACACGCGGACGCGAGGAGCGGAAAGGGCAAGGGCACCACGGGTCTGACCCTCGGCGACCTGACCGTCACTCCGCTGCCCGTTGAAACCCAGTCCGCCCGCATGGATTTGGCCTTCTCGCTGTCCGAACGCTGGACTGCGACAGGCGAACCCGCGGGCATCGGCGGTATCGTCGAGTTCCGTACCGACGTGTTCGATGCGGCGAGCGTCCAAGCCCTGGTGCGCCGGCTGCATGCAGTATTGGCGGCCATCACCGCCGATCCCACCCGGGCGCTGTCCACGGTCGACCTGTTGACCGCCGACGAGCGGGCCCGGGTCGAGGAGACCGGGCACCGGGACGTCCTGACCCGGCCGTCGAGTCAGGTGTCGATTCCGGAGTTGTTCGCCACACACGCCGTGCGCGCACCCGAGGCGGTCGCGATCACAGACACGGGTACACCAGCCACGACTGACGCTCGCGCATCGATGACGTACGCGGAACTGGATGCCGCGTCGAACCAGGTGGCCCACCTGTTGGCGGGCCACGGCGTCGGTGCGGGTTCGGTTGTCGCGCTGCTGCTTTCCCGCTCGACCGACGCTATCGTCGCGATGCTGGGCGTGCTCAAGGCCGGGGCGGCGTACTTGCCGATCGACGTGTCATGGCCGTCGTCGCGCATCACCTTCGTGCTCGACGATGCGGCACCGGTGGCGGCGATCAGTGCCGATCCGGATCTGCTGTCCGGCTTCGACGGCGCCGTCCTCACGGTCGCTGATGCTGCCGCGCAGTCTGATTCAGCGTTGCCGATGCCGGACGCCGCCGCGCTTGCCTACCTGATCTACACCTCGGGAACCACCGGCACGCCCAAGGGCGTCGGACTCACCCACGCCAATGTGACCCAGCTCCTCGGCACCCTCGACATGCGGCTGCCTGCCGCCGGCGTGTGGAGCCATGCGCACTCGCTGGCGTTCGACGTGTCGGTGTGGGAGATCTTCGGCGCGCTGCTCCGCGGCGGCCGGGTCGTGGTGATCGGGGATGCGGTGGCCCGATCGTCGGCGGATCTGCATCGGACCCTGGTCGCCGAAGGTGTCACCGTGCTGACCCAGACCCCAACGGCGGCAGCGGTATTGTCGCCCGTCGGACTGGAGCGCGCGGTGCTCGTCGCGGTCGGTGAGGCCTGCCCACCCGAGGTGGTGCAGCGCTGGGCGGCCGGTGGCCGCGTGATGGTCAACGCCTACGGGCCGACCGAGACGACGATGTGCGTGGCGATGAGTGCGCCGCTGATGGCCGATTCGGTGTCGGAATCCGCTGTCGTGCCGATCGGTTCGCCGGTGGGCGGCGCCGCGTTGTTCGTGCTCGACGCCTCGTTGCGGCCGGTGCCGCCCGGCGTGATCGGCGAACTGTATGTCGCCGGTGCCGGGCTGGGTGTCGGCTATCTGCGTCGCGCCGGGCTGAGCGCCTCGCGCTTCGTGGCGTGCCCGTTCGGGGCGCCGGGCACCCGCATGTACCGCACCGGCGACCTGGTGCGGTGGGGCGCCGACGGACAGCTGACGTACCTGGGTCGTGCCGACGAGCAGGTCAAGATCCGCGGCTATCGCATCGAACTCGGCGACGTGCAAACGGCATTGGCTGCGCTGGACGGAGTGCGGCAGGCTGTGGTGATCGCCCGGGAGGACCGGCCCGGTGACAAGCGCCTCGTCGGGTACGTGACCGGGACCGCTGATCCAGCTGCGGCGCGCGCCGAACTGGCGCAGCGACTTCCGGCCTACATGGTGCCCGCGGCGATTGTGACCCTGGATCGGTTGCCGTTGACGGCCAACGGCAAGCTGGACACGCGTGCCCTGCCCGCTCCCGACTATGTGGCCGGCGACTACCGGGCACCGGCGACGGCGGTCGAGGAAATTCTGGCCGGCATCTTCGCGAATCTGTTGGGGATCACGTCGGCGCCTGTGGGCGTGGATGATTCGTTCTTCGATCTCGGTGGCGACAGCATCGCGGCGATGCGCCTGATCGCGGCGATCAACGCCGCGTTGGACACGGATCTGGCGGTGCGCACGGTGTTCGAGGCGCCGACCATCGCGCAGCTGGCGCCGCGGCTGGGGACGTCCGCGGCGCGGCGGGATCCACTGGTGGCCATCCCGGCGCACGAACGGCCGACCGCGATCCCGCTGTCGTTCGCGCAGAATCGCTTGTGGTTCCTGGAGCAGCTGCAGGGGCCGTCCGCGACCTACAACCTCTCCACGGTGTTGCGGCTCGCCGGACGCCTCGATACCGAGGCGTTGCACGCCGCGCTGGTTGACGTGGTGAGCCGGCACGAGGCGCTGCGTACCGTGTTCGTCGCGCCCGACGGCGTACCGCAGCAGGTGGTGCTGTCGGCATCGGCGGCCGATATCGGTTGGGACAGCACCGATGCCACGGGCTGGACGGCGGACCAGTTGGACGACGCCGTGGCTGCCGCGGCGCGGTACGCCTTCGACGTGTCATCCGAGATTCTCCTGCGCGCCAGCCTGTTCCGGGTTTCCGCCGATGAGCATGTGCTGGTGGCCGCGGTGCACCACATCGCCGCCGACGGCTGGTCCATCACGCCACTGGCGCGTGACCTCGGCGTGGCCTACGCGAGCCGGTGCGCCGGGCAGGCACCGCAGTGGCCGGATCTGCCGGTGCAGTACGTGGACTACACGCTCTGGCAGCGTGCACAATTCGGAGATCTGCACGACGGCGACAGCCCGATCGCGGCGCAGCTCGCGTACTGGCAGGACGCGTTGGCGGGGCTGCCCGAACGGCTGCAACTGCCCACCGACCGGCCCTACCCGCTGGTGGCAGATCAGCACGGTGCGACGGTCGCCATCGACTGGCCGGCCGCGCTGCAGCAGCAGATCGCGCACGTGGCCCGTGCGCACAACGCCACCGGTTTCATGGTGATCCAGGCCGCCCTGGCTCTGTTGCTGTCCACCATCAGCGCGAGTTCCGATGTCGCCGTGGGCTTCCCGATCGCCGGTCGTACCGACCCGGCGCTCGACGATCTGGTGGGTTTCTTCGTCAACACCCTCGTGCTGCGGGTCGACCTGACCGGCGATCCCACGTTCGCCGACCTGCTGGCGCAGGTGCAGCAGCGCAGCCTCGCGGCGTACGAGAACCAGGACGTGCCGTTCGAGGTGCTGGTCGAGCGGCTCAACCCCGCCCGGAGCCTGACCCATCACCCGCTGGTGCAGGTGCTGCTGGCGTGGCAGAACCTGCCGGGGCACGCGGACGCGAGGAGCAGAAAGGGCGATCGCAGCGGGCAACTCATCCTCGGTGACCTGGCGGTGACGCCGGTCCCGGTCGACACCCAGACCGCCCGCATGGACCTGACGTTCTCGCTCGGCGAGCGCTGGACCGCCGACGGTGCCCCGGACGGCATCGCCGGGACCGTCGAATACCGCACCGACGTGTTCGATGCCGCAAGCATCGAGACGCTGATCGGACGATTGCAGCGCGTGCTGGCCGCAGTCAGCGCCGACCCGACGGCACGGGTGTCCGCGGTCGAGATCCTCGACGCCGCCGAGCGCGCCCGCATCGACACCATCGGCAACCGGGCGGCCGTGGACCGGCCCGTTCACGACGTGTCGATCCCCGCACTGTTCGCCGCGGTGGTGGCGCGCACCCCGGATGCGGTGGCGCTCAGCTGCGATGGCCGCACCCTGACCTACCGGGAACTCGATGAGTACGCGGACCGGTTGGGACATCTGCTTGCCGGCCACGGTGCCGCACCGGGACAGACTGTGGCACTTCTGCTTCCGCGGTCTGCCGAGGCCATCGTGGCGATCCTGGCGGTGCTCAAGACCGGGGCGGCGTACGTTCCGCTCGATCCGGCATTGCCGGCCGCGCGTATCGAGTTCGTCCTGGGCGATGCCACACCGGTCGCGGTGATCACCTCGGGTGACCTGGCGGACCGGGTCTCCGGTCTGGACGTCACGGTCATCGATGTGGACGACACCGACGACACGGCCCGGTACGACACCGCACCGGCGGGGCCGGCCGCGGACGACATCGCGTACCTGATCTACACCTCGGGCACCACCGGCGTGCCCAAAGGCGTTGCGGTTGCCCACCGCAACGTGACCCAGCTGATCGGCACCCCCGACTCCGGCCTGCCGACATTCGGTGTCTGGAGCCAGTGGCACTCGCTGGCGTTCGACGTCTCGGTGTGGGAGATCTTCGGCGCCTTGCTGAACGGCGGCCGGCTGGTCGTCGTGCCCGAATCGGTGGCGCGGGCGCCGGAGGACCTGCATGCGCTGCTGCTCGCCGAGCAGGTCACCGTGCTGAGCCTGACTCCCTCTGCGGCAGGGGCACTTTCGCCCGCCGGGCTGGACGGTGTCACGCTCGTGGTGGCGGGCGAGGCGTGCCCCACCGAATTGGTCGACCGCTGGGCACGCCGCGGACGCGAGGAGCAAGAACGCGGTAGCCGCGTCATGATCAACGCCTACGGCCCGACGGAAGCCACGGTCTATGCCGCGATCAGCGCGCCACTGACGCCGGGACAGCCGACGGTGCCGATCGGTTCGCCGGTGCCGGGCGGCTCGACCTTCGTGCTCGACAGCCACTTGCGGCCGGTCCCGATCGGCGTCGTCGGTGAGCTGTACCTCGCCGGTGGCGGCGTCGCGGCCGGATATCTGCGCCGCGGCGGGCTGACCGCCTCGCGCTTCGTGGCCTGCCCGTTCGGTGGGGCCGGCGCGCGCATGTACCGCACCGGGGACCTGGTGCGGTGGCGTGCCGACGGGCAGCTGGACTATCTGGGCCGGGTCGACGACCAGGTCAAGATTCGCGGCTACCGCATCGAATTGGGCGACATCCAAGCAGCTTTGGCGGATCTCGACGGAGTGGACCAGGCCGCCGTGGTTGCTCGCGAAGACCGGCCCGGCGACAAGCGCCTGGTCGGCTATGTCACCGGATCGGCCGATCCGGCGGCGGTCCGCGCCGCGCTGGCAGATCGATTGCCGGCGTATATGATTCCGGCCGCAGTGGTCGTCATGCCGCAGCTGCCGTTGACGGCCAACGGCAAGCTCGACACCCGTGCGCTGCCGACGCCGGAGTACGCCGCGGGCGACTACCGTGCGCCGGCGAACGCGATCGAGGAGATTCTCGCCGGCATCTACGCGGCGGTGCTCGGTGTCGAGCGGGTCGGTGTTGATGACTCGTTCTTCGACCTTGGCGGCGACAGTATTTCGTCGATGCAGGTGGTGACGCGGGCGCGGGCGGCGGGTCTGACCTGCCGGACCAAGGACCTGTTCGTCGAGCAGACCGTCGCCCGGTTGGCCCGGGTCGTCGAGATCGGCGAGAATTCAGGCGGGGACAACAGCGGCCGCGAAAGGGATTCGGGCGTCGGGCCGCTGCCGGCCACCCCGATCGTCGAATGGCTACGCCGCGTCGACGGCCCCACCGACCAGTTCAACCAGACGGTGCTGGTGCAGGCCCCTGCGGATGCCACCGCATCCGACGCGGCAATCCTGTTGCGGGCCTTGCTGGATCGCCACGCGACGCTGCGGATGCGCGTCGAGGACGACGGCACCGGCGGCTGGTCGCTGACCGCGGCCGAGCCCGGCGCCGCGGCTGCCCACGACTGCCTGCACACCACGGACACTTGGTCCGACGACGCGCTGGCGGCCGCCCGCGCGCACCTGGACCCTGCCGCCGGGGTGATGCTCAGCGCGCTGTGGGTGTCGGACACCCGGCAGCTCGCGGTGATCATCCACCACCTGGCCGTCGATGCGGTGTCGTGGCGGATCCTGTTGGAAGACTTGAATATCGCGTGGATGCGGCACCGGGCCGGACAGCCCATCGCGCTGCCGCCGGGTGGTACGTCGTTCCGGCGCTGGGCGGAACTGCTCGCCGAGCATGCTCAGGATCCAAAGGTCGTCGAGCACGCTGCCACCTGGCAGCGCGTCGAGCAGGCCCCGGCCGTACTGCCCGCTGTGCAGCCCGCTGTCGACACGTTCGCCGCTGCGGAGCACCTGGCCGCCGAGCTGGACGCCGGCACCACCGCGGCGCTGCTGGGCGCCGTCCCGGCGGCTTTCCACACCGGCATCAACGACATTCTGGTGATCGGATTCGCCTTGGCACTGGCGGAGTTCTCCGGTGCGCATGGCAGGCCGATCGGGATCGACGTCGAGGGGCATGGGCGACACGAAGAGCTCGGCTCCGGTGTCGACCTGACCCGGACTGTCGGCTGGTTCACCACCAAGTCCCCGGTGTCAATCGCTCTCGGTGACATCACGTGGGCGCAGGTGACCGCCGGTGATACGGCGCTGGGGGCTGTCATCAAGGACGCCAAGGAGCAGCTCCGCGCGCTACCGAACCCGCTGACCTACGGACTGCTGCGGTACCTGAATGCGGATGCGGTTGTGGCAGGACCGGATCCGGCCGTCGGATTCAACTACCTCGGGCGCCAGGGCGGTACCGCCGAACTCTCAGCGGACCTCTGGCGAATCGGGGATTCGTCCACCGCGGTGACAACGGGGGCCATGGCGATTCCCATGCCGCTGATGCACACGCTGGAACTTGGTGCCGGTGCCGTCGACACGGCGGACGGCCCACGGCTGCAGGCAAATTGGACCTGGGCGCCATCGGCGCTCGACCGGGAACAGGTGGCCCGGCTGAGCCGGCTGTGGTTCGAGGCATTGTCCGGCATCTGTGCCCACGTCTCCGGGGGTGGGGGCGGACTCACGCCGTCCGACGTCGCGCCGGCCCGCCTGAGTCAGCAGCAGCTCGACGAGTTGACGGCGCAGCACGGCGTTGCGGACGTGCTGCCGCTCACCCCGGTGCAGGAGGGCTTGCTCTTTCATGCCGCCACCGCGCAGGGCAGTGACAGCCTCTATGCCGGGCAGCTGGACATCGGGGTCAGCGGGCAGGTCGACGTCGCCCGGCTGCACGACGCGGTGCGCGCCGTGGTCGCCCGGCATCCGCATCTGGTGGCGAACTTCCACCCGAAGTTCGCCCAGCCGGTGCAGGTCATCCCGTCCGATCCCGTAACCGCTTGGCGTTACCTGGAACTCGACGGTGATTCCGGGCTCGCGGACGTCCGTGCCGCCGAGCGCGCCGCCGTGTGCGACCTGACCACCGGCCCGGTGTTCCGCGCCGCGCTGATCCGGGTCGCACCCGGTAGGTACCGGTTTGTGCTGACGAATCACCACATCGTGCTCGACGGCTGGTCGATGCCGATCCTGTTGGCGGAGATCTTCGCCAATTATCACGGCCACCGGCTGCCCCCGGCGACGCCGTACCGCAACTACGTGAGCTGGCTGGTGGACCGGGACCACGACGCGGCGACCGCGGCCTGGGGCGAACTGCTCCGTGGCATCGACACGCCCACGCTGGTCGGACCCGCCGGCCGCACGGAGTCGGGGCCGCGGGACGTCGAGACAGTGACGTTGCCCGCGGAAATCGCCACGGCGGTCAGCGAATTGGCGCGCGCGCGGCACACCACGGTCAACACCGTGCTGCAGGCGGCGTACGCCCAGCTGCTGTGCTGGCTGACCGGCAGCCACGACGTGGTGTTCGGCACCACGGTCTCCGGCCGGCCCGCGGAAGTCTCCGGTGTCGAATCCATGGTCGGCCTGTTCATCAACACCGTGCCGGTCCGTGCCCACCTGAGCGCGACGACGACAGCGGTCGAGCTGCTCGACCAGCTGCAGGGCGGCTACAACGACACGCTGGACCATCAGCACCTGGCGCTGAACGAGATTCATCGCATCACCGGTCAGGATCAGCTGTTCGACACGCTGTTCGCGTTCGAGAACTATCCCGTCGACGCCGCAGCGCTGTCGAGTGACGCAGAACTGGCTGTCACCGATGTCGCGACGCACGAGTCCACGCACTATCCGCTGACCGTCCAGGCCCAGCCGGGCCGCCAACTCACGATCCGCATCGAGTACGACACCACGGTGTTCGGGGTGGCCGACATCGCGGCGATGATCGAGCGGCTGCAGGCCGTGCTGGTCGCCATGACCACCGATCCGGCACGACCGATATCGGGTACCGGAGCCCTCGAGCCCGACGAGCAGATCGCCGTGGATCAGTGGAGCGGCCGGGCCGTCCTCACGGAACCTGTTGCCGGGGAGACTGTTCCGGCCCTGTTCGCCGGCCAGGTGGCGCGGACGCCCGATGCGGTGGCCCTGACCTACCAGGCGTCGTCGTGGACATACCGTGAACTGGACGAAGCGTCTGACCGGTTGGCGCGTGCGCTCGCGGCCGGGGACGCCGGCCCGGGACAGGCTGTGGCGCTGGTGTTCCCCCGCTCTGCCGAGGCCGTCATGGCGATCCTGGCGGTGCTCAAGACCGGGGCGGCGTACCTGCCCATCGATCCGGCGCTGCCCACGGAACGCATCGAGTTCATGCTCGCCGACGCGGCGCCGGTGGTGGTACTCACCACCACGGACCTGGCCGGCGAGATGTCGGGACTGGGCGTGCCGGTCCTGGACGTGGCGGCCGCGACTCAGAGCGATAATGGCGTCGCGACAGTACTTTCGGGACCGGGACCCGACGACATCGCACACCTCATCTACACGTCCGGAACCACGGGGCTGCCCAAGGGCGTCGCGGTCACCCACCGCAACGTGACACAGCTGTTCGCGGGCCTCGACATCGGGGTGCCGCTGGCGCCGGGACAGGTGTGGGCGCAGTTCCACTCGTATTCGTTCGACTTCTCGGTGTGGGAGATCTGGGCCGCGCTGCTGCATGGCGGGCGCCTGGTGGTGGTGCCCGATGCGGTGGTCCGCTCGGCAGATGAGTTCCACGCCTTGCTCGTTCGCGAGGGCGTCACGGTGCTGGCGCAGACGCCGTCCGCGGTGAGCGTGTTGTCACCGGACGGCCTGGAGTCGATGGCGCTGCTGATCGGCGCCGAGGCGTGCCCGCCGGAGTTGGTGGATCGATGGGCACCGGGGCGCGTGATGCTCAACGTCTACGGCCCGACAGAGACGACCATGTGGGTCTCCAAGAGCACGCCGCTGGCCGCGGGTTCCGGTGCGCCGCCGATCGGTTCGCCGGTCCCGGGTGCGGCGCTGTTCGTGCTCGACGACTGGCTGCGGCCGGTGCGACCCGGTGCCATCGGCGAACTGTATGTGGCGGGCCGCGGCGTAGGCGTCGGCTACTGGGGCCGGGCAGACTTGACCGCAACACGTTTCATGGCGTGCCCGTTCGGCGCACCAGGAACGCGGATGTACCGCACCGGTGACCTGGCGAGCTGGGGCCCCGACGGACAGCTGCGCTACCTCGGCCGGGCCGACGAGCAGGTCAAGATTCGCGGCCACCGCATCGAATTGGGCGAAGTGCGTTCAGCATTGGCGGCCATCGACGGTGTCGAACAGGCGGTGGTGATCACTCGCGAGGACCAGACCGGCGGCAAGCGGCTGGTGGGTTACCTCGTCGGGTCCGCTGATCCGGCCGAGGTGCGGGCGACGCTGGCGCAGCGCCTGCCGGGTTACATGGTCCCGGCGGCCGTGATCGGGCTGACGGAACTGCCCGTCACCGTCAACGGCAAGCTCGACACCCGCGCGCTGCCGGAACCGGAATACGTTGCGGGCGTGTACCGGGCACCGGGCAGCCTCACCGAGGAGATCCTGGCCGGCGTCTACGCGCAGGTGCTGGGCGTCGAGCGGGTCGGTGTCGATGACTCGTTCTTCGACCTGGGCGGCGACTCGCTGTCGACGATGCGGTTGGTCGCGGCGATCAATTCCGCACTGGACGTCGACCTTCCGGTGCGCGCGGTGTTCGAGGCGCCCACCATTGCCCAGCTGGCGCCGCGGATCGCCGCGGGCGAGCGGGGCCTGCAAGCCCTGACCGTGGCAGCGCGTCCCGACGTGGTGCCGTTGTCATTCGCGCAGAACCGGCTGTGGCTTGTCGACCAGGTGCAGGGGCCGTCACCGGTCTACAACATGGCGACGGCCTTGCGGCTGGGCGGAAGTCTGGATGTCGATGCGCTCGGTGCCGCGATGGCCGATGTTGTCGACCGGCACGAGATCCTCCGCACGCTGCTCATCGCGCCGGACGGCACGCCGCAGCAAGTGGTGATCCCGGCGGCGCAAGCAGATTTCGGCTGGGGCGTCATCGATGCGACGCAGTGGCCGGCGAGCCGGCTGCAGGACGCACTCGAAGTGGCGGCGCGGGGCACCGTCGACCTGGCCACCGATATCCCGTTGCGGGCGCGCCTGTTCCGCGTCGCGGCCGACGAACATGTCCTGGTGGCAGTCGTGCACCACATTGCCGCGGACGGCTGGTCGCTGCGGCCGCTGGTCGCTGATCTGGGCGTCGCCTACGCCAACCGGTGCGCCGGTCAGGCGCCGGACTGGGCGCCGTTGCCGGTGCAGTACATCGACTACACGCTCTGGCAGCGCGCACAATTCGGCCGGCTCGACGACAGCTCGAGTCGGGTGGCCGCCCAGCTCGCGTACTGGGAGGATGCGCTTGCCGGGCTGCCCGACCGCGTGCAGCTACCCACCGACCGGCCGTACCCCCTGGTCGCCGATATGGCCGGCGCGACCGTGGCCGTGCAGTGGCCTGCCGAGTTGCAGGAGCAGGTGGCCCGGCTGGCCCGCGAGCACAATGCGACGACATTCATGGTCGTGCAGGCCGCACTGCTGGCGTTGCTCGCGAAAGTCAGTGCGAACGCCGATGTCGCCGTGGGCTTCCCGATCGCCGGACGACGCGATCCGGCGCTCGACGACCTCGTCGGCTTCTTTGTCAACACCCTGGTACTGCGCGCCGACCTGACCGGTGATCCGACGTTCACCGAGCTGCTGAACCAGGTCCGGACCCGCAGTCTCGAGGCCTTCGAACACCAGGACGTGCCGTTCGAGGTGCTGGTGGAACGTCTCAATCCGGCGCGCACCCTCACCCACCACCCGCTGGTGCAGGTCATGTTGTCCTGGCAGAACTTCACCGGCCTGACCGATCCGGCTGCCGGTTCCGGGTTGAAGGGCGGCATCCTCAAAGACATAGACGTCACGGCCGTATCACTGGGCACGCAGTCCGCCCGCATGGACCTGACGTTCTCGCTGTCCGAACGCTGGACCGAGACGGGGCAATCCGCCGGTATCGGCGGCGAGGTCGAGTTCCGTACCGACGTGTTCGATGCCGAAACCGTTGCGGCTCTGGTCAATCGGATGGAGCTGCTGCTGACGGCCATGACGGCCGACCCGCAGCGGCCACTGTCGTCGGTCAGCCTGGTCGACGACGTCGAACAGGCCCGGCTTGACGAGCTCGGCCATCGTGCGGTGCTGGCCGCCCCGGCCGGTGCCGGCGCGTCGCTGCCGGAGTTGTTCGCGGCCCAGGTCGCCCGCACGCCGGATGCCGGGGCGCTCACGTGGGCGGGCCGAACGCTGACGTATGCGGAACTGGATGCGGCGGCTAATCAGTTGGCGCACTGCTTGATCGGCCATGGCGCGCGCCCGGGGCAGACGGTGGCCCTGCTGTTCCACCGGTCGGCCGAGGCCATCGTTTCGATCCTCGCGGTCCTCAAAACCGGGGCGGCGTACCTACCGATCGACCCGGCGCTGCCGCCGGCCCGGGTTGATTTCATGCTCGGCGACGCGATGCCGGTCGCCGCCGTCAGCACCGGCGATCTGGTCGAGCGGTTGGCCGTATTCAGTGGCCCGGTGCTCGACGTGGCCGACGCCGGCATCGAAAACCAGCCCACCACAACACCTCCCGCGCCGGATGCGGGCGACATCGCCTATCTGATCTACACCTCCGGCACCACCGGTGTGCCCAAGGGTGTCGCCATCACCCACCGCAACGTGGTCGGACTGCTGGGACGACTGAGAGACCAATTGCCGACGGCCCGGGTGTGGTCTCAGTGGCACTCACTGGCCTTCGACGTCTCGGTATGGGAGATCTTCGGGGCGCTGCTGCACGGCGGCCGCCTGGTCGTCGTGTCCGAGACGATGGCCCGTTCGCCGGAGGACCTGCACGAGCTGCTGGTGGCCGAGGGCGTGACGATGCTGACGCAAACCCCTTCTGCCGCACTGATGTTGTCTCCGGAGGGCCTGGAGTCGACGTCGCTGGTGGTGGCCGGTGAGGCGTGTCCGACGGAGTTGGTGGACCGCTGGGCGACCGACGGCAACACCGCGGGCCGCGTCATGATCAATGCCTACGGCCCCACCGAGGCCACGATCTACGCCGCGGTGAGTGCGCCGCTCACGTCGGGGTCACCCGCCGTGCCGATCGGTACCCCGGCGTCGGGTGCGGCGGCTTTCGTCCTCGACGAGCGGTTGCGACCGGTGCCGATCGGTGTTGTCGGTGAGCTGTACGTGGCGGGTTCTGGCGTCGCGGCGGGCTACGTGCGTCGCGGTGGACTGACTGCGGCGCGGTTCGTGGCGTGTCCCTTCGGCACCCCGGGACAACGCATGTACCGCACCGGTGACCTCGTCCGGTGGGGTGCCGATGGCCAGCTGCAGTACCTCGGCCGCGCCGACGAACAGGTCAAGATTCGTGGCTACCGCATCGAATTGGGTGATGTGCAAGCGGCATTGGCCGGCCTGGACGGAGTCCGCCAAGCCGCGGTGATCGTGCGCGAGGACCGCCCCGGCGACAAGCGGCTGGTCGGCTACATCACCGGCACCGCCGACCCGGCGCAGGCCCGCACCGCGGTGGCCAAACACCTTCCGGCGTACATGGTTCCGGCTGCGGTGGTGGCGATCGCGACGCTGCCGCTCACCCCCAACGGCAAGTTGGACCGGCGCGCGTTGCCGGCCCCGACGTACGGCGACGCCGACCAGTACCGGGCACCGGGCACGCCGGTCGAAGAGACACTGGCGGCCGTCTATGCCGATGTGCTCGGGGTCGAGCGGGTCGGCGTCGATGATTCGTTCTTCGAACTGGGCGGCGACAGCATCATGTCGATGCAGGTGGTGGCCCGGGCCCGGGCGGCGGGACTGACGTGCCGCCCGCGTGACGTCTTCGTCGAGCAGACGGTGGCCCGGCTGGCCTTGGTGGTCGGAACCGTCAGTGACGCAACCGATGTCATCGACGAGGGGGTCGGCCCGGTGGTCGCCACCCCGATCATGCGGTGGCTGGCGAACGTGAACGGCCCGACGGGCCAGTTCAACCAGACCATGGTGGTGCAGGCCCCGGCCGGCGTCACCGAGACCGATGTCGCAATGTTGTTGCAGGCCTTGCTGGACCGGCACGCCATGCTGCGGCTGCAGGTCGACGGCGGGGCGAGCGAAGCGACGGGAAATGGGACCGACTGGTCTCTGCAGGTGCCCGGCGCGGGCGCGGTCGATGCCCGTGAGTGCCTGCGCACCGCCGACGAATTGACCGAAGACGCGGTGCTCGCCGCGCGGGCGCGGTTGAACCCGGCGGCCGGCGTGATGCTCAGCGCATTGTGGGTGGCGCCCGCGCGCCAGCTGGTGCTGATCATCCACCACCTGGCCGTCGACGGCGTGTCCTGGCGAATCCTGTTGGAAGACTTGAACGTCGCATGGCTGCAGTCCCGCGCGGGGCAGCCGGTCGAGATTTCCGCGACCGGCACGTCGTTCCAGCGCTGGGCCCAGGTCCTTGCCGAGCACGCCGCAGCGCCCGAGGTCGTCGCACAGGCGGACGCCTGGCGGCAGGTGGCGTCGACGCCCGCGCTGTTGCCGGCCGTCCAGCCGGACCAGGACACCTTCGCCACCGCTGGGCAGTTGTCGGTCACGCTCGATGACGTCGACACAGTGCAGACGCTGCTGCGGGAGGCGCCGGCGGCGTTCCATGCCGGTATCAACGACGTCCTGCTGATCGGATTCGCCTTGGCGGTAGCCGAATTCGTGGGTCGCGGTCGCGCGATCGGCATCGACGTCGAGGGCCACGGGCGGCACGACGAGATCGCCGACAACCTCGACCTGTCGCGCACCGTCGGCTGGTTCACCACCAAGTACCCCGTGGCCGTCACGGTCGGTGAGCTGCCCTGGGCACACGTGGCGTCCGGGGATGCGGCCCTGGGTGCGGTGGTCAAGGACGCCAAGGAGCAACTGCGGGCGCTGCCGGAAGGGCTCACGTACGGTCTACTGCGCTACCTGAACGACGACGTCGACCTCGAAACAGCGGATCCAGCAATCGGATTCAACTACCTGGGCCGCCTCGGCGGTGGACCGGAATTGTCCGAGGAGCTGTGGCGGGTCGGCCGGGACGGCTCGGCCGCAGCTGAGACCACCGGGGTGGCGACCGCGGTGCCGATGCCGCTGATGCACACCGTGGAGCTCAACGCGGGCACCGTGGACACCGACGCCGGTCCGCAACTGCACGCCAACTGGACGTGGGCACGGTCAGCGCTCGACGACGACCAGGTCGAACGACTCAGCCGGTTGTGGTTCGAAGCGCTGACCGGCATCTGCGCACTGGTCCGCGCCGGCGGCGGCGGTCTGACCCCGTCGGATATCGCACCGGCCGCATTGAACCAAAAGCAGATCGACGAGCTGGAGCGCCGGCAGCCGATCGCCGACATCCTGCCGGTGACCCCGCTGCAGCAGGGCCTGCTGTTCCACGCCGCGCAGTCCGGCGCCGGCGCCGACCTGTATGCGGTGCAGCTGGACCTGACCCTGGCCGGCCCACTCGACCCAGGCCGGCTGCGCGACGCCGTGCAGATGGTGGCCGAGCGGCACCCGAATCTCGCGGCGCGCTTCCATGCCGAACTCGATGTGCAGGTCATCCCGACGACGCCCGAAATCTCTTGGCAGGTCATCGATCTGACCGTGGCCGACGGCGCCGACGCCGAGGTCAAGCGTATCTGTGCGGCGGAACGCGCGGCGGTCTGCGAGTTGGCCGACCAACCGGCGTTCCGGGTCGCGTTGATCCGCATCGGCGAACACCGGCACCGGCTGGTGTTGACCAACCACCACGTCGTCATGGACGGTTGGTCGCTGCCGATCCTGCTGCGGGAGATTTTCGCCGGCTATCACGGGTACCGGCTGGCTGCTGCCGTGCCGTACCGCCGCTTCGTCACCTGGCTGGCCGAGCGTGACCGCGATGCCGCGCGTGCCGCTTGGTCCGAGGTGCTCTCCGGATTCGACACCCCGACGCTGGTCGCGTCCCGACCGGGGACCGGTGGCCGCGGCGTGAAATCCGTTGGCTTGTCCGCGGAAACGACACACGCCGTCGGCGAGCTGGCCCGCTCGAGCCAGACGACCGTCAACGTCGTGCTCCAGGCCGCCTATGCCCAGCTGCTGATGCAGCTGACCGGCCGGCACGACGTGGTGTTCGGGACCGCGGTGTCGGGTCGCCCGACCGACGTGGCCGGGGCGGACGAGATGGTGGGCCTGATGATCAACACAGTGCCGGTGCGGGCCACCGCGACCGCGCTGACCACCCCGGCGGACCTGCTCGACCAGATGCAGGGCGCCCACAACCGCACGCTCGATCACCAGCACCTCTCATTGTCCGAGATGCACCGGATCACCGGTCAGGACAGGCTCTTCGACACGCTGTTCGCGTACGAGAACTACCCGTTGGGCGCCGCCGCATCAGGGGGCGTCGGGGAGCTGACCATCACCGAGTTCAGCAGTCACGAGCAGAACCACTACCCGTTGACGGTGCAGGCCATGCCGGGCGAGGAACTGGGCCTACGCGTCGAGTACGACACCGGTGTGTTCGACGCGGCCGCCATCGACGCGCTGGTCGGCCGGTTCGAGCGGGTGCTCGTGGCGATGACCGCCGCACCCACCTCGCGACTCTCCTCGGTGAATCTGCTTGACGCCGAAGAGCACTCGCGGCTGGACCGGATCGGCAACCGGGCGGCCGCGACCGGCTCCGTTGCACCGGCGTCGATTCCCGAGCTCTTCACCGCTCAGGTCGACCGCACTCCAGGGGCCACCGCGTTGACCGGACCGGGCCGTTCCCTGACCTACCGTGACCTGGACGAGGCCTCGAACCGGTTGGCGCACTTGCTGATCGAACTCGGCGCAGCGCCAGGTCAGACGGTCGCGCTGCTGTTCGGCCGATCGATCGAGGCGGTCGTGGCGATCCTCGCGGTCCTCAAGACGGGGGCGGCGTATCTCCCGATCGATCCGGCACTACCGGGCGAGCGGCTGGCGTTCCTGCTGTCCGATGCGGCGCCGACCGCCGCGGTCACCACAGCGGACCTGGTGGGCCGGCTGGCCGGATTCGACGGCCCGGTCGTCGTCGACAGCGCCCGCGAAAACCTGCCCGCCACCAGGCTTTCGCCACCCGATCCGGACAGTGTCGCGTACCTGATCTACACCTCGGGTACCACCGGGGTACCGAAGGGCGTTGCGGTGGCGCACCGCAATGTGGCCCGGCAGTTCGGCGTGCCACTCGCGGGCCTGCCGGCGGATCCGGTGTGGACGCAGTGCCATTCGTACGCGTTCGACTTCTCGGTATGGGAAATCTGGGGCGCGCTGTTGCACGGCGGCCGGCTGGTGATCGTGCCGGAAGCGGTCACCGCTGCTCCGGTCGAGTTCCAGCGGCTACTCGTGGCCGAACACATCAACGTGCTCACGCAAACACCCTCCGCGGCTGGGGTTTTGGTTCCTGAGGAGCTGGCGCCCCTGGCGCTGCTGGTCGGTGGCGAGGCGTGCCCGAACGACGTGGTCAACCGGTGGACGTCGTGCGGGCACACCATGATCAACGCCTACGGTCCCACCGAGACGACGGTGTACGCGTCGATGACCGAACCGCTCACCGCGGGACAGGGTTCGGTGCCGATCGGCGTACCGGTGCCCGGCACGGCACTGTTCGTGCTGGACGGCTGGTTGCGCCCGGTCCCGGCAGATGTCGTCGGTGAACTGTATGTCGCGGGCGACGGCGTGAGCGTCGGCTACGCCGGCCGCGCGGGGTTGACCGCCGATCGGTTCGTGGCCTGCCCGTTCCGGGCGGCAGGGGAGCGGATGTACCGCACCGGGGACCTGGTGCGGTGGGACACCGACGGTCGCCTGCACTACGTCGGCCGGGCCGACGAGCAGGTCAAGGTTCGCGGCTTCCGCATCGAACTCGGTGAAGTACAAGCGGCTTTGGCGACGCTCGACGGCGTGGATCAGGCGGCCGTGATCGCGCGCGAGGACCGCACCGGCGACAAACGTCTCGTCGGCTACATCACCGGCACCGCCGACGCCGCGGAGCTCCGCGCCCGGTTGGCCGACGTGCTGCCCGCACACGCGGTCCCGGCCGCCATCGTCAGGTTGGCCGGGGTGTCCGCTTTGCCCGTGACGGTCAACGGCAAGCTCGACGTCCGCGCCCTGCCCGCGCCCGAGTACCGGGCCGGCACCTACCGCGCCCCGGACACCGCCACCGAGGCCGCACTGGCGGCGGTCTACGGCGCGGTTCTCGGGATCGAACGCGTTGGGATCGACGAGTCGTTCTTCGACCTCGGCGGCGACAGCATCTCCGCAATGCGTCTGGTCGCGGCGGTCCGCGCGGAGCTCGGGATCGAGCTGTCGGTCGCGACCGTGTTCGAGGCACCGACCGTGCAAGAGCTCAGTGCGTGCCTGATGACGGACGGTGCCGCCGCAGCGGAGATCGCGCCGGTGCAGGTTCTGCAGACCGGTACGGGCGTCCCACTTTTCTGCCTGCATACGGTCAGCGGCGTCAGTTGGCCGTACCAAGTGCTCGGCGGCTACGTCGGCGCCCCCATCATCGGCATCCAGCAGGCGGCGCCGGACGTGCCGCGGTCCATCAACGAGATGGCGGCGACGTACGCCGACCGGATCCAGGCCGAACAGCCGTCGGGTCCGTATCACCTGCTGGGCTGGTCGTTCGGCGGTGTGGTGGCGCATGCGGTCGCGGTCGAGTTGCGGCGGCGCGGGGCCGCCGTCGAGCGGCTGGTGCTGCTCGACGCCGAGCCGAGTCTGCGCGTCGCCAATCAGGCCGTCGACCGGGATCAGCTGGCCGGCCTGATCGATGACGGGCTGACGGACCTGCTGGTGCGCAACTTCGACACCAACGTCGCGCTGTACCGCGAACATCAGGCCGGGCAGTTCGACGGTGATGTCGTGGTGGTCGCGGCCACCCGGGGCGACGCCGAGCGCGGCGCCTTCCTCGAGCAGAGCTGGCGCCCGCATGTGGCCGGCGACATCACGGTCCACATGGTGCCGTGTGGGCACCATGAGATGCTGACCGTCGAAGCGCTTGCCGGGTACGGCGGGCATCTGGGCGGTGAGGCGCGGTGAAAGTTCGGTCGGGCAAGGGCGTGTTCGCCGGGGCTTTCGAGCTGCTGGCGCGGGTGGTGCTGCGTCGGCCGTGGGCGGTGATCGGCGCCTGGCTGCTGCTCGTCGTGGCGTTGTCGGTGGCCGTCCCGCCGTTGATGAAACTGGCCAGCGACCGCAACCAGGAACTGCTGCCGAGCAACTCGGCGGTGATGGCGGCGACGCGGGACATGACGGCGGCGTTCCACGAACCCGGAATCCAGAACATCGCGTTGGTGGTGCTCACCGACGAGAACGGCTTGACCAAAGCCGACGAGGACGTCTACCGCACCCTGGTCGACAGCCTGCACCGCGATACGGCCGACGTCGTGATGGTGCAGGACTTCATCTCCCAGCCGCCGATGCGAGAAGTGTTGGCCAGCAAGGACAACAAGGCCTGGTTCATCCCCGTCGGTATCCGTGGCGAGCTCGGGTCACCGGAATCCAGTGAGGCGTACAAGCGCGTCGTCGGCATCGTCGACCACACCGTCGGTCAAGACACAGCAGGCTCGTCGCTCAAGTACCACATGACGGGCCTGACCGCCACCGTCGCCGAACGTGAACAACTCGGGTTGCGTGATCTGCGGGTCATCGAGACAGCCACCATCGGCATGGTGCTGCTGATTCTCTTTGTGGTGTACCGCAATATCGTCACCATTCTGGTGCCGCTGGCGACCATCACGGTCTCGCAGGCCGCTGCGACGCAGGGGGTGGCGGCCCTGGCGACGTGGGGGCTGCCCATTTCGCAGCAGACCGTTGTCTTCATGAGCGCCATGATGATCGGCGCCGGCGTGGACTACGCCGTCTTCCTGATCAGCCGCTACCACGAATATCTCCGGCAGGGACTGGATTCCGACGATGCGGTGGCGCGGGCGCTGACCGCCATCGGCAAGGTGATCGCGGCGTCCGCGGCCACCGTCGCGGTGACGTTCCTGGGCATGAGTTTCACGAGCCTCAAGGTCTTTTCCACGACCGGTCCGGCACTGGCGGTCACGATCGCGGTCGCGTTCCTGTCGTCGATCACGCTGCTGCCGGCGATCCTGACGCTCGTGGGACGGCGCGGCTGGGCCAGGCCCCGGAAGGAACTCACCAGCCGCTTCTGGCACCGGTCCGGGATCAACATCGTGCGGCGCCCGGTGGTCCATCTGGTCGGCAGCCTGGTCGTGCTGATCGCGCTGGCCGCCGGGGTGGCGTGGTTGCACACCAGCTACGACGCCCGCACCGCGCTGCCTGCGACGGCCGAGAGCAACATCGGCATGGCCGCCATCGAGCGGCATTTCCCGGCGAGTGTGACGGCACCGCAATATCTTTTCGTCCAGTCGCCGCACGACCTGCGGACGACGAAAGGGCTGGCCGACCTCGAGCAGATGGCACAGCGCGTCGCGCAGTTGCCCGACATCGCGGCCGTCCGCGGCGTCACCCGGCCCACCGGTGCCCCGCTGGAACAGGCCACGCTGAGTTTCCAGGCCGGTGAGATCGGCGACAAACTCGCCGAGGCCACCAACAAGATCACCGGCAGCGTCGATCAACGCGAGGCCCTGGTCGGTGGGGCCGGCAAGCTCGCCGACAGCCTGGCTACCGTGCGCACCCAGCTGACCAAGACCATGGGCGTGATGGACAGCCTGAACAAGAGCATGGCGAGCATCAAAGACCAGCTGGAGAGTTCGCAGGACTTCCAGGACGCGCAGCGGGAATTGGATGCTGTGCGCAATTCCGGCGACGTGCCGAACATCCCGCCGCGCTCGGGTAGCCAGAATTTCCAGGACATGGTCGCCATGGCCGATGCACTGCTGGAGCAGCGGAAGAACAACCCCAACTGCGACAGTGATCCGGATTGCGCGGGCCAGCGGGACCAGCTGCAACGGCTGTCCGATGGCCTGCACAAGATGCAGCCCTCACTGGACGCGGCAGCGAAAGCCCTTCGGTCCCTTGGCGGGAGTGGTGGGGGCAGTAACCCGAGTGGGATGAAGCAGAACATGGCGTCCCTGCAGGAGGGTGCCAACGCGCTGGCCGAGGGCAGCCGGAAGATTGCCGAAGGGCTGCGTGTCCTCGATGACCAGACCAAACAGCTCGGCGAAGGCCTGTCACACGCCTCGGCGTTCCTGCTGGCGATGAAGCTGCACGCCTCCGAGCCGGGCGCGGCGGGCTTTTACATCTCGCCGGAAATCCTGGACAACGACAAATTCAAAGACCTGGCAAGGGTTTTCATGTCGCCGGATGGGCATTCGGCACGGTACCTGGTCGAGTCCAAGCTGAATCCGTATGACACCAAGGCCATGGACCAGGTCAAGGCGATCCTCGCGGCAGCACAAGGTGCGCAGGCCAATACGTCGCTGGCCGACGCGAAGATCGCGATGTCGGGCATGACCCCGTACTACGCGGAGCTGCGCGACTACTTCAACAAGGACCTGCGGTACATCGTGCTGATGACCGTCGTGGTGGTCTTCCTGATCCTGGTGCTGCTGCTGCGGGCCGTCGTCGCACCGCTGTATCTCGTTGGCACCGTGATTCTTTCGTGCCTGTCGTCCCTCGGTATCGGCGTCATCGTGTTGCAGATCCTCGGCGGTCAACCGATGGCGGCGAGCACGCCGGGTATGGCGTTCATCGTGTTGGTGGCGGTCGGCGCGGACTACAACATGCTGCTGATCTCACGGATCCGCGACGAATCCCCACATGGCATCCGATCCGGCGTCATCCGCACCGTACGGAGCACCGGCAGCGTGATCACCTCTGCCGGCATGATTTTCGCCGCACCGATGTTCGCCATGCTGTTCAGCAGCATCGGCTCCATGGTGCAGGGCGGCTTCATCATCGGCGTCGGCCTGCTGATCGACACCCTGATCGTGCGCACCGTCACGGTGCCGGCGCTGGCCGTGCTGGTCGGCAAGTACAACTGGTGGCCGTCGCGTCGGTCGACCGTTACGCCGTGACGGTGAGCTCGACGCGGCCGTCGGTACCGAGGGTTTCGCGCTCGGCCAGCGCGGAGGTCTTGGCGACGAGCCGGACCCGGTCGGCCCGGAACAGGTCTTCGGAGTATTCGAACGGCTGACCGCCGGCGTCCGAGGCAACCCGCGTCATCGCCAGTAGGGGAGTGCGCGTGGGGATTTCGAGCCAAGCAGCTTCACGGGGGTTGGCGCTGACGACCTCGATGCTCTCGACCGACGTCACGGGCGCGAGATCGTAACGGACAGCCAGGATGTCGTAGAGCGAGCCGCCGAGGGGCTGCTCCAGCAGGTCGGGCACCCGGTCGGCGGGGAAGTGCGCGCAGTCGACCGACAGCGGGAAGCCGTCGGCGTAGCGCAACCGCTGCACGACGACGAGTTCGGTGTCGGGCTTGACCCCCAGGCGCTGTGCCTCGATGGCTGTCGCTCCGCGCAGGGCCGTGGCGAGCACCCGGCTGCGCGTGGTGGAGTGCCCGCCCTGCCTCAGCCGGTTCGGCAGGCCGGACAGCTCGGCGACGTTGCGTTCCACGAGAACGGTCTTGATGAACGTGCCGCCCGCGCGCCCGCTGCGCCGCTCCAGGATCCCGGCGCGGCTCAGGGGGACGAGCGCACTGCGCAGGGTCGCGCGGGACACCGCGAATTGCTCGGCCATCTCACGTTCGGAGCCGAGGCGGTCACCCGGGCGAAGCGTGCCGGCGTCGAGCATGCTGACGATGCGGCGCCGCACATCCTCGGCTACCGGGCCGCCCTCGGACTCGTCCATGTGGTTCACCGTACCGACCGACCGTCACCCGGCGAGAGCGTCCAGGGATTCGGGCAGGATTTGCCCGCCGTCGACCACGATGGCCTGCCCCGTGAGATAGCGGGCCTCGTCGCTGGCGAGGAACGCGGCGAGGTGGCCGATGTCTTCGGGAGTGCCCAGCGTGCCGGCCGGGATGGAACGGGCCATGCCGGCGATGTAGTCCTCGCCCATCTCCTGCAGTCCCTCGGTGAGGATGTTCCCGGGCAGGATGGCGTTGACGGTGATGCGCTTGGCCGCGAGTTCGATTGCGGCCGTCCGCATGAAGCCCAGCTGGGCGGCCTTGGACGCACCGTAGTGCGACCAGCCGGGGAAGCCGGTGACCGGGCCGGTGATCGACGACGTGATGACGATGCGTCCGGCACCGCTGCCGGCCAGCGCGTCGAGGCAGGCCTGCACGCTGTAGATGGTGCCCTTGACGTTGACGTCGAGCACGGTGGCCAGGTCGTCGGGCGTCATGGTGGCCAGTGGCGCCTCGGGGAAGATGCCGGCGTTGGCGCACAGGACGTCGATACCGCCGAAGGCGTCGACGGCGGCCTCGGCCATGGCCTGACAGGACCGGGGATCAGCGACGTCGACGGAGACGCCGATGACTTTGCCGGACCCGAGCCCGTCGAGGCCGGCGACCGCGGTATCGAGGTCGTGCGGCGACCGGGCGGCGACGGCGACGTTGGCCCCCGCGGTGGCGAAGACGGCGGCGATGCCGTAGCCGATGCCCTTGGTGGCGCCGGTGACGACGACGTTCTTGTTGGCGAGATCGAACATGGTGCGCGTGTCCTGTCAGTGGGTGAGAGTCGGAGCGGCGGCAGGAACATCGACCCGGAACCACGACGGGTCGGTGAGGTAGGCCTGTGCCAATTGTGCAGTGCCGGCGGCGTATCGGTGCCCGAGTGTCTGTGCCGGTCCCGATTCTGGATGGCTGCCGATCCAGGCCGTCAGCATCAGCCGGCGCAGCATGACGAACGTGGGGATCTCGACGAGGTCGGCGGCGGGGAGGTCCCGGACGCTGCGGTAGCCGGCGAGCCATTCGTCGATGATGCGCGCGGCGTCGGGGGTGTCCTCGACGAACGACACCACGGCACCGAGATCGGCGAGGTACCACGACCAGCCGCAGTCGTCGAAGTCGATGACGGTGATCTTGCCGTCGTGGACCATCAGGTTGGACATCCGTAGGTCGGCGTGGACCAGCCCGAAGCGCTCGGGCCCCATGCCGTATTCCGTGAGCCGCTCGATGACCTTGCGTTCGGCCTCTTCGATGATCGTGGCGTCTTCGGCGCTGAGCGCCGGGGCGTCACGCCAGTTGCCCCAGCGGCCGGCGGCGCCGAGCATCGTGTCCAGATCCCAGCGGAACCGCGTGAAGGTCTCCGGTCGCTGCCAGCGCTGGACGTGCTCGTGGAGCGTCGCGGTGATCGCGCCCAGCTCGCTGAAGCTGATGTCCGAGGCATCGTCCTCGGCGATGGTGCCCTCGACGAAGGTGAACATGTCGACCAGGTAGACCTCGTCGCCGATGCGGGCCTCCACCACGCGCCGGCCGTCGGGAGCGGGGATCACCTGGGGCGTCGTGATGGCGGAGTCGGCCCGCAGGCTTTCCATCCAGTCGAGTTCGGATTCGATCGCGGCCAGCGAGTGGTATCCGGGCCGGTGCACGCGCAGGACCTGACGCTGCGGGCCCGCTTCGGTGCCGGTCGCGGCCTCCGATTCGATGAGGAACGTCCCGTTCTCCGAATAGCTGAGCAGCGTGACTGTCGCCGAGTCGAGCTGGTACTGCGGAAGCGCGACACGCGCGAAGCGTTCGTAGTCGGCTACGGCTAGGTCGCGGGCCATGTCGCTCATTGTGGCTCTCCTGAACTGCGGTGTGGGCACGGTCACGTTTTGGTCTGGTCAGTTCTACCCCATCGTCGGGCGAAAGTGAACCAAATCCGAAAATTGGTAACAACGGATTTACGCTGTGGAAATGCTGGGAGTTGCGACACGGTTCTGCCACGAGTGCGCAGGTAGTAAGGGTATTGACCGGGCTGGACCGGTCTGGTACCAATAGCGCTGTGCCGATGGCCTGGGGGTCCATTGGTCCACTGGACAGCCGAACTGCTGCTCGTTAGAGCAGACCAAATAAACCAAAAACCGGCCACCGCCGGCCGGACCCGTCTCCCATCAGATCGGATCGGTTAGCACCCATGAGTGAGATCGACGATTACCCACGAACCGCCCCGCCGACGTCGGCGCCGCCGGACACCGGCACCGGCGTGCAGCGCCTCAAACCCAATGCCGTCGGCCTGATCGGCGTGCTGTTCATGGCCGTGGCCACCGCGGCCCCGATCACGGCGATGGTCGGCAACGTCCCGATCGCCGTGGGGGCCGGCAATGGCGCCGCCGCTCCTGCCGGCTACCTCATCGCCACCATCGTGCTGGGGCTGTTCGCCGTCGGCTACGCGGCGATGTCTCGGCACATCACCGCCACCGGAGCGTTCTACGGTTACATCTCCCATGGCCTCGGTCGGGTTGTCGGGCTGTCTGCCGGGTTCTTGACCGCGATGGCCTACATGGTGTTCGAAGCCGCACTGGTCGGCATCTTCTCCTTCTTCTCCAGAGACCTGTTCGTCTCGCTGTTCAACGTGCACGTGCCGTGGGTGGTGTTCGCGGTGACGATGATCCTGGTCAACGCCGTCTTGACCTACTTCGACGTCAATCTGGCCGCGAAAGTGCTTGGCGTGCTGCTGATTACCGAGATCATCATGCTGACATTGCTGGCCGGCTCGGTCGTTGTCACCGGCGGTGGTCCGGAGGGCTGGTCGCTCGGATCGCTCAACCCGGTCAACGGGCTGAAGGGACTAAACGCCGTCGTCCCGAATCTGAGCGGTGGCGGCACCGTGGTCGCCGTGGGCTCGGCCGGTGTCGGTTTGTTCTTCGCATTCTGGTCGTGGGTCGGTTTCGAATCCAGCGCCATGTACGGCGAAGAGTCCAAGAACCCGAAGAAGATCATTCCCATCGCCATCATGTCGTCGGTGCTGGGCATCGGTGCCTTCTACGTGGTGGTGTCGTGGCTGGCGATCGTGGGCACCGGTCCCACCAAATCCATTGCCCTGGCGCAGAATACGGACACCGCCAGCGAGATCTTCATGATTCCGGTGCGCGAGCATCTGGGCAACTGGGCGGTGACGCTGTTCCAGATTCTGTTGACCACGGGTTCGTATGCCTGTGGCATGGCGTTCCACAACTGCGCAGCCCGCTACATCTACGCCATCGGCCGCGAAGACGTCCTGCCCGGCACCGCGAAAACGGTCGGGCGGTCGCACCGCGTCCACGGCTCGCCGCACGTCGCCGGCTTCGTCCAGAGCGCAGTCGCCCTGGCGATCGTGCTGTGGTTCGCGGGCACCGGACGCGATCCGTACGGTGATCTGTACGGCGTGATCGCGCTGCTGGGCACCGCGGCCATTCTCATCGTGCAGGCCTTGGCCGCGTTCTCTGTCGTCTCGTATTTCCATGTGCGGAAACAACATCCGGAGACCGCGCACTGGTTCCGCACCTTGGTCGCCCCCGGGCTCGGCGGCATCGGCATGCTGTACGTCATCTACCTGCTGATCAAGAACGCCTCGTTCGCGGCAGGCACGGCCAAGGACGACATCGTCTTCGCGTCGATTCCCTGGGTGGTCGGTGGCACCGCCATCGCCGGAATCGTGGTCGCCCTTGTCCTTCGGGCCCGGTCCCCGCACCGTTACGACCGATTGGGACGCGTCGTGCTCGACGAAGAACGCTGACATTACGCCCGGACCCAGCGCCGATCGCTACCAACGCAAGGACAACGAACATGGCTTTCTCCACAATCATGGACTCCAACAGCTACACCGGCGGGGGAGAACTCGACCCCACCACCGATGCCATGGTCGAGAAGCGGCGATCGACGCTGGGCCCGTCGTACCGGCTCTTCTACAACCGGCCCGTCCACCTGGTGAGGGGCAGCGGTGCCCACCTATTTGATGCCGAGGGCAACAAGTACCTCGACGCCTACAACAACGTGGCCAGCGTCGGGCACTGCAATCCGCGGGTCATCGAGGCCGTGGCGCGCCAGATGGCGGAGCTGAACACCCACACCCGCTATCTGCACGGCGGCATCCTCGACTACTCGGAGCAGTTGCTCGCCACGTTCCCGGCGGAAATATCGTCGATCATGTACACCTGCACGGGATCCGAGGCCAACGACCTGGCCGTCCGCGTCGCCGAGCAGTACAGCGGCGGCACCGGGGTCATCGTCACCGAGGAGGCCTATCACGGGAACAGCGCGCTGATCTCGGCGATGTCGCCCTCGCTCGGTGTCGGTGTGCCGCTGGGCACCAACGTCCGCACGGTGCCCGCGCCGGACTCCTACCGCATCGATCCGGCGGCACTGGGCCGCTGGTTCGCCGACCAGGTCAGCGCCGCGATCGCCGATCTCGAACGGCACGGTCACAAATTCAGTGCGCTGCTGCTGGATTCGATCTTCTCCTCCGACGGCATCTACGTCGACCCATCGGTGCTGGGGCCGGCGGTCGAGGTGGTCCACCGCGCCGGCGGCGTGTTCATCGCCGACGAGGTGCAGCCGGGCTTCTCCCGGACCGGCGAGGCGATGTGGGGCTTCCAGCGGCACGGCGTGGTGCCCGATCTGGTGACCATGGGTAAACCCATGGGCAACGGCATTCCCGTCGCCGCGATGGCGGCGCGCCCGGAGATTCTCGACGCCTTCGCCCGGGAAACCCCCTACTTCAACACCTTTGGCGGAAATCCGGTGTCCATGGCGGCCGCACAGGCCGTCCTGGATGTCATCCAGGGCGACGATCTCGCCGAACATGCCGCTGCCGTGGGCGATCAATGGCGATCCGAACTCCGCACCTTGGCCAAGGACTACCCGTTCCTCGGCGACATTCGCGGCACTGGGCTGTACACCGGAATCGAGATCGTCACCGACCCCGACACCAAGGAGCACGACAGGGGCGCAGCGCAGCGCATCGTCGACATGATGCGGGAAAACCGCGTTCTGATCTCCGTCTGCGGTGGGCATGGCAACATCCTCAAAGTGCGCCCTCCTCTGGTGTTCTCGATGTCGGACCTGGACTGGTTCATGACGGTGTTCGCCGCCGTCGTGAAGGAGCTCGCGTGAGCGCCTATCGCGAAGCGTTCGAGGCCGCGGCCCAGCGGCCCGACGAGTTCTGGCTGACGGCCGCCCGCGCCATCGACTGGACCGTCCCGCCGACCCGCGCACTCGACGAATCCGCGGCGCCGCACTATCGCTGGTTTCCCGACGGGCAGCTCAACACCTGCTACAACGCCCTGGACCGGCATGTCGAGGCCGGCAACGGGGACCGCACCGCGCTGATCTACGACTCCGCCATGGTCGGTGTCCAACAGTCCTTCACCTACGCCGAACTCCTCGATCGCGTGGCACGCTTCGCCGGAGTGCTTGCCGCGCAAGGGGTCGCCAAGGGCGACCGGGTCGTGATCTACCTGCCGATGATCCCCGACGCGGTTATCGCGATGCTGGCCTGCGCCCGGATCGGCGCTGTGCATTCGGTGGTTTTCGGCGGGTTCGCGGCCAATGAGCTTGCCGCGCGCATCGACGACGCTCACCCGGTGGCCCTGCTGACCGCCTCGGGTGGTCTGGAGCCCGGACGCACCGTCGAGTACCTGCCCGTGGTCGCCAAGGCTCTGACGCTGACCAGCGCCGCGCCGGCGACGGTGATCGTCAAGAACCGCGGCGAGATCGCCGGCGAGGCCACCGACTATCCGGGCTACCTGGACTGGGATGAGCTGGTGGCGGCTGCCGAACCCGTCGCCGCCGTACCCGTGGCCGCCACCGACCCGCTCTACATCCTCTACACCTCGGGTACCACGGGTAAGCCCAAGGGCGTCGTGCGTGACAACGGTGGGCACGCCGTCGCGCTGTCGTGGTCGATGAAGCACGTGTACGACATCAGCGCCGGCCAGGTGATGTGGACCGCCTCGGACATCGGCTGGGTCGTCGGCAGCTCGTACATCGTCTACGGGCCGCTGATCGCCGGTGCCACCACGGTGCTCTACGAAGGCAAGCCCGTGGGCACTCCCGACGCCGGTGCCTTCTGGCGGGTCATCGAACAGCACAAGGTCGACGCGCTGTTCACCGCGCCGACCGCGCTTCGCGCCATCCGCAAGGCCGACCCGAACGCGGCGATGCTTGCCGGACAAGATATTTCGTCGCTGCGCACCCTGTTCGTCGCCGGTGAACGGCTGGACCCCGACACCTACGAGTGGGCATCGACCGTCCTGCAGCGCCCCGTCGTCGACCACTGGTGGCAGACCGAAACCGGTTGGGCCATCTGCGCCAACCTGCGCGGTCTCGAACCGATGGCCATCAAGGCCGGTTCGCCGACCGTCCCCGTGCCCGGCTACCGCGTCGGCATCGTCGACGCCTCCGGCAACCCCGTCGCGGCCGGCGTCGAGGGCAACATCGTCATCAAGCTGCCGCTGCCGCCGGGCACCCTGGCGGGGTTGTGGCAGAACGACTCGGGATTTGTGCAGTCCTACCTGTCGGCGTTTCCGGGCTACTACCTGACGGGCGACTTCGGCTACGTCGACGACGACGGATACCTGACGGTGCTGGGCCGCACCGACGACGTGATCAACGTTGCGGGCCATCGACTTTCGACCGGGAGTATCGAGGCCGTCATCGCCGGGCACCGGGCCATCGCCGAGTGTGCCGTCATCGGCATCCACGACGACCTCAAGGGGCAACGCCCGAGTGGTTACGTGGTGCTGAAGTCCGGTGTCGATATCGGCCATGACGTGCTGCAGCAGGAACTCGCCGGGATGGTCCGCGACCAGATCGGCGCCGTCGCCACCTTCCGTGACGTCACGGTCGTGGGCGCCCTGCCCAAGACCCGGTCGGGAAAGATCCTGCGAAAGACCATGCGGCAGATCGCCGAAGGGACGGACTACGTCGTCCCGTCGACCATCGAGGACAGTTCGGTGATCGACGCGCTGATCCCGGTGCTGCGGCCGAGCTAGCGCCCGGCGGCGCCGGGTAAGTTGGCGGCAATGTGGGGTTCTGTGGCGGTACTTGCGCTGCCAATCGCGTTCGATCCGGTGCGCCTCGGCGTCAACCTGTTGCTCATCTCGCGGCCGCGCCCGGCGCAGAACCTGCTGGTCTACTGGGTCGGCTGTGTGACCGCGAGCGTGATGCTGCTGTTGCTCCCGCTGCTGGCGCTGCACTTCACGGACGTGGCGTGGGTGCACGACCTGGCCAACCCGCGGACCACCGCGAGCGCGACCATGCGACACGTGCAGGTCGTCGTCGGGGTGCTGCTGCTGGCCATTGCCGCGCTGACGGCGGTGCGGATGGTGACGCGCAAACGCACTCCCGATGCGGACGTCTCGCCCATCTCGAAGCTGTTGCAGCGGGACCCGGACGCGCCGGCGCGGGCCGGATTGCTCGGGCGTGCACAACGGGCCTGGGAGAGCGGGGCACTGTGGGTCGCGGCGGTGATCGGTTTCTGGGCCGGCCCCAATCCGTCGCTGGTGCTGTTCGCCCTCACGACCATCCTGGCGTCGGGCGCCGCCATCGGTACGCAGCTCGGCGTTGCGATGGTGTTCATCGTGGTGAGTCTCGCCGTGGTTGAGGTGGTGCTGCTCTGCAACGTCGTCACCCCGACGAAAACCCAAGCGGCGCTGCGGAATGTGCACGACTGGGTGGGCGGCTACCGACAGCAGATCGTGGTGGCCATCGTGACGCTCGTCGGCCTGGCGTTCGTGGCCCAGGGTGCCGGCTTGCTCTCCTAGTTCTCGCCGAACCGGCAGTGCGGTTGCACGGTGCTGGCCCTAGGGGTACTACGGAGCGCGACAGAGGGTTGAACGCGGCTCCAACTGGGAAAAGAGTGGGGATGACTGATCACGAGGTCCACCACGACGGATACCCGACACATCGCCGAAAAGTCCGCTTCGACTGGTCGGACACGCCGCTGCACTGGGTTCCCGGAGACCCGTTCTCCACTCACATGCTGAACGTGTTGCATCTCATGCTGCCGGCAGGCGAGCGCTGGTTCATCCAGGTCGTCAACGAGGCGGAACCCCTTGTCGATGATCCGGAGATGAAAGCCGCGATCAAGCCGTTTGTACAGCAGGAGGGCTGGCACGCCCAGGCGCACCAGATGGTTCTTCAGCATCTGGCGGAGCAGGGAATCGACAGCACGCCCTTCACCGGCGAGGTACACACGGAACTGCCCACGGTGGGCGACAAACAGTCGCGATTGCCACGGGTACTGCAGCGGTGGTCGCTGTACCAGCGCCTTGCGGTTGCCGCGGCACTCGAACCTTTCAACGCGGCACTGGGGCAATGGACGATTCAGAACCGCGGCCTCGATTACGCCGGAGCCGATCCGACCATGCTGGATCTGCTGCGCTGGCATGGGGCAGAGGAAATCGAACACCGCGCGCTGGTGTTCGACATCTATCAGTACCTGTGCGGCAACTACGCCATGAGGGCGGTGACCATGCTGCTCACCGCACCCGGTTTTCTGTTCACCTGGTACCGGGGAGTGCGCTATCTGATGGCGGCAGATCCGACCATCTCGGCCAAGCCTCGTTGGCGTGACTGGTTGCGCGCCTCGCGGCAGTACCGGGTGCCGGGTCCCTGGCTGCTCATGGTCATCGTGCCGTTCCGCTACATCCGGCCCGGTTATCACCCGAACCAGGAGGCGTCGACGCAGATGGCGCTGGATTACCTGGAGTACTCGCCGGTGGCACGCGCTGCTCGGGAACGAGCCGAGGCGGCTGGTCAGTAGTCGATCTGCGCGTCCAGCCCGAACTCGGTGAGGGTGCGTGACACCGTGTCGCGCAACGCTTCTCGGGTGTTGAGCCGACCAGGTAGATAGGCAGAGATTCTGATCGACATCTTCCCGGCCGCCCGGCCAGAGGACAGGAACAGTTGTCCGCCCATGGCCTCGAGCAAGCCCTTCGTGATATCGGGCTCGACGGATCGCATGGACAGATAGGCGGCGTCGGTGCCGTCGGGCCGGTTCACCGCCGGCGGCACGTCGCCGACGTTGGAGCAGGTGACGGGGAGGATGGCGCCACCTGCTGCCATCGCGGCGACCTTCCGGACGGCCCACTTCGGCGTGATCGACGCCAGCGCTGTTGGCGCCAGGGACTCGTCGTCGGGGTTCTCGATGGTCTCGAGGGTCGCGCGCGTGACCTTGGCGCGTATCTCGCCGAGGTCCTTTGCCACGTGCGTAGGGTCGACGATGACATCGACGCTCGTCAGCGCATTGGCACGGGTATCGCCCTCGGTCCGCCGCGACAGCACGAAACGTAGGGTGACGGTGCCGTCCTCCTGAACGCGCCCCGTCGCCACCGCGATTCGGCACGCGATTCCGGCGATGAGCGAGTTGCTGCTCCCACCAAGGCTTTTCGCGCGCGCATCCCATTCGTTCAGGTCGATCTGTGCGGTGAGACCGGGAACGTCGACCCGCTGATCGGTGTCGGTCCGGTGCGGGGAAGCCGGTGCTGCCGTGGCCGGCGGTCGAACTTCACCCCGTTCGCGCCGAGCCATTCGCGCCACGGCGGCCACGGCGTGCGCCATGTCGGGCAGATCCTTGACCGTCTGCCGCAGATCCTCGCGCAGCGCACGACTGCGAGGCCGTGACCCCGGGGACAGATAACCCAGGTCGTGCGTCCTGCCCTCGACCGCGTCGGCGACCGCCTGCCCGAAGGCGATGGCATCGACGATCAGATGCGACGCCACGAGACTGACCGCGGTTGCGCCGCCCTCGAGCGGCAGCACGCCGAGATGCCAGCCGGGGCCGTGCTCGGGATCGAGGGGCAGGCGTGCGCGTTCATCGGACCATGCGCTCACGTCGGCGCGAGGCCGCGGCACGGCGGCGACGTCGATGTCCGGCGCCGCCGGCGACAAGACCCAGCGATCACGCGCGAACGGTAGTGACGACCGCTCGATCCGGCGCCCCAGCAGTCCCTGGCCGAGGTTGCGGTGAAACCGCCGCAACGCGGCGACGTCGACGGCCCGGTCGTAGATCCAGGTCATCTGCAGAACCGTGCCGTGGCTCGCGCGAAGCGCGAGGAACGCGGTCTGGTCCAGGTAGGCGAGCCGGTCGTCCACCGGCGCACCGTCGCGCGAGCCGACGTGAGCCACCGTCGGCGCCGGGGGCGCGGCCGTGTCGGTGAGCGATCCGGCTAGGTGGTCGGCGAGCGCCCGGGGGCTGGGGTGGTCGAAGATCAGAGTGGGCGGCAGGGCCAGGCCGGTAACGGATTTGAGGCGGTTGCGTAGTTCGACAGCGGTCAGGGAATCGAAGCCCAGGTCTTCGAACGCGGCGTCGCGGTCGATGTCCTCGGGCGTGGGGTGGCCCACCACCGCCGCCGCGTGCGCACACACCATCGCGGTCAGCAGCTCGTGTTGTTCGCCCCGGGACAACGCAATCAGGCGCTGGGTCAGCGCCGACGTCGATCCGCCGGCCGCCACAGGGTTGGCGGTCAGCCGCCGCCGCGGACTGCGCACCAACCCACTGAACAGCGCCGGCAAACCACCGCTTCGCGCCTGGGTGTTCAGCGCGGCCCGGTTCAGGAGCGCGGTCACCGCCACGGGGTGACCGATCGTCAGCGCGTCGTCGAACAACGTCAGGGCCTGCCCGGGGTTCATCGGAACGAGTCCGCTACTGCTGATCCGAGCCAGGTCACGGTCATTCAGATGAGCCGTCATGCCGCTGGGCTGTTCCCACAGCCCCCACGCCAGCGACATGCCGGGCAGTCCAAGGGCTCTCCGGTGAGCGGCGAAGCCGTCCAGGAAAGCGTTCGCGGCTGCGTAATTGCCCTGACCCGGCGCGCCCACGGTGGCGGCGATCGAGGAACACAGCACGAACATCGACAAATCCAGCTCACGGGTGGCCACGTGCAGGTTCCATGCCGCGTCGACCTTGGCCCGTAACACTGTCGCCAGCCGGTCGGGGGTCAGCGAGGCCAGCACTGCGTCGTCGAGCACCCCGGCGGCATGAATCACTCCGCGCAATGGTGGGCAGCGCTGCGACAATTGCGCCACCATCGCGGCCACCGCATCCGGATCGGCCACGTCGCAGGCCACCAATTCCACTTGGGCGCCGGCACTTTCCAATTCGGCGGCCAGCGCCGCGGCGCCTTCGGCACGGTCGCCGCGTCGACTGGCCAGCACCAGGTGGCGGACCCCGTAGACACCGACCAGATGCCGCGCCAGGTGTGCACCGACCATTCCGGTGGCACCGGTGATCAACACCGTGCCGTCGCCGAGCCGATCAGCCAGCGCCGTCGGCATGGTCAAGACCACCTTGCCGATATGGCGCGCCTGACTGATGAACCGGTAGGCCTCTACCGCGCAACGGACGTCCCAGGTGGTGACGGGCAGGGGTCGAAGCTGCTCAGTTTCGAAGAGCTTCGTCAACTCGCACAGCATCGCCTGCATCCGTTGCGGTCCGGCTTCGGAGAGATCGAACGCCTGGTACCGAACACCGGGGTAGGTTGCGGAAACTGCCTCCGCGTCGCGGATATCGGTCTTGCCCATCTCGATAAAGCGCCCACCGTGGACCAACAACCGCAGCGACGCATCGACGAAGTCACCGGCCAACGAGTCCAGCACCACGTCGACTCCGCGGCCGCCGGTGGTGGCCAGGAATTTGGCCTCGAAGTCCACTGTGCGTGAATCGCCGATGTGATCGTCGTCAAAACCCATGGCGCGCAACGTGCTCTGCTTACCGGGGCTCGCGGTCACAAAGACCTCCGCCCCGAAGTGGCGAGCCAGTTGCACGGCCGCCATGCCCACCCCGCCCGTGCCCGCGTGCACGAGCACCGATTCCCCGGCACAGATCCCGGCCAAATCCGTCAGCGCGTAGAGGGCGGTCAGGAAAGCTACCGGCACGCCCGCGGCCTGCTCGAGTGACCAGCCCGGTGGCACCGTGGTCAACAACTGTTCGTCGACCACCGCCACCGGCCCCGTGCCGGCCATCAAGCCCATCACCGCATCCCCGATCGCCACCCCCGTGACGCCGGGGCCGGTCTCGACCACCACCCCGGAGCCTTCTGCACCGAGCACCGGGGCTTGCCCGGGATACATTCCCAGCGCCGCCATCACGTCGCGGAAATTGACCCCGACCGCCGCCACCGCCACCCGGACCTGGCCGGCCCGCAGCGGTGCCGTCGCCTCGGGGCAGGCCCGGATCACGAGATTCTCCAGGGTGCCACCACCGCCGACCGTCAACCGCCACGCCGATTCAGCTGCCGGCGGCGCCAAAAGTGCAGGGGCCGAGGCCAACCGGGCGGCATGCACCGTGCCGGCCCGCACCACCAGTTGTGGCTCCCCGGCGGCGACCAGCGCTGCCATATCCACCGTCGTGTCCGAGTCGAGCAGCATGATCCGGCCCGGGTTCTCGGCTTGCGCCGAACGCACCAAACCCCACACCGCCGCGGCGGCCAGATCGCCGACATCCTCCCCGGGCAATGCCACCGCACCATGGGTCGACACCACCAACGTGCTTGTCCGCTCCTCGGCCGACCAGTGCTGCAACACCTCGAGGGCGGCGCGGGTGGCGTCATGCACCGCACCCACCACGTCGTCACGGGCAGACTCGCACTCCCACACCACCACATCGTGGTCCGCCCCAGCGTCGGCCCGGAAGTCCGCCCAGGACTGCGTCGAGCGCGGGAGCACGCGGTCAATGGTGTTGTGGTTCACCGATATCGGTGTCCAGATCACTTCCAGTGGCCCGTGATCGGCACCACCGGCGGCGGTGGGCGATTGGCCGGCGCTCATCGGACGGGTTACCAGCGAGCGCACCGTCAGCACCGGCGAACCGGCACTGTCGACAACGTCCACGGACATCTCATCGTGTCCACGTGCCGTGATGCGGGCACGCACCCGCCCGGCGCCGCCGGCATGCAGTGACACTCCCCGCCAGCAAAACGGCAGCACGGTCTGCGTGGTGTCGACGGCCAGCCCCGTGGCGTGCAGCACCGCATCCAAGACAGCTGGATGGATTCCCATCTCAGCGCCCGGCACGCCGATCTCCGCGGGTGCGGCGACTTCAGTGAAGAGCTCGGTGCCGCGTCGCCAGACCCCGACCAATCCCTGGAAAGCCGGTCCGTACTCATATCCGCGTCCGGCCAGCCGCGCATAGGCGTCCGCGATGTCCACGCTCTCCGCCCCGGGCGGCGGCCACACCGACAGTTCCGCCGAAGGCGCCACGGCAGTGACCATCAGCGTGCCCTCAGCGTGCAGCAGCCAGTCCGCCTCGGATTCGTCGCGACGTGAGTACACCGAGACCGCGCGGCTGCCCGTCTCCGCGGCGGCACCCACCAGCACCTGAAGCTGGGTCCCGGTGTCGTCGTCCAGGACCAGCGGCGCGGCCAGTACCAACTCCTCGATGGCTCCGCAACCCACCTCATCAGCCGCTCGGATGACCAGCTCTACAAAACCGGTCCCGGGAAACAGCATCACACCGCCGACCACGTGATCGGCCAGCCATGGTTGATCGGCCGGCGACAGTCGCCCGGTCAGGACCACTCCGCCAGAGTCAGGCCGCTCGATGACCGCGCTCAACAATGGATGGTGTGCGTCACCCAGACCCAGATCGGCGGTGTCCTGGGGGCCAGTGGCGGCCGGTACCGACCAGAAGCGCCGCCGCTGAAATGCATACGTAGGCAACTCGATCCGGCGCCCGCCCCCTCCGGCAAGCGCTGCCGGCCACGCCACTGCCATCCCGGTGGTGAACAGCCGAGCGGCGGCGCCCATCAATGCGTCCAATTCCGGGCGACCTTTGCCGAGCAACGACACCACGACCGGCTCGGCCGGTGACAGCGACTGTTCGATGGACGCCGTCAGGCCGCTACCGGGACCGACCTCGACGAAATGGGTTGCTCCGGGTGCCCGCAGATTGCGGACACTGTCGGCGAAACGCACGGGCCGGCGGATGTGCTCTACCCAGTACTGCGCCGAGCCGAAGCCGCTGTCGGCGGCCGCCGGCTGAGCCGTCACGTTCGAGATCAGCGCAATCTGGGGCTCCCGCACCTGGACTCGGGCCGCTATCCGGGCGAACTCGTCGAGCATCGGTTCCATCAACGGCGAGTGGAAGGCATGCGATACCGCGAGCGAGTGCACCCGGCGGCCCCGGGCGGCCAGCCGCTGCGCGGTTGCGGTCACGGCGCTCTGCACGCCCGAGATCACCACGGATTGGGGAGCATTGATCGCCGCGATCGCCGCGCCCTCTGCCAGCAGCGGCGCCACCTCGTGTTCAGCGGCGCTCACCGCAGTCATCGCACCACCGGGCGGAAGCGCCTGCATCAGACGTCCCCGTGCCGCCACCAACAGCGCGGCGTCGGGCAACGTCAACACTCCGGCGACGTATGCCGCCGAGAATTCGCCCACCGAATGCCCCATCACGAAATCCGGTGTCACCCCCCAACTCCGCAGCACCGCGAACAACGCGACTTCCACGGCGAACAGCGCCGGCTGCGCGAACTCCGTCAGCTCGAGCAGACTGCTGTCAGAACCCCAGAGCACCTGCCGCAGCGGCAACCGCAGATGCCGATCCAGCTCATCGGCCACTGCGTCAAAAGTCTTGGCGTACACCGGCAATTGCTCGTACAACTGCCGGCCCATCCCGAGCTGCTGGGACCCCTGCCCGGGGAACACCACCACCGACTTTCCCACCGGGCCAGCGCGGCCGGTCACCACGACCGCATCCGGCGCGCCGCCGGCCAACCCGGCCAGTCCCGCCGTGAGCACCGGACGATCGGCACCCAGCACCACCGCTCGATGCTCGAACGTCGAACGCCGTGCCAACGAGTAGGCCACATCGACCGGCTCAAGCCGCGGATCAGCTCGCAGATGGGCCGACAACCGGGCCGCCTGTGCCGTCAGCGCCTCGGCTGATTTGCCCGAAATCACCCACGGGAGCACCGACAAGCGGCCGGCGGCTGCCCGCGCTGCGGTATCGGGCTCGTCGACCGGGCCCTGCTCCACGATCACATGCGCGTTGGTGCCGCTGATCCCGAACGACGACACCCCGGCCCGGCGCGGTCGCCCATCGCGCGGCCAAGCCCGGGCCTCGGTCAGCACCGAAACCGCCCCGCGGTCCCAATCAACGCGAGGGGAGGGCACGTCCACGTGCAGGGTCGCGGGCATCATGCCGTGGCGCATCGCCTGCACCATCTTGATCACCCCGGCCACGCCTGCGGCGGCCTGGGTATGCCCCATGTTCGATTTGATCGAGCCCACCCACAACGGCCGGCCGGGTGGGCGCTCTTGTCCGTAGGCCGCCAAAAGTGCTTGCGCTTCAATGGGATCGCCCAACGTGGTGCCCGTGCCATGACCCTCCACCACGTCCACGTCGGCGGCGGTCAACCGCGCGCTGGCCAGCGCTGCCCGAATGACCCGCTGCTGGGACGGCCCGTTGGGCGCGGTCAGACCGTTGGAGGCGCCATCCTGGTTGACCGCACTACCGCGCACCACCGCCAACACCGAATGCCCCAACCGCCGGGCATCCGATAACCGTTCCAGCACCAGCACTCCGGCGCCTTCGCCCCACGCCGTCCCGTCGGCGGCTCCGGCATAGGCCTTACACCGCCCATCGGGCGCCAGTCCCCGCTGCCGGCTGAACCCGATGAAAGTCTCCGGCGACGTCATCACGGTCACGCCACCGGCCAATGCCAGGTCGCATTCCCCCGACCGCAACGACTGCGCGGCCCAGTGCAGCGACACCAACGACGAGGAGCACGCGGTGTCCACCGACACCGCGGGTCCCTGGAGTCCGAGCACGTAAGCCACCCGACCCGAGGCGACGCTCAACGCCGAACCGGTCAGCCCATAGCCTTCCAACCGGTCGGTGCCCGCCGCGCCGTATCGCTGTGCGAAGACTCCGGTGAACACCCCGGTGCTCGACCCTTCCAGCGATGTCGGGTCAATCCCGGTCTGCTCCAAGGCTTCCCACGAACACTCCAGCATCAACCGCTGTTGCGGATCCATCGCCAGCGCCTCACTGGGCCCGATTCCGAAGAACCCGGCATCAAATCCGGCCACGTCCGTGAGGAAACCACCCCAGCGCGTATAGGTCTTGCCCGGCGCATCGGGGTCCGGGTCGAACAGACCCTTCGCATCCCAACCACGATCGGTCGGAAATTCCGACACTACGTCCCGGGCGTTCGCGACCATGTCCCACAGGCCCTGTGGCGTATCCACCCCGCCGGGGAACCGGCACGCCATGCCGACTATTGCCACCGGCTCGTCAACCGGCGTTGACGGGGTCGGCGCGATCGGGCTGCTCCCCGAGGACAGTTGCGCTTCCACATGCTGAGCCAGTCGCGAGATCGAACCGTAGTCCCAGCCCACCGTGTCCGAAAGGTGCAGCCCCGTAACCGCCGCCAGTCGATTACGAAGTTCCACCGTCATTTTCGAGTCGAACCCGAGTTCAGAAAACGCGAGATCCCGATTCAGCGACTGCGGGCCGGGCAGCCCCAGCATCTTCGCAACCTCGGCGCACACCGTATCCGCCACGAGTCGGTGCTGTTCCTGCCGCAGGACAGCGAGCCGCTCGCTGAGCGTCACGTCGCTGACGCCCGCGTCGACGTTCGGGTCGTTCGACACGCGTTCGGCACTGGCCGCCGACGGACCCGACGGAGGCTCGACGGTGGGAAGTTCCCAAATCGGCGGCACCGGGCTTTCGGTGCGCAATTCGGTGCGGAGAAGCTTGCCGGTCGGCGTTCGGGGCAGCTGCTCGACAACGGCAAACCGGTGCGGCACCTGGACGGCGGACAGCTGAAAAAGCAACCGCTGGTGGAGGTCTCGGATGGCCGATTCGTCGATGACGGCATGGTCGGCGGGGACGAGGAACGCCTGCAGTGTCGAGACGCCGACCGATTCCGCTACGGCGACGACCGCGGCGTGGGCGACTCTGTCATCCTCGGTGAGGAGTCGCTCGATGTCCCGTGGATTGACGTTGACGCCTCCGATGATCTCGGTGTCGTCGGCGCGGCAGCAATACGTGACCCACCCGTCGGTGTCGACGGACACCCGGTCCCGGGTATCGAGCCACTGGCCATCTCGCCGGAGAAGACCTGGCGGACGGTTCCAGTAGCCCGGCGGTATCGACGGACCCCGTACCCAGAGGACGCCCTCGACGCCAGGTCCGGCGGCGGTGCCCTCAGCTGTGACGACCCGAATCTCGTAGGGCGGAAGAACTTTTCCAATGGTTCCCGGCCGCCAGTCCTCGATGGTGTTCGACACGAAGGTCTGTCCGACTTCGGTCGAGCCGATTCCGTCCAGTATCGGGATACCGCCGAAGAACTCCGTCATCCGCTCCGCGAGACGAATGTCCAGAGCCTCGCCCGCCGATACCACGGCACGAAGCGAACGGAATGAGTCCGGGGAGCATGTATCGACAATCCGTGCGAAAAACGTTGGTACGCCGTAAAGCACCGATGCGCCGAACGTCGTACACAGGTCGGCCGTGGCCGCCGCGGTCACCGGCCGGGGGTTGATCACCGCCGAACTGCCTGTGGCAAGCGGGAACCAGACGGAGTTCCCCAGCCCGTATGCGAAATACATGGGGGCGCTGCATAGTCCGATGTCACGGGAGGTGAGCCGCAACGCTCGGCCGCACATGGCGTCGACGTAGGCCCACACGTCGCCGTGACGGTGGATCGCGGCCTTCGGTGCGCCTGTCGTGCCGGAAGTGTAGGTGGCGTAGGCGTGGGCATCGGCACTCAGCTGCGCGTAGGCGGCCGGCTCGACATCGGCGGCTTCGGACACCAGCTCCGCGGCTTCGGTGGCCGCCGCCTGCCGAAAGTGGTCGAGGAGAGTGCGTGTGGTGATGACAAGCGCCGGCTCCGCGTCCTTTTCGGCGAATGCGTGATCGCGGCGATTGAGTTCGGGATTCGCCAGGAACACCACGATGCCTCGACCGAGGCACGCCAGCATCAGCTGTACGAGTTCCGGCGAATCCGGTAGACACAACAGGACGCGGTCTCCGCCCGAGAGGCCACGGCGCTGCAGCACTGTCGCGAAACGTGCTGCCCCGTCATGGATTTGACCATGGGTGACGACGTGCGGCCCGTGGTAGGCCGGCCTGTCCCGCCATCCTGCTTGCGACGCCCGTTCGGCCAGCAGCTCCGCCAGATTTCCGTTCGGCATTGCGGTCTCCGTCATGACGTCTCCGGGGAGAAGTCGAGGAAGTACTCGGTGACGACGATGACGGGATGTCCTCCGATGAGGATGCGATACCGGCGGCCAACGGTTTTCGGTGGCGACGTCTGTCGGGTGGCGGCGGCGAGCCAAGCGGGTGGTTCCGCGATCCAGACCTCGGCCGGCTCCTTGAACGTTTCGAGGCGGCTGGCGGCCATGATTTCGCCGATGGGCGAGTTCGTGGTCATCAAGGCTGCCGCAATCGAGCCGGGCAGCAGATCGATGGCGATGAGCGACTCGGCTCCCACGAATCGGCGCCCCGAGTTGCGGCCGTTGAGCAGGATCCGGCGTTGCAGGATTCTGCTGCCCGACAACTGCTCCCACGCCGCCATTTCGCGTGAATGAATCTGCTGCTCGATGATCTGCACAACGATCTCTTCGTCGGTGACGACGCCGAGAATCCGGGTCAGGGTGCCGTTTGTCGCTATGAGTATCCGCAGGTCCCGATTGAGCTGGTGGATATCTTCACCAGCCAGAAAGCACTCAGTCATGTGGCCGTTCCTCGTCGTGGCTGTGCCGCCCGCGTCTGCCCATCAGAAGGTGCGCGTAGGTTCCTCGCTTTCCGTCAGAACGTGCGGTTCATGATGCGCCACCAGCGCGTGCGGCGCATCGCGAACTCGCGGCACATGAACCAGTTGCGCGACTTTCCGTGGCGCGGAAGGGTTGCCTAACCATGTGCACAATCCGCTGCACGTCGGCGAGGGTCGGCATGAAATGGGCACTGTGACATTGCTTTTCACGCAACCTGAGCAGGCTCCACTTCTGCCGAGACCGCACAGCGTAGGCAGGTGACCGTCTCGAAGGTGAAGTCGCCGCACCGGGGGCAGAAGAAGTCGAGCATGTGGCGTGCCTCTCTGAGGGAACAGTGGTGGCACGTCTCTACCCGGCTGTCCGCACGGCGAAACCGCGCGTGTGCTGGTTGGCAGTCAGTTCACAGCAACGGCGTTGGAGCGCCTACACCGCGCGGATCAAGCGCGACGGGGCGCGGCGAGGCGCTCGCCGCGGAGCAGGTCGACCTCGGGGAGTTCCAGGGGCGGCAGGTCGCCGACGACCTGGGACAGCAGGTAGTCGGCCAGCTCCGGGTTGCGGGCCAGGCATGGGCCATGGAGGTAGGTGGCGACCACGCTGCCCTGCACGACGCCGTCGTAGCCGGAACCCGCGCGGTTGCCGGCGCCCTTCTCGACGCGGGCCAGCGGCTGGGCCAGCGGCCCGAGATCGGTTCCGCCGCGGTGGTTTTCGAAGCCGGTGAGCTTCTGGGCAAGCCCGTCGATCACTGGAACGGAGGTCACTTCGCCGATGGTGCGCTCGGGCTGGGGGGAGGTCGTGACGTCGAGCAGCCCGACGCCGTCGACGCGCTCGCCCGACGACGTTTCATACCAGTGTCCGAGCACCTGGATGGCGGCGCAGATGGCCAGCACCGGCGCGCCGCGCTCGGCCGCGCGCTGCAGACCCGGGTACTGCAGCAGATGCCGGGTCGCGAGGCGCTGCGCGTAGTCCTCGGCGCCGCCGAGGGTGTAGAGGTCCATCGAATCCGGCACCGGGTCGTTCAGGGTGATCTCGACGATCTCTGCGTCAATTCCCCTGAGCCGCAAGCGCTGTCGCAGGACGACGGCATTGCCACCGTCGCCGTAGGTGCCCATGACGTCGGGTAATACCAGGCCGATCTGAACGGGGGCCGTTTTGCTCCTCGCGTCCGGAGTCATGCCAGCTCCCGGTTCAACTGCAGGAACGCCGTGTAGTTCGCGATCACCTCGACGTGCCCGGGCGGGCACGACTTGATGGCGGCCACGGTGTCGTGCACCAGCGTGTGGTCGACACCCGCATAGCCCAGCCGCACCGCGAGATCGGTGCCGCGCTCGCCGGCCGACACGATGGGCGCCGGGAAGTCGACGAAGTGCTCGAAGTTCACGTCCCACAGCCAGGACAGGTCCTCGCCGTCGGGCACCTGACCGTTCACCGAGATAACCGCTCCCGCAACATCACTGGAGACCATAGACAGCGCCTCCTGCCAGCCGGCGGGGTTCTTGGCCAGCAGCATGCGGACGGTGTGCTCGCCGACCTGCAGGGTCCGGTACCGTCCGGCGACCTCGTCGACCGTCGACACAGCGGCCACCGCGGCGGCGGGCGACGCGCCCAACGCGACCGCCGCGGCCACGGCCTGCGTGGCGTTGCCGCGGTTCACCGTGCCCGGCAAGGCCAGCGTCATCGGCGCGGTAAAGCCTTCCGGCCCATAGATGTTCGTCTCGTCGTACCACCACTGCGGTGTCGGCCGGGAAAAGTCGGTGCCGGTCGAATGCCAGTGCCCGTTCTCCCGGACGATCACCTCGCCGCTGCGCGGACAGCTCACCGAGTCGCCCGACCAACCGCCGCCGGCGGCCACCCACACCACGTTGGGACAGTCGTATGCCGCCGAGGTCACCAGCACATCGTCACAGTTGGCGACCACCACGGCATTCGGGTGACGGGTCAGCCCGGCCCGTAACGTCCGCTCGATGTGGTTGATCTCGCCGACGCGGTCCAGCTGGTCGCGAGACAGGTTGAGCAACACGATCACCGAGGGGTCCACCGCATCGGACACGTGCGGCACGTGCATCTCGTCGACCTCGAGCGCGGCCAGGGTCGCCGTGCGCGACCCGGCCAGCGCGGCGATCAGCCCGGCGTCCATGTTGGCGCCCTCGCTGTTGGAGGCCACGGGCCCGATGGTCGTCAGCGCCGCGGCCGTCATTCGCGTGGTCGTGGACTTGCCGTTGGTGCCGGTGACGACGACAGAGCGCCGTCCGGAACCGAGTTGTCCGAGAATCGAGGGGTCCAGCTTCATGGCGACGAGCCCGCCGATCATGGCGCCCGCACCGCGCCCCGTCACGCGCGACGCCCACCGGGCGGCGGCGCCCGCGCCCAGCGCGACGCGTCCTCGTGCGGTGATCATCCCCGGAATTCTAGGAGGACGGCCCCGAATGTGACGACACGTGTGAGGGCGCCCACTCGAGTCCTACGGCAGACGGACACTCGGACGCTTGCGCACGATGCCGTCGTCGAGCATCTGCTGGAAGTGGTCGGTGACGGTCTGCTCGATGGGCCGGTACACCAACCCGAGCTCGCTCTGGCTGCGGCTGGCGTCGAAGACCAGGGGGTAGCCCACGTTGGTGTCGACGAACTCGCGCGTCAGCCCGATGACCGGTGCGACGGCCTTCACGGCGACCTTGGGCACGTTCAGCCACGGGAACGGATAGAGCACGCCGAACTTGGCGCGCAGGATCTGGCCGATCTCCAGCAGGCTGAGCGAGGCGGCATTGACGAGGTAGCGGCCGTGCGCTTCGGGGGTGTAGCCGGCGCGCAGGTGCGCATCTGCGACATCGCGGACGTCCACCACGCCCATGGTCAACTCGGGTGCACCGGTCAGCATCGTGCCGTCGGCGAACTGCTTCATGGTGGCCAGGCTGGCCGAGTCGCTGGCGCTCGTCAGTGCGGGGCCGAGCACCAGGCCGGGGTGGATGGTGACGAGGTCCCAGCGGTCCTGCGCCTTCTGGTAGCGCCAGGCCTCCTGCTCGGCCACGGTCTTGGAATACGAATACGGCTGGTGGTCGACGCTGCTGGTGGTGTTCCACTGGTCCTCGGTGAAGACGCCGCCAGGCACGTCGCGTGATTCCCGGGCATCGCCGTAGATCGCGACCACGCTGCTGGTCAGCACCACGCGCTTGACGCTCTCGGTGCGGTTCACCGAATCCAGCACGTTGCGGGTGCCTTCCAGCGCCGGGCGGACGAGCGACTCCTGCGGGTCGGTGACTCCCTGGAGGAGGAATGGCGACGCGGTGTGCATGACGAGCTGGCAGCCGGCCATCGCCTCGTCGAAACTGCCGATGTCAAGCAGGTCGGCCTTGAAGAGTGTGAGCTTGCCGGGGTGGTCGGCCGACAGTTTGTGGAGGTGCTCCAGGCCGGTCGGCTTCTGCGGATTGCGCACCGTGCCGTGCACGGTGTGCCCGGCTTCGAGCAGGTACCGGACGATCCAGCTGCCGATGTACCCGCTGGCGCCTGTGACGAGTACCGGTGCACTCGGGTCGATCGTGGTTGCGGTCATGGTGGTGACGATAGCGGCGACCGCCTCTCGGGTGGGTGGATCGTACGTGAACCGATGGGGCGACACGCTGCGGCGGCCGTGGGATATCGCTCGACTTGTCGGGGCGCCGTGCCATCCTTGCCACGTGGGCGAAACCAACCTCGGCTGGGGCCGACCGGCCACCGAGCCGGGCGCGGGTTGGGCTGTCGTCGATGTCGAGACGTCGGGTTTCGATCCCGGCCATGCGCGGGTCATCAGCGTCGCCGCGCTGGCCCTCGGGGATGACGGGAACGTCGAGCACTCCTTCAGCAGCCTGCTGAATCCGGGAGTGGATCCCGGCCCCACCCACGTGCACGGATTGACCTCCGAGATGCTGGCGGGTCAGCCCGCCTTCGGTGACGTTGTCGGTGATCTGGTCGCCGTGCTGTCCGGCCGCACGCTGGTGGCCCACAACGCCGGATTCGACTACTCCTTCCTGGCCGCCGAATGCGAACGCGTCGGCGCCGTGCTGCCCGTCGACAGCGTCATGTGCACCGTCGAGCTGACGCGCCGTCTCAACCTCGGGACTGAGAACCTTCGCCTGGAGACCCTGGCGACGTACTACGGCGCGACGCAGATTCGCCCGCATGATGCGCTGGACGACGCCATGGTGCTGGCCCAGATCCTCAAACCGGCACTGGCCGCGGCGCGCGAGCACCGGCGCTGGCTGCCGATCCGCAATGTGGGGCGCAAGCGCTGGCCCAGCGGCGCCATCACCCACGACGAACTTCGGCCGCTGAAGGTGCTGGCCTCGCGGCTGCCCTGTGCCTATACCAACCCCGGCCGGTTCGTGCCGGGCCAGCCGTTGGTGCAGGGCATGCGAGTGGCGCTGTCGGGCGAGATGGTGCGCACCCACGAAGAAGCGATCGAGCGCATCGTGCATGTCGGGCTGTCCTACTCCGACAGCGTCGACGCCCAGACGTCGCTGGTCATCTGCAACGACCCGGTGCCTGCTCAGGGCAAGGGCTACCAGGCGAGGGAGCTCGGGGTGCCGCTGGTTTCCGACACGGACTTCATGACGCTGCTCGGCCACGTCGTCGGCGGGTCGGATGTCGAGGAATTCGTCGACCGGACGCCGGCAGGCGATCAGTTCATGTTGTTCTAGCTAGCCGGCCGCCAAAAAACTTTGGTCACTTTGTTTTCGCTGTTCACGGTGGGTAACTAGCGTCACACGCCGCGACGGCTTCTTGTCAGTGCTTCGAACTAGTGTTAGTGATCGGGCCACCATCTTCGCCGCCTATACAGCGGCCGAGGATGTTGTCACCGAGCTCAACGGGTTCGACTACACAGCGGCCTATCGGCCGCCTATCAACTCGAACTGCTCTCCCGCCGGGAAGCGCTACTGCGCCGGTTCCCCGTCGCCGACCACGCTCTGTTGGCCGGCCTACATGCTCAAAGCACGCCGAAAGAGATCGGCGCGAAAAACTGGGCCGATGTGCTGCGCATCCGGCTGCATATCGGCAGCGAGGATGCCCGACGCCGGATCCGCCGGCCCCGACGGCCGCACCCACTGGACCCCACCACCACTGTTGGACGTCGGCCAACCACGAACCAACCAGTACCACCATCCGACGCTCTACCCGACCGAGGGTGAGGACACCGATGGCAAAAGTCACAGTCCTGCAAGATGATTCGTCGTTGCCGCTACCGAGCGCGGTACGGCGTAGCGCAACGGTGTCCAGCGCTGGAAGTGCGGTTCAGCCAGCGATCCGCCGGCTGAACGTGCCGTGGAACCCGATCGGCAGATGGTGTTCCAGGTGCGCGGTGGCCAGCGGACCGTCCTCGATGGTGCGGGCGTCGAAGATCACCAATTGCGAATGATGGCTCCGCAGATCGTGATTGAGCACCAGTAGCCAGCCGTCGTCTTCGGCGGAAGTGCGGGAGCGAGGCACGAACAACGGCTCGCCGGTCTGGGCCAGCCCGAAATCAAAGGTGCTCTGGACGCCGGTGCGGTGGTCGATGCGCGTCACCGCGTTGTAGTGGCCCACGTCCTCGGTGGCCTTGCAGGCGTAGGTGACGTTGTGCTCCTGTGTGGAACAGCGCCAGTCGTACTGGGGGAATTCCATTGGCGCCGTTGCCGATAGCACGGTCTCGGTGATGCGTCCGGACTTGCTGATGCGGAACCGTGACAGGTGCCCGCGCGGCCATTCGTCGATGGTCAGGTGGGCGCGGGGGTCGGTGGGGTCGGCCGGGTCCTGCCAGGCCTTGCCGAGCTTGTGGAAGATGTCCGAGTCCTCGAACCGGAAGAACTCCACCACGGTGTCCGAGCCGTCTTCGAAGGCGTTGGTGACGTGGACGTGCGTCAGCGCTTCGTGCTCGATGACGCGCGGCTTGGAGCCGTCGCGGGGGACCAGGGCAAACCGCGTCGAGCCGTTGCGGACTTGGTAATCCAGCGACTGTGCCAAGGACCGGGTGCGCAACAGCGTCGGGATGTTGGGTCGCAGCGGATCCAGGACGAACACCATGTGGTTCTCGGTGAGCGCGAAGTCGTGGTTCCACACCATGTCCCACAGCTGCAGCGATCTGATCTGGTGGCTGCGGCCGGCGCGGTCCACCTTGAAACACCGGAGCCGCGGCGTGGGCAGCAGGTCGAGGCCGAAGTTGTATACCTCGCCGGTGTGCGGATCCCACTTGGGATGGGCGGAGAAGGAACCGAGGTAGCCCAGCCGGTCACCGTCAAAGCGCTTGTACCCCAAGGTGTCCAGTGAGTCGGGATCGATCTTGTACGGCGGGCCGCCCTCCCACATGGCGAGCAGTTCACCGCAGATGGTGGCCATATTGGTGTTGCCGGTGTTGGCCGGCGGGAGCAGATTGCCGCGCAGCGTGGGGGCGTTGGTGGTGATGCCGCGCTGGCTCATCACGTCGCCGCCGCGGTACTGCTTGGTGCGCACGTAACGGTTGGTGAAGCGGAGGGTCTTGCCATCGAGGATGAACCGGGACACCATGCCGTCGGCATCGAACATGGTCTTCAACACGGTGTCGCCGACCTCGAACTTGCCGGGCCCGATGCGGAACAGAGTCCCGGTCAATTCCTCCGGCAGGGTGCCGTCGATGTGCCGGACCTGGTAGTCCATTTCGTCGTACAGGGACGCGAACGCGCGGCCATGGAGCTGCTTGAGCGTCGGTTCCGCGGGCACTGTGGCAGTCATGGGACTCCAATCTGATGACGGGTGTCCTCAGTTTTGATCCGCGGGGCATCGCTGTCAAGGGGTCGTGGCGAATGGGCACTCGGCGGGGTGGTGCCGGCGAGTTATGCGCCGAACAGCAGATACAGGCCGGTGAACGTGTAGCCGACCATCACGAGCATCATCGCCAGTTGCCCGGTGAGTTGATGCCGCTTCGGCAGGATGCGCAGCGCGCTGTCATGCGCGGCGATTACCCCGGCGATATGCCCGCCCACCACGAACAGCACCTTGGTCGTGGCCAGCGCCGAAGGGTGCATGGACAGCACGTAGTACACGTGCGCGTCATGCCTGCCCAGAAGCTGGAAGACGGTCTGCTGGCCCTTTTCGACGAGGTAGGTCAGATAGTGCGCGAACACGTAGCCGATGACGATCGGGATGAGGGAGTGCGCCATCAATCCGGGCAGTTGCCGGCGCCGGGCCCGGTCCACCCCGCCCGTGGCGCGGGCGGCGAGGCTGAATGACAGCGCGACCGTCGTGACAAACACAGCCAGTCCAACAGTTTTCAGCGACGTGACCTGCCAGGTGCCGGTCGCGTGCGCCGCCACGAACCCGCGCCATGTCGGCGTGGCCGAGAAGCTGTCGAAAGCTGTCGAGCCCAGCAGCACCGCGAGCACCGTCACCGTGGCGGGCCGAATCGGCAAGGTGGGCAGGTGGTTGAACGGATTGCCGATGGCGATCTGTCCATCGGCGCCCCGCCGCACCGGGGCGCACCGCGAGGCCACGACGCTGTACACCTCGAACGGGTCGGCGTGCGAGCACCACCGGGTGCCGCACGCCGCGGCCCCGGACAGCGTCACCGCGAGGTACACCAACAGCCAGATCCGCACGGCGCCAACCGAACCCGGGTCGGGGCTGGCCAGTTCGAGCCAGACGAACGCGAACAGCCCGGCCGCCGCGGGCCAGTAGCCGAGCCGTGGGGGATACGCATCCCGGCTCAGCCGCAGCAGCCGCATGATGGTCCGTACCGGTGACAGCACCCGCCACACCGGGCCGAAAAACACTGACAGGGCAACGATTCCGACCCACAGCAACACGTAGAACACGCCCGGCAGCGGATTGCCGGAACCCGGCGGTCCGACGACCGCGGCCACCGCGACCCAGCCGGCGAACGCCAGGGCCAGCAGCCCGACCGTCCATCGGGTGGCGGGAGCGTCCACGGCCGTCGTCACCCAGCGCGGCAAGGCGAGTCCTGGCTTCTCCGGATCGAACCGCGGCTTGCGCCAAGCCAGTGCCACCACCGCGAAGGTGAAGGTCAACGCCCACGCCGCGCCGATCAGCGCATAGGTCACAGGGATGGGCAGATCAGTTGACCCGCCCAGCCCGTGAGCCAGGACGGTCTGGGTTACTGCGTCGGGACGCACAGTGCTTACTGCACCGTGATGGTGGCGACCGTCTTGTCCAGGTGGTGCAGTTCGACGTCGACCTTGCCCGGCACGTCCACCGTGAACTGGAACTCCTGGTCCTTCTCCGGCTTGATGTCGAAAGTGTGCTCGGGGTTGGAGTGCACATGCAGCTGGTCGGCGGCATCACTGTTGACGCGGACGATGATCGGCTGGGACAGCTTGGCCTGCACCTGCTGATTGATCGGCGTCGCGGTGCCGCCCGCGATGGTCACGTCGATGTAGACGCGTGCCGGCGGGGCCTGCGGGTTGCTCAGTTGTGTGGTGCCCGTGGCGCCGGCGCTCGAAGAGCTGCCGGACGACGGCTCGTTCTTGCCGCAGCCGGCGAGCGCCAGCGCCACGACGCCGGCCACGGCGAAGGTCTTCACAAAGGTCACGCGGAACCATCCTTATCGGTTGAACCTGATGTCCCGTCGACATCAGCATCGGTCGCGGCACCGTCGGAGTTGGAGCTGTCGTGTGCCCGCCGGTCCTTCATGGCCACCCAGGCCACCACCCCGGCCACGACGAACGCCGGGGCAAACGCCGGCAGTGCCAACAATAGCGAGTGATCGGCCAGATAGGTCACGGCTGTCCGACGGGTTCCCTGGCCTCGGTGGTGCTGAATTCCTCGCGCGAATTGATCCGTCCCGCACCCCAACTCAGCAACGCGACCAGGATCAGAGAGCACACCAGCACGATCATGGAGGCTGCGGGGTACAGCCACGACGGCACGTCGAGGTTGCGTTCGCGCTGCAGGACCTTGATCTCGTCGGTGAAATCGCGGGTCGTCGACAGCGCAGGCGTCTCCTGGGCACCGATGCCGGGGTCGGCGGGCAGGAAGACCGGGACGGCGGCCATGGTCCGGCCGTCCTGCACGCGCAGCACCGTCTTCCAGGTGCCCCAAACGGGGATCGGCCGCGTCGACCGGTAATGGCCGGGACCGACCTGCTGCAGGTGATCGACCACCAGTCCGCGGTCATAGGCGAGCTTGCCCTGCCACGCCATGAGCGTCACCCATTCTGGGTTGTCGCTGATCAGGTTGGCAGGCGTGATCTGGATGTCGGCGTTCACCAGGCGCTGACCCTGCGGGCTCGGTGCATCGGTCAGGGTGATCTGCGCCCGGGCGTGCTCTGGCACGGTGATGTTCAGGCCGTTGGCGACGGCACCGCCGATGACCAGAACGGTGGCGACCACGATGCCGATACCGATCGGACGTGCGGGCAGGCGCTGGCCGGACAGCACGACGGCCAGCAGCGCGCCGCACATGCCCATGAAGATGGCGACCGGCGTCGACATCGACAGTGCCTCACCCCACATGCTAGTGGGCCACGGGGTGCGGAACATGGCGTCGACCCAGAACGACTCGAGCCACATGCCGACGGTGCCCACGCCCAGGCCGGCGACCGCGCCGAACAGGATGGGGCGATTGACAATTGGCGTCAGCCCGATCAGCTCGACGACGATCGCGGAGCCGAGGTAGAGCGCGCACCAGCTGTACGGGGAACCCAACACGGGTCCGACAGCCAGTGCGACGAGTCCGCGGATGAACAACGCGAAGGCGATGGCGCCGAATGTGGAGTAGCGGCCCAGGGTGAGCCGGGTGGCCACCAGCGACATCGACGCCGCGGCAGCGATCAGCATGGGGTGGAACACCAGCCGGAACTGTTCGACACCGAAGTCGTATTCGACGGGGAACACCGACAGGCCGATCACCAGACCGCCGAAGGCGAAGTACGGCAACACTTTGTTGCGGGCGGGCGGTGCATCGGCGCCCATCGCGATATCGCCCTCGCGTTCCAACAGCAACATCGCGACCAGGGACAGTCCGGCACCGCCGATGAGCATCAAATGTGTTGGGCCCCAGAGCGTGACGTCCTGGCCGAAGATGCGGTGCCAGATGTCGTCGAGGGGGAAACCGATCAGCGCGTACAGGCCGCAGCCGGCCATCAGGATGCCGCCGACGGGCGCGTACCAGGTTTTTGTGATCTTGATGGCCGCCGGGCCGGGCTTGTCGTACGGCAGGATGATCGACAGCGATCCGGCGATGAACAGCAGGAACAGACCGACCAGGATGAAGTAGTGCGCGGGGTTGGCCAGCGGGCCGGCATCGCGGCCCTTACCGATGTGCAGGCTGACATCCCAGATGAAGCCGAACATCGCGCAGATGATCGTCGAGATGAACAGCAGTGAGGGTAGGGCCACCCAGCTGGGCCGGTTCATCTTGCGGCCGGCCGCCTCGGCCAGGTCCTGCAGCCAGGTGATGCGGCGTTGCCGATGCAGATAGCCGATCCACAACAGGCCCGCGGTGATGATGCCCGTTGCCACGGACATCCCGATGACCTGGTCGAGGGCAGCGCCCCCGCCTTCGGTTCCGGCCGCGGCCACCACGGTGACCTGCTCGGCGAGCTGTGCTGCCATGTTCCACCCCACTATGTAGATGAACCTGAACCTTACTCGTCGGTAATATTGCCAGAAGACCGCGTTTGAAACGGGAATCCGTCTTCTTCCTCGGATTTTGACATCATGAGCCAGTCGGAGGGAGAGGTTGCGCCAGATGGCTGACGACAGATCGGGCACCGGTTCAGGCGCCGCGCCGCAACGCAGGTATTCCGGCAGGTCAGCGGAGGAGCGGCGGGCCGATCGGCGGCGGCTGCTGCTGGACGCGGCAGAGTCCCTGTGGCGCGAAGGCGGGCTGTCGGCATTGAGCGTCCGCGCCGTCGCGGCCCGCGCCAAACTCACCGACCGCTACTTCTACGAGCAGTTTGCCGGCCTCAGTGCGCTGATCGGCGCCGTGATCGATGACGTGCTCGAGGGGCCCTTCGCCGCGATGCTGGCCAGCGGGAGCGCGCCCGAGTCGGCAACCGTGCAGACCCGGCTGACGCTCGGCCTGGCCGCCTTCATCGAGCACGCCGAGAACGATCCGCTGGCAGTGCGCATCTTCCTGACCGATGCCCGGCATATCGAGTCCGTCGCCGAACACATTCGGGTCGCCCAACATCGGGTGGCCGCCGCGGTCCTGGCCTTACTGCAGCCCAACAAGGATGCTGATCAGGAGAGCTTCGATGCGGCGCTGTTCTGCGTCGGCGGAGTCGCGATACTGCTCAATGAGCGGCTGCTCGACCCCGCGAAAACCGTTACCGCAGAAGACTTTGCCGAGCAGGCGGTGCGGTGGTGCGCCCGGATCTTCAGCGTCGTCGAAGATCCGGGCGTCCCAGAAAGGTGATCAGGACAGCGCTTTGGCCTTGAGCGCGTCGAACTCGGCCTGGCTGATTGTCCCGGCATCCAGTAGGGCTTTCGCGTCGGCGATTTCCTGGGCCGGAGAATGGCCTGCCGCCTCCCGGATGTAGGCGTCGGTCTCTGACTTGGCCGCGGCGGCCGCTTCGCGCGCGCGCTCCGCCATCCCGGGCCCACGCGCGATCAGGTAGATCAGAGCCGTCAACCACGGGAACAAGATCAGGAAGACAACCCACATCGCCTTGGCCCAGCCCGACGTTTTGTGATCACGCCAGAGCAGATCGCCAAGGATCTGGAACAGCACCAGCAGGTACGCGATCCAGGCGAAGATGATCAGGAAGTGCCACAGAAAATCCCAGCTAGATCCCCAGTTCATGGTTTCCCTCCGTGTCGGCGATCGCGCGAAAGCTACGCGACCGTCAGTTAATCACGCGCGGCACGGTTCACGGCAGATACCACGGCCCGCAGTGACGCCGTGGTGATCGACGGCGCGATGCCGACACCCCACACCGACTTGCCACCGATCGAGGCCTCGACATACGCCGCGGCTTGGGCTTCCTCGCCGGCCGACATGGCGTGCTCGGAGTAGTCCAGCACGTCGACGTCGAAGCCGACGGCGCCCAGCGCGTCGATGAAGGCGGCCAGCGGGCCATTGCCGGCGCCGACGATCTCGCGTTCTTCACCGTCGATCTTGACGATCGCGGTGATGGTGTCGGTGCCGCCGTCCTCCTCGGATGCGTCGACCTTCTGACGCATGCGCTCCAGCGGGGTGATGGGCGTCAGGTACTCCTCGTTGAAGACGTCCCACATCTCCTTCGGGGAGACCTCGCCGCCCTCGCCGTCGGTGATCTTCTGGATGGCCTGGCTGAACTCCATCTGCAGCCGGCGCGGCAGCACCAGCCCGTGGTCGGCCTTCATGATGTACGCGACGCCGCCCTTGCCGGACTGCGAGTTCACCCGGATGACGGCCTCGTACGTGCGGCCGACGTCCTTCGGGTCGATGGGCAGATACGGCACCTGCCACAGGATGTCGTCGACGTCGGCGTCGGCGGCATCCGCGTCCACCTTCATCTGGTCCAGGCCCTTGTTGATGGCGTCCTGGTGGCTGCCCGAGAACGCGGTGTACACCAGGTCACCGCCGTAGGGGTGCCGCTCGGCGACCGGCAGCTGGTTGCAGTACTCGACCGTGCGGCGGATCTCGTCGATGTTCGAGAAGTCGATCTGCGGGTCGACGCCGCGGCTGAACAGGTTCAGGCCCAGCGTCACCAGGCACACGTTGCCGGTGCGCTCACCGTTGCCGAACAGGCAGCCCTCGATGCGGTCGGCGCCGGCCAGATAGCCCAGCTCGGCGGCCGCGACGCCCTCGCCGCGGTCGTTGTGCGGGTGCAGGCTCAGGATGATCGAGTCGCGCGGGGCCAGGTGCCGGTTCATCCACTCGATCGAGTCGGCGTAGACGTTCGGGGTGGCCATCTCTACAGTCGCCGGCAGGTTCACGATCAGCGGCCAGTCGGGGGTCGGCTGGACCACTTCGGCCACCGCGTTGCAGACCTCGACGGCGTACTCCAGCTCGGTGCCGGTGTACGACTCGGGCGAGTACTCGAAACGCCACAGCGTGCCGGGGTGCTTCTTGGCCTCCTCGACGCACAGCTGCGCACCGTCGGTGGCGATCTTCTTGACGGCTTCGCGGTCCGCGCGGAAGACCACGCGTCGCTGCAGGATGGACGTCGAGTTGTAGAAGTGCACGATCACGCGCGGGGCGCCGTTGCACGCCTCGAAGGTGCGCGTGATCAGCTCCGGCCGGCACTGCGTCAGCACCTGGATGGTGACGTCGTCGGGGATGGCGCCCTGCTCGATGATCTCGCGGACGAAGTCGAAATCGGTCTGGCTGGCAGACGGGAAGCCGACCTCGATCTCCTTGTAGCCCATGCGGACCAGCAGGTCGAACATCCGGCGCTTGCGCTCCGGGCTCATGGGGTCGATCAGGGCCTGGTTGCCGTCCCGCAGGTCGACGGCGCACCAACCGGGTGCGACGGTGGCGACCTTGTCGGGCCAGGTGCGGTCGAACGGCGGAACGGTCACCGAGCCGGATGCCGGGCTCCCGCCCGGGACCTCGTCGGCAAAGCTGCGGTACCGGCTGACGGGCATCGCGGAATTGCGTTGGGTGTTCCAGGACGGCTGGCCTTCGCGGCGCGGGCCGGACGGGGTGGTGATGGCGCGTACCGACGAGAAGGAGTCGGCAGAAGAATCGGGAGAGTAGGTGGTCACGGTGTTTTGCTCCGGTCTGTCTGGATGGGACCTAGAAGGTCAGGACCGGCGCATCGTCAACCCCCGCGACGGGAGGCCGGTCGGATCAGACCCCGTCGCGGCGTCCGAGGAGGAGCACCCGCGCGATAAACATCAGTGCCGAGTTTACTCCGGTCCAGTAGTTCGCCAAAACCCGGTCAGAGTGTCTCCTGCCAAGTTCCTGGCCAGGTGAAATGGCCGCGGCGCCGACTGTGCCGATACAGTTCGTCCGTGTTGACGAGATGGTTGTTGAGCCTGGACCGGAGCTGGAAGATCGGCATCGCGGTCGCGCTCACCGTCGTCATCGGCCTCGTGGTGTGGCAGACCGAGTTCCGCGGGCCGACGCCGGAGTGCAAGCCGGTGCGCGAGATGCTCGACTACAACAAGGCGCAGGCCGTGCAGATCGAGTCGAAGATCGACAAGAACGGCAACGGAGTTCCGACCATCGCCGAGGAGACGGCGTACCGGGCCTGGGCCGACGGCATGGCAGAGCGGGCGCAGAAGGTCACGGGCGACAAGGTCGCGGCCCACGCGGTGCAGCTGGCGACGCTGGCGTCGCAATTCGCCTCGGCGCTGGACGCCTACCGGATCGCGGCACAGGGCCGGGCGCCCGGGGCACCCGCGCCGACCGAGGCCTACCAGCTGTCAGCGATCAACGCGCAGATCACGGAGCAGATGAAGGCACTGACCGACGCCTGCCCGGCACAGCGCAAGCTGACCGACATCTTCTAGACGGGCCAATTCAGGACGACTTCGTCGAGCGGCAGCCGCGCACGGGGCCGGCCGTCGCGCTCGGCGATGTCGGGACCGGCCGCGGCGTAGTCACCGAGGGTGCCGACGGCGATGACCATCAGCGGGCGCAACGTCTCGGGCAGGCCGAACGCCTCGACGGTGCCCGGTACGTCGAAGCCGGCCATCGGATGGACGATGAGGCCGCGGGACACTGCCTCGACCGACAGATTCGCCATCGCGGAACCGGCGTCCACCGTGCTGTACAGCGCGGTTCTCTCGTCGGGCCCCGCGTCGGCACACAGCAGGATCAGCGCCGACGCGGCCCGGGCGTAGCTGTTACCGCGCCGCAGCAGTCCGGCCAGGGTGACGAACGTCTCGTCACCCCGAACCCCCACGATGAACCGCACGGGTTGGCGCCCGCCCCAGGTGGCCGCCCACCGTGCCGCCTCCAGCAGTGCGGCCAGATCCTCATGCGGCAGTGCGGCATTGGGGTCGAAAGCACGTGGGCTCCAGCGAGCGGCGATGTCGGGATGGATCGGGACCGACGTCGCGGCGAGTCGATCAGACGCGCGATGCACGACTGCCAAGCTACCGGGCAACAAAATTGGCTTCACCCCTCCCTTATCCTTGTGGGCAGCATTGATGCGAATGCAAGCTGGCCAATTCAGAGAAGGAAACGCGAACAGTGGCGCTCGTCGTCCAGAAGTACGGCGGATCCTCGGTGTCGGACGCCGAGCGAATCCGTCGAGTCGCCGAGCGGATCGTCGAAACCAAGAAGGCCGGCAATGACGTCGTCGTCGTGGTCTCGGCCATGGGCGACACCACCGATGATCTGCTGGATCTGGCCCGTCAGGTGTCCCCGGCGCCACCTGCCCGCGAGATGGACATGCTGCTCACCGCAGGTGAGCGCATCTCGAACGCGCTGGTTGCCATGGCCATCGAGTCCCTCGGCGCGCAGGCCCGGTCGTTCACCGGCTCACAGGCCGGCGTGATCACCACTGGCACGCACGGCAACGCCAAGATCATCGACGTCACGCCAACCCGGTTGCGGGAAGCTCTCGACGAGGGCCAGATCGTGCTGGTCGCCGGCTTCCAGGGCGTCAGCCAGGACAGCAAGGACGTCACCACGCTGGGCCGTGGTGGCTCGGACACCACCGCGGTGGCGCTGGCCGCCGCGCTGAACGCCGACGTGTGCGAGATTTACACCGACGTGGACGGCATCTTCACCGCCGATCCGCGCATCGTGCCCAATGCCCGCCACCTGGACACCGTCTCCTTCGAGGAGATGCTGGAAATGGCGGCCTGCGGCGCCAAAGTGTTGATGCTGCGCTGCGTGGAATACGCCCGCCGCTACAACGTTCCGATTCACGTCCGGTCGTCGTACTCCGACAAGACCGGCACCATCGTCAAAGGATCGATCGAGGACATCCCCATGGAAGACGCCATTCTCACCGGAGTTGCCCACGACCGCAGCGAGGCGAAGGTCACCGTCGTCGGTGTGCCTGACGTGCCCGGCTACGCCGCCAAGGTGTTCCGCGCCGTCGCCGACGCTGACGTGAACATCGACATGGTGCTGCAGAACATCTCGAAGGTGGAGGACGGCAAGACCGACATCACCTTCACCTGTTCGCGCGAGAACGGTCCCGGAGCCGTCGAGAAGCTGACGTCGCTGAAGGACGAGATCGGTTTCTCGCAGGTGCTGTACGACGACCACATCGGCAAGGTGTCGCTGGTCGGCGCCGGCATGCGCAGCCACCCGGGAGTCACCGCCAAGTTCTGCGAGACGCTGGCCGAGGTCGGCGTCAACATCGACCTGATCTCCACCTCCGAGATTCGAATCTCGGTGCTGGTCAAGGACACTGAGCTGGACAAGGCTGTCGCGGCGCTGCACGAGGCCTTCGGCTTCGCCAGCGAAGAAGCCGCGGTGGTGTACGGCGGGACGGGGCGCTAGTCATGGTTGCGATCGGTGTCGTAGGTGCGACCGGCCAGGTCGGCCAGGTCATGCGCAAACTCCTCGAAGAGCGCGACTTCCCGGCGAGTTCCGTGCGGTTCTTCGCCTCGGCGCGGTCCGAGGGCAAGAAGCTGACGTTCCGCGGCCAGGAAATCGAGGTCGAGAACAGCGAGACCGCCGACCCGTCGGGCCTGGACATCGCGCTGTTCTCCGCCGGTGCGACCATGTCGCGGGTGCAGGCGCCGCGCTTCGCCGCCGCCGGTGCCATCGTCGTCGACAACTCGTCGGCGTGGCGCAAGGATCCTGATGTGCCGCTGGTGGTTTCGGAGGTCAACTTCGACCGCGACGTGCGCGGCAAGCAGTTGGTCAAGGGCATCATCGCCAACCCGAACTGCACCACCATGGCCGCCATGCCGGTGCTCAAGCCGCTGCACGACGAGGCCGGCCTGACCCGGCTGATCGTGTCGAGCTATCAGGCGGTGTCGGGCAGCGGCCTGGCCGGTGTCGACGAGCTGGCTTCGCAGGCTCGCGCTGTCGTCGACGGCGCCGAGCAGCTGGTGCACGACGGATCGGCGCTGGAGTTCCCCGCGCCCGTGAAATACGTTGCGCCCATTGCCTTCAACGTGATTCCGCTGGCCGGCTCGCTGGTTGACGACGACTCGGGTGAAACCGACGAAGACCAGAAGCTGCGCAACGAGAGCCGCAAGATTCTCGGCATCCCGGAGCTTTTGGTGAGTGGAACCTGCGTGCGCGTGCCGGTGTTCACCGGGCACTCGCTGTCGATCAATGCCGAGTTCGCGCGGCCGCTTTCGGTGGAGCGGGCCCGCGAGCTGCTGGCCGACGCGGCCGGTGTCTCGCTGGTCGACGTGCCGACGCCGCTGGCCGCCGCCGGCGCCGACGACTCGCTGGTGGGCCGCATCCGCCAGGACCCGGGTGTGCCCGACGGTCGTGGCCTCGCACTGTTCGTCTCGGGTGACAACCTGAGAAAAGGTGCGGCGCTCAACACTGTTCAGATCGCCGAGCTGCTCGCGACCCGTTGACCTTGCGGGCCGCCATCGCGTCGCTCTCGGCGCTGGTGTTCGGGCTCGGTCTGGAGCTGCCGCCGGCGCAGGCTGATCCGCCCGCGCCGGTGCCCACTCCGGTGCTCAGGCCGTTGGTGCCGGGCCAGGTGACGCGCATCGGTCCGGTGGCCGGAACCGGTACGCCGACAGCTGATTACGGCATCGGGGCCACCGATCTCTGCGAGTTCATGGAGTTCCCCAGCGGCATCCTGCAAATCTGCGGCGACAGCTTCGCCGGGCAGGGTGTCGGATTCGGCGGCTGGTACGCGCCCGTCGCGCTGCATGTGGACACCGACTCCGTCAATTCACCTGACGGACTTCGCTACCGCGGTGCCACGGGCATCGACAAGCCACTGCTGGCTGACCCCAAAGTGCCTGGCACGTCCCAACTTCCGGCTGGTGTGGTCAGTATCAACAGGGAAAACTACCTGCTGATCACCACCACCAAGAACCTGGTGCCCGCCAGTTCGCGGCTGGTTAAGGCGGACCCCGTGCGTGGGGCCTGGCCGACCGTGCCCGGCTCGGTGCGGCCGGCCGGGTACGCCGGGGGAGCGCAGAGCCAGATCACGGGGTACTACGACCCGGTGCCCACCGCAGACTCGCCGCGTGGCTGGGTGTACCTCGTCGCCAACAACTTCGACCGCAGCAGCCCGGTCTTCCTCTATCGCGCGACGCCGCAGTCGTTCACCGACCGGTCCAGCTGGCAGGGCTGGTCCGCCGCCACGGGCTGGGGCAAACCGCCAACTCCGTTGTGGGGCGACCGAATCGGTGAGATGAGCATGAAGCAGGTCGACGGCAAGACCGTGCTGTCCTACTTCAACAGCAGCACCGGCAACATGGAGGTACGGGTCGCGAACACTCCGACCGGGCTCGGTTCGGCACCGGTCACGACAGTCGTCGTCGCCGGCGACTGGCCAGAGCAGGCCGACGAACTGCCTGCGCCGCAAGACAATCAGCTGGCCCAGCCGTACGGCGGCTACATCTCGCCGGGCTCGACACTCGAGGAACTGCGGATTCTGGTCAGCCAGTGGAACACCAAGCCTCGCGACACCGCGCCGTACCGCGTCATCCAGTTCGCGGTGAACCCGGTGAAGTCGTAGGCGGCGTCAGCTCAGCACCAAGTCGACGCCGGCGCTGTCGAACACCTCGAGCAGTCCGGTCCAGGTGTGGGAATCCAAGGCTTTCTTGGCTTTTGAGCTGTCGGTCAGCACGAAGCGGAACGGCTCGTCGTCCGGGGTGCCGTAGCTGCCGCCGAGGCAGTCGGCCAGCGCGTCGAGATTGCTGCCGAAGTAGCCGCCGGGGCCGCCCACCGCGTGGCCCAGTTCGGTGAAAAGGTCTGCGCGGGAATGGATCCGCGCACCGCGCACGGTGAAGGTCTTCACGCTCCTCCGATCTGGCAGAACGTCTCGTAGTGATCGCCGGTGTAGTAGAACTCCGGCGGGCTGGTCGGCGGTTCCCCGCCGGTGATGACCCGCCGGGTGCCGCGGGTCTTCGCGCCCGGTGTGGGCACCGTGTACTCGTGGTAGTAGCCGCGCTGCTGGTTGGGCAGTCGGTGCTCGAAATTGCCGAACACTATGCCGTCCCGCGAGGAGGGGAACGGCCCGCCGTGGTGGATCAGATTGACGGTGGTACCGGCCTCGGCCGGCAGCGATGACAGCTGGCAGACGGGCAGCCCGGACGTGCTCTTGGCCGTCGGGCTCGGCCCGGTGGGCGTGGCGGACTGCTTCGCACACGCCGGGGCGAGGGTCAGCAGCAACGCGGTGCCGCACGTGAAGACCACGGCGCGCAGGGTGGTTCTGGACATCGCACCTTTTCTGCCGCGTTCTGAAATCGGAGCGTCGGCCGGCCCCCAAAGCCCGGCCGATGCTCCGCTACAAAGGCCACGCTACCGCGCCGCGCGCCTCATAGCTGATTCTTACGCGCAACCTAGCCACCGCAGTGGTTGACGGACGGATCATCGATGACATGAGTGACGAAACCCCTAAAGAAACACCCGAGACGCCGGATACCCCGACGGACTCGTTCCCGCCTGTAGCAACGGCCACCGCAGTGGCCGCACCGCCCGCCGAGCACAAGCACAGCAAGCTCAACAAGGTGCTGGCATGGGTCGGCATCGTCGCCGGCATCGTGTTCATCGTCGCGACGATCTTCTTCTCCGGCTTCGTTCTCGGCGCGCATTCCGGCGGTGGCCACCACGGCTGGCACAAGCACCACCGCGGACAAGACACGTCCGAATTCCGCGAGGGTCACCAGGGTCCGCGCGGCGGCGGTATGTGGCACCCGATGTTCCCCGGCGGTCCGGGCTGGCAGGGCCAGGGCGGCCCCGGCTGGCAGGGTCCCGGTGGACCAGGCCAGGGCGGCCCCGGTTGGCAGGGTCCCGGCGGCCCCGGCCCGCAAGCACCCGGCCAGCCCGGTCCGGCCCAGCCCGGACGCTGACCCCACCAGTCCCGCATCAAACGACAGGCCGTGCCCGATCGGGGTGCGGCCTGTCGTCTGTTCGGGAACGCGGCCGGTCACTGGCATCATCGGAGTCATGACTGCGCGCCCGCTCTGGTTCACCGCCTGCGTCATCGCGGCACTGGTCGCCCCGCCCGCTGCGGCCGCCAAACCGTCGGACCCGGGCGTGGTGTCGTACGCGGTCCTCGGCAAGGGATCGGTCGGCAATGTGGTCGGCGCCCCGATGGGCTGGGAGTCCACGTTCACCACGCCGTATCAGGGCTTCTTCGTCGACCTTCCGGTGTGCAACAACTGGGGTGACATCGGGCTGCCCGAGGTGTACGGCGACCCGGACCTGGCGTCGTTCAACGGCGCCGTGACACAGACGACGGCCACCGACGACAGCCACTCGGCCAAGCAGGCAGTGGGAGTGTTCGCGACCGCAGAGGCTGCGACCCGCGCATTTCACCGGGTCGTCGACCGCACCGTCGGATGCTCGGGGCAGACCACCGCGATGCACTTGGAGGACGGCCGGACCCAGGTCTGGAGTTTCGCGGGTGAGCAGGCCGGCCCGGTCGACTCGGCGTGGGTCAAGCAGGAGGCGGACACCGATCGCCGCTGTTTTGTGCAGACCCGGCTGCGGGAGAACGTTCTGCTGCAGGCGAAAGTCTGCCAATCCGGCAACGCCGGCCCCGCGGTCAACGTGCTGGCCGGGGCCATGCAGAACGCTCTGGGGCAATGACGTTGTCGGGTTGGAGCCAGGCATCGCACAAATATCGCGCAGACTTTTGTCGGTGCCTCATGGCATCGTCGGACGAACACGAAATGCTCGGGACGCGTCTGAACTAGGCAATCCAGACTTGGTCCGGGAACACCAACCAACGGTTGACGGGGGCCACCCCGAATCTCGGAAGGGGATGTTCAGATGGGCACCGCTACCGCCGTGCGCCGTCCGCACGCCGAATACCCCGAGTTGTCGAGCGCGTACGCCGCCGCCCTGCTGGCCGGTGGCGGTTGTCTGCGGGACGGCCCGGTGGGCCGCGTCGGCCTCGAGATCGAGGCGCACTGCTTCGATCTCTCCGACCTGTCGCGGCGGCCCGCTTGGGATGAGTTGACCGAAGCGGTCGCGGCGGTGCCGCAGTTGCCCGGTGGCAGCGCGATCACCATGGAACCCGGCGGCGCCATCGAGTTGTCGGGGCCACCACTGGACGGTGCGGGAGCCGCGATCGCGGCGATGCAGGCGGATCAGGCGGTACTACGGGAATCGATGCGGCGCCGCGGGTTGGGCCTCTTGCAGGTCGGGGTGGATCCGCTCCGGCCGCAGGCCCGCGTCAACCCCGGCGGTCGGTACCGGGCCATGGAGGCATTCTTCGCGGCCGGCGGGACGGGTGCGGCCGGGGCGGCGATGATGACGTCGACCGCCTCGCTGCAGATCAACGTCGACGCCGGCCCGCGGGACGGATGGGCTGATCGGGTTCGGCTGGCCCACGCCCTGGGCCCGACCATGATCGCCGTGTCGGCGAGCTCGCCGATGCTGGGCGGCGAGTTCACCGGTTGGCAGAGCACGCGTCAGCGGATCTGGGGCCAGCTGGACACCGCGCGCTGTGGGCCGATCCTCGGCGCCAGCGGTGTCGATCCGGCCAGCGACTGGGCGCGCTATGCCCTGAAGGCACCGGTGATGCTGGTGCACACGCCGGAGGCGGAGCCGATCACCGAATGGGTACCGTTCGCCGACTGGGCGGACGGGCGGACGCTGCTCGGGGGCCGCCGGCCGACCGAGGCCGACTTGGACTACCACCTGACGACGCTGTTCCCGCCGGTCCGGCCGCGGCGCTGGCTGGAGATCCGCTACCTCGATGCTTTGTCCGACGACCTCTGGCCCGCTGTGGTGTTCACCCTCGTGTCGCTGCTCGATGATGCCCGGCTGTCGGAGATCGCCTGGGAGGCAACCGAATCGGTGGCCACCGCGTGGGATCAGGCGGCGCGGGTGGGGCTGGCCGATCCGCGGCTGCGAGCCTCGGCCGTGCGATGTGTGCAAGCCGCCGCCGAGGTCGCACCGGCTGACGTGGCGGGGTCGATGGACCGGTTGCTGCGGCAGGTGACGCACGGGCGCAGCGCGGCCGACGATTTCGCGGACCGGGTTGTCGCGCACGGAATCGATTCGGCCATCACCGGGTTGGCACATGATGACCGGCTGAAAGGTGGGGTGTGAGTACGCGCGAGCTGTTGGCCCGAGGGCTGGCCAGAGCCCGGGACCGGACGCTGGCCCTGGTCGAGTTCGACGACGCCGAGCTGCTGCGCCAGTACGACCCGCTGATGAGCCCGCTGGTGTGGGATCTGGCGCATATCGGTCAGCAGGAAGAGTTCTGGCTGTTGCGCAGTGGCGACCCGAAGCGGCCGGGGCTGCTGTCGCCGGAGGTGGACGGCCTCTACGACGCGTTCGTGCATTCGCGCGCCAGCCGGGTGTCCCTGCCGCTGCTGCCGCCGACCGATGCGCGTGCCTTCTGCCGCACCATCCGGTCCAAAGCCCTTGACGCCCTTGACCGCCTGTCTGACGAGGCCGGCGCCGAGTTTCCCTTCGCTCTGGTGATCAGCCACGAGAACCAGCACGACGAGACCATGCTGCAGGCATTGAACATGCGCAGCGGCCCACCACTGCTGGGGCCGGGCACCGCCTTGCCGCAGGGGCGCGGCGGGGTGGCGGGCACCTCGGTACTGGTGCCCGGCGGACCGTTCGTGCTCGGTGTCGATGCAGCCGACGAGCCATTCGCGCTCGACAACGAGAGACCGGCGCACCTCGTCGACGTGCCGTCGTTCCGGATCGGCCGGGTGCCGGTCACCAACGCCGAGTGGCGTGAGTTTGTCGCCGACGGCGGGTATCGGCACCCGCGGTGGTGGTCCGCGGCCGGATGGGAGCACCGGCAGCAGGCGGGCCTGGTGGCACCGCAGTTCTGGAGTGCCGACGCCACCGGGCGGGTGCGGTTCGGCCATGTTGAGGAACTGCCACCCGACGAACCTGTGCAGCATGTCAGCTTCTACGAAGCCGAGGCCTACGCTGCCTGGGCGGGTGCGCGGCTACCCACCGAGGTTGAGTGGGAGAAGGCCTGCGCCTGGGATCCCGCAGCGGGAGCGCGGCGCCGATTCCCTTGGGGCGCGACCGCGCCCGACGCGCAGCGGGCCAACCTCGACGGCGGCGCGCTGCGTCCGGCACCGGTGGGGGCGTACCCCGACGGCGCCTCGGCTTACGGTGTCGAACAATTGGTCGGCGACGTGTGGGAGTGGACCACGTCGCCGCTGCGGCCGTGGCCGGGTTTCACCCCGATGATCTACGACCGCTATTCAAAGCCGTTCTTCGAGGGCACCGGCAACGGTGACTACCGGGTGCTACGCGGCGGCTCTTGGGCGGTGGCAGGCGACATCCTGCGACCCAGCTTCCGTAACTGGGACCATCCGATCCGCCGGCAGATCTTCTCCGGCGTGCGGCTGGCCTGGTCCGTCGAGAGCGAGCGCGGCTGATGTGTCGCCACCTCGGCTGGCTCGGTGACCCCGTCTCGGTGTCGTCGCTGATCTTGGAACCTGCGAACGGGCTTCTGGTGCAGTCTTATTCGCCCCGGCGGCAGAAGCACGGGTTGGTCAACGCCGATGGCTGGGGCGTCGGCTTCTTCGATGGCGCGACGCCGCGACGCTGGCGCAGTGCCGCCCCTCTGTGGGGTGATGCGTCACTCGCTTCGGTGGCCCCGGCGCTGCGCAGCGGGTGCGTGGTCGCCGCCGTCCGCTCGGCGACAGTCGGGATGCCCATCGAGCCCTCGGCGTCGGCGCCGTTCACCGACGGAGAGTGGCTGTTGTCGCACAACGGTGTCGTCGACCGCGCGGTGCTGCCCGTGTCCCGGACGGCGGAATCGACCGTGGACAGCGCGATCCTGGCCGCTCACATCTTCGCCCGGGGACTGGACGCCCTGGCGGACACCGTGCGCGAGGTCGGGGAATCCGACCCGGCGGCGCGGCTGAACATCCTGGCTGCCAACGGTTCCCGACTGCTGGCCACCGTGTGGGGCGACACGTTGTCGGTACTGCGTCGCCCCGACGGGGTTGTGGTGGCCAGCGAGCCCTACGACGACCAACCCGACTGGCAGGACATCCCGGATCGTCATCTCGTCGAGGTGACGGCCGCCGGGGTCGCGATGACGCCATTGACCTGAACTGGCCCGGCCTGAACTGGAGAAGAGGACCGCAATGACACCGAGCAAGACGGCACCGCTGCTGATCAACCATCTCGCTGCCGACTGGGCGCCCCGGGCGCTGCGACGCGACGTCCGGGAGGGCCTGTCGCAGTCGCCGAAATCGTTGCCGCCCAAGTGGTTCTACGACGCCGTCGGAAGCGATCTGTTCGATCAGATCACCCGCCTGCCCGAGTACTACCCGACCCGTACCGAGGCGCACATCCTGCAGGAGGCGGCCGGCGCCATCGTGGGCGCTTCCGGTGCGGACACGCTGGTCGAGTTGGGCAGTGGTACGTCGGAGAAGACGCGCATCCTGCTCGATGCGTTCCGCGACGCCGCCGCGTTGCGCCGGTTCGTGGCGTTCGACGTCGACGAGAACGTGCTCAGCGCGGCGCTCGCCCAGCTGTCCGACGAGTACGACGGTGTCGAGATCAGTGGGGTGCGAGGCGATTTCGAACAACACCTGGGTGAGCTGCCCGTCGCGGGCCGCCGGTTGATCGTGTTCCTCGGGTCGACGATCGGCAACCTGACAGCCGGCCCGCGGGCCGAGTTCCTCGCGAGCTTGGCCGACGCGATGCGGCCGAATGACACGCTGCTGCTCGGCACCGACCTGGTGAAGGACACCACTCGGTTGGTGGCGGCGTACGACGACGGCGCCGGAGTCACCGCGCGGTTCAACCGCAACGTCCTGGCGGTGGTGAACCGCGAGCTGGACGCTGATTTCGATCTCGACCGCTTCGAACATGTGGCACGATGGAACCCCGAACACGAGCGTATCGAGATGTGGCTGAGGTCCGTTGCCGCGCAACGGGTTCAGATACGCGAGTTGGATCTGTCGGTGGAGTTCGAGGCGGGTGAGGAGATGTTGACCGAGGTGTCGTGCAAGTTCCGCCCCGAGGGCGTCGCGGCCGAGTTGGCGGCCGCCGGGCTGCGTCAGACGGACTGGTGGACCGATCCGGCAGGGGACTTCGGCCTGTCGCTGGCGGTCAAGCCGGACCTGCGGACGTGAGCGGGGCCGATCTCGCCGTCGCGCACCTGTGGCGCGCTGCCCGGCCCAAACCGCTGGGTCTGCATTTCGACAACGCCGCCTGTTCGCGGCAGAGCTTCGCCGTCATCGACGCCGCTGCCCAGCATGCCAGGCTGGAGGCACAGGTCGGCGGTTATGTCGCCGCCGAAGCCGCGGAACCCGCGCTGGAGGCCGGACGCGCCGCGGTGGCTGCGCTGACCGGGATGTCCGCCGGCGACGTCGTATTCACCACGGGTTCGGCCAACGCGCTCAACCTTCTGCTGAGCAGTTGGGACGGCGAAAAGACTGTCGCCTGCCTGCCGGGCGAGTACGGCCCCAACCTGGTGATCATGGAAGCCAACGGATTCACCGTCCGGGAGCTCCCGGTCGACGATCAAGGGCGGCTCGACGTCGAGGTGGCGGTCGCGGTGATGCAGGACGACCCGCCGGCGCTGGCCCATCTGACGGCGCTCGGCAGTCACCGCGGCGTGGCACAGCCGTTGTCCGAGTTCGTCGCGGCGTGCCACACGCTCGGCGTGCCGGTGGCGGTGGACGCGGCTCAGGCGCTGGGCCACCTGGACTGCGCCGTGTCGCCCGACGTCATCTACGCGTCGTCGCGCAAGTGGCTGGCCGGACCGCGCGGCGTCGGGGTGCTGGCCATCAGTTCGTCTGTGTCACACCGGCTTCGGCCGCGCATTCCACTGCCGGAATGGGGCACACCGTTGCCGGTCCTGAAACGATTGGACCTCGGTGAGGCCAATATTGCTGCCCGCGTGGCCTTTTCGATGGCGCTTGAGGAACATCTGGTGGCCGGGCCGGAGCTGGTGCGTGCCCGGCTGGCCGAGGTGGGACGGCACACTCGGACCGCACTGGCGGGCTTGCCCGGCTGGCGGGTGGTCGAGAATGTTGACGAGCCCACGGCGATCACCACGCTGGAGCCGACTCGCGGCGCCGATCCGAACTCCGTGCGTACCAAGCTGATTGCCGAACACCGCGTCGTCACCACCGTGGCGGGGATCGACCGGGCACCGTTCGAGATGAAGATTCCGGTGCTGCGGGTATCGCCGCATGTCGACGTCACCGGCGAAGAATTGGAGTCCTTCGCCGGTGCGCTGACTGCTGCATCGGCCTGAGCGGAGCCGTCAGGCCTTGTGCGCCGTGAGCAGGAACGCCGGCATCTTCATCCGGCCCTTCTCGTCCAGGGCGTGGGGCGGCATTTCGAAGGTGGGCTGACCGGGGCCGGCGGGCATCCGAGTGGGCATGCTCGCACGGATGAAGGCCGGCCGAATCTCGTCGATGGCCCAGTACTTTCCGACGGCCTCGCGCAACTCGTCCTCGGTGACCTCGTTGGGCTTCTGTTCGGCCTCTGCCGGGAACGCGCCTTTGGCGAACACCAGAATGAAGTACTTGGCGCCCGGCGCGGCTGCGCGGAACACCGCCTGCTGGTAGGCGTCGCGGGCGTCCACCGGAATCGAGTGGAACAACGTCGAATCCATGATGGTCTCGAAGCGGCCATCGAAGCCGGTGAACGAGGTGATGTCGTCCTCGACGAACGTCGCGTTGGTCAGATTCCGTTCGGCAGCAGCCTGTTTCGCTGCCGCGACCGCCGTGGGCGAGAGCTCGATACCCACCACCGGGTGGCCGGCAGCGGCGAGGGTGAGGGCCAGTTCGGCGTGGCCGCAGCCCGCGTCGAGCACCTCGCCGGTGACCTGGCCGGCCTCGATCAGAGCGGCCAATTCAGGCTGTGGCTCACCGATATTCCATGGCGGCGGTCCGTCGAATCCGCCTTCTTCGCGATAGGCGCTGTCCCAGTCCATCACTTCATTGGAGTCCGTCATGGCTCCAACGTACGCCGCGGATTTGGCCGCAAATCTAACGTCGGGTGGCGATGGCGATTTGCGGCGTGCACAGGCCGCCGCGCAGTTCGATGTCGACGCCGGCATGGTCGGCCAGTGCCCGCAGTGCCGCCGGGCTGTAGGCCCGCAGCGAACTGATGACGCCGTCATGCACGAACGGTACGAACGGGGCCAGCGGCAGCATCGTGGCCAGCCGCATCAGGTGCAGTGGGGCCGGTGGCCTGGGTAGGTCGATGATGAGCAGCTTGTCCGCCACGCGGGTCCCCTCGGCGAGCACCCGGGCCGCGGCGGGCGGGGGCAGGTGGTGGAACGACAACGCGAAAACGGCCAGGGCATAAGCACTGTCGGCCGCATCGATGGCGGTGGCGTCCATGTCGCGCACCGTCACCCGAGGATCGGAACCCAGGTCACCGGCGGTGATGGCCGCGACCGAGTCCGGCTCCAGATCGGTCACCGTCAGGGTCGCCGTGGGGTGCATCTCCAGCACCTTCTTCGACAGCCCGCCGTGGCCGGCTCCGAGCTCCAGTATCCGGGGATCGGGGACGTCGGCAACTTCGTCCATGACGATGAGCGCGAACCGTTCATGCAGCCCGAACCAATTGCCGGCGAGCTCCAGGGCGCGCACCACACTGCGTTTGATCGCCGGGTCGAGGTCGTCGCGGTCGAGATACTCGGGCTGATCCGTCTGCAATGCCCGGTCCAGACAGGAAGCCTGTGGACCGCCGCGGGGCATCCGGTCGATGTCGGTACTCACCCGAGTGCCGCTGTCAGAGTCGCGGGTACGTCGATGTCGGCGACGGCGAGGTTCTCCTCCAGATGCGCGACGGACGACGTACCGGGGATCAACAGCACGTTGGGCGCTGCCGCCAGCGTCCAGGCCAACGCGACCTGTGCGGGTGTGCGGTCGAGTTCACTTGCTGCTTTGCGGATTTCGGGATGACCGAGGACGGGGTTCTCCGGTACGAAAGCGGAGCCGAGTGGGAAGAAAGGGACAAACGCAATGCCGCGTGCAGTGCAGGCGTCCAGCACCGGCTGCGAGGACCGGTCGAGCAGGTTGTAGGCGTTCTGGACGCACGCGACATCGGTGCGGTCCAGAGCGATCTCGAGGTGCTCGAGGGAAATGCTGCTGAGGCCGATTCCGCCGATCAGCCCCTCGTCACGGGCCGTGATCATCGCGCTGAGCTGGCTGTCGAACAGCTCACGGTCGACCTCGCCGGGCGCGCTGGGGTCGCCGTCCGGACCCATCACGCGCAGGTTCACCGCGGCCAGCCGGTCCGTGCCAAGGGTTTCCAGATTCTGCTCGATGGCAGCTCGCAGCTCGTCGGGTTGCTGCGCCGGTAACCAGCCGCCGGTCTGGTCCCGGCGCGCACCGACCTTGCTGACCAGCGCGAGGCCCTGCGGGTATGGGTGCAGGGCCTCGCGGATCAGCTGGTTGGCGACGTCGGGGCCGTAGAACTGTGCGGTGTCGATGTGGTTGACACCGAGCGCGACGGCACGTTGCAGCACATTGATGGCCTGCTCATGGTCACGTGGTGGACCGAATACGCCGGGGCCGGGCAGCTGCATGGCGCCGAATCCGACCCGGTGGACGTGGTAATCGCCGAGCGCGAACGTCGTCATGCAGCCAGGCTATCCCTAGTCGGACTCGCCGAGAATCTGGTAGATCTCGCGACGGGCGTTGTTCACGATATCCAGGATGCGTTGCTGCTGTTCGTCGTTCGCGGAATGCACCGACTGGCCGACCGCGCCGAACAACTGACCGAGCGCGTTTCGCAGGTTCAGGGCGGCGGGGTCGGCGCCTTCGGCGATCTCTTCCCAGGGCGCCGTCTCGATCGCGTCGGCAACCGTGTGTCCCTCGGCGGTGAGTTCGAAAGTCTTCTTGCTGCCATGACTTTCGGTCGGCGCGATCAGGCCCTCGTCCTCCAGCAGCTGAAGGGTCGGGTAGATCGAGCCGGGGCTGGGCTTCCACAGACCGTCGCTGCGTGCGGCGATCTCCTGGGTCATTTCGTAGCCATGCATCGGCCGCTCGGCGAGCAGCTTGAGGATGGCGGCGCGGACGTCGCCACGCCGGCTGCGGCCACTGGCGCGGCCGCGGCCGCCGTGACGTCGACCGCGGGGACCGCCCGGCCCGAAGGGTCCGGCACCGAAGCCGGGGCCGAACCCGGGACCGAAGCCGAAACCAGGGCCGAAGCCCGGTCCGAAACCGAAACCTGCGTCGCCGCGGTGTTCCCGCAGGTGGGCGCGGAACTGTTCGCGCATCTCGCGACGGCCGGGGCCGCCGGGGCCGCCGAACCCGCGATGCGGTGGGGTGAAACCGAAGCCGGGACCGTCGAACGGGCGGTCGGGTGGGGTGAATGGGGTGTCCATAGATGTGTTCTCTCTTTCGGCAGGAGGCGCCTTGCGCGCTTCCGATGCATTAACGATATATCGGCAACTATCGGATGGCAACAGCTCGCTGAGAGTTGGCTGCAGGCAGCCCGCGCTGGGCGCGGTCGCGATTAAGGTGTGGCGATGGCGGTGAAGTGGCTGGACGACCCCGAGGATCATGACTACGACGCAGCGGCCGACTACCTGACCATGGTGGCCGCCGCGGACGAGGTGGCCAGCGTGGTGGCGGCGTTGAAAACCGCGAAGAGGACGACGCGGAAAGCGAAAGACATCCTGCGCGCGGCGCAGCTGCCCTTGTTGCCGGAGTCCAACGCCCATGTCAGGGCGGACCTGAGCAAGATCAGCGACGGCAAGAAGCTTTCGCCAATCCTGTTGGTACGCGGCGACGTTCACAATGGTGCCCCATTGCAGATCGCCGACGGCTACCACAGGGTGTGTGCCAGCTACCTGACCGACGAGAACACCGATATTCCGTGCCGGCTCGTGTCGTGGCAGTCCTGACCGCTGCGCAGACCGGCTGACCTATGGGCGACTTCGGATTCCATGCCCTGGCTCTGCTGGCCGTCATCGGACTGGTGGGACCGCTGCTTGCGGCAGTGCCGAAGCTGCGGGTGCCGGTCATCGTCGGCGAACTCGCGGCCGGAATCGTGGTGGGGCGGACCGGGTTCGGCATCCTCGACGCGGGCAACCCGACGTTCATGCTGCTGGCGGACATCGGCTTTGCGCTGGTGATGTTCATCGTCGGCACCCATGTGCCGGTGCGCGACCAGTCATTACGCGGTGACATACCCAGAGCACTGTTGCGGGCGATCGTGGTGGGCGCGTTCGCGGCGGTGTTCGGCGCTGTCGTCGCGCATCTGTTCGGCACGGGCCATGCCCCGCTGTACGCCGTCCTGATGGCCTCGTCCTCGGCGGCACTGGCGCTGCCGGTCATCCAGTCCCTGGGCCTGTCGGGGCCTCCGGTGTTGGCCGTCACCGCCCAGATTGCGATAGCCGACGCCGCATCGATCGTGTTGTTGCCGTTGGCGATCAATCCAGCCGGCGCGCCGCGCGCGGCGATGGGGGCACTGGCGATCGCCGCGTGTGCCGTCCTGCTGTATGTCTTTCTGCGGTACGAGGCCAAGCGGGGCTGGCTGAAACGGATGCACAGGTACTCACGCCGCCGGAACCTGGCACTGGAACTGAGGATCAGCCTGATCGTGCTGTTCGGCCTGGCGGCGCTGGCGAAGTCGACGCACGTGTCGATCATGCTCGCGGGTTTTGCCCTGGGCCTGTGCCTTTCGGCCGTCGGCGAGCCCCGTCGGCTGGCGCGGCAACTGTTCGGCATCACCGAAGGGTTCTTCGCGCCGCTGTTCTTCGTCTGGTTGGGCGCCTCATTGCAGGTGCGCGAACTGGGCGAGCACCCGGGGCTGATCGGGCTCGGCGTGGCGCTGGGTGGCGGGGCGGTGCTCGCGCATCTCAGCGGCCGGTTGTTCGGGCAACCGCTGTCGCTCGGGGTGCTGGCGGCGGCGCAGTTGGGTGTGCCGGTGGCTGCCGCCACGTTGGGGACCCAGCAGCATCTGCTGAGTCCGGGGGAGCCGTCGGCGTTGATTCTCGGCGCGTTGTTGACCGTCGCGGGGACATCTGTGGCCGGCACTATTGCCAAGCGTGGGCAAACGGTCGCGTCCTGAATCGCACGGTCTCATCCGGCTCGACGCGCTGTCTCAGCATGTGGACTCCGGTTGGGCGGAGGGCGCTCTTCAGGTCGAGTCCGGGGCTATGACTGACGCGCGCGCAAGTTGCCCGTAGCGAAATTTGCTGGATGCGCAATTTTTCCGCGCATTCGCTTTGCGGACCGCAATGTATACCGCCATGTGACGTGCGCCTCTCCACTCTGTGAAGTGCCTGTGACATGGGCTGGGCTGATTTGGGCGGGGCAACTGGCCAAATTTGCTGATTCTGTAGAAGCGCTAACTGGGCTGCTAAAACAGCAATCTAACGCAATTGACAATTTTGTGATCCGCCAATTTTGATTAGCTGAAAAATGCCGCAGATGGTCAAAAACGGCCATTTACAAGGGGTAAGTTTCCGCCTCACACGGGTGTTGCGATAACTGGGAGGATCGAAATGCAGCTCACAATGAAGCCGTATCTCACGGCGGGCGTTGCCCTGGCAGGAGCAAGCGTGATTGCTGTGGCACCGGTGGTGCCGCAGACTGCAACGCATCTGCCGGCAGTTCCGCAGGTGCAGGTCGCGGATGTGCAGTTGACGGCATTGGTCAACCCGATCGTGGCGCTGGGCAACATCTACAACGCCCTCGCCGAGACGGTCGGGCAAACCAGCTACATGGTGGAGACCACGGTGAATCCGTTGGTGCGCCAGGTGGTGCTCGACGCGAACTACGGTGTGCAACAGGGCATGCAGTTGATCGGCAATATCACCGGCGCGACGTTCACCCTGGGCGGCGCATTGCCGGGCACGCTCGCCAACGTGGTGGGGAACCTGGGCACCCTCAATGTCAACGGTGCCATCGACTCGCTGGTGGGCGGTCTGCTTCCGGGCGGCCTGCAATTGATCACCGGAATCAACGGCCCGGTGCAGAACCTCCTGCAGCAACCGCTGGCGGTTGGTGAGGCATTGGTGCCCGCGGTACTCGATTCGGTTACCGCATTGGTCGCCGGTCTCGCGATTTCGACCGTCGGAATCGGATGCGGATCGTGCACCGGCACCACTCCGGTGGTTCAGCAGGTGGTCAACAGTGTGACGGGAATTCTGCAGTCGGTACTCACCCTGAATCCGGGCACCATTTACAACGGCGTCCTCAACAATGTCGTGAGCCTGGTGCAGAACATTCAGAAGAATGTCACGGATTTCGAAACCGGGACCGTTCCGTACATCGTGAATCGGATCATCACCGCGCTGAACGTGAATCCGAACGCGCCCGGCGGCGTCACCGTGCCCGCTGCCGCGACGCCGGTTGCGGCGCTGGCGGCAACCACGGCGGCCGAGACCGCCAAGACGGCAACGGAGTCTTCCGCCGCCGGGTCGGCTGACGCGGCGACGACGACGAAGAAGGCGGCTACGGCAACCGCCGCGACCTCGACCGAGGCGGCACCGGCCACCGATACGGCAAAGGACACCTCCACCAAGCCTGCGGAGACCAAGGCGGCGGATACCAAGGCTGCCACCGACGCCAAGGCGACGGAGACCAAGGCCACGGAGACCAAGGCCACCGACACCAAGCCTGCTACCGAAACCAAGGCCACCGACAGCAAGCCTGCTACCGAGACCAAGGCTATCGAGACCAAGGCCACCGAGACCAAGGCCACCGAGACCAAGGCCACCGACAGCAAGGCCACGGGTGCCAAGGCCACGGGTACCAAGGCCACGGACAGCAAGGGCGCCGACAGCAAGGGCACGGACACCGCGAGCGCCGACAAGGCGACGACGTCCAAGGACAGCGCGCCCAAGGCGAAGAAGGAGCAGAACCCCGGGGCCAAGGTGGCGAAGGCCATCAGCGGCGCCATCAAGAATGCCACCAAGGGTGGCAAGGACGGCAGCAAGTAATCGATTACCTGACTGTGGCCCCACTGCCGAAAGGCGGTGGGGCCACAGTGTATTCAACGACTATTGCTTCCCGTGGAAGGCGGCGGCCACGATCGCCGCGGCCGCCAGGGCCAGTGCCGCCGCGGTCGCTGCGGTGGCGCCGATCCCCGAATCGAAGGCGATGCGCGCCGACTCCATCAGGTGACTGCCGAGTTCGGTCGGCAGGGTCCGGGCCACCGCGATGGCGCCACCGATGCTCTCTCCGGCGTCCGCCGACTGTCCGGGCGAAAGCGCTCCGGGCAGTTCGACATTCGCACGGTAGAACGCGGTGAACATGGTGCCCAGCCCGGCGGTGCCGATCACTGCACCCAGTTCATAGGCGGTCTCCGACACCGCTGACGCCGCGCCGGCCTTCTCGGGTGGCACCGATGCCACGATGGTGTCGTTCGAGATCGTCTGCGACACACCGACGCCCAACTCGAGCACCATGAACGACGCGATGACCCCAACCACGGTCAGGTCGTGGCGGAACAGCAGGATCAGCAGGAAGCCGGCGGCCACCAGGAGCAGGCCGGCCACCATCAACGTCTGCGGCGCGAACCGCTTGGTCAGCCGCACCACACCGATACCCGCGATCGTCGACGCCGCCGCACCCGGCAGCATGACCAGTGCGGCGGTCAGCGGGTCCAGCCCGAGCACCAGCTGCAGGTGCTGCGAGACGAAGAACAGGAATCCGATCAGACCGACCATCGACAGGAAGTTGGCCAGGATGGACGCCGTGAAGGGTCCGTGTCCGAACAGCTGCATGTCGAGAATCGGTGTGGCACTGCGGTTCTGCCGGCGCACGAACCAGATGCCCGCGGCGATGCCGAGGGCGACGGCCGCCAGCGTCAGCGTCGAGATGCCGTCGTGCGCGGCGGTCTTGATCGCCCACACCACCGGCAGCATGGCCACCAGGGACAGCAGCACGCTGAGCGCGTCGACCGGGCCCGGATTCGGATCTCGCGATTCCGGCACCAGTTTGGGTGCCAGCACCAGCAGCGGCAGCAGGATCGGAACGGCGATCATGAACACCGCACCCCAGTGGAAGTGCTGCAGCAGCAGACCGCCGACGATGGGCCCCAGCGCCGAGCCGGCCGCGAAACACGACGCCCAGATGGCGATGGCGAGCCGGCGCGACGTGGCTTCGGTGAAGATGTTGCGGATCAGCGACAACGTCGACGGCATCAGCATGGCGCCGAACACGCCGAGCGTGGCACGTGCCGCCACCAGATAGCCGGCGCTGGGCGCGAATGCCGCGGCGGCCGAGACGGCGGCGAACCCGACGGCGCCGATGAGCAACATCCGACGCCGGCCGAACCGGTCGCCGAGGCTGCCCATGGTCACCAAAAGCGTTGCCAGGACCAGTGAATAGATGTCGACGAGCCACAACTGGGTCGCAGCCGACGGGCGGAAATCTTGGGCGATGCTGGGCAGTGCGAAGGCGAGCACTGTGTTGTCGATGGAGATGAGCAGCACGGGCAGCATCAGCACTGCCAGCGCCCACCAATGGCGTTGGGGCGTCCGGTTCGTCACCTCGTTGGTGACGAGACTGGTGGACATGAGAACTCCTTAGCTGTTCATGCGGTCGGCTGTCCAAGCCGCGGTCAGCATGAAAATTGTTGAGATAAAAGCAAATTCGGGTGGATCACGACTGATCCGGGGTGATGGTGCCCGCCGTCAGGCTGGCCATGATGGCGTCGACGATCTCGACCCGCGGCGCGATGTTCCGGCGCAGTGCCTCGTATCCGGCGTCGAGTAGGGCCCAGAAAACCAGGCGCGGCCACTCCGGAGGGCTGGTCTGCGGTCGTGCCGAAACCCGCGCCAGCACTTCGGCTATCGCCTCGTCGCCGGTATCGAGGATCGCGGACAAGTCCGGGTCGGCCACGATGGTCGGCTCGTTGTAGACGAAGGGCACGATGGGTCCGAGGTCCAGCTGGGATTCGACCACCCGACGCAGCGCGGCGAGCGGGGGACCGCACGCGGGTTCGGCTTTGTCGATGGCGGCGTTGCTCATCTCGTGGACGTACAGCGCGACGGCACGGATCAGCTCGGAGCGTTCGGCGAAGTACCGGTGCAGCGTGCTGCGGCCCACGTCGGCGGCGGTGGCGATATCGCTCAACGACGCCGCGGGGTTGGTCGCCAGTACAGCGGTGGCGGCATCGAGGATCGCCTTGCGGGTGCGCGAACGCACACCGGTGTCGAGCGATTGCACTTCAGCCATGTATCAAAGGTAGCGCAATGCGGCCCAAAATGGGACAGTTGTGTGCCAAAACACCGGATGACGCTGCTTGAATGGGATTTTCGCGCGGCGGTTGGCTGCGGAATCGGGTTCAAATCCGGCGCCCTGGGGTACTCGGGCAATGTCATCTGCAGCTCAAAAAAACTACACTTGACGGTATCTATTACTGATTATGTTGGGTTGTTTCCGGAGGCGGGCCATGGCCACGTACAGGAAGATTGCATCGACAACAGCATTCGCCGCAGGCCTGGTGGCCGCGGTTCTGGGTATCGGTTCGGGAAGCGCCGGCGCGTCGCCGGCGCTTGATCCCGGCATGATCCCGATGGACCACGGTTGGGGCGGCGGCGACTGGGACAACCACCACGGCTGGGGCTGGGGCCATCGTGGCTGGGGCGGCGGCCCCGGATGGCCGCCGCCATGTGTGACCGTGCCGTTCGTCAGCATCTGCGCATAAGGCCCACGCGCGAGTTTCTCGGGTCGGTTTTGCGACGCGGGCCGTAACCGCATGGGCGGGTGATCTGCCGCGGCCTCCTGAAACAAGAAGGCCCCGACCAGATTTCCCTGGTCAGGGCCTTGCTCACTTGTCGGGGTGGCGGGATTCGAACCCACGACCTCTTCGTCCCGAACGAAGCGCGCTACCAAGCTGCGCCACACCCCGCGTGAAGCCACGACAGCGTATCGCACGGGGACCCTCAGAAGCCAAACGGCCCTTGTGAGGTGAGGTAACTGCAGGTGGATGGGTGCAGCGGCGAAGATCACGTCCGCTGGAGGGATGGAATTTCGCGCATCGTGGGTTTAATCAAGTAACCGTGGTGAACGACGGCTGAACACGAGAAAGCGAGGAACGATCATGACCGGATTGGGAGCCCTGCTCTACTGCGGATTTTTCGGTCTCGCGGCGCTGTGGCTGTTCTTCACCTCTGACTACCGCGCAGCCATGCGGATTGGTCACTCCCAGCGGCCGGAGCGCTCGAATTCCGCCAGTGCTGCCACGGCTTCGATGGAGTCGAGCCCGCGGCTACTGACCCACGCGTCGTCGAAGTAGGTGTCGGCGTAGCGGTCCCCGCTGTCGGCCAGGAGTGTCACCACCGATCCGCTGCGCCCCTGTGCCACCATCTCGGCCAGGAGCCCGAACGCACCCCAGATATTCGTGCCCGTGGACGGACCCACCCGGCGGCCCAGAACCTTGCTCACATGCCGCGCTGCGGCCACTGAGGCGGCATCCGGCACACACACCATGGCGTCCACTACGCCGGGCAGGAACGACGGCTCCACCCGAGGCCGGCCGATGCCCTCGATACGTGACGACGCGCCGGTGAACACGTCTCGGTCGCCGGTGGCCCAGGACGGATAAAACGCCGAATTCTCCGGATCCACCACGCACAGCCGGGTGGCGTGGCGTCGGTAACGGAGGAACCGCCCGATCGTCGCGCTGGTGCCGCCGGTGCCTGCGCCGACCACGATCCACTCCGGGATCGGATGCGTCTCGTCACGCAGCTGCGAGAAGATCGACTCCGCGATGTTGTTGTTGCCCCGCCAGTCGGTGGCCCGCTCGGCGTTGGTGAACTGATCCAGGTAGTGGCCGCCGGTCTGCTGCGCCAGCCTTTCCGCCTCGGCGTACACCTGAGATGACTGCTCGACGAAATGGCAACGGCCACCCTGGTTTTCGATCAGCTCGACTTTGGCCACGCTGGTCGATGACGGCATCACCGCGATGAACTCCAGGCCCAACAGCGCCGCGAAATACGCCTCGGACACTGCCGTCGAACCGGACGACGCCTCGATGACGGTCGTCTGCGGGCCGATCCAGCCGTTGCACAGCCCGTACAAGAACAGCGACCGGGCCAGCCGGTGCTTGAGGCTGCCGGTGATGTGCGTGCTCTCGTCCTTGAGATACAGCTGGACGTCGACAGCGGCGCTCCACGCGGCAGGCAATGGATAACGCAGGAGGTGGGTGTCGGCGCTGCGCCGGGCGTCGGCCTCGATCAGGCGGACCGCGCCCGCCACCCAGTCTCGGTCGACGCTGCGGGCCGCCACCGGTGAGGTCACCGTGCGGAGACGGCCGGCTGCGTCATATCGGCGCCGATGCCGGCGTGCCCGCCGCCGGTCGGTGCGGCCACGAGGGTCAGCAGTGTCACCTCGGGCCGGCAGCAGAAGCGCACCGGCGTGTACGGCGACGTGCCGAGGCCCGCCGAGACGTGCAGCTGCGTATGGGTGCCCCAGCGGGACGGGCCCTTCACCCGGGAGGTGTCGATGTCGCAGTTGGTCACCAGCGCGCCGTAGAACGGGACGCACAGCTGCCCGCCGTGCGTGTGCCCGGCCAGCACCAGCTGGTAGCCGTCGTCGGCGAAGCGGTCCAGCACGCGGGTGTACGGCGCGTGCGCGACGCCCAGCGACAGATTGGCCGCCGGGTTGGGCCGCCCGGCGATGGTGTCGTAGCGGTCGCGGTCCAAGTGCGGATCGTCGACGCCGGCCACGGCGATGAGCTGGCCGTTGACTTCGATCTCGCGCCGGGTGTGGGTCATGTCCAGCCAGCCGCGCTCGGTGAACGCCGCGCGCAGGTCCTGCCACGGCAGCGGCCGGCCGGTGATCCGCTTGTGCTTGCTGAACAGGTAGTTGGCCGGGTTCTTCGGCTTCGGTGCGAAGTAGTCGTTGCTGCCGAACACAAACACGCCGGGCACCGCCAGTAGATCGCCCATCGCCTGCACCACGGCCGGCACCGATTTCGGATGCGAGAGGTTGTCGCCGGTGTTGACCACCAGATCCGGTTCCCAGCGGGCCAGCTCGCGCAGCCACGCCTGCTTGCGACGCTGCGCCGGCATCATATGCAGATCGCTCAGGTGCAGCACCCGCAGCGGCGACGAACCGGGCGTCAGCACCGGCATGGTGACCTCGCGGACCACGAACGCGTTGCGCTCGATGAGCGACGCGTAGGCGAGGCCTGCAGTCAGTGATCCGGCGACGGTGACGGCAGCATTGCGGACGATCGCAGACATGCAGGCAGCCTACTTGCTCAGTGTTGCAGTTGACCCGTTGTCGCTGGTCATCGTTAGAAAGCCCACAGGGTTGGCTTAGGTCGTTCTGAGGTTTCGGCCGGGTCTATGGGGGCGGCGGACCGAGGACCGGCACGGTGATGGGCGGCAGGCCTGGAATCTCCACGACCGTCGACCCGATCTGCACCGGAGGCAGGCCATCGATTCCCGGAATCCCCACCGGCGGAGGCGGCGGAGGCGGCGGCGCGATGCCGTTGCTGACCTGGATCGTGACGATCGAGCCGGGGATGGTCTGGCCCGACGGGGAGGTGCCGACCACCTGGCCCGACGGTGCTGTGCTGTTGACCCACGACGGCTGCGGGGCCAATTGGAAGCCGGCCTCCTTGATGCGGTTCTGCGCCAGGTCGAGGTCCATACCCGCGACGCTCGGCACCTTCGAACCCGGTCCGCCGTCGACGTAGCGCGGGTCGGTCGGTGGCAGCACCACGTTGGGTGGGGTGAACTGCTTCATGGCGGTGAACCAGGTCCGGGCCGGCTCGTGGCCGCCGTAGAGATCACCACGGCCGCACTGGCGCAGCGGGAACGAGCACAAGTCGGACGGCGTGGTGGAGTCGTCGTAGATGTAGTTGGCGGCGGCGTAGGCGCTGGTGAAGCCGAGGAACGCGGACGACCGGTGGGCCTCGGTGGTACCCGTCTTTCCGGACACCGGCAACGTCCAGCCCACCGACTGCGCGGCGCCGGCGCCGGTGCCGCTGATGGCGTCCTTGCTCATCGCGTTGGCCAGGGTGTTGGCCAGACCCTCGGGGACCGCCTGCTCACAGGTCTGGGTGGTCACCGAGACCTCGTTGCCGTGCCGGTCGAACACCTTGTCCACCGGGTTCGGCGGGCACCAGGTGCCGCCCGAGGCCAGCGTGGCCGCGACGTTCGACAGTTCGAGGGCATTCACCTCGAACGGGCCGAGGGTGAACGAACCGATGTTCTGCCGCTTGATGAAGTCGGACAGGCTCTCGTTGCTGTTCGGGTCGTACGGACGGGCGGTGCCCGGGTCGGCGTAGGAGCGCAGACCCAGCTTGACCGCCATGTCGACGGCGCGGGCGACGCCGACCTGCGAGATCAGCTTGGCGAACGCGGTATTCGGCGACGTCGCCAGCGCTTCGGTGACGTTCATACTGCCTCGATACTTACCGTCGTTCTCGACGCACCACTTGTCCTTCGGGCAGCCCTTCGCGCCGCCGCTGCCCAGGCCCTTGGCCTCGAAGCGGCCGGGCACGTCCAGCTGGGCGTTGATGCCCATCCCCATATCCAAGGCCGCTGCGGTGGTGAAGAGCTTGAAGATGGAGCCCGCGCCGTCACCCACGAGCGAAAACGGTTGCGGCTGCATGGTTTCCCCGGCCGCGGTGTTCAGCCCGTAGGTCCGGTTGCTGGCCATCGCCACCACCTGGTGGTTGTCCTTGCCGGGCCGGATGACGCTCATGACGCTGCCGATGCCGTCGATGGTCGGGGAGGCGATGCCGTCGATCGACGACTTGACCGAGTTCTGGATGTCCGGGTCGATCGTGGTGCGGATCAGGTAGCCGCCCTTGGCAACCTGGTCCTTGCTGATGCCCGCCTTCGAGAGGTAGTCGAGCACGTAATCGCAGAAGAAGGCGCGGTCCCCGGCGGCGATGCAGCCGCGAGGCAGCTGATTGGGCTGCGGCAGGATACCGAGGGGCTCCGCCTTTGCGGCCCGCAGCGCGTCAGCCTCCTGAGGGACATTCTGGATCATGGTGTCCAGCACCAGGTTTCGACGTGCCAGGGCGCCGTCGGGGTTGACGTAGGGGTCCAGCCCACTGGTGGACTGCACCATGCCGGCCAGCAGCGCGGCCTGCTGCCAGTTCAGCTGCGAGGCGTTGATGCCGAAGTACGTCTGGGCGGCGTCCTGGATGCCGAACGCGCCATTGCCGAACGACACCAGGTTCAGGTAGCGCGTCAGGATCTCGGACTTGGTGAAGGTCTTGTCGAGCGTCAGCGCCATGCGGATCTCACGCAGCTTGCGGGCCGGGGTGGTCTCGATGGCGGCCCGTCGTTCGGCGTCGCTCTGGGCGACCACGAGCAGCTGGTAGTTCTTGACGTACTGCTGCTCGATGGTGGATCCACCGCGCGTATCGGCGGCACCGGACATGTAGCCGGACAGGCCCGTGAGAGTGCCCTTCCAGTCCACCCCGTTGTGCTCGGCAAACCGTTTGTCCTCGATCGAGACGATGGCGAGCTTCATGGTGTTGGCGATCTGATCGCTCGGGACCTCGAAACGGCGCTGCGAATACAGCCAGGCGATCGGGTTGCCTTTGGCATCCACCATGGTGGATACGGCGGGCGCGTCGCCTTCGACCAGCTGGGCCGAACCGTTGGCCACCACATCGGACGCCCGGTTGGACATCAGGCCGACACCCCCAATGAGCGGGAACATCATCGCGGCGAGCACCACGGCAGCGAGCAGACAGCACCACGTCATCTTGATGACGGTGACCGCGGTCGGCGGACGATTCTGCGGTCGCTCGGACATGGGGTACAGCGTAGCGACCGTCGTAGCCAGCAGCCGAGTGCTGGTCGATTACCACGTCATCTGGGCAACCAGGGGGCTGCGACACGGGCAAAAATTGACGTTTGGACACACGTCCCAAAAAAGCGGCCGTTGACCCATTGCGCAAAAGGCCGGTGACCACCTAACTTGAACACACAATGCGATCTAGGTAACACTACTAGCCGCAATGTGGCGTAGATCGCATCAGCGACCTACCCGGGTGGATTCGGCCGTCGGGAGACGGTGTGACGAAGGGATCGCTGGTGACAGGTACACAGCCAGTAGTTCGCGCAACAGTCGCCCCCCAGGCCGGAAACGGCGCGATACCGGGTGTGGTCCAACCTGAAGCAGAAGCCAGAATCGCCTGGGTCTCTCAAGCCCGGTGCCGGCAGGCCGACCCGGATGAGCTGTTCGTCCGCGGCGCCGCGCAGCGCAAGGCCGCCGTCATCTGCCGACATTGCCCGGTGATCGTCGAGTGTGGTGCCGACGCCCTCGACAACCGCGTCGAGTTCGGTGTTTGGGGCGGCATGACCGAGCGCCAGCGCCGTGCCCTGCTCAAGCAGCACCCCGAGGTGGTGTCCTGGGCGGAGTTCTTCGCTACTCAGCGCAAGCACCGCAACGCGGTCTAAACCTCTTCTGGCGCAACGCATCAACCGCGGTTTCCGGCGGCTCTCTGCGGGATATCCGGGGCTCAGGCCTTGACGACGTCGCCCGTGATCTGATCGGCGATCGCCCGCAGGGCCTCGAGGTCGGACACCTCGAACGGCAAGGAGGGCACGCCCACCAACGCCACGTGCGGGTTGGCGCCGGTGAATCGCGACAACAGCCGGACTTCGCGCTTGGCGATGACGGAGCGGTTCGCGTGGATCCGCAGCGTGGCCGCGGCCAGCGCGTCGCCGTCCTGACCGGACTGCTCGAGCTTGCCCGCGGCCTCGTCGGCGGCATCGGCGGTGAGATCGCACAGCATCGGGTGCGTGCGGTTGAGAATCAGGCCGGCCAGCGGCATCTGCTCCTGCGACAGCCGGTCGACGAAGAACGACGCCTCGCGCAGCGCGTCGGGCTCGGCAGCCGAGACCACGACGAACCGGGTGCCGGGCCGCTTGAGCAGTTCGTAGGTGCGGTCGGCCTTCTCGCGGAACCCGCCGAACGTCGCGTCCAGGGACTGCACGAAACCGGCTGCGTCGGAGAGCATCTGCGAACCGAGCACGGTCGACAGCGCCTTCATCGCCAGGCCCATGGCCCCGGTGACCAGCCGGCCGATGCCGCGGCCCGGTCCGAGCAGCAGGCGCCACAGGCGACTGTCCATGAAGTTGCCCAGCCGCTTCGGCGCATCCAGGAAGTCCAGCGCGTTGCGCGACGGCGGGGTGTCGACGACGACCAGATCCCATTTGTCCTCGGCCAGCAGTTGGCCGAGTTTCTCCATCGCCATGTACTCCTGCGTGCCCGACAGCGACGTCGCGACGGTTTGGTAGAACTGGTTCTCCAAGATGGAGTCGGCGCGGTCTTCGCCCGAGTACTGCACCACCATCTCGTCGAAGGTGCGACGCATATCCAGCATCATCGCGTAGAGCTCGCCCGGCACCTCCGGCGCCAGCGGCACCCGCTGCGGGGTGTTGCCGAGGTCCTTGATGCCGAGGGCCTGCGCCAGCCGCTTGGCCGGGTCGATGGTCAGCACCACGACGGTGCGGCCGTACTCGGCCGCGCGCAGCGCCATCGCGGCGGCCGTGGTGGTCTTGCCGACGCCGCCCGCGCCGCAGCACACCACGACGCGATTCGCGGTGTCCGACAGGATCGCGTGCATATCCAGCTTCAACAGGTTATGGCCTGGCTTGCCGCTCATTTGGTGCCAACCCCTTGCTGCTCGAGCGCTTCGGCGAGTTCGTACAGGCTGCCCAGGTCGACCCCGTCGGGCAGGGCGGGCAGTTCGAGGCGGGGCACTTCGAGGGCGTCGAGCGCCTCGGCGCTCTCGGCGCGTGCCATCATGCGCGTCGCGTGCTGGATGGTCTCGGTGAGCAGTCCGGCGAAGTCGCTGTCGGACAGGGTGATTCCGGCGTCGGAGAGGCCGGCGCGCACCGCATCGGCGTCGACGACGCCCTCGGCGGCCTTCGCCAGATCGTCCACCGACAGGTACGCCGGGATGTTGCGGTTGACGATGACGCTGCCGATCGGCAGGTCCAGCTCCCGCAATTCTTCGATGGCCTCCAGGGTCTCCTGCACCGGCAGCGCCTCGAGCAGCGTGACCAGATGGATGGCGGTGAGCTCCGAGTGCAGCAGCTTCACGACGCCATCGGCCTGGGAGTGCACCGGGCCGCCCTTGGCGAGATCCGAGACGGCCTTGGTGACGTCGAGAAAGCGGGAGATGCGGCCCGTCGGCGGGGCGTCGACCACGACGGCGTCGTAGGGACGCTGTCCCTTGAGTTCCTTGGCGGACTTGCCGTTACGGACCACGACCTCCTTGATCTTGCCGGTGAGCAGGACGTCACGCAGGCCGGGCGCGATCGTGGTGGCGAACTCGACGGCACCGATGCGCTTCATGGCGCGGCCCGCGATGCCGAGGTTGTAGAACATGTCCAGGTATTCCAGGAACGCGGCCTCGGTGTCGATGGCCAGCGCGTTGACCTGCCCGCCGCCCTCGGCGGTCGCGATCTTCTGCTCTCCGTACGGCAGTGGCGGCACGTCGAAAAGCTGAGCGATGCCCTGGCGCCCCTCGACCTCGACCAGCAAGACGCTGCGGCCACCGGCGGCCAGCGCCAGCGCCAGCGCGGCGGCGACGGTGGTTTTGCCAGTCCCGCCCTTGCCGGTGACGAAGTGGAGGCGCGCCTGGTCCAGGCGCGCGGGCCAACCGGTATGGGTTTGGCCCGTGGATTCGGAGGTCACCCCAGCATGTTAACCATGCGGTACCCCTCGGCCGATAAGCTCGGCGGCATGAGCGAACCGACCCGGTGGGAGTACGCCACCGTCCCGTTGCTGATCCACGCCACCAAACAGATCCTGGACCAGTGGGGCCAGGACGGGTGGGAGTTGGTGTCGGTACTGGCCAACCCGAGCGGTGAGCAGCATGTCGCCTACCTGAAGCGGCCGAAGTGAGTATTTCCGACCGGTTGGCCGAACTCGGCATCGAGCTCCCGGAAGTCGTTGCGCCACTGGCGGCGTATGTGCCCGCGGTCCGCACCGGAAATCTCGTCTACACCTCGGGGCAGTTGCCCATGCAGGGCGGCACGCTGCCGGCCGAAGGCAAGGTCGGCGCTGAGGTCAGCGCCGACGACGGCAAGGCCCTGGCTCGGATCTGTGGACTCAACGCGCTGGCCGCGGTGCACGCGCTGGTCGGCATCGACTCGGTGGTGCGCGTGGTCAAGGTCGTCGGATTCGTCGCCTCGGCGCCGGGGTTCAACGGCCAGCCCGCGGTGATCAACGGGGCGTCCGAGTTGCTGGGCGAGGTGTTCGGCCCGGCCGGCGCGCACGCCCGGTCGGCGGTCGGGGTCTCCGAGTTGCCGTTGAATGCTCCTGTTGAGGTGGAGCTGATCGTGGAGATCGCGTAAGCGATCGACCATCGGGAGGGCGGTTGTGTCCTTATGAATCATCCTGCGTATGGCGTGCTGCGGCCGGTGTTGGAAACAGACACAGTGTCGGCCGGCGTCTTACTCTGCGACAACCCGGGCATCATGACGCTCGACGGCACCAACACCTGGGTGCTGCGCGGGCCCGGTAGCGACGAGATGGTCGTCGTCGACCCGGGGCCTGACGACGATGCGCACCTGGAGCGGATCGCCGCGCTGGGCAAGATTCCGCTGGTGCTGATCAGCCACAAGCACGACGACCACACCGGTGGCATCGACAAACTCGTCGGCATGACCGGGGCAGTGGTGCGGTCGGTGGGTAGCGGCTTTCTGCGCGGCCTGGGCGGACCGCTCGCCGACGGCGAGGTGATCGACGCCGCGGGCCTGCGGATCAAGGTCATGGCTACGCCGGGGCATACGGCCGATTCGCTGTCTTTCCTCGTCGACGAGGCCGTCTTGACCGCGGACACGGTCTTGGGCCGTGGCACCACCGTCATCGACAACGAGGACGGCAGCCTGCGCGACTACCTGGAATCACTGCGGCGGCTGCAGGGGCTGGGCAGACGGACCGTCCTGCCCGGGCATGGTGCCGATCTGCCTGATCTATCCAAGGTGACGGCGATGTACCTCGCGCACCGCGAGGAACGGCTGGACCAGGTGCGGGGCGCCCTGCAGGTGCTCGGTGACGAGGCGTCGGCGCGGCAGGTGGTCGAGCACGTCTACACCGACGTCGACCAGAAGCTGTGGGACGCCGCGGAGAAATCGGTTCAGGCCCAGTTGGACTACCTGCGGACTGCTTAACAACGAAACGGCATTCCAGCAGGAGAAGTTCGAGAACTGCTCTGCTGGAATGCCGTTTCGGCGGGAAAACTAGCGCGCTCGGCGGGCCAGCCGCTCCGAGTCGGAGATCAGCACGCTCTTGCCCTCGAGCCGGATCCAGCCGCGGTGCGCGAAGTCGGCGAGTGCCTTGTTCACGGTTTCGCGCGAGGCGCCGACGAGTTGCGCGATCTCTTCCTGGGTCAGGTCGTGGGTGACGCGCAGGGCGCCGCCCTCCTGCGTGCCGAACCGCTGGGCCAGCTGCAGCAGCTGCTTGGCCACCCGACCGGGCACGTCGGTGAAGATCAGATCGGCCAGGTTGTTGTTGGTGCGGCGCAACCGGCGCGCGAGCACGCGCAGCAGCTGCTCGGCGATCTCCGGACGGTCCGCGATCCACGCACGGAGCGCTTCACGGTCCATCGAGACCGCCCGCACCTCGGTGATGGTGATGGCGCTCGAGGTCCGGGGACCCGGGTCGAAGATCGACAGCTCACCGAACATGTCCGACGGACCCATGATGGTCAGCAGGTTTTCCCGGCCGTCCGGTGACCGGCGGCCGATCTTCACCTTGCCGGAGATGATGATGTAGAGGCGGTCACCCGGCTCGCCCTCGGCGAACACGGTGTGTCCGCGGGGGAAGTCGACCGGTTGCAGCTGTTTGGTCAGTGCGGATACCGCGGTGGGCTCGACACCCTGGAAGATTCCGGCCCTCGCCAGGATCTCGTCCACGTTGCTCCCTAAGGCTGGTGAGTGATCAAAAACGCGCGCAAGCTAGCCAGTGAACTGGTTAACAAAGTCAGTCTAGTGGTAAGCCGTTTCGCAACCAGCCACGCTACACACGATTCGCCTGGCGAGTCTCGCGAAATTGCGGATTGCTCGCATAGTGGGCATACGCGCGGCTGGGTAATTCGGGTTCGCCGAAGGCTCCGAGTGGGTTGTCGCGCGTCGGCGACGGGGCCGCCAGCGCACGGGGTTCCTCGAATCGGGGTGCCGATCGGTGCGGCAGTGTGTCCGCGGCTGCAGCCTGCTGTGACCAGGCCGTTTTGACCTTGTCGACGAACGCTTTGACGTCCGCGGCGGTGTAGGTCTCCTTGGATGTATCGAGCATGGCTTCGAGGCGGCTCAACCCGAAGGTTGCCACCATGAGCAACCCGGGAATGCACACAACCAGCAACCAGGACACACGCAGAAGTAAACACGCCGAATGTCTCAGGGTGGTCACGAAACGACGCCGGTCAAAGTATCCTTACCCACTTCTCTCAGTACGCTTACCGGCGTGCCTGCGCGACGATCCACCGCAAAATACGACCGCGAAACCCACCTCGGTCTGGTGCGTCGCGCGCGGAGGATGAATCGTGAACTGGCGCAGGCATTTCCGCACGTCTACTGCGAACTGGACTTCACCAATCCGCTGGAGCTCGCGGTGGCCACCATCCTGTCGGCGCAGTGCACGGATAAGAGAGTGAACCTCACGACGCCGGCGTTGTTCGCCAAGTACCCGACCGCGCTGGACTATGCGCAGGCCCACCGGACCGAGCTCGAGGAACTGATCCGGCCCACCGGCTTCTACCGCAACAAGGCGACGTCGATCATCGGGCTGGGCCAGGCACTGGTGGCCCGCTTCGACGGCGAGGTGCCGGACACCCTGGACGAGCTGGTCACGCTGCCCGGCGTGGGCCGCAAGACCGCCAACGTCATCCTCGGCAACGCCTTCGACATCCCGGGCATCACCGTGGACACCCACTTCGGGCGGCTGGTACGGCGCTGGCGCTGGACCGCCGAAGAGGACCCGGTCAAGGTTGAACACGCGGTCGGGGAGTTGATCCCGCGCAAGGAGTGGACCCTGCTGTCGCACCGCGTGATCTTCCACGGGCGCCGGGTCTGCCACGCCCGCACGCCGGCCTGCGGCGTGTGCGTCCTGGCCCGCGACTGCCCGTCCTACGGCATCGGGCCGACGGACCTGGCGACCGCGGCGGCGCTGGTCAAGGGGCCGGAGACCGAGCATCTGCTGGCACTGGCCGGGATCACCGAGTGAGTCGATCGACCCGCTGGACCGTGGTGGTGCTGGCCGTGTTCGCCGTTCTCGGCGTGGCGCTGTGGCGGCAGCTGGGCGACAACCAGACCGCGTCCGGGCCGGCGGGCCGGCAGGCCGGCCAGCTCAACGGGGCCCGGGCGCATCGCGACGCCGATACCCCGGCGGCGCTGGCCGGGCCACGGGCCGAAGCGGCGCTGCCGCCCTGTCCCGCCCCGCAGGGCGGACCCGGGCCGGGGGCCCTGCAGGGCATCACGGTGGACTGCGCGGCTGACGGCGCGCCCGTCGACGTCGCGAAGGCCCTCGCCGGCCGGGCCGTGGTGCTGAACCTGTGGGCCTACTGGTGCGGACCCTGCGCCGACGAACTGCCGGCCCTGGCCGAGTATCAGCGCCGGATGGGTACCCGGGTGACCGTGGTGACGGTTCATCAGGACGAGAACGAGACCGCCGGGCTGCTGCGGCTGGCCGACCTGGGCGTCAAGCTGCCGATGCTGCAAGACGGCCGCCGGCTGGTCGCGGCCGCGCTGGGCGTGCCCAACGTGATGCCTGCGACCGTGGTGCTGCGCCCGGACGGTAGCGTGGCGCACGTCCTGCCCCGGCCGTTCACCAGTGCCGATGAGATCGCCAGTGCAGTGAATTCACAATGGTGAATCGTCAAGCGTTAGGAGTGTCGGGGTGAACGTGCTGAACCCGCAGGCCGCCCCGGCCTGGCTGCGGCCGCTGGTCGACAACGCGGCAGACCTGCCGCAGGCCTACCGCCGCCGGGTGCCGGCGAGCGTGTTGGCGGCCATCACCGCCGCAGGGGCCACCGCGACATTGACCGGCACCAAACGGGACGCGGCGGTCCTGGTGCTGTTCTCGGGGGCGCCCGACGCCCCGGCTGGTGCGCTGCCGCCCGATGCCGACCTGCTGGTCACCGTCCGCGCGTCGACGTTGCGGCATCATGCCGGGCAGGCGGCCTTCCCGGGTGGCGCGTCCGATCCGGAGGACGGCGGTCCCGTCGGCACCGCGCTGCGCGAGGCGACCGAGGAGACCGGTATCGACACCTCGCGGCTGCACGTGCTGGCGACATTGGACCGAATGTTCATCCCGCCCTCGGGTTTTCACGTGGTCCCGGTGCTCGCGTACTCACCCGACCCCGGTCACGTCCTCGCTGTCGACCCGGCGGAGACGGCCATCGCCGCGCGGGTTCCGGTGCGCGCCTTCGTCAATCCCGAGAATCGGTTGATGGTGTACCGCAAGGAGAACACGCGGCGGTTCGCCGGCCCGGCATTTCTGCTCAACCAGATGCTGGTGTGGGGCTTCACCGCTCAGGTGATCTCCGCGATGCTCGACGTCGCAGGCTGGGCCGAGCCGTGGAACACCGACGTCATCGAGGAACTGGATGCGGCAATGGCGCTGCTGGGGGACTCCAGCGGCTACCGTGTGGATCAACCATGACACCTTCACAATGGCTGGATCTGGCCGTTCTGTCCGTCGCATTCGTCGCCGCCGTCTCGGGCTGGCGGTCCGGGGCGTTGGGCTCTCTGCTGTCTTTTCTCGGTGTGGTGCTCGGCGCGGTGGCCGGTGTGCTGCTCGCGCCCCATGTGGTGGCGCATGTCGACGGCGCGCGTAGCAAGCTCTTCATCGCCCTGTTCCTGATCCTGGGCCTGGTCGTCGTCGGCGAGATCGCCGGTGTGGTGCTGGGCCGCGCGGTCCGCGGTGCCATGCGCAACGACGTGGTGCGCGGATTCGACTCGGTGGTCGGCATGGCCCTGCAACTGGTCGCGGTCCTGGTCGCCGCCTGGTTGCTGGCCACCCCGCTGACGTCGTCGGACCAGCCGAATCTGGCTGCGGCGGTGAACGGCTCGCGCGTGCTGTCAGAGGTCAACGATGTCGCGCCGGCCTGGCTGAAGCGGGTGCCGACCCGGCTCTCGGCGCTGCTGAACACCTCCGGCTTGCCGTCGGTGCTGCAGCCGTTCGGCCGTACCCCGATCGTCAGCGTCTCGGCTCCGGATCCCGCGCTCGTGGGCGATCCGGCGGTGGCCGCCGCCAAGGGCAGTGTTGTGAAGATCCGCGGCGTGGCGCAGAGCTGCCAGAAGGTGCTCGAGGGCACCGGATTCGTGGTGGCGCCCGGCCGGGTGATGTCCAACGCCCACGTGGTGGCCGGCTCCAACAGCGTCACCGTCCAGGTCGACGACAAGAGCTATGACGCCAAGGTCGTCTCCTACGACCCCGAGGCCGACATCTCGATTCTCGATGCGCCCGACCTGCCCGCGGCGCCGCTGAAGTTCGACATGCAGGAAGCCCAGACCGGCACCGGGGCGGTGGTGATGGGCTACCCGGGCGGCGGTGAATTCGCCGCGACCCCGGCCCGCATCCGCGAGATCATCAAACTCAACGGGCCGGACATCTACCACTCCACGACCGTCACGCGTGAGGTCTACACCATCAGAGGCAATGTCCGCCAAGGCAATTCGGGCGGTCCGCTGATCGACGGCAATGGCAAGGTGCTCGGTGTCGTGTTCGGCGCCGCGGTCGACGACGCCGACACCGGCTTCGTGCTCACCGCCGACGAGGTGGCCAAGCAGATGGCCAAGGTCGACAACCAGGACGCGGTCCCGACCGGACGGTGCATCTCAGCCGGATAGCTGGTGCAGGAATGTCGACAGCTCCGAGGTGACGCTCGACGGCTGCTCTTCGTGCGCGAAATGCCCTGCGCCGGTGACGGATACGAAGCGGGTCTGCGGAGCGTAGCGCTGGGTCCGGCGGACCGGGTCGTCGAGCACGTAGGGATCGGCGGTGCCGTGCAGATGCAGGATCGGTACCGTGGTGCGCTGTTTCATCGCGCGCATGAAGCGCCGGCCCTCGCTGCGGACCTGACTGCGCGCCGCCCAGCGCTGGTACTCCAGCGCCGAGTGCGCGGCCGACGGGATCTGAATCGCGGTACGCAGGTGGGTAGCCGTCTGCGCGAAATCCTCCGACGCCGGCCAGGCGGCGCCGGCGCGGCTGCGGACGAGCTGCTCGACGGCGGCGCCGTTCTGGCGTGTGAGGACGTGTTCGGGCCACCACGGCACCTGGTTGCGCAGCATCGCGGGCAACAGGGCCGCGCGCTGGGCCCGATCGGTCAGCGTCGAGGACCGCAGCGCCATCGGATGGGGTGAACTGATCAGCGCGATACCCCGCACCGCCCGCGGATGCAGCATCGCCGTGGCCCAGCAGACCAGGCCGCCGTCGGCGTGCCCGACCAGTACCGCGGAATGGTGTCCCAGCGCGCGCACCAGGCCGGCGGTGTCCCCGGCCAGCGTCCAGCCGTCGTAGCCGGTCGGTGGTTTGTCGCTGCCGCCGTAGCCGCGCAGGTCCACCGCGACCACCCGGGCACCGCGGAGGTCGCGCAGCTGATGGCGCCACGAGTACCAGAACGAGGCGAATCCGTGCAGCAGGATCACCAACGGGCGCTCCGCGTTGGAGGAACCGTCCGCGTTCCGCTGGTCGGGCTCCGAACCTTCGCCCTCGACGACGTGGAAGCGGATCCCGTTCGCGTGCACCTGGAGGTGTCGCCACGGACCGTCGATCCGGACGACCGACGGATCAGGTGGCGGCACTACCAGCCTGAGGTGTCGCTAGAAGCCGTGCGGGCGATGCTCTGACTCGAGGACTTGTCGTGGCCCGGCGTCAGCGCCACCTTGGCCTCCTTGACCGTGGCGATGGTGTCCCGCGGCCCGCGGATCTTGCGCACCTTGAGGAAGCCCAGGAACGCGAGCGCACCGGTCGTCAGCACCATGAGTGCGAAGACGATGAGGTACGACGCCCAGCTGGGCAGCCACAGCTCGAGTAGCGAACCGAGGAAGAAGAAGAAAAAGAACGTCGAGTAGAACAGCACCACCAGTGCGGCGATGAACAGGACGCTGCCGGTCAGGCCCTTCTTCACGTCGGCGGTGATCTCGGCACGCGCCAGTTCGACCTCGGCGCGCACCAGCGTCGACATCTGCGCGGTGGCTTCCTTGACCAGATCGCCGATCGACGGATCAGCCTTGGGCGCATGCGGATCCACCAGCGGGATCGAGGTCACCGTGGCTGGAACTGCGCCATTCTTGCGATCGCCATTGCTCACGAACACGTCCTCCCGGCGTCGGTGTAGTCCTGGCATATGTTGCCACGTGGGGCGCCGCTTAACGATCCCGGCCAGCGAAAGGCGCGGGCTAGAATGGCCCGGCTTGGCGACGGCGCTGTCGTCACCACAACTCGGAGAAGGTTCACGATGCGTCTGGCAGCCCTGTTCGCGACGGCCATTGCCCTGCTTGGCGCGTCGGCCGGGGTGCCGGCACACGCCGACGCACCGGTGCCGCTCGGCGGTGGCTCGGGCATCGTCGTCGATGGCGATACCTTCTGCACCCTCACCACCATCGGGCACGACAACCGCGGCAAGCTCGTCGGCTTCACGTCGGCGCACTGCGGCGGCCCGGGCCACGAAGTGGCGGCCGAGGGCGCCGAGAACCGCGGCAATCTGGGCGTCATGGTGGCCGGCAGCCAGCCCCTGGATTACGCCGTCATCGAATTCGACCCGGCCAAGGTGCAGCCGCTGAACAACGTCAACGGATTCCAGATCGACGGCATCGGTCCGGACCCGGCGTTCGGCCAAGTGGCGTGCAAACTGGGCCGCACGACGGGCTACACCTGTGGCGTCACCTGGGGTCCGGGACAGGACCCGGGCACCATCGTCGACCAGGTATGCGGCCAACCAGGCGACTCGGGTGCACCGGTCACCGTGAACAACAAGCTGGTCGGCATGATCCACGGGGCCTTCAGCGATGACCTGCCGACGTGTGTCGTCAAGTACGTGCCGCTGCACACCCCAGCCGTGACGGTGTCGATCAATGCGGTGATCTCTGACCTCGACGCCAAGAACCGCCCGGGCGCGGGTTACGTCCCCATCGCCTGACGATACGAAAAAGGCTCCCAACGTGATGTTGGGGGCCTTTCGCGTTCCGGGTTACTTGCTGGCGCGGATGGCCTCGAAGACGCTGGGGTCGACCAGGGTCGAGGTGTCGCCGAGTTCGCGGCCTTCGGCGACATCGCGTAGCAGTCGGCGCATGATCTTGCCGCTGCGGGTCTTGGGCAGCTCGGGCACGACGTGGATCTCGCGCGGTTTGGCGATCGGGGAGATCTCCCGCGCCACTTGGGCGCGCAGTTCCTCGATCATGTTCTCCGGCCCGCCGTGCGCGCTTTCCTTGAGGATGACGAACGCGCAGATGGCCTGGCCGGTGGTGGCGTCGGTGGCGCCGACGACGGCGGCCTCGGCCACACCGGAGTGCCCGACGAGCGCGGATTCGACCTCGGCGGTGGAGATGCGGTGGCCGGAGATGTTCATGACGTCGTCGATGCGGCCCAGGACCCAGATGTTGCCGTCGGCGTCGTAGCGGGCGCCATCACCGGCGAAGTACCAGCCCTGCTCGGCGAACCGGGACCAGTAGGTGTCCTTGAAGCGCTCGTCGTCTCCCCAGATGCCGCGCAGCATCGCCGGCCACGGCTTGTCGAGGACCAGGTAGCCGGTGACGTGCTCGGCTTCGTCGGCGCCGGGGACCAGTTCGTTGCCGTCGTCGTCGACGATCTTGGCGCTGATGCCGGGCAGCGGGGTCATGGCCGAGCCGGGCTTGGCGGCGGTGACGCCGGGCAGCGGGGAGATCATGATGGCGCCGGTCTCGGTCTGCCACCAGGTGTCCACGATGGGGGCTTCACCGGCGCCGATGTATTCGTGGTACCAGCGCCAGGCCTCGGGGTTGATGGGCTCGCCGACGCTGCCCAGCACCCGCAGGCTCGACAGTTCGTGGGACGCGGGAATCTGGTGGCCCAGCTTCATGAAGGTGCGGATCAGCGTCGGGGCGGTGTAATAGATGGTGACGCCGTACTTTTCGATGATTTCGAAGTGCCGGTGCTCGGTCGGTGAGGTGGGGGTGCCTTCGTAGACCACCTGCGTGACGCCGTTGGACAGCGGGCCGTAGACGATGTAGGTGTGCCCGGTGACCCAGCCGATGTCGGCGGTGCACCAGTACACGTCGTCGGGTTTGATGTCGAAGACGTTGTGGTGGCTGTAGGACGCCTGGGTCAGGTAGCCGCCGCTGGTGTGCACGATGCCCTTGGGCTTGCCGGTGGTGCCGGAGGTGTACAGCAGGAACAGCGGTTGCTCGGCGTCGAACGCCTCGGGAGTGTGCTCGGTTGACTGCGCGTCGACGATCTCGTGCCACCAGACGTCGCGACCCTCGGTCCAGTCGACGTCGATGCCGGTGCGCTTGACCACCAGCACGTGCTCCACGCTCGGTTGTCCCGCGACGGCTTCGTCGACGGCGGTCTTGAGCGAGGCGGCCTGCCCGCGCCGGTACTGCCCGTCGGTGGTGATGACCAGCTTGGCGTGCGCGTCCTCGACGCGCGCGCCCAGGGCGGTGGCCGAGAACCCGGCGAACACGACCGAGTGCATGACACCGAGACGGGCGCAGGCCAGCATCGCCACGATGGCCTCGGGCACCATCGGCATATAGATGGCGACGCGGTCGCCGGCGACCAGGCCGAGGGCGGTCAGGGCGTTGGCGGCCTTGCTGACCTCGTCCTTGAGCTGGGCGTAGGTGATGTCGCGGGCGTCACCGACGGGCTCGCCTTCCCAATGGATCGCGACACGGTCACCGTTGCCGGCCTCGACATGGCGGTCGACGCAGTTGTAGGCGACATTGAGTTTCCCGTCGCCGAACCACGTGGCGAACGGGGCATTTGACCAGTCCAGAACCTGCGTGAACGGGGTGGCCCAGGACAACCGCTCGCCCTGGCGGCGCCAGAATTCCAGGCGATCGGCGTCGGCCTCCTGATACAACGCAGCAGTGGCATTGGCCTGCGCGGCGAACTCGGCAGGCGGCGGATAAGCCTGTGGCACAGCGGTGTCTTGTGTCATGGCTGTGAGCGTAGTCACTGACACGTTGCAATGACGTTGGTGGTGGCTCGCCACCGTGACGTTGGTGGTGGCTCGCCACCGTGACGTTGGTGGTGGCTCGCCACCGGGACGTTGGTGGTGGCTCGCCACCGGGACGTTGGTGGTGGCTCGCCACCGGGACGTTGGTGGTGGCCACCTCGTGGCACTACCCTGTGCGGACGTGGCTGCACCTGACCCGCTGGCTCCTTTGGCAGAACTGCCCGGCGTGGCCGAGGCGGGAGACGAGGCGCGTGAAGCGCTCGGTAGAGCCCATCGACACAAGGTGAACCTGCGCGGTTGGCCCGCCACCGCAGCCGAGGCCTCGATGCGGGCGGCCCGGGCGTCGTCAGTGCTGGACGGTGGCGCGCTGAGTTTCAGCAAAGAGGGTGAGGCTCCCGCAAAGGGGGAGCGTGCTGATGCCGTGCTGGCCGGCGCGCTGCGGGTGGCCGAGGCTCTCGAAGGTGGCGCGACGGCGCTGATCGGGGTCTGGCAGCGGGCACCCTTGCAGGCGATCGCCCGGCTGCACACACTGGCGGCCGCGGATCTGGCGGATGAGGACCACCTCGGCCGCCCCCGCACCGATGATCCGGACGTGGGTCGGCGGCTGGAACTGCTCGGCGAGATCGTGGGTGGTGCGCACGCGAGGAGCGAAACGGGACTGGGGAGCCGCGTGCCGGCGACAGTGCTCGCGGCCGTCGCTCATGGCGAACTCCTGAGCCTGGCTCCGTTCGGGGTGGCCGACGGTGTGGTGGCGCGCGCGGTGTCGCGGCTGATCACCATGGCCAGCGGGCTGGACCCGCACGGTCTCGGCGTGCCCGAGATGTACTGGATGCGTGAGGTCGGCGAATACCGTGCCGCGGCACGGGGCTTCGCGTCGGGGACCGCTGACGGCCTGACGGCGTGGCTCATCTGCAGCAGCCGCGGCCTGCATTCCGGGGCGCGCGAGGCGCTGTCCATCGCGCAGGCTTCCGCCAAGTAGCGGTTCGGCCGGCACTGGCTCCAGCAAACGGTCAAACATAAAAGCAGGCGGCGCTCCGTCGTCAGATATCTGACTCGGCTCGCCGCCCGCTAGCACGGAACCCCGGTTACCAAGCGTGCTTCTTGGGTTGTGTGGGTGGCCTCGGCGTCCCTGCAATGCGCTGCGGCTACAACTCCACCCAAGGAATTCTCTTAGCCGTTCGCTTTTCGCAATTACGCAGGCCCACAACGCTTTTACCATTGTCGCGGTATGTGCTCCGCGTGGGTGCCGGCATTCCGTGCTGGGATGCCCGCTTCGGGAGGTCGAACCTTCTCTTCCGGCTCGGTCTTGGCCTTGGGGGCTTCCGTGCTTCCTTTGTACTACGTGACCGCAGTCACATCAAGGGTCAATCGGCGGTGATTTGTGATTGTTACGGACGGGCCGTCAGCAACTCGTCGGTAGCTTTCAGAAGTTCAGCCGACGGAGCAGCGAGTACGTCACGGCGCCGGCTGCGAGGGCGCTGGCGCCGACGGCCAGCGTCGTGGCGACGGCGGCTCCCGACGGCGCCGAGAGGCGGTCTCGCAGCGAGACCGGGCGGTTGAAGGTCAGTACCGGCCAGTCGCGCGCGACGGCCTCCTTGCGTAGTGCGCGATCCGGATTGACCACGGCCGGGTGGCCGACGGCCGCGAGCATCGGCAGATCGGTGATGGAGTCCGAGTACGCGTAGCAGTGCTCGAGCGCATAGCCCTCGCGGGCGGCGAGTTCCTCGATGGCCCGCACCTTGCCCTCGGCGAAGCAGTAGAAGTCGACGTCGCCGGTGTACTTGCCGTCCGTGACCACCATGCGTGTTGCCATCGAATGGTGGGCACCGAGTTCGCGGGCGATCGGCGCCACGATCTCCTCGCCGGACGCCGAGACCACGACGACGTCGCGGCCGCACAGCTTGTGATCGGCGATCAGGTTGGCGGCTTCGGCGAAGACCAGTGGGTCGACGATGTCATGCAGCGTCTCGGCGACGATCGACTTGACCTGTTCGACGTCCCAGCCGGTGCACATGTTGGTCAGGTACGACCGCATGCGGTCCATCTGATCGTGGTCGGCGCCCGACATCAGGAACAGAAACTGTGCATAAGTGGACTTGAGCACAGCTTGCCGATTCAGTAGTCCCTGGTTGAAGAAAGGTTTGCTAAAAGCGAGGGTGCTCGACTTGGCGATGACAGTTTTATCGAGATCGAAGAAGGCTGCGGTGCGCACGGGACCGCTGGACTCGGCCTCCTGGCGCGGCGCGGCCGCGGCCCCGGCGGCCGGATCGGTAGCGGTCACGGCTCCCAGCATATGCTCCGGAATACCGTCGCCGGGTGGACGCCGGCGCCGCCGTGTCGGTCGCCGGTGGCATGACCGCCGCGGCGATTGACGTGCTGACACGCCCCTTTCACAGACAATCAACAGTTGCGCAGAGCCCTGTTGACGTGTGTATAGTGGGCCTTACCCGGCTAGCGCCGGGTGTGCATCAGCCCGACCCCCCGGGGCTGATCCACGACGACCTCCGCCTCCTCCCCCCCTGGCGGGGGTCGTCCCTTTTTCGGGGGAGGTCAGATTTCCTCCCGGCGAAACCTCTCCGACGCGTTTCTGTCGGCGCCGGTTCTTTCTCTTCTGTGTGTGGCGCAACCGTCGCGATCCTGGCTCGCCGAATGTCGCTCGAAGTTCGCAAAAAGTTGCGGAACGACATTCTCACGACTCCGTCAATAAAGTTGTCCACAGTTTGCGATCCATCCACATTCTGCGTGCGCGCTCTGGTGTCGCGGCCTGCTGCCGATCACGGTGGATCCATGACAACAACCGGGGCGCTGGCGCTGATCTCCGACGCCGGACTGCGCGACGACATCGAGCGCATCGCGGCGGCGGCGGGCATCAGGGTGGTGTACGCGGCAGAGCCGTCCGGCCGGAATGCGTGGGTCGGAGCGGCGGCGGTACTGCTCGATGTCGCGGCCGCGCGGCGCTGTCGCGAGCTCGGGATGCCACGGCGGCCCGCCGTGGTGTTGATCGCCGCCGAAGCGCCGGGCACTCGCGAGTTCGAGGCCGCGATGGTGATCGGCGCGCAGGAGGTCATCACCTTGCCCGGCCAGGAATCCGATCTGGTCGGTGTCCTGGCCGACGCTGCGGCCGGTGAATCGGACGGTCGCCGAGGTGCCGTCGTCGCGGTGATCGGTGGCCGCGGGGGTGGCGGTGCATCGGTGTTTGCGATCGCCTTGGCGCAGGCCGCGGGCGACCCGGGCCACGAATGTCTGTTGGTTGATGTCGACGCCTGGGGCGGCGGCATCGATCTGGCCCTCGGCGCCGAGGGCGATGCCGGCCTGCGCTGGCCGGACCTGGCGGCAGCGGGCGGACGGCTCAGTTATGCGGCGCTGCGTGATGCGCTGCCGCGCCGGCGCGGCGTGGTGATGCTGTCAGCCGGGCGCACCGGCGTCGAGTTGAGGCCGGCGGCGCTGGCCGCCGTTGTCGAGGCCGGGAGCCGGGCTGGTGCGACCGTGATCTGCGATGTGCCGCGGCAGGCGTCGGCTGCGGCGGAGACGGCCCTTGTCGCAGCCGATCTCGTGGTGTTGGTGGTGCCGGCGGAGGTGCGGGCCTGTGCAGCCACCCGCGTGGTGGCGGATTGGGTGGCGGCGCTCAATCCGAACGTCGGTGTGGTGGTTCGGGGTCCGGCGCCCGGGGGGCTCCGCGCTGCCGAGATATCGACGATCCTGGGGTTACCGCTGCTGGCCACCATGCGCGCGGAGAGCAGTCTCGACGATGCGCTGGAGCGGGGCGGTCTCGGCCGCAGTCTGCGGAACAGGTCACCGCTGGCGATGGCCGCCCGCCGCGTGCTCGCGGTGCTGCGCGGGCAGCCGGGGGAGGCGGCATGACACGCAGCGAGCAGCCAGAGGCGGATCGCACATGACGTCGTCGTTGGTGGATCGCGTCCGGGAGCGACTGGCCGCACAGAACAGCGGCGCGCTGCATCCCAACTCGGTGGCCGCAGCCATTCGCGCCGAGTCCGGCGGCGTGCTTGCCGACAGTGACGTACTGGCCGGCATGCGGCTGTTGCAGACCGAACTGACCGGTGCCGGGATTCTGGAGCCGCTCCTGCGGGCGCCGGGTACCACCGACGTGCTGGTGAGCGCGCCCGACGAGGTGTGGGTTGACGATGGAAACGGGTTGCGCCGCAGCATGGTCCGCTTTCCGGACGAGGCCGCCGTACAGCGCTTGGCGCAACGGCTGGCGCTGGCTGCCGGTCGTCGGCTGGATGATTCGCAACCGTGGGTCGACGGTCACCTGGATAGTGTCGGTGGCGGCTTGAGCGTCCGGTTGCATGCCGTGCTGCCGCCGATCGCCGCGGCAGGCACCTGCCTCTCGCTGCGGGTGCTACGGCCCGCGACCCAGGACCTGGCCGCTCTCGTCGGGGCCGGAGCCATCGCACCGCCTGCCGCCGCATTGATCGCCGACATCGTGGCGGCGCGGCTCGCCTTCCTGGTCTCAGGCGGGACCGGCGCCGGCAAGACCACCATGTTGTCGGCGCTCCTCGGGGCCGTCGGCCCGGACGAACGGATCGTCTGCGTCGAGGATGCTGCCGAGCTGGCTCCGCAACATCCGCATCTGGTCCGATTGGTCGCTCGCGGCGCCAACGTCGAAGGCGTGGGCGAGGTGACGGTGCGCGACCTGGTGCGGCAGGCGCTGCGGATGCGTCCCGACCGCATCGTGGTCGGCGAAGTTCGCGGTGCGGAGGTCGTGGATCTGCTCGCCGCACTCAACACGGGCCACGAGGGCGGGGCCGGGACGGTCCATGCCAACAGCCCCGCCGAGGTGCCCGCCCGCATGGAGGCGTTGGCGGCGGTCGGCGGGTTGGAGCGGGCAGCACTGCATTCGCAACTCTCGGCCGCGTGCCAGCTCGTGCTGCACACCGCGCGTGCCCGTGACGGGCGCCGGCACTTGAGTGAGATCGCGGTGCTGCGCCGTGCTTCCGACGGGATCGTCACGGCCGTGACCGCATGGCACGTCGATCGGGGCGCCGGACCTGGAATGGCGGCGCTGGGCGAGCTGCTTGCGGCTCGGGGTCGGTCATGAGTCCCGCGCTGATGTTGGCGCTGGCGGTGCTGGTGGCGCCCCAGCCAGGCGGGCTGAAGCGGTTGGGGCATCGAAAACGATTGGCGGGATTGGGGTCTGGCAGTGGTCCGCGGATGCTGTGGGTATCGGCGGCGGTTGCCGTGGTGTCGCTGGTCGCGCTACCCCTGCCGGTGACGCTGGCGGGTGCGGCTCTGGTCGGGACCGCTGGGCTGCGGTGGCAGCGCTCGCGACGGGAGGCCGCACGTGCCAGGGAAGCGCAGACGCTGCAGGGTGCGCTCGGCATTCTGGTCGGAGAACTGCGTGCCGGGGCACATCCGGTGGCGGCGTTCGACGCCGCGGCTCATGAGGTGGACGGACCGGTCTCTGCGGCGCTGGGGGAGGTCGCGGCACGCGCCCGGCTGGGTGCCGATGTCGCGGCCGGGCTGCGCGCCGTCGCGGGGTCGTCGGCGCTGCCGGCGCACTGGCAGCGGCTGGCCGTGTACTGGCAACTGGCGCTCGACCACGGCCTGGCCATCGCCCCGCTCATGCGTGCCGCGGAGCGGGACGTCGTTGCGCGCGAACGCTTCGCGTCGCGGATCAGAGCGGGTATGGCCGGAGCCCGGACGACGGCGGCGGTGCTGTCCGCCTTGCCTGCGCTCGGAATTGTCTTGGGGCAGTTGATCGGTGCGCATCCCGTGCGCTTCCTGCTCGGCGACGGGGCGGCTGTGCTGGCGGTCGGCGTGATGCTGTGCTGCCTCGGGCTGTTGTGGTCGGACCGGATCATCGCGCGGGCGCAGCGATGAGCGCGGCGTCGCTGCTTCTGCTCGCGTTGGCCATTCTGCTGATCCCGGCCACGCCGGCGCACCGAATCCGGCCGCGGGTGCCGGACCGGTCGTCGCCCCCGGCGATGTCGAACGACGACGCGCTGGCGGTGCCGTCGAGCTTGGACGTGCTGGCGGCCTGTCTGTCGGCGGGCATGGCGACCAGCGCCGCGGCCTCGGCTGCGGTGCCGTCGGCGCCGGCCGGATTGGCCGGTGTGCTGCGTCGCGCGGCCGAACTGCTGGCTTTGGGGGCAAGTCCGGCGACGGCCTGGTCGGATCGGGGTGGGGGTACTGATCCGCACGTGATCGCGCTGCTGCGGTTGGCCCGCCGGTCGGCGTCCTCGGGCGCTGCGATGGCTCAGGGCGTCGCCGAACTGGCCGAGCAGGCCAGGGCTGACGCCGGTGACGCGGCGGACGCTGCCGCCGAGCGGGCCAATGTCCTGATCGCCGGTCCGCTGGGGCTCTGCTACCTGCCGGCATTCGTCTGTCTCGGCATCGTGCCCGTCGTCGCTGGTCTGGCGGGTGACGTGTTCCGGTCCGGGCTGCTGTGACGGACGACGATTTCCGACGCCGGCCGGCGTCGCGACAAGGGAGGAAAAACCATGACATTGAACAGCTTTCGCACACTCGAAGCCCGAGCGACCATGCTGCTCACCGATGAGAGCGGGATGTCCACCGTCGAATATGCCATCGGCACGGTGGCCGCTGCCGCGTTCGGCGCCATCCTGTACACCGTGGTCACCGGGGACTCGATCGTCAGTGCGCTGACCAACATCATCTCTCGTGCCCTCACCACCAGGGGATGACAGAGGCGGCGTCACCGTCGAGGCGGCATTCGCGGTTGCCGCGCTCATCGCGGTCACCATCCTCGGTATCGGTGGCCTCGCGGCGGTCTCGATACAGGTCCGCTGCATCGACGCGGCCCGGGAAGCGGCCCGGCTCGCGGCCCGCGGCGATGACCGTGCCGCCATCGAAACCGCCCGTCGTGCCGGACCCGACGGCGCCACGGTCGAGGTGCGGCGCGACGGCGGACGGGTCGTCGCGCGGGTCCGTGCTCCGTCACCGCTGCTACCCGGCATCACGGTGGGGGCGGAGGCGGTGGCGGCGCCCGAACCTGGTGCGTGACGAGCGTGGTGCCGCGACGGTGTTCGCCGTCACCCTGATCGTGGTGCTCATCGGGCTCCTGACCGGGGCGGCCGCGATCGGCGCCGCGGTGGTCGGCCGCCACCGCGCGCAGTCGGCGGCCGATCTTGCCGCGCTGGCGGGTGCCGGCGCGTTGGCCTCAGGGCCCGGCCGGTCCTGTAGCCGCGCCGCCGCTGTTGCCGAAGCCATGGGCAGCCGGGTTGGTCAGTGTTCGGTGCGGCAGTTGGACGTGGTGGTCGACGTGGAGGTGCCGGTGCGGTTCGGCCGGTGGAATCTCGGCGTCGCGCACGGTCAGGCCCGCGCCGGACCAGGCGAGGGGTAGTCCGACCGCGACGATGATCTGAGCGGCCGCGAGCCGCCCTGCGTCACTTGGCATATCGCTACCGTAGAATCTCAACTATGGTTGAGATCAAGCGAATGGGCCCGACCGATCTCCTCACCATCGGGGAGATCGTGAAACGGACCGGCGTCGCTGCGTCAGCGTTGCACTTCTACGAGCGGAAGGGGCTGATCCACCCCGAACGCACGGCCGGCGGGACGCGGTTGTATCCACGTCACCTGGAGCGGCGTATTGCCGTCATCCAGGTGGCGAAGCGGCTCGGCATTCCTCTCAGCGAGGTCGCCGAGCACTTTCGGACGCTTCCCGATGATCGGATGCCGTCATTGCGGGACTGGACCAGGCTCAACAAGAGGTGGCGTGCGCAACTCCGCGAACGGCAGCTCGAATTGGCGCGGCTTCAGTCGGAGATGGACCAGTGCATCGGGTGCGGGTGTATTTCCCTCAACCACTGCCTGGTCATCAACCCCGGCGACGAGCTCGCGGCCGAAGGGCCCGGTGCGCGGCGGCTGCTTCCCTTCGACGAAGCGAATCCGGCAGACGCCGAACGGGATTCGTAATCAGGACTCGGCTGCGTCGTCGCCCAGCCGGTCCCCGGCGGCCATGAGCTCACCGTAGGTGGGCAGGCGCAAGGACAGCAGGCCGGCGAAGGTGTCGTCGGCCACCTGGAGCCGGTGCGCGGTGACGTGAATCGGGACCCACCCGCCGTCGTGCGCGCGCAACCGCAGCACCCGCGAGGTCGGCCCGCTGCCGAACTCGATCGTCATGGCTGCCATCTCGGCGATCTCGTTCGGGTGCACCACCTCGCGCGACGCGTCGGCGCTCCAGTCGAAGAGCGGACATGGTTCGCCGATCCACTTGATGAGCGTCCAGCTGTTCAGATCCACCATGGCCCGGTAGACCCCGGGCACGGGCGGGCCGCCCGCGATCTGCTGCGCCCGGTCGAGTGGTGTGGCCGACGAGTGGTCCCGGATGCCCCGCCAGTTCATGGCCCGGCAGACCAGTCGGTCGCGGCCATCCTCGTCGGGTTCGTTGAGTACCCGCGCGGCGAATCCGACGGTGATGGGCCGGCCCCGGAAATCGGTCATTTCCCAAGTGCTGGTGAAGGTTTGACCAGGTTTCGGCTTGATGACGGCCGAGATGACCCGCGCCTCGTTCGGGTTGAGCTTGCGGGTCTGCAGGTCGTCGGCGAATGCGCGGCCGTGGGTGGCCTCGGCCGCCGGGTTGAGTCCGCTGTTGGCCAGCGACTCCATGGTGTCGGTCGCGATACCGTTGGTCAGATCCCACTTCAGTGGACCCGGGATCATCCGGTCGGGCGGATCGGCCTCGGGCGTGCCGACCCATACGTGGACGCCATGGATGCGTCCGTCGTTCATCTGCACCACTTCGGTCCGGATCACCCGGTCGCTCTTGGGTGTGATGCTCGTCAGCGGCAGCCCGGCGCGCACGGTTTCGCCGATCGCCGACTGGATCGCCATCAAACTGGAGTTGCGCCGCAGGAAAGCACTGATGGGAACCATGTCTTGGGTTTGCTGCCCTTGCGCGACGACGGCAGGTTCGGCGCCGAGGGTCTCGACGAGAAGCCAGTCGTCTGCCATGGCCGTAGTTTATCCGTTTCGGTGCGCTTTGCCCCGCCCGGAACCGGCCCGCGGACTACTTTCCGTGGGCCGCCACGGTATCGACGACCAGGCGAAGTACCTGCACAGCACCGGCTTTGTCCAGCGGATCGTTCGCATTGCCGCACTTGGGCGATTGCACACAGGACGGGCAACCGTGACGGCACTCACATGCTTCGATGGCCGCGGCCGTGGCTGACCACCAGGTGGACAGCTGCCGGAACCCGCGGTCGGCGAACCCGGCACCACCCGGATAGCCGTCGTACACGAAAATCGTTGGCAGGCCGGACAAGTCGCCGGGTGCCGGTCCGGACGCGGTGGACACGCCGCCGATGTCCCCCCGGTCGCAACTGGCCACCAGCGGCAGCAGACCTATCGCGGCGTGCTCGGCCGCGTGCAGAGATCCAGGGACTCGCAGTGGATCAATTCCCTTGTCCAGCAGTATCTCCGGTGTCATGGTGCACATGACCGCCATGGTGTCCAGGGTGCGGGTCGGCATGTCGAGGTCGACGAAGTCGAGCACCGCGCCGTCCATTGCGCGGCGCAGGAACCCGACCACGGTGTTGGATACCGACACCGGGACCAGGCCGATGGCGACCGGCCCGAAGCGGTGAATCTCACCGGTGCCACGGAGCGAGATGTCGGTGACCTCCCGGGCCGATGTCGTGTAGCCGGGATTGTCGGCGTGCACGAAGGCGACGCCGGCTTCGAAGTCCAGCGCGTCGACCAGAAAGGTCTCGCCCTGATGCAGGTGAACCGCCCCCGGATGGACCGAAGCCGGCGCCTGGCCGGCGCCGGTGCTGCCCAGCATGCGTCCGGTGCCGGACTCCAGGATGGCGATCTGCCCACCCGATGAACCCCGGATGTCCACGGCGGGATGCGGATCCACGCCGGGTGCCGGGAAGTAGCCGGCGGGACGCTTGCGCAGCAGGCCGTCATCCACGAGGGATTCGGCTACCGCTTCGGCGTCCCACATCCGCACCTCGGCTGGTGTCAGCGGGAGTTCGGTTGCCGCGCAGAGCAATTGCGGCGAGAGCACGTACGGGTTGCCGGGATCGATCACGATCCGCTCGATGGGCTTGTCGAGCAGCGCGGCGGGGTGATGCACCAGGTAGGTGTCCAGTGGGTCGTCACGGGCGATCAGCACGATCAGCGCGCTCTGGCCGCGCCGCCCGGCCCGGCCGGCCTGCTGCCAGAACGAGGCCACGGTACCGGGGAACCCCGCCAGCACCACCGCGTCCAGTCCGGCGATGTCGACGCCGAGCTCCAGTGCGTTCGTGGTCGCCAGGCCCCGCAATTCCCCTTCCGTCAGAGCGTGTTCCAGAGCCCGGCGGTCCTCGGCCAGGTATCCGGCACGGTAGGACGCCACCAGCGGGGCCAGTTCGGGCGCGACGTTCTCGAGCCGGGCCCGTGCCCCGAGCGCCGTCAACTCGGCGCCGATGCGTGATCGGACGAAGGTCAGCGTGCGGGCGCCCTCTGCGATCAGATCGGCCATCACCCGAGAGGCCTCGGTGCCCGCGGACCGGCGGACCGGGGCGCCGTTCTCGCCGATCAGATCGGTGAGCAGCGCCGGCTCCCACAGCGCCACCGTGCGGCCACCGTGCGGCGACCCGTCTTCGGTGATCGCGGTGACCGTCTGGCCCAGCAACTCGGATGCCGTCTGCGCCGGGGCGGCGGTGGTGGCGCTGGCGAACACCACCGTGGGCGTCGACCCGTAACGGTCGCACAGCCGCATCAGCCGGCGCAGCACCATCGCCACGTTCGAACCGAAAATACCTCGGTAGTAATGGCATTCGTCGATCACCACAAACTTCAGCTGACGCAGGAACACGGCCCATCGGGAATGGTTGCGCAGCAACGACAGGTGCGTCATGTCCGGATTGGAAAAAATCCACCGGGACCGTTCCCGGGCGAATTGCCTTGCCTCGGTTGAGCTGTCCCCGTCGTAGGCAGATGGGGCGATGTTGACGAGGCCGGGAATGGCGTCGCACAGCGACTGCGCGGCGCGGAGCTGGTCGTGGCCCAGCGCCTTGGTCGGAGACAGATACAACGCCCGGGCGTGCACATCGGTTTGCAGCGCGTGCAGGATCGGCAATTGGTAGGCCAGGGATTTGCCGGATGCGGTGCCCGTCGCGATCACCACGTGCCGGCCGGCGTACGCCAACTCGGCCGCGGATACCTGATGCGACCACGGCTGCGCCACACCACGATCGGTGAACGCCCGCACCACGTCGTCGCCAACCCAAGCGGGCCAGGGCATTCGGCGAGCCTGACGCGGGGCCAGATCAGCGACATGCCGCAGCGGTTGCTCGTCGGCCGGGGTACCGTCCAGCGCGGAGGCCAACAGCTCACGCCCGAAGTTCGGCTGCGCTGCAGCGTCATCGGATTCCGCGTGCGTCACTGTGATCCCTTCTCGGCCTTGGCCGCCGCCTGCTGAAAGCGGCCAAGATGAATTGTTAACCACAGTTCGCCGGGTGACTGTTGCGACTGCGCCCGACATGGTTGACTGATCTTGGTCGCAGCTTCTGTGTTCGTGTGTCAACACCCGCGAGCGTCGCCTGCGTTCCCGGTACACCGGAAGACTCGGTGGATCGCACCCGCAGTGACAGAAGGAAATGAAGGACAATGCCACAGGGGACCGTGAAGTGGTTCAACCCGGAAAAGGGTTACGGCTTCATTGAGCAGGAAGGCGGCGGAGGCGACGTCTTCGTCCACTACAAGCAGATTCAGTCCAACGGGTTCCGCACCCTTGAGGAAAATCAGAAGGTCGACTTCGAGGTCGAGCAGGGCGCCAAGGGCCCGCAGGCTCTCAACGTGCGCCCCATCTGAGGTACTGAGACTCGCATAACGCCCCCGCATCGTCCGCGACGAAGTGGGGGCGTCTTGCATGGTGCGTGGGTCTGCCTCCACGTCTTTCTCTGTGGGCTGGCCTACTGTCGGCAGGGTGAGCCAGCTGTCCTTCTTCTCGGCCGAGTCGGTGCCGCCCGCGGTCACCGACCTGACCGGGCTGCTCGCTGCGCCGGGACAGGTCGTGCAGACCGGCGATGTGGCGGACGGCAGAAGAGTCCGGTTGTCGGTCGTCGTCGACGCGCTGTGGCGGGCCGAGGCGCTGGCCGAGATGATCGCCGAAGTGGGCCTGGAGCCGGAAATCACCCACACCGACGAGAAGACCCCGCTGGTGCGCACCGAAGCCGACGCCAGGCTGGCGCCGATGGCACGTGATTGGACCCGCGGAGCGGTCAAAACCGTGCCCGAAGGGTGGTTGCCGGGCCCGCGGGAGCTGCGAGCCTGGGTGCTGGCCGCGGGTACCGCGGAGCCGAACGGCTACTTGTTGGGTTTGGATCCCCACGCACCGGATACCCATTCGACGTTGGCGTCGGCGCTGATGCGGGTCGGTCTCGCGCCGACCCTGATCGGGACCCGAGGCCATCACCCGGCCCTGCGGATCAGTGGTCGCCGGAGGTTGATGCGCCTGGTAGAGAACGTGGGGGAGCCACCCGGGTTCACCGAGGCGTTTCTCCGATGGCCCCGGATTTAGCGGGTGCACACCGTATATTTTGGCCGCATCCGGTTTGCGTAGGCTTGCGCGGAGTGTCAAATTGTGACTTGCCTTAGAACCGGATGACCGTTAGGCATTCATTCGGTGTCGTAACGCAGACCTAAGAAGTGGAGCGGATAGATACGGTGGCTGACCTCGATGGTGCCGGTAGCGGCAGCCGGGTCCGGCGACTCGTCATAGTCGAGTCGCCTACCAAGGCGCGCAAGATTGCCGGTTACCTCGGCTCCAACTATGTCGTTGAATCGTCGCGCGGACACATTCGCGACCTCCCGCGCAACGCCGCGGACGTGCCGGCCAAATATAAAGGTGAGGCCTGGGCCCGCCTCGGCGTGAACGTCGACGACAACTTCGAGCCGCTGTACATCGTCAGCCCGGATAAGAAGAGCACGGTCACCGAGCTCAAGGACCTGCTCAAGGGCGTCGACGAGCTCTATCTCGCGACGGACGGTGACCGCGAGGGCGAGGCCATCGCGTGGCATCTGCTCGAGACGCTCAAACCCAAGGTGCCGGTCCGGCGCATGGTGTTCCACGAGATCACCGAGCCGGCGATCCGCGCGGCCGCCGAGAACCCGCGCGACCTGGACATTGCCCTGGTCGATGCCCAGGAGACCCGCCGCATCCTCGACCGCCTCTACGGCTACGAAGTCAGCCCGGTGCTGTGGAAGAAGGTCGCGCCGAAGCTGTCAGCGGGCCGGGTGCAGTCCGTCGCGACCCGGATCATCGTCCAGCGCGAGCGCGAACGCATGGCGTTCCGTAGCGCCGGCTACTGGGACGTCAGCGCTGAGCTGGACGCCAGCGTGTCCGACCCCGAAGCGTCTCCGCCCAGATTCACCGCCAAGCTCAACACCGTCGACGGCCGCCGGGTCGCCACCGGTCGTGATTTCGACTCCCTCGGCGCGGTCAAGAAGCCCGACGAGGTGCTGGTGCTCGACGAGGCGGCCGCAGGTGCGCTGGCCGCGGGGCTGCGTGGCGAGTCGCTGACCGTCAGCTCGGTGGAGCAGAAGCCGTATACCCGCAAGCCCTACGCGCCGTTCATGACATCGACGCTGCAGCAGGAAGCCGGCCGCAAGCTGCGGTTCTCCTCCGAGCGCACCATGAGCATCGCGCAGCGACTGTACGAAAACGGCTACATCACCTACATGCGTACCGACTCCACGACGCTGTCGGAGTCGGCCATCAACGCCGCGCGCACCCAGGCCGGGCAGCTCTACGGCCCGGAGTACGTCCACCCGACGCCGCGGCAGTACACCCGCAAGGTCAAGAACGCCCAGGAGGCGCACGAGGCCATCCGCCCCGCCGGTGACGTCTTCCAGACCCCGGGCCAGCTGCACGGCGCCCTGGACACCGACGAGTTCCGGTTGTACGAGCTGATCTGGCAGCGCACCGTCGCCTCCCAGATGGCCGATGCCCGTGGCACGACGCTGTCGCTGCGGATCTCGGGTACAGCTCGGACGGGCGAGCAGGTCGTCTTCAGCGCTTCCGGCCGCACCATCACCTTCGCGGGCTTCCTGAAGGCCTACGTGGAGAGCCTGGACGAGCAGGCCGGCGGCGAGGCCGACGACGCCGAGAGCCGGTTGCCGAACCTGACCCAGGGTCAGCGCGTGGATGCCGCCGAGCTCACCGCCGACGGGCACACCACCAACCCGCCGGCCCGGTACACCGAGGCCTCGCTGATCAAGGCGCTGGAAGACCTGGGCATCGGTCGCCCGTCGACGTACTCGTCGATCATCAAGACCATCCAGGACCGTGGCTACATCTATAAAAAGGGCAGCGCGCTGGTGCCGGCGTGGGTGGCGTTCGCCGTCATCGGGCTGCTGGAACAGCACTTCGGGCGACTGGTCGACTACGACTTCACCGCTGCCATGGAAGATGAGCTCGACGAGATCGCCGCCGGAAACGAGCAGCGCACCAACTGGTTGTCGAATTTCTACTTCGGCGGCGAGCACGGCGTCGAAGGCTCGGTGGCCCGTGAGGGTGGCCTGAAGAAGCTCGTCGGCGTCAACCTTGAAGGTATCGACGCGCGAGAAGTCAACTCCATCAAGCTGTTCGATGACGCCGAAGGTCGCGCCATCAACGTCCGTGTCGGCCGTAACGGGCCGTACCTGGAGCGGATGATCGCCGACGACGAGAACCCGGGCGAGTTGAAGCCGCAGCGCGCCAACCTGAATGACGATCTGACGCCCGACGAGCTCACCCTCGAGCTGGCCGAAAAGCTTTTCGCCACACCGCAAGAGGGCCGCGTCCTGGGTGTCGATCCGGCGACCGGGCACGAGATCGTCGCCAGGGACGGGCGCTACGGGCCCTACGTCACCGAGGTGCTGCCGGCGCCGCCGGAGGAGCCTGACGCCGGTACCGGCGCGAAGAAGACCAAGAAACCGACCGGACCCAAGCCGCGCACCGGATCCTTGTTGCGCTCAATGGATTTGGAAACGGTGACGCTCGATGACGCACTGAAGCTGCTGTCGTTGCCGCGCGTCGTCGGCGTCGATCCGGAGAACAACGAGGAGATCACCGCGCAGAACGGCCGCTACGGTCCGTACCTCAAGCGCGGCACCGACTCTCGTTCGCTGGCCACCGAGGAGCAGATGTTCACCGTCACGCTCGAAGAGGCGCTGAAGATCTACGCCGAGCCGAAACGTCGAGGGCGCCAGGGCGCGGCGACCCCGCCGCTGCGCGAGCTGGGTACCGACCCGGTGTCGAACAAGCCGATGGTGATCAAGGACGGCCGGTTCGGCCCGTACGTCACCGACGGTGAGACCAACGCGAGCCTGCGCAAGGGTGACGACGTCATGTCGATCACCGATGCGCGGGCCTCGGAGTTGTTGTCCGACCGGCGTGCTCGTGGCCCGGTGAAGAAGGCCGCGAAGAAGACCGCTGCCAAGAAGACGGTGGCCAAGAAGACCGCTGCCAAGAAGGCGCCGGCGAAGAAGGCCGCCGCGAAGAAGGCCTAGGCGAAAAAGGCTTAGGCCGGACTAGCTGGCGGCTTCGGCTTCCCGGTCCGCAGCCGGCCGCGGTGAGGCCAGCGACAGCGGGCGCGCCAGCTGCGTCGGCGCGGACCTGCCGCGGAGTTCGACGGTCTCGCCGACGTCCCAGCACAGCGCCTCGGCGTCCAGCGCACCACTGACGGCGATCGCCGACGCCAGCACGTGGCCCTCCTCGAGCTTGGCGAGCTCGGTCAGGCGGGCGGCCTCGTTCACCGGATCGCCGATCACGGTGTATTCGAAGCGGGCCAGCGCACCGATATGGCCGGCAATGGCCCGGCCCGCGGACACGCCGATACCGAATTCCGTGGTGCCCAGCACCGTCACGAGTTCGTCGTGCAGCTCGCGGGAGGCGGCCAGCGCTGCGCCCGAGGCATCGGGGTGCTCGATGGGCGCGCCGAAGATGGCCAGCGCGGCGTCACCCTGGAACTTGTTCACGAAGCCGCCGTGCCGGTTCACGGTGTCGACGATGATCCGGAAGAACTCGTTGAGGATCGACACGACCTCGGCCGCGGGCCGGGTGGACGCCAGCTGCGTCGACCCGATGAGGTCGATGAACAGCACCGCGACATCGCGTTCCTGGCCGCCCAGCTCGGTGCCGCGCTCCAGCGCCCGGCGGGCGACGTCCTCGCCGACGTAGCGGCCGAACAGATCGCGCAGACGTTGCCGTTCCGACAGGTCCCGCACCATGTCGTTGAACCCTGCCTGCAGCAGGCCCAGCTCACTGGCGTCGTAGATCTGCATGTGCGCGTTGTAGTTACCGCGCTGCACCTCACCCAGGGCCCACCGCAGCTGCCGCAGCGGGTCGGCGATGGACATGGCCACCAGCACGTTGCCGGCCAGGCCGATCGCGAGGGCGGTGATCGCCAGCAACAGGATCGGGGTGTTGAGCCTGTCGTTCGCGGTGACCAGGATCGAGTACTGGCCGGCAAGCCGGGCCACGATGATGGCCAGCAGCGGCACGCCGGTCGACAGCACCCAGGTCAGCACCTGACGTTGGATGACGCCGGGCGCCTTGAAGTTCTCGGGCACGCCGTCGCGCAGGGCGGCGACGGCCACAGGCCGCAGCACCCGTTCGGACTGCAGATAGCCGATGATCGCGGTCGCGGTGGCCCCGAGCGCGCTGGCCACCAAGACGAAGGGAGCCGAGCGGCTGGCCACCGGCCAGCTGGCGATGATGAACACCACCGAACCCAGAAACCAGTTACCGACACTGATCAGGGTCCGGTAGTACGGCATCTTGAGGGCCCGGGTCCGGGCCAGCTCGGTGAAGGCGGGGTCGTCGGCGCCGGGGTGCAGGGTGTCGCGCCGCTGCCAGCGGATCACCGGAATCAGCAGCCGCAGACTGAGCCACGCGGCCACCACGAACGAGACGAACAGGACGGTGAGGAACACCGCCAGGTTGACCGCCGGCAGGTCCTGCAGCTGGATGCGGTCTTCGGTGGGGAGGCCGAACCGGAGGAAGCCCAGCACGAACAGCGCGCCGATGATGTCGGCCTGCAAGAGGCTCAGCGTGAACACCGGCCAGGGCGTGCGCGCCACCCATCGGACGAACCCCCTGATTCGCCCGATGTGCTTTACATCGGTGGCCACCCGCTAACCGTATCCGGCCGGGCCGACGGACATTGCCGCTGCGCGCAGGTTCGTGTCGTCGGCGACGGCTACTGTGGGGCCCGATGAGCGGAGTTTTCTCGCGTTTGGTCGGCCAGGATGCCGTGGAAGCCGAGTTGGTGGCCGCAGCGCGGGCGGCCCGGGGTGATTCGGCTCACAGCGGTGTCACCACCGGCAGCATGACGCATGCCTGGTTGATCACGGGTCCGCCCGGTTCGGGCCGGTCCATCGCCGCGGTGTGCTTTGCAGCGGCGCTGCAGTGCACTGCGGAGGCCGCTGAGGGCGGTCCGGGGTGCGGGGCCTGCAGGGCGTGCACGACGACGATGGCGGGCACCCACGCCGATGTGCGCCGCGTCATTCCCGAGGGGCTGTCCATCGGCGTCGACGAGATGCGCGCCATCGTGCAGACCGCGTCGCGGCGGCCCGGAACCGGGCGCTGGCAGATCGTCGTGGTCGAAGATGCCGACCGGCTCACCGAAGGCGCGGCCAATGCGCTGCTGAAGGTCGTCGAGGAACCGCCGCCATCCACGGTGTTCCTGCTGTGCGCGCCGTCCGTCGATCCTGAGGACATCGCGGTGACCCTGCGGTCGCGGTGCCGGCACGTGGCCCTGACGACGCCACGGGTCGACGCCATCGCGCAGGTGTTGATCGACAACGACGGCCTGTCCGAGTCCGACGCGCGCTGGGCGGCGTCGGTCAGTGGGGGACACGTCGGACGGGCTCGCCGGTTGGCGACCGACGAGCAGGCCCGGTCGCGCCGGGAACGGGCCCTGGGCCTGGCCCGCGACGCCGCGACACCCGCGCGGGCATACGCGGCGGTCGAGGAGCTCGTCGCCTCGGCGGAAGCCGAGGCGGTGGCCCTGACGGCCGGCCGCAACGAGGCCGAGACCGAGGAGCTCAAGACAGCGTTGGGCGGCGGCGGCACCGGTAAGGGCGCGGCGGGCGCGCTGCGGGGCGCCGCGGGCGCGCTGAAAGACCTGGAGAAGCGGCAGAAGTCGCGGCAGACCCGCGCGTCGCGCGACGCGCTGGACCGGGCGTTGATCGACCTGGCCACGTACTTCCGCGACGCGCTGCTGGTGTCCTCGGGGGCGGCGGGTATGGCCTCGGCCAACCATCCGGACATGGCCGACAAAGCCGCCGCGATGGCCGCGCACGTGCCCGCTGATCAGCTGCTGCGTTGCATCGAGGCGGTGCTGGCGTGCCGTGAGGCGCTGGCCACCAACGTCAAGCCGAAGTTCGCCGTCGACGCCATGGTGGCCACGGTGGGACAGGCGCTGCGGGCCGGACAGCGGAGCTGACTTTGGCGGCTCAGGGCCTGTCCCGTAGACTCGTCCCGCCCCGCCTCGGTGGGGCACGCCACCCTAGCTCAGTCGGTAGAGCAATTCACTCGTAATGAATAGGTCAGGGGTTCGATTCCCCTGGGTGGCTCCACATCTTTGTATGACGTCGGTTGATGGTTGACGTTTCGTCTTCGGTTGATGGCTGACAGTGTTTCGGCTGATGCTTTACGCCTGTGTCGGTTGATCCTTGACACTCCCTAGATGAGGGAGTTGAGCGTGGCTGAGCAGCGGTATCAGACGGTGCTGGCGGTGATCAGTGATGGGTTGTCGGTGACGCAGGCGGCCGAGAAGGCTGGGGTGTCGCGCCAGACGGTGCATGGCTGGTTGGCCCGGTATGAGGCCGAGGGTTTGGACGGGTTGGTTGATCGGTCGCATCGGCCGGTGTCGTGTCCGCATCAGATGCCGGCACAGGTTGAGGCGGCCGTCCTGGAGTTGCGGCGCTCACGCCCGTATTGGGGGCCGCGGCGGTTGGTGTTCGAGCTGACCAAACGCAAGGTGTCCCCGGTGCCGTCGGAATCGGCGGTCTACCGGGCGTTGGTGCGGGCCGGTTTGATCGACCCGGCGCTGCGGGATCGGCGTTCGCGCAAGTGGAAACGTTGGGAACGGGGCGCGCCGATGGAGTTGTGGCAGATGGATGTCGTGGGCGGATTCCCGCTGGCCGACGGGACCAGCGCGAAGGCGCTGACCGGGATCGACGACCACTCCCGGATGTGTGTGCGCTCGGTTGATGGCCCGCGAACGCACCCGCGCGGTGTGCGACGGGCTGCGCGATGCGTTGGCCAGGTATGGGTCTCCGGAGCAGATCTTGACCGACAACGGCAAGGTGTTCACCGGCCGGTTCAATCACCCACCGGTGGAAGTGCTCTTTGACGCAATCTGCCGCGAGCACGGCATCGAGCACTTGTTGACCCAGCCACGCTCACCCACCACGACCGGCAAGATCGAACGGTTCCACCGCAGCCTGCGGGCCGAATTCCTTTCCACTGCAGCGCCTTTCCCCAATCTGAACGCGGCGCAGCGGGCCTTGGATGCGTGGGTGCTCGAGTACAACACCACCCGGCCGCACCAGTCGCTGAAGATGGCCACCCCGGCTGCGCGGTTCACCGCGGCAGCGCCGGCAGCGGCGCCGTCGACCTCCAAGGCGGCGCGTGAACACCAGCGTCACGGCTCGGATTGGGTCTCGCGGCGAGTCACCACCAACGGAGTGGTGTGCGTGTCGTGGCAGCAGGTCAGCATTGGCAGGCACTGGGCCGGGCAACGCTGCGACGTGCATGTCGACGGGGACCTGCTGCGGTTCTGGGTCGGTGAGCAATTAGTCAAAACCGCCGCCCGCAACAGCACCGGCGAGGTACGAAACAAGAAGGCCTGCCGCAACCGCGAACAGGCCTGACCAACAACACGAGTGTCAAGGATCAACCGACACAGATCCGTCACCCATCAACCGAAGCCCGACAGTGGCTCCACATCTTTCGTTGGCCGTGCGACTACGCACACCGTCACTCGCACTTTGTCTGCGTGGTTGCACTCTCAACGTCGCCCTTGAGTGGCGACCCGACTGTTCATCGCGGCGCCAGGAACCCCACCGGCCCGGATGCCACGCACACCGACAGCGCTGACGTGTTGGCCTTCACCTGAATCGAAGCCCCGGCGCCGGGCAGCCGGACGAACACCCGGTTCAGGCCGGGGTGCACGGGAACCCGCGCTTCGCGGCCCTCGGGCAGCGACATGGTCAGCGAGCCGTCGCTGTTGGCGAGGTAGTTGAGCTCGGTGGTCCAGTCGGCCGGCAGCAGCGGGCCGTCGAGCGGCATGGTGACCGGCGCGTCGGTCTGCACCAGGTAGCCGCAGTTGGGCGCGGGGCCGGGTTTGATGGTGCGGGTCCACGTCACCTGGGCAGGCACCAGCTGGCCGGTCGCGGTGAGCATCTGCAAAGAGGTTGTGCTGGAAGAGAATTCAGGCCGTGCCCGCAAGAGAGCGAACATGTGGCTGGCCAGGTTCTGCGGCCAGGCCACCCGTTGCAGCACGAGGGGATCGACTTCCTGATCCAGTAGTGGCACGTCGCGGGGCGCCGCCGCGAGCGCGGCCTCGGCGTTGACGAGATACGCGCGGGTCGGGTTGTCGCGCCAGCTGGGCAGGAAGGTCGCCCACGAGTACAGGCTGCTGGCCACGAATAGTGTTGCGGCAGAAGCAACCACGATGCGCCGGCGGGCAGAGTCGTCGAACCGCGCACTGCGGTTCGGCGCGCAGAACGCGACGGCCGCAAGCAATGCCAGCACGACGACGAGGTCGGACAGGTAGCGCAACGTCTGCGCCAACTCCAGCGCGGTGAACTTCGACGACCGCATGAGATAGATCGGCACCTGGCACGCCACCACGTACCCCACCGCGGCCAGCCACACCGGGCCGAGCCGTTGTTTCCGCAGCAGCGACACCGCAACCACCGCGGCCAGCACCAGCCAGCCCAACATCATGACCACCGGACCGGGCGTCGCCCATGGCGAAGCCGGCGCCCAGCGCTGCCAGTCCCACGGGCCGCCGGCCAGCGTCGGCACCAGACCGTGCGTGACGGACCGCGTCAGCAGCTCCCATGTCATCGGCAAGTCCAGAGTCCAGCGCTTCTGGTTGACCACCAGCAGGTAGACCCCGACCCAGCCGATCGTGATGGTCAACAGGCCGAGCCACAGCCGCAGGCCGGTACGCCACACGGACTTCAGCCCGCCCGTGCCCGTCACGTACGAGAGCAGCCAGCACACCGCGAACGCCGTGAACGGGATCACCGCGGACTTCTCGAAGAACAGCAGCCCGCCCAGGTAGCCCAGGCAGCCGGTCCACACGTACCGCGGATTCCCGGTGCGCACCAGCAGGATGGCGTCGGCGCAGACCCACGCCATGGCCGCCGCCATCGGTAGCGCGTTCAGCCCGGCCGACCACCACGCGAACGCCGGCACGCCCAGCGGGGTGAAGAGGGCGAAGGTCAGCGGCACCAGCAGCACGGGACGCCAGCCGAGGATCACCCGTAGTGCCCGCACCAACGCCAGCGATGCGACCAGTTGCAACAGCACCAGACTCAGTGCCGGCCAGAACCAGTTCAGGGGTGCCAGCCGGGTCAGGACCCCGGCGAACAGGAATCCCGCGGGCATGACATGCCCGTCGTGGTCGTTGAAGAGAAAGTCGGGCGACAGCAGGGAGTGGGTGCCCGCCTGGCCGATCAGGATCAGGTCGTCCCAGTAGAAATAGCCGCCGAATGCCAGGACTGCCCGCAGTATCAGCTGCAACACCACCAGTGTGGCGGCAGTTCGGGCGACCCAGTTCACTCTTGTCGACTGTACGGGCCGCTTGGCAGCGGCCGTCGGTATGGTTGCCCCGTGCGAACACTTGTCACTGGTGCTGCCGGGTTCATCGGGTCGACGCTCGTCGACCGGCTCCTCTCCGAAGGACACGATGTCGTCGGGCTCGACGACCTGAGTAGCGGCAAGGTCGACAACCTCGCCCAAGCCGAACAGAACGAGCGATTCGAGTTCGTCAAAGCCGACATCGTCGACGCTGATCTGCACGCCATCGTGGCCGAAGAACGGCCGGAGGTGATCTTCCACCTGGCCGCGCAGATCTCCGTCGCACGGTCGGTGAACGACGCGCCGTTCGATGCCGGCGTCAACGTCGTCGGCACCGTGCGACTGGCCGAAGCCGCGCGCAGCAACGGCGTGCGCAAGGTCGTGCACACCTCGTCGGGCGGGTCCATCTACGGCGTCCCGCCGGGTTACCCGACCAATGAGGACATGCCGGTGGATCCGTCGTCGCCGTATGCCGCGAGCAAGGTGTGCGGCGAGGTGTACCTCAACATGTTCCGCAACCTGTACGGCCTGGACTGCTCGCACATCGCGCCGGCCAACGTCTACGGCCCGCGTCAGGACCCGCATGGTGAAGCCGGTGTGGTGGCGATCTTCAGCCAGGCTCTGCTGGCCGGCCGGCCCACCAAGATTTTCGGTGACGGTACCGACACCCGCGACTACGTCTTCGTCGACGACGTCGTCGACGCCTTCGTGCGCGCCGGCGGGGAAGCGGGCGGCGGGCAGCGGTTCAACGTCGGCACCGGGGTGGAGACGTCGGTGGCGCAGCTGCACACTGCCATCGCCGCGGCGGTCGGCGTGCCGGACGCCCCTGAGTTCCACCCGCCGCGCCTCGGTGACCTGCGCCGTTCGCAGCTCGACATCGCCCGTGCACAGCAGGTGCTGGGCTGGAGTCCCAAGGTGGCGCTGGCCGAGGGCGTGGCCCGGACGGTGGACTTCTTCCGCGTTTGACCTGCGAATATGCAGAAAAAGATTGTGAGTACTCACTTTCTGTCCTAGTCTCAGGTCATGACCTACGACGTGATCGTCAAAGACGGCCTGTGGTTCGACGGCACCGGCCGCACGCCGCAACTGCGCAATCTGGGTATCCGCGACGGCGTCGTCGCGACGGTGTCGGCACAGCCGCTCGACGAGGCGGGCTGCCCCGACGTCATCGACGCCAAGGGCAAGTGGGTGACGCCGGGCTTCATCGACGTCCACACGCACTACGACGCCGAGGTGCTCCTCGATCCGGGCCTGCGCGAGTCGGTCCGGCACGGCGTGACGACCGTGCTGCTCGGCATGTGTTCGCTGTCGACGGTGTATGCCGAGAACGACGACGCCGCCGACCTGTTCAGCCGCGTCGAGGCCGTGCCGCGCCAGTTCGTCGTGGGTGCGCTGGAGCAGAACCGGTCCTGGTCCGGGCCCGCGGAGTACGTGCAGGCGCTCGAGGCGTTGCCGCTCGGCCCCAACGTCAGCTCGCTGCTGGGCCACTCCGATCTGCGCACCTCGGTGCTGGGTCTGGAGCGCGCGACGACCCGGAACGTCACCCCGACCAACGCCGAGCTGGAGACCATGGCGTCGCGGCTCGAGGCGGCGCTGGACGCCGGCATGCTCGGCATGTCCGGCATGGACGCGGCCATCGACAAGCTCGACGGTGACCGCTTCCGCTCCCGCGCGCTGCCGTCGACCTTCGCCACCTGGCGCGAACGCCGCCGCTTGATCAAGGTGCTGCGGGGACGCGGCCGCATTCTGCAGAGCGCACCCAACGTCGCCAAATTGCAAGAGGCGCTGAACTTCTTCCTGGAGAGCAGCGGCTGGTTCGGCCGTCGTCCCGGTGTGCGGATGAGCCTGCTGGTGTCGGCCGATGCGAAGTCGTCGCCTGCGGCCGTGTACGTGCTGGGCCCGGTGACCCGCCTGGCCAACAAGTTCCTGAACTCGAAGGTGCGTTTCCAGCACCTGCCGGTGCCGTTCGAATTGTATTCGGACGGAATCGATCTCCCGGTTTTCGAGGAGTTCGGTGCGGGCACCGCGGCGCTGCACCTGCGTGATCAGCTGGAACGCAACAAGCTGATGGCCGACCCGGAATACCGGCGCCGGTTCCGCAAGTCGTTCGACAAGAAGGTGCTGGGCCCGACCCTGTGGCACCGCGACTTCCATGACTCGACCATCGTCGAATGCCCGGATAAATCGTTGGTGGGCAAGAGCTTTGGTCAGATCGCCGACGAACGCGGTAGCCACCCGCTCGACGCTTTCTTGGACGTCCTGGTGGAGCACGGCGAGCGCAACACCCGCTGGACCACCATCGTGGCCAACCACCGGCCCAAGCAGCTGGACAAGCTGGCCAAGGAACCGTCGGTCCACATGGGCTTCTCGGATGCCGGTGCGCACCTTCGCAATATGGCGTTCTACAACTACGCGCTGCGGATGCTGCGTCGCGTGCACGACGCCGACAAGGGCGGCCGTCCGTTCATGACCACCGAGCACGCCGTGCACCGGCTCACCGGCGAGGTCGCCGACTGGTTCGGCCTGGAGGCCGGCACGCTGCGTCAGGGTGAGCGCGCCGACTTCGTGGTGATCGACCCGGCCGGGCTGAACGCCGAACTCGAGGCGTACCACGAGAATTCGGTTGAGTTCTACGGCGGGCTGAGCCGCATGGTCAACCGCAGCGACTCCGCTGTCGTCGCGACCGGCGTCGGAGGCCGGGTGGTGTTCCGCGACGGCGAGTTCGTCGAGGGCTACGGCGAGACCGTGAAGTCCGGCCATTACCTGCCGGCACGCGGGGCGAAACTGCCGGTGGCGCAAGCGGTCTGAGATGGCCAGAACGCAACAGCAACGCAGGGAAGAGACGCGGGCTCGGCTGCTCGACGCCGCGATCGCGACCATCGTCGAGGTCGGCTATGCCCGCGCCTCGGCGGCGGTGATCGCGCGTCGGGCCGAGGTCTCCGACGGCGCGCTGTTCAAGCATTTCGCCACCATGGGCGACTTCATGGCAGCGACCGCGCTGGAAGTCATGCGGCGGCAGCTGGAGCAGTTCAGCAAGCAGATCGCCGAAATCCCGTCGGACCGGCCCGCCCTGGAAGGCGCCTTGATCGCGCTACGGGACATCAGCGGCAACGCCACCAACGCGGTGATGTATGAGCTGATGGTGGCGGCGCGCACCGACGAGAAGCTGCGGGGCACGCTGCAGGGCGCACTCGTCGAGTACAGCCGCAACATCTACGAGACCGCGCAGGAGATGCCCGGGGCGGATCAGTTGCCGCCGGAACTTCTGATGCTGATCGTCGCCGTCATGGTCAACACGTTCGACGGCGCCGCCTTGGTCCGTGCCGTGCTGCCGCAGCCTGAACTCGAGGACGGCCGCATCCAGCTGCTGGCCACGATGTTGGGCAGCCTGGGCGTTCAGACTCAGACCTGACGGGTCGGCGGGTCGGGTTCAGGAACCCGCGCGCCTTCCAACGCCACCGCACGGGCCAGCTGCGCGTAGCGCAGTTCGAGGTCCTTGAAGCGCGTGTAGGCGCTGATCGTTGTGAACAGGAACGCGATGACCAGCGCGTACAGCAGCAGATCAGCGCCACGCCCGATGCCGAGCCAGTGCGCCACCACGGTGGTGTCGTTGGGCCGCACGATGGCGTAGATGGCGCCCACCACGAAAAAGACGTAGCCGACCTTCACCCAGGCCCGGGATTGCGCGTTGCGCCGGGAGCGGAACAGATACACCAGCAGCAGGACGACCGCGCCGATCAGTAGTGCTTTCGTCCAAATCATGAGCGACTCCAGATCATCGGCGCAACCTCCCGCGCAGCAGTCCGTCGACGATGATGTTGACGCCGTTGACCAGCGGCTGACCTTTCGACATCGAGTAGTCGGTGTACAGGATTTGTACCGGCTGTTCGGCGACGCGCCAGTGGTTCTCCACGATCAGGGTGACGAACTCGCTGGCGTGGCTCATGCCATTCATGGTGAGGTTCAGCCCGTCGGCCACCGTCTTGTTGAACACCCGCAGTCCGTTGTGCGCGTCGGTCAGGTGCAGCTTGCGGCTGGATGGACTGACTTTGGCGACGAACGGCAGCAGCAGCCGCTTGAGGACCGGCATGCGGTCGGGCGGCTGGTCGGCGAACCGGGTGCCGATGACGATGTCCAGGTCCTCGGTCTGCAGTCGGTCGATCATCCGCACGACGTCCTTGACCCGGTGCTGGCCGTCGGCGTCGAACGTCGCGAAAATCCTTGCCCCCGGACGGGATCGGGCGTACTCGACGCCGGTCTGGATGGCCGCTCCCTGACCGAGATTCACCGGGTGACGCACCACGTGAGCCCCGGCGGCGAAGGCGCGGTCGCCGGTGTCGTCACGTCCGCCGTCGTCGACACAGACGACGTTGGGGAAGACGGCGCGCACATCAGCGACGACGTCGGCGATGACGCTCGCCTCGTTGTAGGCGGGGATGACGATCCAGACGTCGTGATAAAGGGACATGTTGCTGCCGAAAATACACGCTCAGCGGCGCCTGATCGCGCCCAGCGCGGCCAGATGGACCACTATTCCGACCAGCGGACCGCACATCAACGCCACGATGGTGCGGGTCTGCAGGTCCAACGGCAGCAGCAGCAACAGCGCCGCGGCCACCGTGGCGCTCACCCAGCCCACGGCGTAGGCGCGGTGCAGCGCGGCGGCGACCGTCGCGGCGCCGGTGAGGGTCAGGAAGGCGATGGCGACGGCGCCGGCCGTCAACCAGGCCAGCAGCGCACCGCTCGCGGCGTACTCGGACCCGAAGAGCGTGCGCAACAGCCACGGCCCGACCAGCCCGGCGGCCAGCACCGCCAGCGCGCCCAATCCGGCGAGCACCAGCGCGGGGGTGAGTAGGGCCCGCAGCCGCCGGTTGTCGACGAAATGCGCGATCAAATTGCCCTGCATCGCGGTCAGCGGCACCAGCAGCGGGGCGCGGGTCAGCGTCACAGCGAGGATGATGACGCCGCCGGTGGCACCGAGATCCCGCGACGTGGCCTGCAGCAGCACGGGGAAGCCCATCACCAGGACGGCACTGGCGCCGGCGGCAGCGATCGAATGCGCCGAGCCGGTCAGGAAGGCCCGGGGTGTCCCGGGGGTGTGGATGGCCGCCGCGGACCGGGCCACGTGGGAGGCCAGCAGCAGGATCAGCCACGACATCGAGCCGGCGACGGTGGCCCACAGGTAGCCGTCCAGTCCCCAGCCCAGGACGAATGCGGCGACCGCCACGGCGACCCGGATGCCCGCGTCGGTCACCATCAGCGTGCCGTATTGGGTCCACCCGTCGGCCCCGGCCAGCACGCCCAGCAGGGTGGCGTGCAGGCAGAAACCGGCCAGGCCGACGCTCAGCAGCGTCACGCTCAGCGGGGTGGACTCGACGAACACGTGAGGCGCCCACAGTGGGGCGGTGCCGGCGATCAGCAGCGCCGCGGCGACGGCCACCCCTGCGGCCACCCGGATCGGCTGCAGGTGCGGTCCCGGCTGGGGCTCGGCGCCCCGTGCGATGCGGACCTCGCGGGTGGCCTCCTGCAGCAGCCCGTTGGCCGCGCCGGTGAACAACCCGAACGCGCCCCAGAAGACACTGAACACCGAGAACCCCGCGGGGGCCAGGTCGCGCGCGGCGAGGTACAGGATCGCGTAGCCGCAGAGGGCGGTGAGCACCGTCGCGACTCCGACCCTCGCCACACTGCTGGGGTTCACAGCGCCGGCAGCTCCGTCGTGTAGAGCCACGCGGTCCACAGTCCGCGCAGGGACTGGTCGGTGTAATTCGCGGCCAGGCCGGTGAAGTCGTCGGTCACGGCAGTCGAGTGCCGGTACCGGGTGGTCCAATCGCGCAGTAGGGCAAAGAAATTCGCGTCGCCGATGGCGCGTCGCAGGGCATGCAGGGTCAGTGCGCCGCGCTTGTATACGCGATCGTCGAACATGTCCTCGGGACCCGGATCGGCCAGCAGCAGGTTCTGTGGCAGGTTACGGAGCTTCTGCAGATTGTGCGCGGCCAGTTGGTCGGCGGTGCGCCAGCCCGATTCCTCGGCCCACAACCATTCGGCGTAACAGGCGAATCCCTCGTGCAGCCAGATGTCGCGCCAGCGTCGCACCGTCACCGAGTTGCCGAACCACTGGTGTGCCATCTCGTGCGCGATCAGTCGCTCTGCGCTGCGGCGTCCGTCGCAGTGGTTGGCCCCGAAGATGGAAACACCTTGTGCCTCTAGCGGGATTTCCAGATCGTCGTCGGTGACCACCACGCTGTACCCGCTGGACAGTGGATACGGCCCGAACAGGCGGATGAACAGCTGCATCATCTGCGGCTGGCGGCCGAAGTCGTATTCGAAGTTGCGGATCAGCCGCTGCGGCAGGGCAGCGGACATCGGCACGGGAGACCTGGGCAGCCGGATCGACTCGTACCGGCCGATCTGCAGCGTGATGAGGTAGGTCGACGTCGGCTCGGCGAGCTCGTACACCCAAGTGGTCTGTGTCGCACGGGTTTTGCGGCTCGTCAGTTCGCCGTTGGCGACGACGCGGTACGGGCTGTCGGTGCTGACCGCGATGCGGTAACTGGCCTTGCTGCTCGGGTGGTCGTCGCACGGGAACCAGGACGCGGCGCCGTTGGGTTGCCCGGCGACCAGGGCGCCCTCCGTCAGCTCTTCGAAACCGACTGCGCCCCAGATGGATTTGATCGGGCGCGGGTTGCCTCCGTAACGCACCGTCACCTTCATCGCGGCCCCGGCGGGCAGCGGGTTGGCCAGCGTGATGTGGAGCTTGCCGTTGACGGTGCGGTACTTGGCCGGCCTGCGGCCGTTGACCTCCACCTTGGCCACCGACAGGGCGTCGGACAGATCGAGGGTGAACCAGTGCAGCGACGCCAGGGTGACCGCGGTGATGCTGGCGGTACCGGTCAGCCGGTTGCTCTCCACCCGGTATTCGAGGTCCAGCTCGTAACGGGACACCCGGTATCCGAAGTTGCCGTTGTTCGGCAGGTACGGATCGATCACCGGCGCAACGTCTTTGCGGTCTTTCTTGTTCGTCCGGGTCACGCTGCCTGCGCTTTCTGTCGGTTGCCCGACTTGCGCTTCTTGCCGATCCACGGCGCAATCGGGTTGCCCTGCCAGCGAGTCGAGGCCGGCACCGCGTCGCCGCGCATCACCAGTGAGGCCGGACCGACCGTTGCGCCGGCACCGATGCTGGCCGCGGGCAGCGCCACGCAGTGGGTGCCGAGGGTGGCGCCCGCTTCCAGCACCACGGTGTCCAACTGCATGATGCGGTCGTGAAACAGGTGGGTCTGCACGACGCAGCCCCGGTTCACCGTCGCGCCCCGGCCGAGCGTCACCAGATCCGCCTCTGGCAACCAATAGGTTTCGCACCACACGCCACGGCCGATCACGGCGCCGAGGGCCCGCAGCCACAGGTTCATCACCGGGGTGCCGCTGGCGGCACGGGCGAACCACGGTCCGGCGACGGTCTCGACGAATGTGTCGGACACCTCGTTGCGCCACACGAACGGCGACCACAACGGATGCTCGACGGCGCGAATCCGCCCGACCATCAACCATTTCGCCACGACCGCGATGGCCCCCGCGATAGCGCCGGCGTTCAGCAGCACGAGCCCGGCGCCCAATGATGCCCACAGCCAGCCCAATTCGCCGGCCAGCGCCTGCAGGACGCCGAGGACCGCGACACCGATGCCGAATGTCACCATCACCGGGACGATCCGCAGCGTCTCGACCGTCGACCGCATGATCTTGAGGCGCATCGACGGGTGGAAGGTGCGCAGTGCGTCGGCTTCAGTTGGCTGGCGGCGCAACCGGATCGGCGGGCTGCCCAACCATGACGAGCCGGCCTTGGCCTTGTACGGGGTCGCCGACAGCACGGCCACGAGACCGTCGTCGGGGACCCGACGTCCCGGCTGCGTGATGCCGGAGTTGCCCAGGAACGCACGGCGTCCGACGGTCGCCTTTGCCACGTGGATCCAGCCGCCGCCGAGTTCGTACGACGCCACCATGGTGTCGTCGGCCAGGAACGCGCCGTCGAGCACCTCGGTGAATTTGGGTGTGAGCAGCGCCGTCGAAATCTCGGTGTCCTTACCGACTTTCGCGCCGAGGATGCGCAGCCACCACGGCGTCAACAGGCTGGCGTAGATGGGGAACAGGTAGTTGCGGGCGGCGTCCATGAGCCGTTCGGTGGCCCACAGCTGCCAGCCGACCCGGCTGCGCACGGGGTGGTACCCCTCGGTCAGGCCGAGGGCAAGCAGGCGCACCCCGATCACGGTCAGTACCGCGTACACCGCCATGGCGACCACCGCAGCGACGGGCGTCCACAAGGCGACCGGCACGATCGCCTCCGGCAGTGAATGCGTATGGCGCACCGGCAGAATCAGCACCGCCAGTCCGGCGGCGAGGGCCAGGATCGGCAGCCCGCCCAATAGCACCGACGTCAGCCCGTACATGGCCACCCAGATCGGCGCGCGGCCCGGCCGCTCGTCGGGCCACGGGTGATGGGCCTTGCCGGACTTGACCGCCGGTGAACCCTTCCAGTACTGCCCGGCCTTGACCTTGCCGATCACACCGGAACCCGGTGCGACATCGGCGTTCTTGCCCACCACGGCACCCGGCAGCAGCGTGGTCCGGGCGCCGATGGTGGCGTCGTTGCCGATGCTGATGGGTCCGACGTGGAAGAGGTCGCCGTCGATCCAGTGCCCGGTGAGGTCGACTTCGGGTTCGACCGAGCAGCGGTCACCGAGGGTGAGCATGCCGGTGACCGGCGGGGCCGAGTGCAGGTCGACGCCGTCGCCGACCTGGTTGCCCAGCGCTCGGGCGTAGTACACCAACCACGGTGCGCCGGCCTGGTTTTCGGCGCCGCTGGCCTCGCCGAGGCGTTCGGCGAGCCACACCCGCAGGTGCTCGGAGCCGCCGCGCTTGTAGGTGCCCGGTTCCAGCCCGGACAACAGTGCCCGGGCGCAGGACACGGCGATCCCCATCCGGCCGATCGGCGTGACGAACACTCCGAACCCGACCAGGATCACCCACCAGTTCACGGTGTGGGCCCAGGGCAGCAGGTGCAGCGTGGCAGCGACGTTGTTCAACAGCGCCAGCCAGACGACCCATTGCATGCCGGCCAGGGTGGCGAGCGGGACTGCGGCGAGCGTCTGGATCAACTGGGTTGTCAGCGGGACCGGTGTGACGCTTCGGGTTTCGACCACCGGTGGCGGGTCGAGCTCATCGAGGTACCCGGCCAGTGAGCCCAGCCGCGGGTGGTCGTAGAGGTCGGCGACGGTGACCTGCGGGTACTTCTCGCGCAGCAGTGAGACGAGTTGCGCCGCGGACAACGATCCGCCGCCGAGGGCGAAGAAATCGGCGCCGGGGCCATCGACAGGGGAGGCCAGGACGTCGCGCCACAGTCCGGCGAGCCAGCCCATGGTGCCGTCCAGGTCGGGGCTGTCGTCGCCCGCCGAGTCGACGGGCCAGGGCAGCGCGTTGCGGTCGACCTTCCCGGATGTGCGCGTGGGCAATTCGTCGACCAGCACGAGCCGCGGCACCAGCGCGGCGGGCAGCGACTGTGCCAGTTCCTTGCGGGCCTTCGCGACGTCGAATTCGGGGTCTGCGCTGGCGATGTACCCGACCAGCAGGGGAGTGCCGGTGGCCGTCTTGCGCACCGCGGCGGCGCCGCCGCTGACGCCGGGCAGGTTGACCAGTGCCGCGTCGACCTCGCCGAGCTCAATGCGGCGGCCGCCGACCTTGACCTGATCGTCGGCGCGGCCCTGGAAGTAGAGGCCGTCGGGCTCGAGCCGGACCAGGTCACCGCTTCGGTAGGCCCGGCTCCAGCCGAGGGTCTCCATCGGCGCGTACTTCTCGGCGTCCTTCTCCGGATCGAGATAGCGGGCCAGGCCGACGCCGCCGATCACCAGCTCGCCGACATCGCCGTAGCCGACCTGCTGGCCGTCCTTGTCGACGACCGCAAGGTCCCAGCCGGGCAGGGGCAGCCCGATACTGACCGGACCACCACCGAGCGGCGCGAGGCAGGCGACGACCGTGGCTTCGGTAGGACCGTAGGTGTTCCACACTTCGCGGCCCTCGACGGCCAGCCGCTCGGCGAGTTCTGGCGGGCAGGCTTCGCCGCCGAAGATCAGCAGGCGTACTGCCTCCAGCGCCTCGGCCGGCCACAGTGAGGCCAGCGTCGGGACCGTCGAGACGACGGTGATGTCGCGGGAGACGAGCCAGGGGCCCAGGTCCATGCCGCTGCGTACCAGCGAGCGCGGTGCCGGGACGAGGCAGGCGCCGTAGCGCCAGGCCAGCCACATCTCCTCGCAGGACGCGTCGAACGCCACGGACAGGCCGGCCAGCACCCGGTCGCCCGGGCCCAGCGGGTTGTCCGTCAGGAAGATCTCGGCCTCCGCGTCCACGAACGCGGCGGCGTTGCGGTGCGTCACCGCGACACCCTTCGGGGTACCGGTGGAGCCGGAGGTGAAGATGATCCAGGCGTCGTCGCGGGTCAGCGGCCTGCCGGCCTGCCAGCCGCGGGTCGAGCCGGGTCCGCGGACCAGGCCTTCTTCGGTGATGATGCCGACGACGCCGGCCTCGCCGAAGACGAGCGCGGCGCGTTCCTCTGGATCGTCGGCGTCAACCGGGACGTAGGCCGCTCCGGTTGCGAGGGTCGCCAGAATCGACACATAGAGCGCGTAGCTGCCGGACGGCATGCGGATGCCGATGCGGTCACCGCGACCGATACCCCGCGCCGCCAGCCAGGCCACGCTTTCCTCGACGTCGGCGATCAGCTCGGCATAGGTGAGCTGAACGGTGCCGTCGTCGATGGCGGGCGCATCGGGATACTGGTCGGCCGTGGCGTAGAGGATGTCGATGAGTGTCCGGGCCTGCGGTGCGTTTGCCGAACGCACGTACTGCGGGGGGATCTCCTGATGCACGGGTACAAACTACTCAGGCTTGGCGAACGGTTCCTGACGGCGGGCGCGCCGTGGCGGCTTCGTTACCAGTTGTTGTAGCCGCCCTCGGGTCCGAGCATGCGCTCCAGCCGGGTCCGGTTGATGCGGGCCAGCTCATTACGGACCACTTTGCGCTCGGTCTCGTGGTCGTTGTGCATACGGTCGGCCATGTGGGCCAGCACCTCGTCGGCGCCCATGGCGCCGACGAACATCACGAAGTCGAAGCCGAAGTGGTCGCGGTAGGTGGACGCATTCATCGTCAGCGTCGCCATGAGATCGGGGTCGCGGTCGCACACCGCACACTGTTCGAACTGCGATCGGGCGCTGCCGGGCCGACGGCCGACCTGCGGGTATGCCTGCAGGATCGCGTCCACCGAGGAGTCGGCGAGCGCGAACAGGAGGTCGTCGGCGCGCCGGAACAGGTGGTCATGGTCGTCGTAGTCGCGTCCGTCGGCCAGGCTGCCGGCCAGGGGCACGCTGTAGCAGCATTCGTACAGTGCGTGCACCGCCCGCTGCTTCGGCATGGCGTTGAACGCGTCGAGACCGATTCCCTGATGCATCAACACACAGACATCATCGAATCCGCACGGTACAGGCAGATTTCCTCGTGTTACAGCGGAGCAAATTCATTCATCTGGGGTCTGGCGCGCATCACCTGCATCCGATAACATCGAACATGTGTTCGACAGTTTGACGGAGATCGATCCCGACGCCGGGGAGGCGGCACTGCGGGATCAGCTCGTTGAACTCGAACGGCTCAAAGGTCTGGTCGCCGCGCAGCAGGTGCGCGTGACCGCGGCGTGGGACGCGATCCGGCAGGCCGACGGCAAGGCGTCTCGGCGGGGTCTGGGGACCGAGGTCGGGCTGGCCCGGCGTCAGTCGCCCCATCAGGGCAAGCAGTACCTGGCCACGGCACGAATGCTGACCTCTGGCATGCCGCACACCCTGGCCGCGCTCGAATCTGGAGCGCTCTCGGAATGGCGGGCCGGGTTGATCTGCCGCGAAGCGGCCTGCCTATCGCCGGCTGATCGAGCGAAGTTAGATGCCCAGATGTGCGCCGAGCCTGGGGAACTGGAGGGGCTGGGCGACAAGAAGATCGCGGCCCGGGCAAAGCGCATCGCCTATCGGCTCGACCGGGAAGCCGTGCTGGACAAGATTCGGCAGGCCCCGAGTGGGAGGCGGGCGACCATCCGACCCGCTCCCGACGGGATGGCATACCTGACGGTGGTGCTGCCGGTGGTCGAGGCCTACGAGACGCACGGGGCGTTGAAGGCCGCCGCCGGCGAGGCCGCACGCGATGGCCGTGCCGACGGGCGGACCTGCAGTCAGATCATGGCCGACACCGTCGTCGAACGTGTCACGGGTCGCAACCCCCTCGCCACGCCGGCGTCGGTGGCAGTCAACCTGGTGCTCTCTGACGAGACCCTGCTCGCCGGCGGCTCTGAACCGGCGCACCTGGAGGGCCATGGTCCTATCCCTGCGATCTTGGCTCGCCAACTCATCGAACGCGCCGTGCTCGACACGCAAGCCGAAGCGTCATTGCGGCGGCTGTACGCGCAACCGGCCACGGGCAATCTGGTGGCGATGGAATCGAAGTCCCGGACCTTCCCGAAGGGCCTGGCCCGGTTCATCGCCACCCGCGACCAAACCTGCCGGACCCCGTACTGCAACGCCCCGGTCCGGCATCTCGACCACATCACGCCGCATGCGCACCATGGACCCACCGCCGGCGCTAACGGCCAAGGCCTGTGCGAGCACTGCAACTACGTCAAAGAAGAGCCCGGCTGGCGCTCTCGCACCACCTATGACCGGTACGGCCGTCACACGACCGAATTCACCACCCCGACAGGCGCCGTCTATACCTCCACCGCGCCGCCGATGCCGACGGGACTGCAGATCCTGACCCGCAGGGTCCACCTCGCGATCATCGATGAGGGGTCGCGCCCTCGCGTTCTGCGTGACTAGGCGCATGATGAAGTCATGGACGGTGTGCTGTTCTTCGACGGCAAGTGTGGGATGTGTACCCGCGCGCGTAACGCGCTGCTGCGAATGAACCGGACTGGTCGGCTCCGCACCGAACCGCTGCAGAAACCCGGCACCGCCGAGCGCCTTGGCGTGGCACCGGAACACCTCATGGAGTCGGTGTGGTGGCTGGACTCCTCGGGCGAAGTGTTCGGCGCGGCAAAGGCGGCCAACGCGGCGTTGTCCGCGGCGCTCGGCACTCGATTGCCGTTGTGGGTCTACGGCGTTCCAGGAGTCGGTGCGGTGCAGGAGCACGTCTACCGGTGGGTGGCGACGCACCGTTACCGCTTCCGCGGCGTCACGCCGTGGTGCGAATCCGCACCGTCGGAATGTGTTTCAGCGTAGCTGCGCCATCGCGCGGTATCCCTCGGCGGCGCTCGCAACTCGGTGACGAACACCGCATCAGTTGAACACCACCGGCAAGGTCTGTGGCCCCCGAATGGCCGGGGTATCACGCCAGGCAACAGGGCCACTGACAGTAGGTTGGCGGGCAACGACTTCCCGCAGCGCGACCGTCAACTCCAGTTGGGCCAGGGCTGAACCCAGGCAGTAGTGGGCCCCGTAACCGAAGGCCAGGGGAGCGGGGCCGGTGCGGCCCAACCGGAACCGGTCGGGCTCGTCGAACACCGACGGGTCGCGGTTGGCGGCCGCCACCGCGACGACAACGCTGTCTCCGGCGGCGATGTCGACGCCGGCCAGCCGGTGGTTCTCGGTAGCGGTCCGGACCGTCGACTGCACCGGTCCGTCGAGCCGCAGCAGCTCGGTGATCACGGCTCCGTCGACGGTTTCGATCTGTTCCCCGACCAGTCGAATCAGCCCTGTGCCAAGGAGATTCGCCGTGGTCTCGTGCCCGGCGACCGCGATCAGGATGGCCGTCACCACGACATCATCGAGAGACAGTTCGGGATCGGTGGCGATGAAGCTGAACAGGTCGTCGCCGGGATGGGCCCGCCGATCGGCGGCAAGTGGCAGGAACTCCGCCATCAATGCGGCGGCGGCACCGAACCCCTCGGCCACCTCGACGGGATCGGCCAGGGTGCCCAGCATGCGGATGATCGACGGCGACAGCTCGCGCAGCGACGCCGCGTGGCCCGGGTCGAGATCAAGCCACTCACCGACCACCGCGATCGGCAACGGCAGCGCGATCTGCGACATGAAATCGAACGGCTCACCGGTGGGCGCCTGCGCGATGACCTCGGTGGCAATCGTCTCCACGCCCTCGGTCAATCCGGCAATCGTGCTGCGCGTGAACGCGTCCCGCACCGCGCCGCGCAGGCGGTCGTGGTCGGCGCCGTCGGTGAAAAGCATTGAGGCCTTGGCGAATTCCGGCGCCATCATGGTCATGGAAGCGCGTGCCACCGGGTTCGCCAGCGGATCGCTGGTCCAGTCGGACCCGCCGAGTACCTGTCGGGCCGCGTCGTAGCCGAGCACCAGCCAACCTTGGGCGACGTTGTCCCACACGATATCTCCGGCGCGCCGCCGGGCCTCGTAGAACGGGTAGGGGTCAGCGGCGTCCCACGGCAGCCGGGCTGCTGCGACGTCATTGATAGACATGGGCGTCCATTCCAAAGGGCAACCCGCGCTGGCGAACCCACGCAACGTGTGCCTGGCCGAGGTCGGTAATCGGTGCGGCGGCACCATCCATGTCGTCCACCGCGGCGCGGGCATGGAACGTCGCGCGCAGCGCGGTGAAGATGGCATTCATCGATAGGTTCAGCCGGGAGAAGAAGACGAGGTCGGGCGGCACCGTGATGTGCCGCATCGGATGATCGGCGTCTCGTACATCAAGGAATGACGCGATCGCGCGCCGCGACGTCTCTTCGGTGTAGGTCGCCGGTTGAGGCGCCAGGATCTCGTAGATGATGCCCTCATACCACTGGTACGCGTCGTCTGCTGTCAACACGGAATCGGCTGTGAAGAAGCCACTTTCGATCATGATTGCCCGGAGGTCGTGTTTACGTCCGTCGACGGCGGACCGCATCATGCGCACGATCAGCCGGCGCTGAGCTTCGGTGAGCACCTTCACGCAGCCGAAATCGACGAAGCCGACTGTGCCGTCGAGGCCGAATCGATAGTTACCCGGGTGCGGGTCGGCGTGGAACAGATTGCCGTGCCGATATGAGCCCGCAATGAATCGGGTGATCACCTCGGCCCAAGCGTCCTTCAGTTCCTGGTCGGCGTCTTGTGCTGCGGCCCAGTCTAATCCATCGAGGTATGTCATGGTGAGGACGCGGTCGCCGGATGCCTCGCCGACCAGCTCGGGCACCCGGATGTGCGGGTGATCGCGCCACAGCTCGCTGAACGCGGTGATGTGGGCGGCTTCCCGGCGATAGTCGATCTCCTCGGAGATGCGTTCGGAAATCTCGGCGGCGATGGGTGCGACGTCCGGCAGTATGGTGCCGATCGTGCTCGCCGCACCGGCTGCGAACCGGAACATCGTCGCCAGCAGTTCGGTGTTCGACAGGTCATCGCGAATGGCCTGTGCCACACCGGGATACTGGATTTTCACCGCGACGTCGCGGCCGTCGTGCAGGACGGCCCGGTGGACCTGTCCGATGGACGCCGCGGCGATCGGTTCGTCGGAGAACGACGCGAACACCGCCGAGATCGGGCGCCCGAGATCGTCCTCGGCGACCTGCCGGGCCAGGGCCGACTCCATCGGCGGCGCGTCGGCCTGCAGCCGGGTGAGCGCCCGCTGGTACGGCGAGAGTTCGCCGGCGCCAATGGCATTGGCGTCGACCATGGACATCAACTGGCCGGCTTTCATCAACACGCCCTTGGAGTGACCCAGAAGTTCGGCGTACTGCTCGGCGGTGCGCTCGTGGAAACGCTCGACGGCGCCGGCGTTGCCGGCCTTCTCCCTCAGGGCCGCGACCATCCGTCCACCCGCGGCGCGTGCGGTGAAGCCGGCGACCGGCATGGTGCGGCGGATACGTCCGCGCGGCACATTCCCGGTCATTTCGCCTCCCAGCGTTGTATGGTGACCTAGTACGAAATATATGTCCCTTCTTATATGAGGTCAATGGCGGGGAGTTGGCGGTGGAGACATCAACCAAGGAACGGCTGGTCACCGAGGCCATGCGGCTGTTCGGTGAGCAGGGCTACAAAGCCACCAGCATCACTCAGATCGAGAAGGCGGCCGGCCTCGTGCCCGGCTGCGGCGCCCTCTACAACCACTTCAAGACCAAAGAGGCCCTGCTCGCGGCGGGGATCGACCGGCAACTGGACCGGCGCCGCGCGATGCACGACATCAGCGCCCTGTTCGCCGGTGAGGGGGAACTGCGGACTGAACTCACGCTGCTCGGCCGGTACGTGCTGAGCGTGCTGAACCAGGAAAGCCAGTTCCTGCAGGTCGCGGCCCGCACGCCGGCTGATCAATCGGACCGGCCGGGCGCCGCCTACGCCGCTTTGGTCGACGGCCTCTACAGCGAACTGGCGGACTGGATCGGCGGCTGTGCTCCTGGCCTCGATCCGGCCGAGGCCAGGCGGATCGCGGTGGTCGGGGTCAACGCGCTGCTGGGCAAGCAGGCCACACGCGTCGTCTTTCATGCCCCGCAGTCGGATACGCCTGACGAGGAGTACATCGCGGACTGGACCGCGATGCTGGCGGGCCGGATCGAAGCGGCGCGCTGACCCCGCATCAAGTCGGGAGCGCAACCGGCGGGAAGTACTGACCTTCCAGGGTGCGGCGCCACCACACGCGGTCCTGCCGGAGCTCGCGGGGAGTGGTGTAGCGGTAGCGAAACGTCTGCGCGCGCACGTAGCGGGGCGGTGAATCGGGAAAAGGATTGTGCCGCAGTAGCTTCAGCGTCGCCGGGTCGCCCAGTAGCAGCCGCTCCAGGAGGCCGGCGAACCACTGGCGCCCGTAGGTCGGTGAGATGGCGGCGAACCACATCATCCAGTCGAGACGCAGGTGGTAGGGCGCCCACTGGCGCGGCAAGTGGCCGACGGCGCCAGGCTTGCCGTTGAACTCGTATTCCTTCCATAGCGTGTGATCGGTGATTTCGGGTTCGTCGGTGCCCTCGATCACCACCTCCCGCCGGATGCGGCCGATCGAGCCGAATGCGCCGTACGTGTTCACCAGGTGCAGCGAGTTGAATGAGGCGTTCATGCGCTGTCGCGGCGAAATCAGATTTCGCACCGGCCAGTAGCTCAACACCACGACCAGCACACCGAACGCGATGACGAGCGCCATGAACCAGGCCGGGGCTGCCGGCTGCGCGGACGGCGCCGGCACCGGCCCGGCTATCGCGCTGAAGGCCAACACCATCGTCAACCAATTCAGCCATGCGTAGTTGCCGGAGATCACGAGCCACAGCTGGGTGATCACCACGATGCCGCCCGCGACAGTGGCCACGGGTTGCGGCGCGAACAATCCGAACGGAACCACGAGTTGGGTGACGTGGTTGACCGCCACCTCGACCCGGTGCAGTGGCCGGGGCAGGTGATGGAAGAACCAGCTCAGCGGACCCGGCATCGGCTGCGTCTCGTGGTGGTAGTAGAGGCAGGTCAGATCGCGCCAGCACCGGTCACCGCGCAGCTTGATCAGTCCCGCACCGAACTCGGCGCGGAAAACCAGCCATCGGGCCAGCCAGATCACCAGCACTGGTGGCGCGACGGCGTCGTTTCCGAGGAACACCGCCAGAAACCCGGCCTCCAGCAGCAGGGACTCCCACCCGAAGGCGTACCACCGCTGCCCGACGTTGACGATCGACAGGTACAGCACCCACAGCAGGAGCCACATGAGCATCGCCACCCACAGCGGCACGAGATCGCCGGCGCCCGCGACCAGCGCAACGCTGAGTGCGGCCCCGAACCAGGCGACGGTGGCGAAGAACCTATCGGAGTAGTGCCAGTGGAAGATGCTGGGCGCCTGCCGGAATGACACCGCTGCCAGATAGCGCGGAATCGGCAGCATGCCGTGTTCGCCGAGCAATGCGCGGAATTGCCTTGCGGCGCAGATGAACGCGATCAGGTAGACGCCGGCGATGCCCCGCTCCAGCACCAGCCGGCTGAACCAGTACTCGGGCGCTGAGAACCATTCCATCTGGCGACCTGACCCCGCTGTACCTCTTCAGGGTACGGCGGGCGACAGGGCTCCGCGGGTCAGTGCTCTTGTTCTTCGAACCGGGCGATCGAGCGGGCCAGCTCTTCTTCGGCCTCTTTGCGACCGACCCAGTCGGCGGCCTTGACGAACTTGCCCGGTTCCAGGTCCTTGTAGTGCACGAAGAAGTGCTTGATGGCGTCCAGCTCGAACTGCGAGATGTCGCTGACGTCCTGGATGTGGTCCCACCGCGGGTCACCGGCGGGCACGCACAGCAGCTTGTCGTCGCCGCCGGCCTCGTCGGTCATCTTGAACATGGCGACCGGGCGGGCGTCGACGATGCAGCCCGGGAAGACCGACTCGGTCAGTAGCACCAGCGCGTCCAGCGGGTCGCCGTCTTCGCCGAGGGTGTTCTCGAAGAACCCGTAGTCGGTGGGGTAGCCCATGGGGGTGAACAGGTAGCGGTCGAGCTTCACTCGGCCGGTCTCGTGGTCCACTTCGTACTTGTTGCGCGAACCCTTGGGGATCTCGATGACGACTTCGTGCTCCACCGGGAGGCTCCTTAGCTCTGTGCTGATAACCGGGTACACCTTAGACGAGCGATACCCTGCTCAGTGACATACGCGGACCCAGAGCGGACCCAGAGCAGTTCAGGAGCAGCATGCGGCCCACCCGGTGGCGCCGATCGACCCACGTGGTGATCGGTGTGGCAGTTCTGGTGCTGGTCGCCGCGCTGGTGGCAGCGGCCGCAGTGCTGACGCATCACGATGCCGCCCCCGCGGCCGGGACCGCCGTCAAGCCACAACCCGCGCTCGTCACACCCCGACCAGGGGTGCAGCCCGTCTCCGACTCTGCCGCGCAACCGGTGCCCGGGCAGCTGGCCGCCGTGCTGGCGCCGCTGGCGGCGAACCCGAATCTCGGCATGCTGGGGGCCCGGGTCACCGATGCCGTCACCGGTACCCAGCTGTGGGCACAGGGCGCGAACGTCCCGCTGCAGCCCGCGTCCACGAACAAGACGCTGACGGCTGCGGCGGCGTTGCTCACGCTCGATCGCAACGCCAGGCTGACCACGACGGTCGTGTCGGGTGACACCCCGGACGTCGTGGTGCTCAAGGGTGGCGGCGACCCGACACTGTCCGCGGCGGCGCCCGGCACCGACACCTGGTACGGCGACGCGGCCCGCATCTCAGACCTGGCCGACCAGGTCCGCAAGGCCGGCGTCACACCGACGGCCGTGCAGGTCGACATCAGCCTCTACTCGGGTCCCACGATGGCGCCAGGCTGGGACCTCGCCGACATCGAGGGCGGTGACTGGGCCCCGATCCAATCGGCGATGATCGATGCCGGCCGCATCCAGCCCACCACCGTGGAATCCAGGCGGTCGACCACCCCGGCGCTCGATGCCGGACGGGCCCTGGCCGCGGCGTTGCGGGTCGACCCCGCCAATGTCACGGTCCGCACCACGCCGGCCGCCGGCCAGCAGCTCGCGGCGGTGCAATCCCCGCCGCTGATCGAGCGCCTGCGCGAGATGATGGGCGCCTCCGACAACGTCATGGCCGAATCGATCGGCCGCGAGGTCGCCGCCGCGGTGAACCAGCCACAGAGTTTCGACGGCGGGGTCCGCGCTGTCCTCGGCCAGCTGGCGAAGGCGGGACTGACGACTTCGGGTGCGACGCTGTTCGATGCCAGCGGCCTATCGGTGAATGACCGGCTCACCGCGACCGTCCTGGACGACGTGGTCAACGCCGCCGCGGGCACCAGCGAGCCCCGCCTGCGTCCGCTGCTGGACGTCCTGCCGATCGCCGGCGGCAGCGGCACGCTGTGGGACCGCTACGCCGACACCCCGTCCGCCGGATATCTGCGGGCCAAGACCGGCTCGCTGACGGGTACCAACGCGCTGGCGGGCATCGTCACCGACCAGAGCGGACGGGTCCTGACCTTCGCACTGATCTCCAACAACGCCGGTCCGGAAGGACGCACCGCACTGGACGCCCTGGCTGCGGCGTTCCGGTCCTGCGGGTGCGGCTCGTGAGCCAGACGCCGACCGTCGGCCGGGCCGTCGACTGGAGCTTCGCCGCCACGGTCGGTGCCAAGCTGACCCGCCAGGAACCGGCGACCACCGACTACACCCGCAATCAGGTGTATGAGCAGCTCGCCGACTCGGCTCGGCGCGCCGAGCTCCCGGTGCGGGAAGTGACTCTGCTCAATGAGGGTGCCGAGGTGCCCGAAGCGCGTGTCGTCGACCGCCAGGACTGGGTGCGGGCCGCCACGGAGTCCATGCGGGTGATGACGGGTGGCGAAACATCACGTCCCACAGGTCTTGCCGCCAAACTGGGCGGCCGCATCGCCGGTGCGCAGACGGGTGCGGTGCTGGCGTTCGTGTCGTCGGGCATCCTGGGGCAGTACGACCCGTTCGCGGCAAATGGGGGTCAGCTCCTCCTGGTCGCGCCGAATGTGCTTGCCGCAGAACGACACTTGAAGGTCGATCCCGCCGACTTCCGGCTCTGGGTGTGCCTGCACGAAGTGACGCACCGCGTGCAGTTCCGCGCCAACCCGTGGCTCGCCGGCCACATGTCGCAGGCGCTGGCGGTTCTGACGGACGAATCCGGTCTCGATGCCGGTGACATCGCCGGCCGGGTGGCCGAGTACGTGCGGACCCAGCGCAGCGGCGAGGCCGACCCGAATTCGCAAGGCATCCTGGGCGTCCTGCGCATCGTGCAGTCCGATGAGCAGCAGCGCGCGCTGGACCAGCTGCTGGTGCTGGGGACCTTGCTGGAAGGTCACGCCGACCACGTGATGGACGCCGTCGGGCCGGCGGTGGTGCCTTCGGTGGTCACCATCCGCAGCCGGTTCGACCACCGTCGGCACCGCAAACATTCGCCGCTGCAACGGATCGTCCGCGCCCTGCTCGGCGTCGATGCCAAGGTGGCGCAGTACACCCGCGGCAAGAAGTTCGTCGACGAGGTGGTGTCGACGGTCGGTATGACGCGGTTCAACGCGATCTGGACCGACGCCGAAACCCTGCCGCTGCCAACCGAAATCGACGAGCCGCGGCGATGGATCGATCGAGTGCTTTGAGCAGACTGCGCCCTGCGGTCATGGCGTTCGCGCGCCGGCATCCGGCCGACCGCTGGTGCGTCGGGCTTTCCGGTGGCGCCGACTCGCTCGCGCTGACGGCCGTCGCCGCTGCCCTCAAGCCGACCACCGCTTTGATCGTCGACCACGGTCTGCAACCCGGATCGGCGGAGGTGGCGGCCACGGCGGCAGCTCAAGCCAGGAAACTGGGTTGTGTTGACGCCCAAGTGATTTCCGTCAACGTTGGCACCGATGGCGGCCCGGAAGCTGCCGCCCGCACCGCGCGGTATGACGCATTGAACCAGGCCCGCGCCGGGGCGCCGGTGCTACTCGCGCACACGCTCGACGATCAGGCCGAGACGGTACTTCTCGGGTTGGGTCGGGGCTCGGGTCCGAGATCCATTGCCGGCATGCGGGTTTGGGACCCGCCGTGGGGCCGGCCCCTGCTTGAGGTACGGCGTGCCGACACCGAGGCCGCCTGCGCCGAGCTGGGGCTCACGCCGTGGCGGGATCCGCACAACACCGACCCGCGCTACACCCGAGTGCGGCTGCGCACCGAGGTGCTGCCGCTGCTCGAGGAGGTGTTGTCCGGCGGGGTCGCGCGGGCGCTGGCCCGTACCGCCGCCGCCCTGCGGGAGGACAACGATGCCCTCGACGCCTTGGCCGCCACCCATCTGGCCGCACTGCGCAGCGACTCGGTACATGGCACCGCTGCCGGCCTGACCGTCGCCGGACTCGAGGAACTCCCCGCTGCCCTGCGGCGCCGGGTCATCCGCGGATGGCTGCTGGACGTCGGAGCGACGGCGCTCACCGACGGGCAGCTGCGCGCCGTCGACGCGCTGGTCGGGGACTGGCACGGGCAGGGCGGCGCCGCGGTGCCCTCGTCGCTGCGGTATCAGCGGCTCGTGGTCACCCGCCGCGCCGGAATGCTCACAGTCGCCGCCCGGCCCGTGTGAGCGACCACGCAGCGGGACGGTCTTGGTACTGGGCGAGCAGGCGTGGCACGCTGTTGCCGTGGATCTGTACCCGGGTGACATCAAGTCGGTTCTCCTGTCCCAGGAGCAGGTTCAGGCGCGCATCGCCGAGATGGCCGAGCTGATCGCCGAGGACTATCGCGCCGACTCCGGCGATCAGGACCTGCTGCTGATCACCGTGCTCAAGGGCGCGGTCATGTTCGTGACCGACCTGGCGCGCGCGATCCCGCTGCCGACGCAGCTGGAGTTCATGGCCGTCAGCTCCTACGGGTCGTCGACCTCGTCCTCGGGCGTAGTGCGCATCCTCAAGGACCTCGACCGCGACATCAGCGGCCGCGACGTGCTGATAGTCGAGGACATCATCGACTCCGGCCTGACCCTGTCGTGGCTGCTGCGCAACCTGGCGACCCGGGGACCGCGCTCGCTGCGGGTGTGCACGCTGCTGCGCAAGCCCGACGCCATGCGCGCCGACATCGACGTCGCCCACATCGGGTTCGACATCCCCGATGAGTTCGTGGTCGGCTACGGCCTGGACTACGACGAGCGCTACCGCGACCTGCCGTACATCGGCACGCTCGACCCGAAGGTGTACGAACAGCAGTAGCCGGAGCAGAATCGCGTGCATGAGCACCGCACTCCGGATCTGCCCCTTCTGTGAAGCCACCTGCGGCCTGACCCTCACCATCGACGACGGTCGCGTGACCGGCGCGCGCGGTGACCACGACGACGTCTTCAGCGCGGGATTCATCTGTCCCAAGGGCGCCAGCTTCGGTGAGCTCGACAACGATCCCGACCGGCTGACGCGCCCGCTCGTGCGCCGCGACGGCGTGCTGACCGAGGTCGACTGGGACGAGGCCTACGCCGTCGTCGCCGAGCGGCTCGGCGCGGTGATCGCCGCGCACGGGGGTGCCTCGGTGGGCGTGTACCTGGGTAACCCGAACGCGCACACCATCGCGGGCGCGCTCTATGCCCCGCTGATCATCAAAGGCCTGGGCACCCGCCAGGTGTTCAGCGCCAGCACCCTCGACCAGATGCCCAAACACGTTGCGCTGGGTCTGATGTTCGGCAGCCCGGGCGCGTTCACGGTGCCCGACCTCGATCGCACGGACTACCTGGTGATCATCGGCGCGAATCCGCTGGTGTCCAACGGCAGCGTGACCACCGCTGCCGACTTCCCCGGCAAGCTGCGGGCGCTCAAGAAGCGCGGCGGCAAGCTCGTGGTGATCGACCCGGCCCGCACCCAGACCGCCAAACTCGCCGACCGGCACCTGGCGCCGCGCCCGGGCACCGACGCGGCGCTACTGCTCGCCGTCGTGCACGTGCTGTTCGATGAAGGGCTGGTCGACCTCGGAGCGAACGCCGAGCACGTCATCGGCGTCGAACAGGTTCGGGCGCTGGCCGACGACTTCGCACCGGAAGCGGTCGAACAGGCCTGCGGGATCGATGCCGGCGAGATTCGCCAACTGGCCCGTGAGCTCGCGGCGGCACCGACGGCCGCGGTGTACGGCCGGATCGGTACCTCCACAGTCGAATTCGGCACGATCGGCAGCTGGCTAGTCGACGTGATCAACGTCCTCACCGGCAACCTGGACCGGCCCGGTGGCGTGATGTTCCCGCTCGGTGCGGCCGTCCCGGCGCCGCGGCCTCGGAAGGCCGGGCAGCCCGGCCGCGGGTTCCGAACCGGACGGTGGGCCAGTCGGGTCTCCGGTTACCCCGAAGTGATGTCCGAGTTGCCGGCCGCCGCGCTGGCGGAGGAGATCGACACCGCGGGCGACGGCCAGATCAAGGCGATGATCACCATCGCCGGCAACCCGGTGCTGTCGGCGCCGGACGGTGACCGGCTCGACAAGGCTTTGGACAGTGTCGAATTCATGCTGTCCGTCGACCCGTACCTGAACGAGACCACGCGGCACGCCGACGTGATCCTGCCGCCGCCACCGCCCGCGCAGAGCCCGCACTTCGATGTCCTGCTGAACAATCTCGCGGTGCGCAACAACGTCCGCTACTCGCCACCGGTGCTGCCGCGCGACAACCGCCCGGACGAGGCCGAGATTTTGTCTCGTATTGCGTTGGTGTTGTACGGCGTTGGGACGCAAGCCGATCCGGCCCTCGTCGACGCCCAGGTGATCGCCGCGACGCTGGCCAAGGAAACGCAGGACCCCGATTCGCCGGTCGCCGGGCGCGACGTCGACGAACTGACCGGCATGCTCCCCGCGGGCCCCGGCTATGAGCGCCGGCTGGACCTGATGCTGCGGCTCGGGCCTTACGGCGACGCATTCGGCACCAAGCCCGACGGGCTGACCCTCGAAAAGGTCAAGGCCAATCCGCACGGCATCGACCTGGGGGCGATGCGGCCGCGGATTCCCGAAGTACTCCGAACCCCAAGTGGGCGAATCGAACTCGCGCCGGAGCCGATCATCGCCGACGTGGCGCGGCTGCGAGAGGCGCTGAGCCGCTCGGCCGGCGGCTTCCTGCTCATCGGCCGCCGTCACCTGCGCTCGAACAACAGCTGGATGCACAACCTGCCCGCGCTGTCCGGCGGAACCAATCGGTGCACCTTGCAGATTCACCCCGACGATGCCGCGGATCTGGGTCTCACCGACGTTGCCATCATCAAGGGGCCCGGTGGTGAACTACTGGCCCCGATCGAGGTGACCGATGTGATGCGGCGCGGCGTGGTGTCGCTGCCGCACGGCTGGGGCCACAACCGTGGCGGCACCGGTCAGCGGCTCGCGAGCAGCCACCCGGGCGTCAACGTCAACCAGCTCAACGACGGCACTCACCTGGACCGGTTGTCCGGTACCGCGGTGCTGAACGGCATTCCCGTTGAAATTGCGCCCGCCGGCTAGCTGCCCAGCTCCCAGATCACGGTCACCGAGAAGTTGACCGTCTGCTGGCCCGGGGACAGGGGCACGGCCTCGGCCATGGCCATCCTCGGCGCGGGCATGGGTGTCGGAGTAGTGCCGCCGGTCGCTTCGGAGATCGAAACCACCTTGCCGAGGTTCAGGCCGGACAACTGGGCGTACTGCTGGGCGCGGTCCTTCGCGTCGTTGAAGGCGCGGGTGCGGGCGTCCTTGACCAGCTGCGAGTCGTCGTCGATGGAGTAGGCGACATTGCTGATCCGGGTGGAATTACCGCCGGCAGTGACGATCTTCGCCAGCACCTGCGACGCGGTGTCGAGCTTGCGGACCTTGATGTCGATGGTGTTGCTGGCCCGGTAGCCGGTGATGACGGAGTCGCGGTAGTCGGGCTGCAGCTCGACCTGCTTGGTGGCGATGTCCTTCTTGTCGATGCCGGCCCCGGCCAGTGCATCGATCACCGCCTGCTGACGGCTGCTGGTCTGGTTCATCGCGGCGGTGACGTCCGGCGCGATGGCTTCGATGGAGGCCGTGACGTTCAGGGTGTCCGGCGTGCCCTGGACCTTGCCGGTGCCGACGACGGTGACCTGGCGGTTCTCCGGCTTGGCTGCGTCGGAGCTCCCGTCGGAACCGCAGCCGGCGACGCCGACGGCTCCGGCGATCGCGAGTCCGGCGAGGGTCAGGGCTGCGGTACGTCGGGTCACAAATGGCATGTCGTCCACCGTACCGATCGCTCAGGACTCGTTGGTGTGCTCGGCGATCGCGTTCACGACGGCTTCGCCGACCCGGCCGAACAACTGGTCGCGCATGCCCTTGGCCCACTCGTGCGAGGCGTGCGGCGCGGTGAGCTGGCCCTTGAAATGGGGGATCACCTCGCGGGCGAACAACTCGTACGAGTGCATAGTCGCGGCCGGCGGCGCCCAGTCGTGGCCGAGCATCAGGAACGTGCCGAAGCCGCCTGACCGGTCCAGCATGTCCTGGAGGTAGCCGATGGCATCGGCGGGCGTGCCGATGCAGCAATTGCCTTTGGCCGCATAGTCTTCGACGAATTGCCGCGACGTCGGTGCCGGACCGGTCTGGCTGCCGAGCGGGACGAAGCCGGCCGCGCCGAAGTAGTTCGAGAAGTCCTCCAGGCCGTACGTGCAGTCCTCGATGGCCTGCTCGCGGGTGTCGGCGAGGTGTATGACGCCGAGGACCCGCCAGCTCCGCCGGTCCGGTTCGGGACGCCCGGCTTTCGCGGCCTGGTCGGACACGATGTCCCAGGTGGTCTCGAGGGCGGCGTAGCCGCCGGGCACCGACATCGACAGCGACAGCAGCGACGTGCCCAACTGCCCGGCCAGCCGGGGCCCTGACGGGGAAACCATTGCGGCCGTGGATATCTCGGGATAGGGCCAGGTGTACGGCCGGATGTGCAGTGCGGCGTCGCGCAGGGTGAACCAGTCGGTCTCTCGGGAGATCCGTTCATCGGGACCGGCCCGGAACAGGGCCAGGATGGCCTCCAGGGACTGCTGCATCATCGGCCGCTGGTTCACGGGGTCGATGCCCATCATGTAGGCGTCCGACGGCAGCGCGCCGGGGCCGGTGCCGAACATGACCCGGCCGCGGGTCAGGTGGTCGAGCAGCACCCAGCGGTCGGCGACCATCAGTGGATGGTGATACGGCAGCGACACCACGCCGGTGCCGAATCGGATGTTCTTCGTGCGCTCGGCCGCGGTCGCGATGAACACCTCGGGGCAGGCGATCAATTCGTAACCGCCGGAATGGTGTTCGCCGAACCACACCTCGTCGTAGCCCAGCTGGTCCAGGCGCACGGTGCATTCCAGGTCGTATTCCAGTGCGGTGGTGGGGGATTGGCCGACCGGGTGGAACGGCGTGAGGAAAGCTCCGAAATTCAACGGCCGACCCGTCATTTCAGTCCTTCGATGAAGTCGATGAGGGCGGCGTTGACCTCGTCGGGGCGCTCTTGCTGCAGCCAGTGCCCGGCGCCGGGGATCATGACCTCCCGGTAGTCGCCGGTGACGACGTCGCGGACCCGGTCGCGCGGGGTGAAACTCAGCACGGGGTCGGCGCTGCCGGCCAGGAACAGGGTCGGCACCGTGATGGTCGGGGCGGGGGTGGTCGCCGTCAGCTCCCAGTTCCGGTCGAAGTTGCGGTACCAGTTCAGCGGACCGGTGAAGCCTGTTTCGGTGAAAGCCGTTACGTACGGCTCGAATTCGTCTTCGGTGAGCCAGTCCGGCAATGCCGGCAGTGGGGTGCCGACGAGCGAGTCCGGTGGTGCGGCGAAGCCTTCCTCCGCGATCATCCGGCGCATCGTGCTCCGCGGGTCGCGCCCGAGGGCCGCGTCGGCGACCCCGGGTTCCTGGAAATACAGCATGTAGAAGTAGTTGTCGCCGACCCGCCGGCGCCAGATCTGCGTCGGTGGGGCCGACGCCCGCGGCACCGGCGGCACGCTCAGCGCGGCGACGGCCGCCACTCGGTCGGGGTGCAGCAACGCGAAGTTGCACACCACCGGCGAGCCCCAGTCGTGCCCGACGACCACCGCGCGCTCGGCTCCGACGTCGTCGAGGAGCCCGGCCAGGTCTGCGGTGAGGTGGACGATGTCGTAGTCCTCGATCGCCGGCGGGCGCGACGAGCCGCCGTAGCCCCGTTGGTCGGGAGCCAGCACGTGGTAGCCGGCTGCGGCCAGCGCCGGAATCTGGTGCCGCCACGAGTACGCGAGTTCGGGGAAGCCGTGCGCGAGGACGACGACGGGCGCGCCGCGGTCCCCGGCTTCGGTGACCTGCAGCCGCACGCCGCCTGTCTCGACTAACCGCTTGGTGGACGTGATCACGGTCTCACCAAAGCACAGCGGCCGTCCGGCGGGAAGGAGGTACCACTGCCGGGAACTGCCGATCGTTTGCATAGCGGTAACCTGTGAACTATCCCGCATCTGTGTCTCGGAAGGACCTGGCCGACGAGTATTCGCCGGCCGAAATATGTCGATGAAGCGTAAAAATGTCATCCGCACCCTGACCGTCGTCGCGGTCGTGTTGCTGCTGGGTTGGTCTTTCTTCTATTTCAGTGATGACACCCGCGGTTATCACCAGGTAGACACCTCAGTGGCCGTCGCCCAGATCAACGCCGGGAACGTCACCGGCGCCCAGATCGACGACCGGGAACAGCAGGTCCGGTTGGACCTGAAGAGCGTCACCCCGGACACCGACAACAGCAACAAGATCATCACGTCGTTCCCGACGGGTTATGCGGTGCCGCTGTTCGACGTGCTCAACGGTAAGAACGTCAAGACCAAGACGGTCGTCAACCAGGGCAGCATCCTCAGCTCGCTGCTGATCTACCTGCTGCCGCTGCTGCTGCTCGTCGGCCTGTTCTTCATGTTCTCCCGGATGCAGGGCGGCGGCCGGATGGGCTTCGGCTTCGGCAAGTCGAAAGCGAAGCTGCTCGGCAAGGACATGCCCAAGACGACGTTCGCGGACGTCGCGGGCGTCGACGAGGCCGTCGAAGAGCTCTACGAGATCAAGGACTTCCTGCAGAACCCGAGCCGCTACCAGGCCCTCGGCGCCAAGATTCCCAAGGGCGTGCTGCTGTACGGGCCGCCTGGTACGGGCAAGACCCTGCTCGCGCGTGCTGTCGCCGGTGAGGCCGGCGTGCCGTTCTTCACCATTTCCGGCTCGGACTTCGTCGAGATGTTCGTCGGCGTCGGTGCTTCCCGCGTGCGCGACCTGTTCGAACAGGCCAAGCAGAACAGCCCGTGCATCATCTTCGTCGACGAGATCGACGCCGTCGGCCGTCAGCGCGGTGCCGGCCTGGGCGGCGGGCACGACGAACGCGAGCAGACCCTGAACCAGCTGCTGGTGGAAATGGACGGCTTCGGCGACCGCCAGGGCGTCATCCTGATCGCCGCCACCAACCGGCCCGACATCCTCGACCCGGCGCTGCTCCGGCCTGGCCGCTTCGACCGGCAGATCCCGGTGTCAGCGCCGGACCTGGCCGGTCGCAGGGCCGTGCTGCGGGTGCACTCGGCAGGCAAGCCCATCGCGCCCGACGCGGACCTCGAGGGCCTGGCCAAGCGCACGGTCGGCATGTCCGGTGCCGACCTGGCCAACGTCATCAACGAGGCCGCACTGCTGACCGCCCGCGAGAACGCCTCGGTCATCACCGGGCCGGCGCTGGAAGAGGCCGTCGACCGGGTGATCGGCGGGCCCCGCCGCAAGGGCCGCATCATCAGCGAGCACGAGAAGAAGATCACCGCCTACCACGAGGCCGGGCACACCCTGGCCGGCTGGGCCATGCCGCACCTGGACCCGGTGTACAAGGTCACGATCCTGGCGCGCGGCCGCACCGGCGGCCACGCTGTCGCGGTGCCCGAAGACGACAAGGGCATGCAGACGCGCTCCGAACTGATCGCCCGTCTGGTGATGGCGATCGGCGGACGCGCCGCTGAAGAACTGATCTTCCGCGAGCCCACCACCGGTGCGGTGTCCGATATCGAGAACGCCACCAAGATCGCCCGTGCCATGGTCACCGAGTTCGGCATGAGCGCCAGGCTGGGCGCGGTCCGCTACGGAACCGAGCATGGTGACCCGTTCCTCGGGCGCACCATGGGCACTCAGGCCGATTACAGCCATGAGGTCGCACAGCTCATCGATGACGAGGTGCGCAAGCTCATCGAGGCCGCTCACACCGAGGCCTGGGATGTGCTCACCCACTACCGCGATGTGCTCGACAAACTGGCCGGTGAGCTGCTGGAGAAGGAGACGCTGCACCGCGCCGATCTCGAGGTCATCCTGGCCGGCGTCGAGAAACGCCCCCGGCTGACCTTGTTCGACGACTTCGGCGGCCGGATTCCGTCGGAGAAGCCACCCATCAAGACGCCCGGCGAGCTGGCCATCGAGCGCGGCGAGCCGTGGCCCCCGCCGGTCGAGGAGCCGGCGTTCAAGGCGGCGATCGCCGCGGCCAGCCAGGCCGCGGCCGGGGTGAACGGCACCAACGGTGCGCACGGCGTGCCGAATGGTCAGCCGCCGCACGGCCAGACCCAGCCGAACTACGGCGCACCCGCGGGCTGGCAGGCCCCGGGCTGGCCGCCGCAGGGACCGCCTCAGCACGGCCACCACGCGCCGCAGGGCCAGTGGTACCCGCAGCCGGGATGGGGTCAGCCCGGTCCGCCGCAGGGCTACCAGCCCTACCCCCAGCAACCGGCGCAGCCGCCGGCCCAGCCCAACGACGAGTAGGCGCACAGATGACGCGGTCGCAGATCCACTCGGCCAGGCTCACCCCGCCGACGTTCGATCACGATCGAGCCGAAGCCGCGGTGCGTGAGCTGCTACTCGCAGTGGGCGAGGACCCGGACCGCGACGGGTTGCGGGACACGCCAGGCCGCGTCGCGCGCGCCTTCGAGGAGATCTTCGGCGGGCTGTACACCGACCCCGACGCCGTCCTCGACACCACCTTCGACGAGGGCCACGAAGAACTGGTGCTGGTCAAGGACATCCCGATGTACTCGACCTGCGAGCACCATCTGGTGTCGTTCCACGGTGTCGCACACGTCGGCTACATCCCGGGCGAGGACGGCCGGGTGACCGGTCTGTCCAAGATCGCGCGGCTGGTCGATCTGTACGCCAAGCGGCCGCAGGTGCAGGAGCGGCTGACCGGCCAGATCGCCGACGCCCTGATGCGCAAGCTGAACCCGCGGGGCGCCATCGTGGTGGTCGAGGCCGAACACCTGTGCATGGCGATGCGCGGGGTCCGCAAGCCCGGCGCGGTGACCACCACGTCGGCGGTACGCGGCCAGTTCAAGACCTGCGCGTCGTCGCGCGCCGAGGCGCTGGATCTGATCCTGCGGAAGTGAGCGCACTGCCAGTTCAGGTGATGGGCGTCGTCAACGTCACCGCCGACTCGTTCTCCGACGGTGGACGTTTCCTGGACCACGATCGAGCGATCGCGCACGGTCTGACGTTGGCGTCCCAGGGGGCCCAGATCATCGACGTCGGCGGGGAATCGACCCGGCCGGGTGCGGCCCGGGTGGACCCGGAGGTCGAACGCGGCCGGATCCTGCCGGTGATCAGAGAGCTTGTCGCGCACGGCATCACGGTCAGCGTCGACACCATGCACGCCGACGTGGCCGAGGCCGCCCTGGCATGCGGCGCCCATATCGTCAACGACGTGTCCGGCGGACGGGCCGACCCGAACATGGCCCCGCTGCTGGCCGACGCGCGGGTGCCGTGGGTGCTGATGCACTGGCGGGAGGTCGATGCCGACCAGCCGCACCGGATCCCGGAGTACTCCGATGTGGTGGCGGACGTGCGGGCCGAGCTGCTCGCCGCGGTCGACGACGCCGTCGCGGCGGGGGTGGAGCCGGGCAACCTGATCATCGATCCGGGTCTGGGCTTCGCCAAGTCGGCGGGGCACAATTGGGCGCTGTTGCGGGCCCTGCCCGAGCTGGTCGCCACCGGGATCCCGGTGTTGGTCGGGGCGTCGCGGAAGCGATTCCTCGGCACCCTCCTCGCGGATGCCGACGGCAAACCGCGCGAGCCCGACGGCCGCGAGACGGCGACGGCGGTCATCTCGGCGCTGGCCGCGCAGCACGGTGTCTGGGGGGTTCGGGTGCATGATGTGCAGGCCTCAGTGGACGCGTTGAAAGTGGTGGAGGCCTGGCATGGCTGATCGAATCGAATTGCGGGGCTTGACCGTTCGTGGGCACCACGGGGTCTTCGACCATGAGCGTCGCGACGGACAGGACTTCGTCGTCGACATCACCGTGTGGATCGACTTGGCCGCCGCCGCGCTGAGCGACGAGTTGTCGGACACCCTCGATTACGGTGCGCTGGCTCAGCAGGCCGCGGACATCATCGCCGGGCCGCCGCGGAATCTGATCGAGACGGTGTCCGGCGAGATCGCCGATTCGGTGATGAACGACCAGCGCGTGCATGCCGTCGAGGTGGTGCTGCACAAGCCCAGTGCGCCGATCCCGTTGGCGTTCAACGACGTTGCGGTGGTGGCGCGCAGGTCCAGACGGGGCGGCCGTGGCTAGCGTGGTCCTCTCCATCGGCTCAAACCTGGGCGACCGGCTGGCCCAGCTGCAGTCGGTGGTCTCCGGACTGGGTGATGCCGTGCGGGCGATCTCGCCGGTCTACGAGACCGATGCCTGGGGCGGCGTCGAGCAGGGGCCGTTCCTGAACGCCGTGCTGCTGGCCGACGATCCCGTCCTCGACGGCCCGGGCTGGTTGCGCCGGGCCCACGAGTTCGAGAACGCCGCGGACCGGGTCCGCGAACAGCGTTGGGGTCCACGCACTCTCGACGTCGACATCGTCAGCTGTCACGACGGCGAGGTCGAGGTGCGCTCTGCCGATCCGACCCTGACGCTGCCGCACCCACTGGCTCATCAACGCGCCTTCGTGCTGGTGCCGTGGCTGGCTGCCGATCCCGATGCGGCGCTGACCGTGGACGGGCGACCGGTGCCGGTCACTGATCTGCTGGCCGTGCTCGATGCCGGGGAACGCAATGGAGTGCGCCGCACCGACCTGGCGCTGGTGCCCTGATGGGACCGACCCGCAAACGCGATCTCGCCATCGGCACGCTGCTGGCCACCATCGCCGCCTATCTGCTGGTGACCCTGGTGTACCGCTGGTTTCCCCCGATCACGGTGTGGACGGGGTTGTCGCTGTTGGCTTTTGCCGCCGCCGAAGCAGGGTGGGCCTTCTACCTACGGGCCAAGATCAGGGATGGCGCCGTCGGGGTGGGAGCCGGCCGGATCCATCCGCTGGCCGTCGCCCGGTCGGTGGTCGTGGCCAAGGCGTCGGCCTGGGTCGGTGCGCTGGCCCTCGGCTGGTGGCTCGGCGTACTCGGCTACGTGATCCCGCGGCGGGGTGTGCTGCGGGTGGCCGCAGCCGATTTCCCGGGCGCCACGACCGCGGCCGTCAGTGCGCTGGCTCTCCTGGTGGCAGGCATGTGGTTGCAGCATTGCTGCCGTGCCCCGCTGGAGCCGCCGGAGAAGTCTGACGGCGCAACCGAATGAGTAACGATCCGGCGGGGATGTGGGGAATCGCCGCCGTGGGCGACCTGCGATGGGAACGCAAAACGGTACAGTCAGCCCATGATCGATCCGACCCGGGCGGCGCGCGGCAGGCGCGCAAACCGCAGGCCGGGTTGGTTGCTGCTGACGGCACTGCTGGTGCTGGCCATCGTCGCCAGCTCCGCACTCGTGTTCACCGATCAGGTCGAGTTGCTGAAACTGGCTGTCGTCATTGCCTTGTGGGCCGCGGTGGCGGCGGCGTTCGCGTCGTTCGTGTACCGGCGCCAGGCCGATCTGGACCAGGCCCGGGCCCGCGACCTCAAGCTCGTCTACGACCTGCAGCTGGACCGCGAGATCGCGGCGCGTCGCGAATACGAACTGTCGCTGGAATCGCACCTGCGCCGTGAGCTGGCCTCCGAGCTGCGTGCCCAGTCGTCCGACGAGGTCGCGGCGCTGCGCGCGGAGCTCGCCGCGCTCCGCGCCAACCTCGAGTTCTACTTCGATACCGATCTGGCGCACCGCCCCGCGCTCGAGACCGACCGCAGCGGGCAGGCCGCGCCGGTCGGCCGCGTGGTCGCCAGCCGAATCGACACCGAGGACCGGCCGGACCTGATGTCGGAGCCGAACACCGAAGAGAGCCCGATCATCGACGTGGCGGCCGAGCCGCATGTGCCGCCGGACCCGTGGGCACCGCCGCCCCCGCCGCCGCAGCCGCCATTCGGCGGCGCGCACCGTCGTCCCCCGCAGCCGGCACCGTCGGACTGGCAACCGTCCCCGGCCGAGGGGCAGTGGATCCCGGCAGGTCACCCGGGCAGCAACTGGGCAGCAGCCGCGACGCCCGAACCGGTGCAGCCGCCGGTCCCGCCGGTCCAGGACCGTGGCCCCGAACCGACCATGACCCTGCCGGTCGTCCCGCCGGCGCCCGAGCCGGCCTCCGAACCGCCGCGCCGGGGCCGCCACGGCGCTCCCGTGGAACCGCCGGCGGCAGAGACCCCTGTCACATCCGGTCGTCGGCGCCGTGCCGAGCCCGAGGATGAACCCGCAGGTCAGCACGTTGGCGGGCAGCCGGCGGCCGAATTGCTGGCGCGTCTGCAGGCCAACACCAGCGGCGGTGGCCGTCGACGTCGCCGCGAGGACTGAGCTACGCTCTGCGGTGACCGTCCGGTACCTGCCAGGCAGGACCGGAACGAGGAGAAACCACCAATTGTGAGGTCGCTGCAATGAAGCAGCTCGACGGACTGCGTCCGGCCCGGCTCACTGTCGGAATCATTTCCGCAGGGCGGGTCGGCAGTGCGCTGGGTGTTGCGCTGGAGCGCGCCGACCACGTCGTCGTCGCCTGTAGCGCGATCTCCCATGCGTCCCGCGGCCGTGCTGAACGGCGACTGCCCGACACCCAGGTGCTGCCCGCCCACGACGTCGCCGCCAAGGCCGAACTCCTGTTGCTGGCCGTGCCGGACGCGGAGCTGACGTCCGTCGTCGCCGGCCTGGCGGCCACCGGATCGGTCCGCCCGGGCACCATCGTCGTACACACCTCGGGCGCCAACGGCATCGCGGTGCTGGCCCCGCTGACCGAGCAGGGCTGTATCCCGCTGGCCATCCACCCCGCCATGACGTTCACCGGCTCGGACGAGGACATCACCCGGCTGTCGGAGACCTGTTTCGGGATCACCGCGGCCGACGACATCGGCTACGCCGTCGCCCAGTCTCTTGTTCTCGAGATCGGCGGCGAACCGTTCCGGGTTCGCGAAGACGCCCGCACGCTCTATCACGCGGCTTTGGCGCACGCCGGCAATCACGTCATCACCGTCGTTCTCGACGCCGTCGAAGCCCTGCGCGGTGCGCTGGCGGGTCAGGAACTGCTCGGCCAGGAGCTGGTCACGGGTGACCCGGCCGGCATCGCCGAACGCATTCTCGCGCCGCTGGCCCGGGCTTCCCTGGAGAACGCGCTGCAGCGTGGGCAGAGTGCGCTGACGGGCCCGGTGGCCCGCGGTGACGGCGCCGCCGTCGCTGCACATCTGGGTGCCCTCGTAGAAACGAATCCTGAACTGGCGCAGGCATATCGGGCCATGTCGCTGCGTACCGCGCAACGGGCCCACGCGCCCGATGAGGTTTTCGCCGTGTTGAACGACTCAGGGAGAGCGCAGTGACTGATCGCAGGCCGCCGAAGTTCACCGCCGGCGAGCTGAACCTCTACACCAATCCGACCGACGTGTCGGACGTGTCGCGGGTGCTGCGCTCCACCGGGCGCCGGGTGATGCTCGTGCCGACCATGGGTGCGCTGCACGACGGTCACCTGGAGCTGGTGCGGTCCGCCAAGAAGGTGCCCGGAGCTGTCGTGGTGGTGTCGATCTTCGTCAACCCCTTGCAGTTCGGTGCGGGCGAGGACCTGGACGCCTACCCGCGCACCCTGGATTCCGACGTCGAGCTGCTGCGGGGTGAGGACGTCGACATCGTCTTCGCGCCCAGCGCGGCCGACATGTACCCGGGCGGTCAGCGCACCACGGTGATGCCGGGGCCGCTGGGCGCCGAGCTGGAGGGCGGTTCCCGCCCGACGCATTTCTCCGGGATGCTGACCGTGGTGCTCAAGCTGCTGAACATCGTGCGCCCCGATCGCGCGTTCTTCGGTGAAAAGGACTATCAGCAGCTGGTTCTGGTGCGCCAGATGGTCGACGATCTCGACCTCGACGTGCGTGTCCAGGCGGTGCCGATCGTGCGCGAGAACGACGGTCTGGCCATGTCGTCGCGCAACCGCTACCTGGACGCCGAACAGCGCGAGCAGGCCGGGGCGTTGTCCGCGGCGCTACTCGCCGGCAAGTACTCCGCGCCGCACGGCGCGGCCGCCGCACTCGATGCGGCCCGGGCGGTCCTCGATGAGGTACCCGCCATCGACGTCGACTATCTGGAGGTCCGGGACCCCTGGCTGGGTCCGGCACCGGCCTCGGGCCCGGCCCGGATGCTGGTGGTGGGCCGGCTCGGCAAGACCAGATTGTTGGACAACATCGCCATCGATATCGGCGCATCCGCAGGGATCGACGGTCACCCCACTGTGGGGTCTGCCGCCGACCAGGACGGGAGCCACGAATTACCTTGGAGGAATTGATGTTTCGCACCATGTTGAAGTCCAAGATTCACCGCGCCACAGTGACGCAGGCGGACCTGCACTACGTCGGCTCGGTGACCATCGACGCCGATCTGATGGACGCCGCAGACATCCTCGAGGGCGAGCAGGTCACCATCGTCGACATCGACAACGGCAACCGGCTGGTCACCTACGCCATCACCGGTGAGCGCGGGACCGGCATCATCGGGATCAACGGTGCCGCAGCGCATCTCATCCACCCGGGTGACCTGGTGATCCTGATCGCCTACGCCACCATGGACGACGCCGAGGCCCGCACGTACCAGCCGAACGTGATCTTCGTCGACGCGCAGAACCGGCAGCTCGACTTCTCGCACGACGCCGCGCACGTCCCGGACGGCGTCGACGGCCTGCTCTCGCCGCGGTAACGCCGGTGCTGCTGGCAATCGATGTCCGCAATACCCACACCGTCGTCGGGTTGATCTCCGGCTCCGGGGATCACGCAAAAGTGGTGCAGAACTGGCGGATTCGCACTGAGTCGGAAGTGACGGCCGACGAGCTCGCGTTGACCATCGACGGACTGATCGGTGACGATGCCGAAAACCTGCTCGGCGCAACCGGTTTGTCGACGGTGCCGTCGGTGCTGCACGAAATCCGGGTGATGCTGGACCAGTACTGGCCGAAGGTGCCGCACGTCCTGATCGAGCCGGGTGTGCGCACCGGCATCCCGCTGCTGGTCGACAACCCCAAAGAGGTCGGGGCCGACCGGATCGTCAATTGCCTTGCGGCGTACCAGAAGTACGGCACGGCGGCCATCGTCGTCGACTTCGGGTCATCGATCTGCGTCGACGTCGTCTCGGCCAAGGGTGAGTTTCTCGGCGGCGCCATCGCTCCGGGTGTCCAGGTGTCCTCGGATGCCGCGGCGGCCCGTTCGGCGGCACTGCGCCGGGTCGAGCTGACCCGGCCCCGGTCGGTGATCGGCAAGAACACCGTCGAGTGCATGCAGGCCGGTGCGGTGTTCGGCTTCGCCGCCCTGGTGGACGGCTTGGTGAACCGGGTACGTGAGGACCTCGAGGACTTGCGCGGTTCCGACGGCCACAACGTGACCGTGGTGGCCACCGGGCACACCGCGCAGTTGGTGCTGCCCGACCTGCGGACCGTGCAGCACTACGACAAGCACCTCACGCTCGACGGCCTGCGCATGGTCTTCGAGCGCAACCAGCGCAACTCGCGCCGCTCCTAGAAGAAGGTCCGCACCAGTTCCACCACCCGGTGGTCGGCGTCCAGCACCGGGATGAGCTGCCACTTGTCGAACACCGTGCAGGGGTGGGAGATCCCGAACTCGAGCCAGTCACCGACATCCAGGCTCCGGTCGGCCGGCGCCAGCCGCAGGTAGGCGTGCTGGTCGTTGAGCTTCTCGACGCGGCTGTCGGGCCGTCCGTAGGGCATGGGCAGGTCCTGGTCGAATGACACGTCCCGGCGGCCCATCCCCACGATGGCGAGGTCGGGTTCGGGCCGGGAGAGCACCTGCGCCCATACGCTCAGCGCGGGTTGCAGGTGGCCGCCTTCGGTGCGGCCCAGCGGCGACGTCCGGGCGTAGAGGCCGTCGTCGTGGGTCAGGTAGCAGCCGCTGCGCACCACGGTGTGCACGGACATGCCGTCGGGCCAGCCGGTCAAGATGTCGGCGACCAGGTCGAAGTAGGTGCTGCCACCGGCGGTCACCAGAATCTCATCGGTCTCGAACAGCGGGCGCAGCCGAATTGCCGCGTCGCGCACGGTGTTCAAATACGCGGTCACCGCAGCGACCGCCGACTCGCCGATCTCATGGCCGGTGGCCGCCTCATATCCGGCGACGCCGACCAGCCGCAGCCGGTCCGAGTCCACCACCGCGCGTGCCACCGCGTCCACGGTCTCGGCGTAGCGGCAGCCCGTGCGGCCACCCGGCTGGCCGACTTCGACGCAGACGTCCACCTGGCGGCGCCGGCCCGTCAGTGCGGATGTCATCAGCTGCACGCCCCGGACCGAGTCCACCCAGCACGTCAGCTCGAAATCGGGATTGGCGTCCAGCTCGGCGGCCAGCCAGCGCAGCCCGGTGACGTCGACAAGTTCGTTGGCCAGGATGATCCGGCGGACCCCGAAGGCCCGGAATACCCGGACCTGGCTGATGGTGGCGGCCGTGACGGCCACCGCACCGGCGCCGAGCTGACGGGCCAGCAGCTGCGGGGACATATGGGTCTTGCCGTGTGGCGCGAGTTGCACGCCCCGCCGTCGGCACCAACGCGCCATGGTGACCATGTTGTGCACCAGCGGCTGCGTGCGCAGCGTGCACACCGGCGACACGGCGCCGTCGTCGAACAGGCTGGGCCGCCGACGGCACACCTGGGCAGGGGTCTGGCCCCACCACGAGGACGGCAGGCCCTTGTATTTCCAGTCGATCGGCTCGTGGTCCAGGGCATCGACGGTGGACTGCTCCAAACTGGTGGCCATGGCCTTCATTTAAGCTGGCATTTCGTGAGCGAAGCCGACAGCCCCGACATTCCCGAGCAGTTCCGCATCCGCCAGGCCAAGCGTGAGCGGCTGCTGGCCGAGGGGCGCGACCCGTATCCGGTCGAGGTGCCGCGCACCCACACCCTCGCCGAGCTGAGGGCGGCCTATCCGGAGCTCGCCGCGGACACCGCCACCGGCGACATCGTCGGCGTGGCCGGCCGTGTTGTGTTCGCCCGGAACTCGGGCAAGCTGTGCTTCGCCACGCTCCAGGAGGGCGACGGCACCCAGCTGCAGGCCATGCTGAGCCTGGACAAGGTGGGACAGGAGTCGCTCGACGCCTGGAAGTCCGACGTGGACCTGGGCGACATCGTCTTCGTCGAGGGCGAGGTCATCAGTTCCCGGCGCGGGGAATTGTCTGTGCTTGCCCAGAACTGGCAAATTGTGTCGAAGGCGCTGCGGCCGCTTCCTGTCGCGCACAAGGAATTGAATGAAGAGACCCGGGTCCGGCAGCGGTACGTCGACCTGATCGTGCGCCCGGAAGCCCGCACTGTCGCCCGGCAGCGTATTGCGGTCGTGCGGGCGTTGCGTTCGGCACTGGAGCGCCGCGGCTTTCTGGAAGTCGAGACTCCGATGCTGCAGACGCTGCCCGGTGGCGCCGCGGCGCGCCCGTTCATCACGCACTCCAACGCGCTCGACGCGGATCTGTACCTGCGCATCGCGCCGGAGTTGTTCCTGAAGCGCTGCCTGGTCGGTGGTTTCGAGAAGGTTTTCGAGCTTAATCGGAACTTTCGCAACGAGGGCGCCGATTCCACGCATTCCCCGGAATTCGCGATGTTGGAGACATATCAGGCCTATGGCACATATGACGATTCCGCCATTGTGACGCGTGAGCTTATTCAGGAGGTCGCAGACGAGGCCATTGGCACTCGAATGGTGCCGCTGCCGGACGGCTCCACCTATGACCTCGATGGTGAATGGGCGACCATCGAAATGTATCCGTCGTTGTCCGAAGCCCTGGGTGAGGAGATCACTCCCGATACTTCTGCCGAGTACCTGTGGAAGGTCGCCGAACGACTCGGTGCCGAGATTCCGCGGGACCGCGGATACGGCCACGGGAAATTGATCGAGGAACTGTGGGAGCACACCGTCGGTGATCGTCTTTGGGCGCCGACCTTCGTCCGGGATTTCCCGGTGGAGACCACGCCGCTGACTCGGGCCCACCGCACTATTCCGGGCGTTACAGAAAAATGGGATCTGTATGTCCGGAAGTTCGAGCTGGCCACGGGATATTCGGAGTTGATCGATCCGGTCATTCAGCGTGAGCGTTTCGAGGCCCAGGCTCGTGCCGCCGCTGCCGGTGACGACGAGGCAATGCGACTTGATGAGGATTTCCTTATCGCATTGGAGTATGCGATGCCGCCGACGACCGGAACGGGAATGGGGCTCGACCGCTTGCTGATGGCATTGACGGGGTTGACGATTAGGGACACGGTTTTGTTCCCGATTGTTCGCCGCCAGGCCGACTGAACGGTGTAGTAACCCGGAACTTGTTGAAGGAATTCCAGACCTATGCCAGCATTGTTCTGGCAGAATCGATTCTGCGGTTTTATCGAGGCAGAAGGGTTAGTGTGGGCCGATGGCAAAGAAAGTGACTGTCACGCTCGTCGATGATTTCGACGGTGAAGGTGCGGCGGATGAGACGGTCGAATTTGCGCTCGACGGGGTGAACTACGAGATCGACCTCACCACCAAGAACGCCGCCAAGCTTCGGAATGATTTGAAGAAATGGGTGGAGGCCGGCCGTCGCGTCGGTGGCCGCCGTCGTGGCCGCGCCAGCGCCGGTGCTTCGGGTCGTGGTCGGGCCTCGATCGACCGTGAGCAGAGTGCCGCCATCCGGGAATGGGCTCGTCGCAACGGCCACAATGTCTCCAGCCGCGGTCGTATTCCGGCCGAGATCATCGACGCGTTCCACGCCGCGACGTAGGTCTCCGGGCAACGCAATTCAGTGTTGCCCCCGGATCTTCTGTTCGCTTTCGGCGTAGCGTCGGCGAGCCGATCCGGGAAACGTTTCATATCCGCTGCGCGTTGGCCTTTTCGCAGCGCTGATCGGCCTTGCGAGTAGGGGATACCGCAGGGCACGCAGGCTCGCCGCCCATTAGAGTGGACGGTAGGCGCACAGCGTCGCGACACGCGAAGTGACGCGGCAGGAGCTGCGGCTACGAGGGAGAGCAGGTAACCACCGATGTTTGAGAGATTCACCGACCGGGCCCGTCGGGTCGTCGTCCTGGCGCAAGAAGAAGCCCGGATGCTCAACCACAATTACATCGGCACCGAGCACATCCTGCTTGGCCTCATTCATGAGGGCGAGGGCGTAGCCGCCAAGTCGCTGGAATCGCTGGGCATCTCGCTCGAGGGTGTGCGGAGCCAGGTCGAAGAGATCATCGGCCAGGGGCAGCAGGCCCCGTCCGGCCACATTCCGTTCACGCCGCGTGCCAAGAAGGTGCTGGAGCTGTCTCTGCGCGAGGCGCTGCAGCTCGGCCACAACTACATCGGCACCGAGCACATTCTGCTCGGCCTGATCCGTGAGGGTGAGGGCGTCGCCGCGCAGGTGCTCGTGAAGCTGGGTGCCGAGCTGACCCGCGTGCGTCAGCAGGTCATCCAGCTGCTGTCGGGCTACCAGGGCAAGGAGACCGCCGAAGCCGGTACCGGTGGCCGCGGTGGCGAGACGGGCAACCCGTCGACGTCGCTCGTGCTCGACCAGTTCGGCCGTAACCTGACCGCCGCCGCCGCCGAGGGCAAGCTCGACCCGGTCATCGGCCGGGAGAAGGAAATCGAGCGGGTCATGCAGGTGCTGAGCCGCCGCACCAAGAACAACCCGGTGCTGATCGGTGAGCCCGGCGTCGGTAAGACCGCCGTCGTCGAGGGCCTGGCCCAGGCCATCGTGCACGGCGAGGTCCCCGAGACGCTCAAGGACAAGCAGCTCTACACGCTCGACCTGGGTTCGCTGGTCGCCGGCAGCCGCTACCGCGGTGACTTCGAAGAGCGCCTGAAGAAGGTGCTCAAGGAGATCAACACCCGCGGCGACATCATCCTGTTCATCGACGAGCTGCACACGCTCGTCGGTGCGGGTGCCGCCGAGGGCGCCATCGACGCGGCGAGCATCCTGAAGCCGAAGCTGGCCCGTGGCGAGCTGCAGACCATCGGTGCGACCACCCTCGACGAGTACCGCAAGTACATCGAGAAGGACGCCGCGCTGGAGCGCCGGTTCCAGCCGGTGCAGGTGGGCGAGCCGACAGTCGAGCACACCATCGAGATCCTCAAGGGTCTGCGCGACCGGTACGAGGCGCACCACCGCGTGTCCATCACCGACGGTGCGCTGGTCGCTGCCGCGACGCTGGCCGACCGGTACATCAACGACCGGTTCCTGCCGGACAAGGCCATCGACCTGATCGACGAGGCCGGCGCCCGCATGCGTATCCGCCGGATGACCGCTCCGCCAGACCTGCGCGAGTTCGACGAGAAGATCGCCGACGCCCGCCGGGAGAAGGAATCGGCCATCGACGCGCAGGACTTCGAGAAGGCAGCCCGGCTGCGCGACTCGGAGAAGACGCTGGTCGCCCAGCGCGCCGAGCGCGAGAAGCAGTGGCGTTCGGGCGATCTCGACGTGGTCGCCGAGGTCGACGACGAGCAGATCGCCGAGGTTCTGGGCAACTGGACCGGCATCCCGGTGTTCAAGCTGACCGAGGCCGAGACCACGCGTCTGCTGCGCATGGAAGACGAACTGCACAAGCGGATCATCGGGCAGGTCGACGCCGTCAAGGCAGTCTCGAAGGCCATCCGGCGTACCCGCGCCGGCCTGAAAGACCCGAAGCGTCCGTCGGGCTCGTTCATCTTCGCCGGCCCGTCCGGCGTCGGTAAGACCGAACTGTCCAAGGCGTTGGCGGAATTCCTGTTCGGCGACGACGACGCGCTCATCCAGATCGACATGGGCGAGTTCCACGACCGCTTCACCGCGTCGCGGCTGTTCGGTGCCCCTCCGGGCTACGTCGGCTACGAAGAGGGCGGCCAGCTCACCGAGAAGGTGCGCCGCAAGCCGTTCAGCGTGGTGCTGTTCGACGAGATCGAGAAGGCCCACCAGGAGATCTACAACAGCCTCCTGCAGGTCCTCGAAGATGGCCGCCTGACCGACGGTCAGGGTCGCACCGTCGACTTCAAGAACACCGTGCTGATCTTCACCTCGAACCTCGGCACCAGCGACATCAGCAAGGCGGTTGGTCTCGGCTTCACCCAGGGTGGCGGCGAGAACAACTACGAGCGGATGAAGCTCAAGGTGCACGACGAGCTGAAGAAGCACTTCCGCCCGGAGTTCCTGAACCGTATCGACGACATCATCGTGTTCCACCAGCTGACGCAGGACGAGATCGTCCAGATGGTGGAACTGATGATCGGTCGGGTCGGCAAGCAGCTCAAGGCCAAGGACATGGCCATGGAGCTGACGCCGAAGGCCAAGGCGCTGTTGGCCCGTCGTGGTTTCGATCCGGTGCTGGGGGCGCGGCCGCTGCGTCGCACCATCCAGCGTGAGATCGAGGATCAGCTGTCGGAGAAGATCCTCTTCGAAGAGGTCGGCCCGGGTCAGTTGGTCACCGTCGACGTCGACAACTGGGACGGCGAGAGCAACAACACCGAGGATGCGGTGTTCACCTTCGCCGGCCGTCGCAAGGAATCGGCCGACTTGGCCGAGGCCGCGGCGACTACTGCTGCCGAATAACGGATCGCGAAAAATACCCTCCCCGAACATCGGGGAGGGTATTTTTCGGTGGGGTGTATGTTGATCCCGGTATGGCGGTGCATGGAAGTCGGTGAGAATCCGGCACGGTTGCGCCACTGTGAACCCCCCCGGGGGTGAGTCAGATCTTTCGCCGTCGTACAGAACCGAACACGTAGGGGCGCATGACCCCATAGGAGGTTTGACCATGACGAGCATTTCGGTTTCTTCCAAGCCGGGTATATCCGCCGAATCCCACCGGGCACTGTCGGCCACGCGGGTGGCGGTGCTGCTCGGGATCACCATCTTCTTGGCGGTGCTGGCGTACTACCTCGTCGGTGTCGACGAGGGCATGATGTCGATGTTCGGCAAGACCGTCGTGGTCCACGAGTGGGTGCATGACTCGCGGCACTTCCTCGGCTTCCCCTGCCACTGATCCAGGGGACTTTTGTGGAAATCCGCGTCATCGGGCGCGGAGCCCTCGCCGGCCTGTTCGCCGGCATCTTGGGGTTCCTGTTCGCCTGGATTTTTGCCGAACCCATCATCGACAAGGCCATCGACTACGAGTCCGGCCGCATGAATGTGCTGTCGACTGTCCACGCGGCCATGGGGCACCCCGTCGAGCCGGACGGGCCGGAGTTGTTCAGCCGATCCATTCAGTCGGGTATCGGCGCGGCCACCGGAATCATCGCTTTCTCGGTCGCGATGGGTGCCTTGGTCGCCGTCGCGTATCTGGTGCTGCACGGCCGGTTCGAGGTCCGGCCGAAGGTGCTGGGCTGGAGCGTCGCAGGTTTCGGCTTTCTCGGCGTATACCTGCTGCCGTTCGTGAAATATCCGTCGAACCCGCCGGCAGTCGGCCACGAGTTCACCATGGAGGCCCGCGGCTTCCTGTACCTGGGCATGGTGTGGGGGTCGTTGACCCTACTGGGGCTCGCGGTGTTCACGGCGCGCAAGCTGTCCCGCAAGGTCGGCTGGGCGCGTTCGGTCGCGATCGCGGTGGTCGGGTTCTTCGTGGTGTACGGCGGGCTGTTGGCGGCGCTGCCGTCGCTGGGTGAGCTGTCGGCCAACATCGAGCACTCCGGCGAGTTCGGCTTCGCGCGCGCCGCAACCGAGACGCCGCAGCCGATCACCAACACGTTCCCCACTCCGGTGACGGTCGACGGCAAGGTCTACGCCCCCGGCCAGCTCGTCTACCCGGGCTTCGACGCCGACCTGTTGTGGAAGTTCCGGTGGTACTCGTTGATCGACCAGGCGTTGATCTGGACGGTCATCGGGCTGGTGTTCGGTGGGCTCGTCGAGCGTTACCTCGGGGGCGGCAGGAAGGCCGCGACGGCACGGGACGTCGCACCCGCCGTCTGACGATTCGGGTCGTTGCGCACTACAGTTCGACGCGTACCGACGGAGAAAGGCTGCAACATGCTGGTTGTCACGACGAATGACTTGCCCGGCTGGGAGATTCAGCGCGTCTGCGGTGAGGTGTTCGGCCTGACCGTGCGCTCCCGGAACGCCTTCGCGCAGATGGGCGCCGGCTTCAAGGCGATGTTCGGCGGGGAGCTGCAGGGCATGACCAAGAACCTGGCAGAGAGCCGCAACGAGGCCATGGGCCGGCTCATCCAGGAATGTCAGGCCCGCGGCGGCAACGCCATCATCGCGATGCGGTTCGACACCACCGAGATCGGCGATGTGTGGACCGAGATCTGCGCGTATGGCACTGCGGTGCAGGCGGTCCCGGTCACCGACGCCGCCCGCTACACCGCGCAGCAACTGGGGTACGGCGGCTGAGCCGACTTTTTGCTCGGGTGCTAGCGGGTCAGATAGGCGTACTCGTCTGCCGGCGCGGCGACCCGATCGAGGGCAGCCACCGCCAGCGTCGGAATACCGTGGTCGGTCGAATCGCCGGTGGTGGTCACCACGCCCCGCACCCGCAACCAGCTCTCGTCGGGCAACGTATCTGCCTGTTTCGCAAGCGCCCCGGTCAGATGGAGCCGGGACAGGCGGGCATCGGCAGCACAACAGGTGATGGTTCCCCGGGCCAAATCCGAGACGTCGTGGTCCCGAAAAATGAAGCCGACGACGGTGATCGTGCGGTTGACCAGCGAACCGGTGCTGTCATAGTCGGCCCGTGCCACGACGTCCGGCAATGACATCTCAGGTGTCACGCCCGACGGCAACGGCGGATAGGCCCGCCGCAGCACATCATTCGACACGACAACGGAAGTCGGCGCTGCCGCACGCGCCGACAGTGCGGGCGGCACCACGAAAGCCAGTACCACGACCGGAAGTACCAGCATCCAGACCACGGTGGACTGGTGGCCGTGTTCGTGGTGATGGTGTTCGTGGTCGTCGATGCCGACGGCCACACGAGACATCCGCCAGTCCCGGGCGATCGCGACAAGGGCGAGCCCCACCAGCAGCACCGCCGACACCGCCAACCATGGATATAGCGACGGTTTGACATACCGGGTGAAGCTGCCGGTGAACGTCACCGTCGCCATGCTGATCCCCACCAGCAGCAACACCGTGTTCTCGACTTCGCGGTTCACCGCACGCCTCCGATCAGTGCTCCACCGACAACACTGGCGCTGGCCACTGCCACGAGAAAGGCCAACGGCGCGAACCGAATTGCGAAACTCCGCCCGAACATGCCCACGTGCATGGCGATCAGCTTGACATCGACGACCGGGCCGACGACCAGAAATACGAGCCTGGGCAACAGCGGCACCATGCTGAGGCTGGAGGCGACGAAAAGCGTCCGCCTCCGAACACAATGCCAGCACAACGGCGAGCAGGGCCATCGTGACGATGCCCAGCGCCAGGTGACCGGCCAGACCCTCGAAAACCCATGGCGGCACCACGACGTGCAGCACCGCGGCAGCGGTGGCGCCGACGGTCAGATACCCAGCGGCGTGCAGGAAATCGTGGCGGGCCGCCTCGGTGAAGGCGACCCAGCGTGATTCCCCGGCCGCTGCGTGCTCATGGAACAACCCGCGCGTGACCCATTCTGGGCGGCCGAGACGTATCCACAGCGCGCCCATTGTCAGTGCGGTCAGCAGCGACGCCGCACCCCGGGCCACCACCATCATCGGTTGTCCGGGAAAGGCCACCGCTGTTGCCACCAGCACCACCGGATTGATCGCCGGTGCCGCCAGCATGAATGTCAATGCCGCGGCGCCGAGGGCGCCCTCGCCGAACACCCGCCGGGCCACCGGCACCGAACCACATTCGCAGCCGGGGAGCATGGCGCCACCGGCAGCCGCCACCAGCACAGCGGCACCTTCATGCTTCGGCAGCCACCGCGAAAGACGTTCCGTTGGAACGAATGCCGCGATCAGGCCACTGACCACCACGCCGAATACCAGAAACGGCACGGCTTGGACGAACACACCCGAAAACACTGTCCCGGCAGTCGCGAGATTCGGATGGCTGGAAGCGAAGGTGTGCATCCACCGGCTCGTCGCCGCGAACACAACGATGCTGAACACCAACACATGCATCGGCCGCGGCCCGCGCCCCGATGCGACGCGCACGGCTGTGGTCGACCTGGTGACCGTCACGGTGCCCATCGTGTCACCGCTGGACCGTACCCCGGGGAGGCGCGTGGACCATTGCGCCGATTCACAGGACTATCGGTCGGGACAGCCAGATTGGGCCAGCTCGTGCTGAATCAGCCTGGAACTGTTGGTGACGACGGCGACGGATGAGGCGTTGTGCAAGATGGCGGCCAAAACCGGGGAGAGGCCGCCGAATGCGCCGAGGAGTAACCCGAAGGCGTTGACCGCAATCGACATGGCGTAGTTCTGCCGGATCACCGCCACGGCACAGTCGCTGAGAGCGCGAACTTCGAGCAGGCGACGTAGATCGTCGGTGGCGAGGGCGACGTCGGCGGTCTCGACGGCGACGTCGGTACCGGCCAACCCCATGGCGATGCCGATGTCCGCGGCGGCGAGTGCGGGGGCGTCGTTGACGCCGTCGCCGACGACCGCGACGGTATAGCCCGCCTCGTGTAAGTCCTGCACCAGCGCGAGCTTGTCCTCGGGCAGCGCGTTGGCTTTCCACTCGGTGATACCCAGCTCCGCGGCAACTGCCTGCGCGGTATCCGCGTGGTCGCCGGTGAGCATCACTATTCGTTCCACGCCCGAGGACCGCAGGTGCGCAAGCACTTTCGCCGCTTCCGGCCGCACTTCGTCGCGCAGGCTGAGCAATCCGACGAGCTCACCGTCGACGGCCAGCAGCAGCGGCGTCTCGGCTTGTCGCCGCAGCCGCCGCACCCACTGGTCGGCTTCGCCGTCCATGGCCACGTTCTCACGTGCGAGGAGTGACGGATTGCCGAGCAGCAGGGTGCGGCCGTCGGCGCGCGTCCGCATGCCCAGTCCGACGAGAACTTCGCACTCCTCGTGTGGCGGAATCACGATGTGTTTGGCTTCGGTCGAGCGAATCACCGCTTCCGCCAGCGGATGTCGTGAGTGGATCTCCGAGCTCGCGGCGTAGGCGAGGATGGTTTCGGGTGCCCAGTCATCATGGAATGACACGACATTGGTGACGATGTGCCGGCCGAGGGTGAGTGTGCCGGTCTTGTCGAAGACCACCGCGTTCGCGCGGCCGGCCGCCTCGAGGTGGGAGCCACCTTTGATGAGAATGCCGCGGCGGGCCCCGTTGCCGATCGCCGCGCTGATCGCCGTCGGGGTGGACAGCCCCACCGCACATGGGCAGGCCACCAAGAGCATGGTCATCGCTCGGCGCACGTCCCCCGTGGCCAGGAACGTCGCCGTGGCCAGGAGGAACGAAGCGGGCACGAATCTGCGGGAGAAATTCTCGCCCACGGTTTGGATCGGTGCCCGATCACGTTGTGCCTCTTCGACTCTGGCCACGATCCGGCCGAGCACCGTGTGGTGGCCGACGGCGCGGGCGCGGACCACCACGCGGCCGCGTACCACCACGGAGCCGGCATGCACGGTCGCACCGGTTGTCACCGCCACCGGGAGGTTCTCTCCCGTGATCGCCGACTGATCGATGACGGCGTCTCCGGACAGGACGTCGCCGTCGATGGGGATGGCAACCTGCTCGTGGATGATGACGACGTCGCCCACGCGCAGCGAGTCGGTGCTGACCTGGACTTCACTGCCGTCGTCGAGTTGCAGCCATGCCGTGTCCTGGGCACCGCGCAGCAAGTCGGCGATGGCTCGGCGGGTCCGGCGCAACGTCAGATCCTGCAGGTACTCACCGATATTCAGCAGCCAGAGCACGGTGAGGGCGACGACGTTCTCGCGCAGGATCAGGCTGGCGATGGTGGCGGCCGAAACCAGCAGGTCGGTCCCCGGCGACCGCCCGCCCCGCAGCGACCGAAGGGCGCCGCGCAGGAACGGGTATCCGGTGATGATGGTCGCACCGGTGGCGAAGGTCCGGCTGGTCGGCCCGAGGATCCGGGGTCGGGAAAGTCCGTAGCGGCGGATTCCCAGGAGCCCCAACGCCACAGCGCCGAGCGCCATGCGCAGGACGTCGGCGTTGTGAATGTCGGCCGAGCGCGGCGAACGGGTAGGCACCAGCTGGGCCGGGATGGCCTGTGCGGCCGCGATGGCTTGCAGGAGCGCGGCGGTGTCACAGCGCTTCGGTGCGTACCAGATCACTACCGATGCGGTACGTGGATAGGCGTGCACGGTGCGGACACCGGTGATCTTGTCGACGGTGTCCTCGACCGCGACGGCCCGGACCGCGTCGCCCCGCAGCCACGGCATGTGGACCCGAATACGTCCCGCTGCAACGGATATCATCATCAGCTCTGACGCGACATCAGTGGCCGGGGCGTCGGCCGCCACCACCAGGACGTCAGTGCTCATGCGCATGGTCGGTGTCGGCCACCGCGGGAGGGGTGACCTCCTCGCCGATGCGTTCGCGGGCCTCGGCCATCACATCCGCGACCTTCAGTCTGGCGCTCTCCGCGGCTTCCTCGGCTTTTCGGGTGCCCCGCAACGCCCATGACGCGGTCGTGACGCTCGCCTCGTGAATTGGGGCTGTGCGCAACGCTTTACGCAACATATCGTATGCGGCGACGCCGACGACTCCGGTGACCACGGTCTGTGCGGCTTTGACCAGTGTGGGGTGTATGGACATCAGTGCGTTCCCTTCCATCGTGTGATGTGTTGTGCAGTTGTGGTTTTCACTCGCAGCTCGGTGGCGACGCCTGCTGCTCGGCGATGATCACAGCGGACCGGGTCGACATCGTGGGCACGTGCCGTACAGGTCAAGATAGTGCGTGATGTCGGTGTAGTCGTGCGCTTGCGCCAATTGGCGGGTATGGCTTTCAACGTCCTCCACCGCGAATGCGACCGCGCGGCCGCACTGCCGGCACAGCAGATAGTGGTGATGCCCATCGGCGCGCCGAAGGCGGTACAGGGTCTCACCGTCCTCAGCACGCTGAGTTTCGGCGATGTTGTCCTCGGACAGCGCGCGCAAGATCCGGTAGATCGTGGTCAAGGCCATCTTGCCACTGTCGCAGCCACGCTCACCGTGATACATGTCGTGGAACAGCTGCTGAGCGCTGCGGAACCGCTCGCTGCGCCCGAGTTGGTCCACGACCGCTTCGCGTTTCGAACTCTGCCGCCTGCGCGGCGTCGATTCGGCACCCATCGCCACCGTGCTCACCGCTGGCCGGCAGCAACGACACCGACCTCATGCCGCGACGTGCTGGCGCGCCGCCAGGCCGCCGCGGCGACGTAGAGGACGGCGGCTGTGGTCATGATCGTGAAGCTGGCCGGGGCTTTCGGGATGACGTACGCCAGCGTCACGCCGATCCAGATCGAGGCGACCGCCAGTCCGCCGGCCAGCCAGAAACCCCGCCATGGATGGGTGGTCAATCGGGCGGCGGCCGCCGCCGGTGCGGCCAGTAGCCCCAGTACCAGAAGCGCCCCGACGACTTGGGTGGCTTCGGCGACGGTCGCGCCGACGATCGCCAGAAACACTGCCGCGAGCAGTCGTGTTGGGACCCCGGCGGCCGCGGCGATGGCCGGGTCGACCGTGGCGAACAACAGCGGCCGGGAGATCGCGATGAGGAGTAGAACCAGGGCTACAGCTACCGCCACCGCCACCGCCGTCGACCGGTAATTGAGTCCAAAGATGCTGCCGAACAACACATTGACGTTGGCCGCACCGTTGCCGGTGCTGGCGTGGGTGGTGTAATACGTCAGCAGCAATGCGCCGAGACCGAGAATCCACGAGAAGAACGAACCGATCGCGACGTCGTCCGCACCACGCGCGCCGCCGATGCCCAGCGCGATTCCCACGGCGATCGTTGCCACGAAGAGACCGGTCCGCAGGTCCACGCCCGCCACCAGCGCGGCCATCGCACCGGCATAGGACACGTGGCCGAGCGCGTCACCGGCGAACACCTGCCCGCGGAGCACCAGAAAATATCCGGCCAGACCACACAGTGCGGCGACAGCTGTCCCGGCGACCAGTGCATAAACAATGAACGGATGGCTCAGCACGTTGCCGTGTCTCCCGCCGACTTTGTGGTTGAAACCCGCTGTGGGGCAATGGTTGTGCTGCATCGATCAGCGCGCTGTCGACTACGATCCACCAGCGCCCGGGTGGCTGCTGCGGCCAGATAAATCGCGAACGCAAAGGTGGAGACCCAGAAACCGATCGGATACGGCCAGAAGAACGCGCACCCGATACCCAGCCACGTCACGGTCAAGGCGATCACCACCGAGAGCGCAATCCCGTACCCCGGGTGGGCCGTGATGCTGAACGCTGCCGCCGCCGGGGCCACCAGCAGCGCGAAAACCAACAGGCTGCCGGTGATTTGGCTTGCGCCGGCCGCTGCGGTGCCCAGTACCACCATGAACATCACCGACAGCAGCCTGGTCCTGACCCCGCCGGCGGCCGCAGTGTCCGGGTCGATCGAGGACCACAACAGTGGCCGCCCGATGATCGCCATCAGCGTCAGGCACACCACCGCGGCGGCCAGCAACACCACAACCTGCTGCCCGGTAACCCCGGCGATCGTGCCGAACAGCAGACTTGTCAGCCCGCTCAAAAAGCCGTGATACAAACTGACAAACAATAATCCGGTGGCCAGCGCAAAGGCCTGAACGGTGCCGATCACGGCGGATTCCTCGGTGAACCCGCCCAGACCGCCGGCGCGGTTCGCGGGTGAGAACGCGACGATCGCAATCGCCGCCGCGATACACGCGACGAAATAGCCGTATCCGGTCGCCACGCCGAGCCACGCCGCTGCCGCCGCCCCTGGAAAACCCACCATGGCCAAGGTGTGTCCGGCGAAGCTCTCCCGACGCAGCACCATCATCCAGCCGATGACCCCGGCCACGATCGCCACGATGGTGCCGGCTTGCAATGCGGTGACGATGAACGGGTACGCCAGCATCTGTCGGAGGTCGGCGAGCAGGTCCCAGGTCGGTTCCACGCTGTTCACGTCATGCTTCCGCGGTGTTCCGGCGGCACGTCTGGTTGGCCGACGACGAATACCCGGCCCGAACTGTCCCGGAGCACTTCAATCGGCATTCCGTACAGCGCGCTGAGTTGCTCGGCGGTGATCACCTGTTGAGGTGTGCCGCTGACCGCCGTGCCTCCGGCGAAATAGATCACCCGGTCCAGATACGGCAGGATCGGGTTGACGTCGTGCGCCACCATGATGACCGCGACGCCCTGCTCGCGGCAGATGTCCCGCACCAGCGCGCTGATGCCCGCCTGACTGGGCACGTCGAGGCTGTCGAGTGGTTCGTCGAGCAGCATCAGTTGCGGACGGCGCAGCAGAGCTTGGGCGATCAAGAGCCGTTGTTGTTGGCCACCCGAGCACTGTCCGATGGGCCGGCGGGCGTAGTCACCCCCGCCGACCCGCTCGATCGCCTCGGCCACCAGCCGCTGCTGCAGCTGAAACTGCCGGGGCCGCACCAATCGGGTGAGCCACGGAATCGGAACTCCCCAGCGAGTGCCGTCCAGTCCAAACCGCACGATGTCCACGCCCCGGATCCGCAGGTTGGCATCGAACGCACGGCGTTGCGCCACATACGCGATCCGACGATTGGCACGGCCGGGGCGTTCATCCAGCACCTCGAGCTGGCCGCCCACGGGCGTCAGCCCGAGCAGTGTTCGCAGGAGCGTCGACTTACCGGACCCGTTGGGTCCCAGCACGGCGACGAATTCGCCTGCAGCGATGTCGATGTTGACATCGGACCAGATGGTGCGGCCACCCAGGGTCGCCGACGCACCGCGCATTTGTACGACTCTGCGTACGGATTGTTTTGGTGCGGTGGACAATTCGTCGTCTAATCGAGCGGTGGCCGGTTCCATTTCTACTTGCCGGTGGCGGCGTGCAATGCGTCGGCGAGCCCAGACAACTGTGCGGTCTGCCAGTCCTGGAACGACGCGTTGGCCGGCGCAAGCGTTTCGGTCACCGTCGCGACCGGGATGTTCTGCTTGCGTGCGGCGTCCACCTGGGCCGCGATGTCCGGCGTGCTGTTCTGGGTGTTGTAGACGTACGTCTTGATCGCCTTGGATGCGATCTGCTGATCAACGGTCGCCTTATCCGCCGGGGAGGGATCGGTGCCCTCGCTGATCGCCTTGAGGAAATCCGGCGGGGTAATGAGGTTCAGGCCCAACGCATCTGACAGTGGTGCGAAGATCGATTCGCTGGCCCCGACGGGCGTGCCCGCGTACTTGGCCTTGATCGACGCGATCTGGTTGTGGTAGTTGGCCAGACCCTGGTTCAGAAACTGGTCATGCTGCTGGTCGAAGTAGCCGGCGTCGTTCGGGTCGGCCTTCTTGTAGGCAGCTGTGATGGCATCGACGACCTTGACGACCGAAGCGGGCGAGTACCACTGATGGGGGTTGCCGCCGTCGGCCACCCCGACCACCTGGCCGACGGTCACTTGGGCCCGCTGGGGATTGGGATTGGCGGCCACCAGCTTGTCCGCCCAACTGTCGTAACCGATTCCGTTGTTGATCACCACGGCGGCAGTTGCCACCGCCCGACCGTCGGCGGCCGAGGGCTCGTAATCATGTGGGTCGGTAGCGGGATTCGTGATGAGCGACGTCTCCTGGACATGGTCGCCACCGAGCTGAGCGGCGATACTGCCCCACGCGTTGATCGTCGCCACCACCGCCAACTTGACCGGCGATGCGGTGCTGCTGCCCGCCGAGTTCGAGGTCGAGGTGGCGGGGCTGCTCCCACCACCACAGCCCGACACCATGAGCATCGCCGCCACCGCACCGGCCGCAGCTATGGAAAGACCAAGGTTTCGCGAACCGTGCATGGCTACGCCTCCGATATGTGAAAATGATTGTCATTTGCGATACGCAAGGTAGCACTCGACCTGCCGCATGGGAATCCGTGCGTTCAAACTGACAGCCGACCCCCAGAAAGGGCCACGGCCATAGGGGTGTCGGCGCTGTGCCTGGCGCCGTCACGCAGCTGGCTGTCGTCGTCCGAGGTGACAAGGTAATCTCCGGAGCGCAGCTGGTTTGCCAACAGCGCTTCGGCGTTTGAGGCATCGAATGGCGGGTAATCGCCATGAGAGGGAACCCGGTGAGAATCCGGGACTGTCCCGCAGCGGTATGCAGGAACGACCGCCGTCAACCGCACTGGTTCACCCCGAACTGGGAAGCGACGGCCATTAGGTGCACCCGAGGGTGCGCGCCTGCGAGTCCGAAGACCTGCCAGCTGTGCCGGATGCGCCGCGTCCGGCGGTGCATCGCCTCGTGGAATGGGCTGATCGCCGAGGGCGGTCTCGGCTGCCCTCGATGGATGTCCTTGGGCGGTGCGCACTTCCGTCGCATGTGAAGGACGTCAGTTGTCAACACCATTCACCGCAACCATTCTCGGTGCGCCTCGCATCGGCCCGAACCGGGAGCTGAAGCGGGCCGTCGAACGGTACTGGGCGGGCCGGATAGATCGGGCCGCGCTCGAAGAGATCGCCGCAGGACTGCGTCGCGATGCCCTCTCGGAGCTGACTCGAGCCGGCCTGGATTCCGTTCCCGTCAACACCTTTTCGTACTACGACCAATTCCTCGATACTGCGGCGCTGCTCGGTGCTCTGCCGAACCGGGTGCGCGGCGTTGCCGACGACCTGGACCGCTACTTCGCCGCGGCACGCGGCACCGCGGATATCGCCCCACTGGAGATGACCAAGTGGTTCGACACCAATTACCACTACCTGGTCCCGGAGATCGGTCCCGACACCGCGTTCACGCTGCATCCGGAGAAGGTGCTGTCCGAACTCAAAGAAGCCCGATCGCAAGGGGTTCCGGCCCGCCCGGTAATCATCGGGCCGATCACCTTCCTGGCGCTGAGTAAAGCGGTCGACGGCGCGGGTGCGCCCATCGAGCGCCTCGGTGAGCTGCTGCCGTTGTACACCGATTTGTTGGGCCGGCTGGCCGATGCCGGAGCCGAGTGGGTCCAGGTCGACGAACCGGTGCTGGTCACCGACATCCTCGACAATGGTCCTGAACTGGCCGAGCAGGTCTATACCGCGCTCGCGGGTGCAGCCAAGCGCCCGGCGATCCTGGTGGCGACGTACTTCGGTGAACCGGGCGCCGTCCTGCCGGCGCTGGCCCGTACCCAGATCGAGGGTGTTGCAGTCGATTTCGTCGCCGGTGGGGACCAGTCGATATCGGGCCTGGCGGACAAACTGTTGGTGGCAGGTGTCGTCGATGGTCGCAACATCTGGCGCACCGACCTGCACGCGGCCCTCGCCCGGCTGGATGGGTTGGTCGGAAGTGCTGCGGCGGTCGCGGTTTCGACGTCGTGCTCGACGCTGCATGTGCCGTACTCCCTCGAGTCGGAGACAGAACTGGACGATGCGCTGCGCAGCTGGTTGGCATTCGGTGCCGAGAAGGTCGAAGAGGTCGCGACGTTGGCGACGGCGCTGCGCTCGGGCCGCGACTCGGTTGCCGCTGAGCTGGAGGCGTCCAGCCGGGCAGTCGCATCGCGGGTGCGGGACCCCCGTCTGCACAACGACGAGGTCCGGACCCGGCTGGATGCGGTGCTGGCCGGCGGTCTCGGCCGCGGCCCCGCAGTCGAGCGGCGTAAGGCGCAGGACGCGCGGCTCGATCTGCCGTCGCTGCCGACCACCACCATCGGCTCGTTCCCGCAGACCGTCGAGATCCGCAAGGCGCGAGCCGCACTGGTGGGCGGCGAGATCGACGAGACCGAGTACACCAACCGGATGAAGGCAGAGGTCGAGACCGTCATCCGGTTGCAGGAGGACCTGGGCCTGGACGTGCTGGTGCACGGCGAGCCCGAGCGCAACGACATGGTGCAGTACTTCGCCGAGCAGCTGGACGGCTTCTTCGCCACCAAGAACGGTTGGGTGCAGTCTTATGGCAGTCGTTGCGTGCGCCCGCCGGTCCTGTTCGGCGACGTCACCCGCAGGCAGCCGATGACGGTGGACTGGGCGACGTATGCACAGACGCTGACCGACAAGCCCGTCAAGGGCATGCTCACCGGTCCGGTGACCATCCTGGCCTGGTCGTTCGTCCGCGATGATCAGCCGCTGGCCGACTCTGCCAATCAGGTGGCACTGGCCATCCGCGACGAAACGGTCGATCTGCAGTCCGCGGGTATCGCGATCATCCAGGTCGACGAGCCGGCACTGCGTGAGCTGCTGCCGCTGCGGGACGCCGACAAGGCGGCCTACCTCAAGTGGGCGGTGGATGCGTTTCGTCTCTCCACCTCGGGAGTCAGTGATGCCACCCAGATCCATACCCACCTGTGCTACTCGGAGTTCGGTGAGGTCATCGGTGCCATCGCCGACCTCGATGCCGACGTCACGTCCATCGAAGCGGCGCGTTCGCACATGGAGGTGCTCGACGACCTCAACGGGATCGGGTTCGCGAACAGCGTCGGTCCGGGTGTGTACGACATCCACTCGCCACGCGTTCCGACCGCAGACGAGATGGTGACGTCGTTGCGCCATGCGCTCGGTGCCGTTCCGGCGGAACGGCTGTGGGTCAACCCGGACTGCGGTCTGAAGACCCGTAAGACCGATGAGGTGACCGAGTCGTTGCGGCACATGGTGCAGGCCGCGCGGTTGGTGCGCGCTACGGGGTAGTTCAAACACAGTGCCCCGGAATCTGATTCGGATTCCGGGGCACTGCCGTTTACTGCATGACCAGAAATACATCTCACGGTCGACGCCTTCTGCTTCATAGGCTGGTATCGGAACCTGATCGGAGACGGAGAGATGTCGAGAATTGTGCAGTTCGCCGAATACGGCACGCCCGGGGTCCTGCGAGTGGTCGATGTGCTGCCTCCGGTGCCTGGACCGACTCAGGTGCGTATCGCGGTACGCGCCGCCGGGGTCAACCCGATCGACTGGAAGATCGTCGCCGGCTACATGCGTGAACTGATGCCTCTTGAGCTACCCGCAGGCGTGGGGTCCGACGTGGCTGGTGTCGTTGATGCCGTCGGATCTGAGGTCACCGAATGGGCGGTTGGCGACGAGGTCCTGGGCCGGTCGACGACCGGGTCGTTCGCCGATCATGCGCTGGCAGAATCTGCCGATATCGTCCGCAAGCCCGCCGGTGTCGCCTGGGAGGTGGCGGGCTCGCTGGCGGGCGCCGGGGGCACCGCGTACGCCGTGCTGAAGAAGCTTGACGTCAAGCCAGGTGAGACGCTGCTCATCCATGCGGCAGCGGGTGGAGTGGGCACGTTTGCCGTCCAAATCGCCAAGGCGCAAGGCGTCAATGTCATTGGTACGGCGAGCGAATCCAACCACGAATACTTGCGTTCGCTCGGCGCGACGCCGGTCACCTATGGCGACGGTCTGCTCGAAAGGGTCCGGGCCGTCGCGCCCGAGGGCGTCGACGCCGTGCTCGATGCCTCTGGCCGCGGGGAGATTCCGTTGTCGATCGAACTCACGGGCAATCCGGCGCGCGTTCTCACGCTGGTCGCCTTTGACGCGGCCGGCACCGGCATCCAAGTACATGCCGGTGGTGCGGGCAGCGAATTGGGTTCCGCCCTCAGGGAACTCGCCGCACTCGCAGCGCAGGACCGACTCGTCGTCTCGATCAGTCGGACCTATCCACTCACCGAAGCTGCCGCCGCACTGTCCGCGAGCACCACGGGCCATGGTCACGGCAAGCTTGCCGTCGTGCCGTGACCATGGCCTCGGTCAGCTCACCACGACAAGTAGGTCACTACCCTCGACGCTTGCGGTAGGAGCCACCGCGATCCGCTTGACGGTGCCGGCCTTCGGTGAAGTGATCGCGGCCTCCATCTTCATCGCTTCGATGGTTGCCACCGTCTGACCGGCCGCTACGGCGTCCCCGACTGCCACTCCGATGGTGACCACGCCCGCGAAGGGTGCGGCGACATGATCTGGGTTGCCCCGGTCCGCTTTCTCGGCGGCCGGGACGGCGCTGTCGATCAGCCTGTCGCGCACCAGGATCGGGCGCAGCTGACCGTTCAACAGGCACAGTACTGTGCGCATGCCGCGATCGTCGGGTTCGGAGATGGCCTCCAGCCCGATCAGCAGCTCGACACCCTTCTTCAACCTGACCCGGTGCTCCTCGCCGTGGCGCAGCCCGTAGAAGAACTGGTTGGCGCTCAGGCTCGAGGTATCGCCGAATTGCTCCCTGTGCGAGACGAATTCGCGGGTCGGCCCGGGAAAGAGTAGCCGGTTCAGCGCGGCGCGGCGGCGGGGTCCCGGCGCGGCGAGTTCGGCGTAGTCCTCGACGGTGAGTGCGGCACTCGACCTTTGTTGCGCCCGGCCCCGAAGCGCCTTGGTACGCAGCGGCTCCGGCCAGCCACCGGCCGGGTCGCCGAGTTCGCCACGGAAGAAGCCGATCACCGAGTCCGGGATGTCGTAACGATCGGGATCGGCCGCGAACTCCTCGGCACTTATCCCGGCACCGACCAGCGCCAGCGCCAGGTCGCCGACCACCTTGCTCGACGGGGTCACCTTCACCAGCCGGCCCAGGACGTGATCCGCTCCGGCATAAGCGTTCTCGATGTCCTCGAACCGGCCGCCCAGCCCGAGGGCAACGGCCTGGGTGCGGAGGTTGCTGAGCTGACCGCCCGGTATCTCATGGGTGTAGACGCGGCCGGTCGGCGCCGGCAGCCCGGCCTCGAACGGGGCGTACACCCGGCGCAGCGCCTCCCAGTACGGCTCGAGCTCACAGACGTTGGTCAGCGAGAGGCCGGTGTCGTGCTCGGTGTGAGCCGCGGCTGCGACGATGGACGACAGCGCCGGCTGGCTGGTGGTCCCGGCCAGGGGAGCCGCGGCACCGTCGACCGCTGAGGCGCCTGCCTGCCAGGCGGCAAGGTAGGTCGCCAACTGGCCACCCGGGGTGTCGTGGGTATGAACGTGCACCGGCAGATCGAACCGGGACCGCAACGCTGACACCAGGGCTGCCGCGGCAGGTGGCCGCAACAGCCCCGCCATATCCTTGATCGCCAGCACATGCGCGCCGGCGTCGACGATCTGCTCGGCCACCTTGAGCCAGTGATCCAGCGTGTACAGCGTCTCGCTCGGGTCGGTCAGGTCACCGGTGTACGACATGGCCACTTCGGCTACCGCGGAACCGGTTTCGCGTACCGCATCGATGGCTGGGCGCATCGATTCGACGTTGTTGAGCGCGTCGAAGATCCGGAAGATATCGACACCGGTGGCCGTGGCTTCCTGCACGAACGCCGACGTGACCGACACCGGATACGGGGTATAGCCGACGGTGTTGCGTCCGCGTAGCAACATCTGCAGGCAGATGTTGGGCATCGCCTCCCGCAGTGCGGCGAGTCGCTCCCACGGGTCTTCCTTCAGGAAGCGAAGGGCCACGTCGTAAGTCGCGCCACCCCAGCATTCGACGGACAGCAGCTGCGGCATCATGCGGGCGACATATGGGGCCACCTTCACCAGGCCCGACGTCCGCACCCGGGTGGCCAGCAGCGACTGGTGGGCATCGCGGAACGTGGTGTCGGTGACCCACAGTCGCGGCGATTCCAGCAGCGCAGCCGCAAAGCCCGCTGGCCCCAACTCGGTCAGCAGCTGCTTGCTGCCCGCCGGTGCCGGGATGGACAGATCGATGTCCGGCAGCTTGTCGCGCGGATACACCGTTGACCGCCGCACACCGTGCGGCTTGTTGACCGTGACATCGGCGAGGTAGTTGAGGATGCGGGTGCCGCGGTCGCTCGGGGTATGGGCGGTCAGCAGCTGTGGCCGTTGGTCGATGAATGCGGTGGACACGTTGCCCGCAGCGAAGTCCGGGTCGTCCAGAACCGCCTGCAGGAACGGGATGTTCGTCGACACCCCGCGGATGCGGAACTCGGCAAGGGCCCGGCGGGCTCGCGTGACCGCGGTGGCGAAGTCATGGCCCCGGCAGCTGAGCTTGACCAGCATGGAGTCGAAATGCGCACTGATCTCGGCACCGACGTTGGTGCCGCCGTCCAATCGGACTCCGGCGCCGCCGGGACTGCGGTAGGCGGTGATGCGGCCGGTGTCCGGCCGGAACCCGTTGGCGGGATCCTCGGTGGTGATCCGGCATTGCATTGCGGCGCCGCGGATCCGGAGCGTGTCCTGGCTCAGTCCGAGATCGGTCAACGACTCGCCGGAAGCAAGCCGCAACTGGGAAGCCACCAGGTCCACATCGGTGATCTCCTCGGTGACCGTGTGCTCGACCTGAATGCGGGGATTGCACTCGATGAACACGTGGTGCCCGCGCTCGTCGAGAAGGAACTCGATGGTGCCGGCACAGAAGTACCGGATGTGGCGGGCGAATGTCACTGCGTCAGAACAGATACGGGCCCGTAGTTCGTCGGTGAGATTGGGCGCCGGCGCCAGCTCGATCACCTTCTGGTGCCGACGCTGCACACTGCAGTCCCGCTCGAAGAGATGGATCACCTCGCCGGTGCCGTCAGCCAGGATCTGCACCTCGATATGGCGCGGATTGAGGACCGCCTGCTCGAGGTAGACCATCGGGTCACCGAATGCCGATTCCGCTTCCCGTGAAGCCGCTTCGATGGCCTCGGCCAGATCGGCGGGTGCGGCCACCCGTCGCATGCCGCGGCCACCGCCGCCGGAGACCGCCTTGACGAACAGCGGGAATTCCATATCGGCTGCGGCCGTGAGCAGATCGCCGACCGAGGACGATGGGTCGGATGAGGCGAGCACTGGCAGGCCGGCGGCCCGGGCCGCCGCGATGGCACTGGCCTTGTTGCCGGTGAGCTCCAACACGTCGGCGCCGGGGCCGACGAAGGTGATGCCGGCGGCCGCACAGGCCGACGCCAATTCCGGGTTTTCCGAAAGGAATCCGTACCCGGGGTAGACGGCGTCGGAACCGGACAGCTGGGCCACCCGGATGATCTCTTCCACGGACAGGTAGGCCCGGACCGGGTGCCCGGGTTCGCCGATCTGATAGGACTCGTCGGCCTTCAATCGGTGCGGGGAGTTCCGGTCCTCGTGTGCGTACACCGCCACCGTCGCGATGCCCATTTCATAGGCCGCCCGGAAGGCCCGGATCGCGATCTCGCCGCGGTTGGCGACGAGGACTTTGCGGATTGCGCGCTCAGGCAATGGAACGTTGTGGTTGGCCCGAGTATTCGCTCAGGGGACGGATCAATGCGTTCGACGCCGCCTGCTCCATGATGTGTGCCGTCCAGCCGGTGATCCGGGACATCACGAAAAGCGGTGTGAAGACCGGGATGTCGAAGCCCATCAGGTAGTAGGCGGGCCCGGTGGGGAAGTCGAGGTTCGGCTTGATGCCGGTGGCGGCGAACATGTCCCGCTCCAGCACGTGGTAGATGTCCAGCCACTGTTGCCCACCCCGCGCCGCCACCACCCGCTCGAAGGCTGCCTTCATCGTGGGGACCCGTGAGTCGCCGTTCTTGTAGACACGGTGGCCGAAGCCCATCACCTTGTCCTTGCGGGACAGCTTGCCGTGCAACCACTTCGCGGCATTGTCGGCGGAGCCGATCTCCAGCATGTCGTGCATGACGGCTTCGTTCGCACCGCCGTGCAGACAACCTTTGAGGGCTCCGATGGCCGCGGTGACGGCGCTGTAGATGTCCGACTGGGTGGAGGTCACCACGCGGGCGGCAAAGGTCGACGCGTTGAAGCTGTGTTCGGCGTACAGCACCATCGACTGGCTGAACGCCTCGACGATCGCCGGCTCCGGCACGTCGCCGAAACACATGTTCAGGAAGTTCTCCGCGTAGCCCAGGTGGCTGTGCGGTGCGATGGGCGGCAGACCCTGCCGACGCCGGATGTCGGCGGCGACGATGGTCGGCAGGACGGCGAACATCCGCAGCGACTTGGCGTAATTAGCTGTCGCGGTGCTGTTGTCCTCTTCAGGGTCCTCGGCGCCCAGATAGCTGATCGCGGTGCGCACCACGTCCATCGGGTGGCAGCTCTCGGGCAGCTTCGCCAGCAGCGAGTACATCGACCGGTCGACCCGCCGGGATGCGCGTTCGCGCTGGCTGAACATGGCCAGCTCCTGGTCGGACGGCAGCTCGCCGTGCCACAGCAGGTAGGCGACCTGCTCGAAAGAGCACCGCATCGCCAGATCCTGTACCGGGTAACCCCGGTAGGTCAGGCTGTTGGTCTCGGGCACGACCTTGGAGATGGCGGTGGTGTCGACGACGACGCCGGCCAGGCCCTTGTGGATGCGCGGTGTATCCGGTGCGGTGGTGGTCATGCTGTCCCGTCCTGGAGGGTGAAATTGAAGATGTCTGAATCGAATTCGTTGTATTCGGCGTAGCGCAGCAACTCGTAGAGCCGGCTGCGATGCTGCATCTGGTCCAGTAGCCCGGCTTGCGTTCCAGCCGAGTGGATTTCGCGCAAGCCCACCTCGACCGCGTACATCGCCAGGCGCAGCGTGGTGACCGGGTAGATCACCATGTTGTATCCGATGTCGGACAGCTGCTGAGCCGTGACGAGTTCGGACTTGCCGAACTCGGTCATGTTGGCCAGCAATGGCGTATCGACCGCTGCCCGGAAGCGCTCGAATTCACCTGGGGTGGAAAGCGCCTCGGTGAAGATCAGATCGGCGCCGGCGTCCGCATAGGCCTTCGCCCGGTTGATGGCGGAGTCGATGCCCTCGATGCCCGCCGCGTCAGTTCTGGCACAGATGATGAAATTGGGGTCCCGGCGCGCGGCCACCGCCGCGCGCAACCGCTTGATCATCTCGCCCGCGGGTACCACGGCCTTGCCATCCAGGTGGCCGCACCGCTTCGGGTTCACCTGATCCTCGAGGTGGCAGCCGGCCAGGCCGGCATCCTCCAGGATGGTGATGGTGCGGGCGGCGCTCATCGGTTCACCGAAACCGGTGTCGGCGTCGACCAGTGTGGGCAGGTCGGTGGCCGCGGCGATCTGGGCGCTGCGGCCGGCGACCTCGCTGAGGGTGGTCAATCCGATATCGGGCAGGCCGAGGTCGGCCGACAGCACCGCGCCCGAGACGTAGACCCCCTCGAATCCGATCTCCGACACGAGCTTTGCCACCAGCGGTGAGAATGCGCCCGGATAGCGTTGCAGCCGGCCGGAATTCAGTGCGGACCGGAAGTTGACGCGCTTGTCGGCGGCCGAGACCGTCGAGCCCAGCAGGCCGGCGCTCATCGGAAAATTCCGCTCGGGATCGTCGGCGCCTTGTCCAAGACAACCTGCTCGACTCGCAGGTTGAGCGCATCGAGGCTGCCGGGCTTCAGGCCGGCGAGTCCGTCCACGACGTTCAGGAACCGCTCCTGCTCGACCTGGGCGATGACACCGTCGGCGAGCACCGTGAACTTGTTGCGGTACTGCTCACGCCCGAATGGGCGCGCACCCAGTGGGTGGGCGTCCGCCACGGCCAGCTCGTCGACGAGCACTTCGCCGCTCTTGAGCGTCACCACGGCACGAGCGCCGAAGGCCCTCTCGGCCGGGTCATTCGAGTGGTAGCGCCGGGTCCACTCGGGGTCCTCGACGGTGGAGATCTTGTGCCACAGCTCGATGGTGTCGGGCCGGTGTGCCCGCTCCGGCGCGTAGGACCGTTCGTGGTGCCATTCGCCGTCCTGCAGCGCCACCGCGAAGATGTACATCACCGAGTGGTCGAGCGTCTCGCGGGACGCGTCCGGATCGAACTTCTGCGGATCGTTCGAGCCCGTCCCGATGACCACGTGGGTGTGGTGGCTGGTGTGCAGCACGATGGTGGCGATCTGATCGAGATCACCGATCCGCGAACGCATCCGGCGGGCGAGGTCGATCGGGGCCTGGCTCTGATACTCGGCGCTGTGCTCCTTGGTGTAGCTGTCGAGGATGGCCAGCTTGGGCTCGTCGGGACCAGGCAGCGGCACCTGGTAGGTGTGCTCGGGTCCGGACAACAGCCAGGCGATGACGCCGTCCTCGCCTTCCCAGATGGGAGCGGGGGAGCCCTCGCCGCGCATGGCGCGGTCGACGGCCTCGATGGCGACCTTGCCGGCCAGCGCCGGGGCGTAGGCCTTCCAGCTGGAGATCAGGCCCTTGCGGGACTGCCGGGTGGCGGTGGTCAGGTGGAGCGCCTGGCCGACGGCGGCGTAGATGGTGTCGGGGTCCAGGCGCAGCATGGTGCCGAGGCCGGCCGCGACGGACGGGCCGAGGTGTGCGACGTGGTCGATCTTGTGCTCGTGCAGGCAGATTCCGCGGACCAGGTCCATCTGGACTTCGTAGGCGGTGGCGATGCCGCGGATCAGGTCGCTGCCGCGGACGTCGAGCTGCTGGGCCACCGCGACCAGCGCCGGGATGTTGTCACCCGGGTGGGAGTACTCGGCAGCGAGGAACGTGTCGTGGAAGTCGAGTTCGCGCACGGCCACACCGTTGGCCCAGGCGGCCCATTCGGGTGAGTAGGTGCCGTCGATGCCGAACACGGTCGCTCCGCGCGGGGTGCGATGGGCCTGGGCTTGAGTACGGGCGACAGTCACCGGGCGGCGGATCACCGACGCAGCAGACACCGAAGCGTTGTCGATGATGCGGTTGATGACCATCGCCTCGACCTCGGGGGTGACCTCGACCGGGTCGGCGGCGACTTCGGCGATCTTCCAGGCCAGGTGTTCCGAGCGGGGGAACTCTTCGGCGCTGCGTCGGGTGCGTACCTCGTGTGTCTGCATGATTCGCACGCTACGCAGCGCGATGTTCGCCCGAAACCCCCTGTAAATGCGTAATGTTGTGTCCTTCGCCGCGGATGTTTGCGAACTTTGTGTAAGCGCTACGGGTTACGCTGGCCGCAGTGGCAAAGACATTCGTGGGCGCCCGTCTGCGACGGCTGCGCGAGGAACAAGGCCTGACCCAGGTCGCGCTGGCGCGCGCCCTGGATCTGTCGACGAGCTATGTCAACCAGCTGGAAAACGATCAGCGGCCCGTGACCGTGCCGGTACTGCTGGCATTGGCTGAGCGGTTCAACCTGCCGACCAATTACTTCGCGCCCGATTCCGATGCGCGGCTGGTTTCCGACTTGCGCGAGATCCTGGCTGACACCCCGGCCACCGCCGGCCAGATCGAGGAATTGGTGGCCAGGATGCCGGCCGTGGGTCAGATGCTGGTCAGCATGAACCGCCGATTGTTCGACGCCACAACGGAACTCGATGCGATGCATACGCGGGCCAATGTCGATGCCTCGGTGCCCGGGCAACAGCCGATGCCGTTCGAGGAAGTGCGGGACTTCTTCTACGACCGTAAGAACTACATCGGTGAGCTGGACGAGGCGGCGGAAGCGCTGTTCGCGGAGCATCGGATGCGGCTGGGCGGGCTTGATGCGCAACTCGCGGACCTGTTGTCCGACGAGTTCGGCGTCACCGTGGTGATCGACGACGGTGATGTGTTGGGTCCCAACGCGCAGCGGTCCTACCGGCCGGATACCGGGGTGTTGTACGTCGCGCGCTGGCTGCATCCCGGGCAGCGAGCGTTCCAGATGGCCACCCAGGTGGCGTTGCTTCGGCACTCCGAACTGATCTCCGCGATCGTGGCCACCGCTGACCAACTCAGTTCCGAGGCAAGGGAAGTCGCACGCATCGGGCTGGCAAACTATTTCGCCGGTGCGCTGCTGCTGCCGTACCGGATGTTTCTGGATGCGGCCGAGGAGCTGCGCTACGACATCGATCAACTGGCGCGCCGGTTCGAAGTCGGGTTCGAGACCATCTGCCATCGCCTCTCGACGCTGCAGCGGCCGGACGCACGTGGCGTGCCCTTTATCTTCGTCCGCACCGACAGTGCCGGAAATATCTCGAAGCGCCAGTCCGCCACGGCTTTTCACTTCTCCCGAGTGGGTGGCAACTGTCCGCTGTGGGTGGTCCACCGTGCCGTCGAGCGGCCCGGCGAATTCATCACCCAGGTCGCGCAGATGCCGGACGGCCGGTCGTACTTCTGGATTGCCCGCACCACGTCGTCCGCCCCGAGTCGATATCGCGGCCCGCGTAAGCGTTTTGCCATCGGGCTGGGCTGTGACCTGGTTCATGCCGAGAAGCTGATCTACGCGGCGGGGATCGATTTGGCCGATCCTGACGCGGCGGTGCCGATCGGGGCGGGTTGCAAGATCTGCGACCGCCCGGCGTGCCCGCAGCGCGCGTTTCCGTACATTGGCCGGCCGGTGCACGTCGATCCGCACAACAGCAGCGACCTGCCGTACTCGCCTGCCGGACGGCCGTAACCACTCACCAGATGCCAACTGATGTAGCTCGCGCGTTCGGCTGAACTGCGTGGCCGTCCGGGGTCTTGCCGAACCAGTTGGTTTGGCAGTACGGTTGGTTATCCAAACCAACTGACTCGGGAGTGCTCGTGAACATCGAAACCGCGCGGAGCCGTTTTGCCGAACTTCGGGGTCAGTCGGATGTCGATACCGCGGAACTCGACGAGATCTGGTCGGCGCTGGACACCGTCCGTGCCGAGGATGTGGTTGGGCATTGGAAAGGTGACGAGTTCCATACCGGGCACAAGATGAACGGTCAGCTCCAGGCGGCACGCTGGTACGGAAAGTTCTTCGACTCGCTCAACGATGTCGAGCCGATCGTCTGTTATGACGATGAGGGGCAGCTGTTTTCCAACCACCAACTCAGCCGCGGTGGGGCATCACTGTGGGACATCGAGTTCCGCGGCGAGACCACGGCGACCATGGTCTACGACGGCCAGCCGATCTTCGATCACTTCAAGAGGGTCGACGGCAACACCCTGATGGGCATCATGAATGGCAAGCGGCAGCGCACCGCCGACAAGCTGTTCTACTTTCTTCTCGAACGCGACCAGTGAGGTAGCTGGCTGTTACCCTGGCGGGTGCTATGAGGGCGGCCGGACATGCAACACGTGAGCGCATCATGTTTGCCGCGAAAGCGGAGTTCTCTGCCCTCGGGTTTGCCGGTGCGCGGTTGAATCGTATTGCCGCCGAAGCCAATGCCAGCAAGGAGCGGTTGTACAGCTACTTTCCGAGCAAGCAGAAGCTGTTCGAGGCGGTGGTGGAGCAGTGGATTCAGGACGCTCCGTACGACGCGATCTTCAAAGCTGACGACGTCCCCGGATACACCGTCGCGCTCTTCGACTACATGGTGGCCGATCCGGCCGGTGCCCGGTTGCAGCGCTGGATCGAACTGGAAGCGGCCGACGGTATGTTCGGCGACCACGTGCTGCGACGCATCTTCCAGTCGAAGCTCGACCGGATCGCCGAGGCTCAGGAGCAGGGGATCATCGATCCGTCGTGGCGCCCGATGGACCTGCTGGTGCTGCTCAATGACATGACGTACGCGCTGGCGGCTGGAGGGTTCGGTATCGACCGCATCGTCGACCAGCCGATGTCCGCGGAGACCATCGCCGAGCGTCGGGCGGCGGCCGTGGAAGCTGCCCGCCGGTTGGTGCAACGGCCCGGCAGTGACTGAGCTCGCCGCCTTCGGTCCGTTCTTTGCCGTTGAGCGGCACGATGATTCACCGGCGGCGCCGTGGCGGCCGATGGCCGAACTGATCGGCGATCCGGACGCCTTGACCGCCCGCGTGCACAAGGTGCGGTCTGCGCTGATGGGCAACGGGGAACCGGAGATTCGGGTCGCCGCGTCGGTCGCGCACCTCGGGCTGGTGGCGCGGTTGATTGCGCCGATGATCGGCTCCGCGGCGCTCGGGGCACCCGTGACGTGGTCGTTGGCCGACGTGGCCTGGCAGGACCGGTTGGGTGGTCCGTACCCACTTTCGGTCTCGACGGAACCCGTCGGCGGTGCACCCGCCGTCGAGGTGCTCACCGAGTCGTTCGAGCGATTTGGCGTCGGCCGAAAAGTGTTGTGGGGCAACGTGGGATCGGCCGCCAACAGTGCGGCTCAGCAGATAGTCCGGGCACGATCCGACTTGGCCACGCAAGCCCGAGAAGCAGCAGACGCGGTGCTCGCGGACCAACGCGTCGACGGGGGAGTACTGCGCTCAGGGCCGTCGTTCCGGCGGAACAGCTGCTGTCTGATCTACCGGCTGGCCGGTGGTCGCGCGGCCTGCTGTGGCGACTGTGTCCTCACCGCACCGGAATCAGGTCGAACGCCTGCTTGATGATGCTCAGCAGCCACTGCGCCGCGGTCTGACCCTTGAACGTCGGCCAGGTCAGCTGGAAGTTCACCACCCACGGCTGGCCGGTGTGGTCGACCGCATACCAGCTGAAGCCCAGATCACCGGGCAGGTTGCCGCCCTTGGCGCCGAGGTAGGGCCACTTGGTGCGGTCCAGGTCGATGCCGGAGACCTTGGACATGATGTCGCGTACCGGCGCGGCGGCCCCGACAGCGGCCGTCTGCACCGCGACGTGCTCGCGGCAGATATCGGCGGCGCTGCCGTACCACTCGGCGCCGATGCTCGATGCCGGCGTGCGGGTGCGGTAGGGGTCCGGATCGTACGGACGCGCGCTCACCTGCTGCAGCAGTGCTGTGCGCTGCGCCTTGGTGCCGTTCTTCCAATCGTCGCGGACATCGGGTTTGCCCCAGCCGATGGAGAACAGCTCGTGCATGGTCGGGTAGGGCGTGAGGCTCGCCGGATCGTGATGCCCGGCGACGACCAGAGCCTCATCGACCGCGGTCTGCCCTACCTTGTTGATCAGCATGTCGGTGGCCATGTTGTCGCTGACCGAGATCATCTGCTGGGCGGCCTCGCGGACCGTCACCTGCGTGCCCGGCGCCAGGTTGTCCATGCCGGCCGAACCGAGCTTCTTGCCCTCAGCGGTGACGGTGACCTTGTCGTCCCAGCTGAGGGTGCCGGCAGACACCGCTCGGGCGACGGCAAGCAGCACGTAGATCTTCATGATCGACGCCAGCGGCATCGGTTCGTCGACGTTGGTGCCGGCGACCTTGACGCACTTGCCGTCGACGACCTTGGCGACCTGATACGAGTAGCGGGCGCCGGACTTCGCGATCTGCGCGTCGACGTCGGCCCATGACTTGACGGGTGGCGGACGCAGCGAGACCTCCATGCGGTCGACGGTGCCCTTGCCGTCGACATGTAGCTGGATGTCCTGGTTCACGCCATAGGAGTTGGTGACGTGCAGGGTGGACCGCCCGGCGCCGATGTCGATGCCTGTGAGCTTGAACGGGCGGTCCCACCAGATCCACTTCATCCGGTAGGTGATGTCGTCCACCTGGTCGGGCGCCGCAAGGGTCTTGACCCCGGCGGGCTCGATGGACCAGTCGGAGTTGAGCATGTCCATCGTCTGTCTGGACCGCATGCCCTGCGGGGTGCTCATGTCTATCAGCGCGCCGTAGGCGGCGCTCGATGGTGGCGGGGTGGCTGCAGGCGTGCTGCAGCCACCCAAGACGACGATCACTGTGCCGGCCGTGGCCAGCGCAGTACGGGCCTTATGCGTGCTGGCCGGAACCCGCAACGTCCAACACAACCTCGAACTCGAGAAGGGATGCGCCGGTGGCGACGGGGTTGGCCCGCTGCCCGGCATGGGCCTCGACGGCCGGGCCGGTGGCCCAGGCCTGGAACGCCTCGTCGGACTCCCACTGCGTCACCACGAAGTAGCGGTTCTCGCCCTTGACCGGGCGCAGCAGCTGGAACCCGAGGAAGCCGGGCTGGCCGTCCACGGCGTGGGCGCGGTTCGCGAACCGCTTCTCCAATTCGGGGCCGGCGTTGGGCGGAACTTCGATCGCGTTGATCTTGACCACAGGCATGTGGTTCAGGTTACCGCGCTGCCCAGCCGTGCCGGAGGCCCGCAATGGGCGCAGTGCGGGAGGGCCGCCCTCGCAGGCAATATAGGGCTATGACGACGGACCTGCTCACCGCCCGAGGTGGCACCGGCGAGCCCATTGTGCTGGTGCACGGATTGATGGGCCGCGGCACCACCTGGGACCGGCAGTTGCCGTGGTTGACGGATCTGGGCGAGGTGTACACCTACGACGCGCCGTGGCACCGCGGCCGGGGCGTCCACGACTGCGAGCCGATCAGCACCGAGCGGTTCGTCGCCGATCTGGCCGACGCGGTCGGCTCACTGGGGCGCCCGGCGCGGTTGATCGGGCACTCGATGGGCGGGTTGCACAGCTGGTGTCTGGCCGCGGCCCATCCGGAGCTGGTCACCGCGCTGGTGGTCGAGGACATGGCAGCCGATTTCGTCGGCTTCACCATCGGTGCCTGGGACCCGTGGGCGCACTCGCTTCCGGTCGAATTCGATTCGGCGCAACAGGTTCTGGAACTGTTCGGCCCCATTGCCGGCCAGTACTTCCTGGACGCGTTCGACCGCACCGAGACCGGCTGGCGGCTGCACGGCGAGGCCGGGCGCTGGGTGGCCATCGCCGCGGAATGGGGCACCCGGGACTACTGGCAGCAGTGGGCGGCGGTGCGGGTGCCGACCTTGCTCATCGAGGCGGGGAACTCGGTCGCACCGCCGGGGCAGATGCGCAAGATGGCCGAGATCGGTTACCAGACAACATATTTGAAAGTTCCAGGGGCCGGCCACCTCGTGCACGACGACGCTCCTGACGTCTATCGCCGCGCGGTCGAGGATTTTCTCGCGTCCGTCTGACTATTCGAATCGGGAGCGCACCGCGGCGAGGTCATGCTCGGCGCGGGCCAGGTCCCGGCTGTCGCCGACGTCGGTCCAGTCGAAGTTGCCGAAACCATTGCGCGCACCGGGATTTCGGGTGATGGCGCTCAGCGCGGCGCCGAGTGCGAATGGGGCGACCATGATTGCGACCATCGCGATCATGGTCAGGACAGTGTTCATATCGATAATTCTCGGATTGGCGGCAACCGAATAAACAGTGGCAGTTCGGACGGCAATCGATAAAATGCTGCCATGATCAAGAGTGTCTCGGTCCTGGTGATGGACGGGGTGGCGCCGTTCGAGTTCGGCGTGGTGTGCGAAGTGTTCGGTATCGACCGATCCGGCGACGGCGTGCCGAATTTCGATTTCAAGGTGTGTGGGCCGGCGGCCGGGCGGCCGGTGCGGACCTCGGTCGGCGCCGCACTGGTTCCCGATCACGGCATCGACCAACTTCAGGGAGCTGACCTCGTCGCCATCCCGGCGGTGGCGGGTCCTGACTATCCACAGGAGGCGCTGGCAGCCGTTCGGAACGCTTCCGACTCCGGCTCGATCGTCTTGACCATCTGCTCCGGTGCCTTCGTCGCGGGCGCGGCCGGCCTACTCGACGGGCGGGCATGCACCACGCACTGGATGCACGCCGACAAGCTGGCCCGGCGCTTTCCAACGGCCCGGGTCGATCGCAACGTGCTCTTCGTCGACGACGGGAATCTCATCACGAGCGCGGGGACGGCTGCGGGCATCGACGCCTGCCTGCATCTGGTGCGGCGCGAACTGGGCAGCGAGATCACCAACAAGATCGCCCGCCGCATGGTGGTGCCGCCGCAGCGGGACGGCGGTCAGCGGCAGTTCATCGAGCAGCCGATCCCGGTGCGGTGCTCGGAAGGCTTTGCGCCACACCTGGATTGGATTCTGACCAACCTGCGTCACCCGCACACGGTGGACAGCCTGGCCAAGCGGGCCAGCATGTCCGGCCGGACGTTCGCGCGGCGCTTCGTCGAGGAGACCGGCCGGACCCCGATGCAGTGGGTTACCGACCAGCGCGTGCTCTACGCACGCAGGCTGCTGGAGGAGACGGATCTCGATGTGGACCGGGTGGCCGACAGGGCCGGATTTGGTACCGCAACGCTACTGCGGCACCATTTCCGGCGCGTTGTCGGCGTCAATCCGTCCGATTACCGGCGGCGCTTCTCCTGTCCTAATTTGGTTGCGCCGCAACCGGTTGACTAGCCCTGCGGCCTGCACTGCACGTTGACGTACACGGTGTCGAACTGGCCGGAGTTGATCCGCTGGCCCCTGCCGTCAACGTTGCTGCCAGACAACCCGTGCACGTCGGTCACCGAGCAGGCGGACAGCGGTCCGGAGGTGCTGGTGTTGACCTGGACGTGGTAGCCGCGGGCCTGCAGCTCGTTGATGGTGTCGACGGCCGAGCCGCCGCCGGTCGGCAGCGCGGATGCCGCGGCCGGAGCGATGGTCACTGCGGCAAAAGCGGCTGCTGCGGCTCCGGCGATGACGAGGCCGCGACGACGGTTGTTAACGTTCTGTTCACCTGAAATTCGGTATGCGGTCATGCTTCCGTTCTATCCGAGGATTCTGGCATGTGGTAAGGACTCATGCCGTTCTCATTGGAACGGACCCGGTTTCATACCGTTCTCACGTAAACGGGCGGTCAGTCCGTGCGCTCACCCTCGCCGGCCAGGGCGTACCGGTCGTCGGCGGTCTGCTCGACCAGGCCGTCGACCAGCAGTGAGTCCAAAGCCCGGTCCCGCTGCGCGGGGTCGGTCAGCCACGCCACGTCCAACTGGGCACGGGTCACCGGTGACACGCTGCCGCGCAACACATCCAACAGCCGGCCGCGCACCTGACGGTCGGTGCCGGCGTATTTCTGGACGGGACGCGTTGGTGTGGACATCTCGGGATGGCCGGCGCTCCGCCAGGCGCACGTGGTCAGCGGACATATCCCGCATTTCGGTGTGCGGGCAGTGCAGACGATTGCGCCGAGTTCCATCAGCGCAGCCGAAAACACATGTGCGGTGCCATCTTTCGGCAGCAGCGCGGCGACGTCGTCCAGATCGCGGGTGCGCGCCGGGGTGTCGGCCACGCCACGCACCGCGCGCGCGACCACCCGGCGCACGTTGGTATCGACCACTGGAACGTCCTGCTGGTAGGCGAAACAGGCGACGGCCCGTGCGGTGTAGGCGCCGATGCCCGGCAGTGTCAGCAGGGTCTCGACGTCGCGGGGCACTTCGTCGTCGTGCTCGGTGGCGATGACTTCGGCGCATTCGTGTAAACGCTTGGCGCGGCGCGGATAACCCAATTTGCCCCAGGCGCGCAGCACGTCCGCGGCGCCGGCTGCGGCGGTCGCGGACGGGGTGGGCCAGCGGGCGATCCAGTCCCGCCAGATCGGTTCGACCCGCGAAACCGGGGTCTGCTGCAACATGAACTCGCTGACCAGGATTTGCCACGCGGTCACATCCGGGGCGCGCCACGGTAAGTCGCGTTGCGCGGTGCGATACCAACCCAGAAGCTCGCCGGCGGGTATGAGAATTTGCCCTGAACTCATTGCACATCCACTATGCGAGCAGGGCACAATGGGCGGCATGCCCAACTCGAACCCGATAAGCGCCTGGAAAGCACTGAAAGAGGGTAACGAGCGTTTCGTTGCCGGTGAACCAGCGCATCCCAGCCAGAGCATCGAACGCCGGACCCAGCTGGCCGGTGGGCAGAAGCCGACGGCAGTGATGTTCGGTTGCGCAGACAGCCGCGTCGCCGCCGAGATCATCTTCGATCAGGGCCTCGGCGACATGTTCGTGGTGCGCACCGCGGGCCACGTCCTCGATTCCGCGGTGATCGGGTCCATCGAATACGCCGTCGCGGTCCTCGAAGTACCGCTGATCGTCGTGCTCGGCCACGACAGCTGTGGCGCGGTGCAGGCCACGATTACGGCACTGGACGACGGCGCGGTGCCCGGCGGCTACGTGCGCGACATCGTCGAGCGCGTCACGCCGTCGATCCTCGTCGGCCGGCGCGAAGGACTCTTCGAGGTCGACGAGCTCGAGGCCAAGCACGTCAACGAGACCGTGCGGCTGCTGAGCGAGCGGTCCAACGTCATCGCCGAACGGCTGGCGTCGGGCAAGGTCGCGATCGTCGGCGCCACCTACCACCTGGCCGAGGGCCGCGTGACCAAGCGCGACCACATCGGCGACATCGGGGAGTAGTCGGCCCGACGTGGCGAATTGCCAGAGGCCCAGTTCACAGACGACACGCCGCACCGGGTCAGGGCGCACCACGTTTCGTGCCCTTACCGTGACAATGTGCCGGATCTAGAACCACATGGCCCGCTGCCATCCCAAATCTATTGGCGACGGCGGATGCTGGCCATCGGTGTCGGCGCGGTCGTCCTGCTGCTGGTCGTGATCATCGGCGTTGTGGTCTTCAGCAACAGCACGGGCGATTCCACACAGTCTCAGTCCACCGCGAAGACGTCGACGTCCGCGACCCCGCTGCCGGGCGAGACGCCCGGGGTGAAGAGCCCGATCGTGCCGCCGCCCGGGAACGCGCCACCGGCCCCGACGCCCACGCCGACCACGGCGGTCACCCCGCCGCCCGTGCTCAAGGCCGGTGACGACTGCCCGGACAGCACGCTCGCGGCCAAGGGCATTACCAACCAGCCCACCTACGTGATCGGCGACCAGCCGAAGTTCACCATGGTGGTCACCAACATCGGCTTGGTCGAGTGCAAGCGGGACGTCGGTGCCGCGGTGCTGGCCGCCTACGTCTACTCGCTGGACAACAACCGGCTGTGGTCCAACCTGGACTGCGCGCCGTCGAACGAGACCCTTGTCCGCAGCTTCAAGCCCGGCGAGCAGGTGACCACCGAGGTGACGTGGACCGGCATGGGCTCGGCGCCCAACTGCCCGCTGCCGCGTCAGGCGATCGGCCCGGGTACGTACAACCTGGTCGTCCAGCTTGGCAACCTGCGGTCGGCTCCGGTGCCGTTCGTCCTATCAGAGGCGCACCAGCCCGGGCCGGGTGAGCCACCGGCCGGTGAGGCCCCGGCGCCGGCTCCTGCTCCGGCCGCACCTGCGCCCGGCGAGCCGACGCTGCCCGGCCCCGCCAACTGAGCTCAGGCCAAGCGGTCGGCGATAGTCGACTCGGCGAGCAACGACAAGCCCTCGCGGATGTGGCGGGCCCACATGGACCCGATGCCTTCCACCGACTGCAGGTCGTCGGCGCTCGCGGCCAGCAGGCCCTGCAACGATCCGAACGAGCGCACCAGCAGATCCACGTGCGCGAACTGCAGGCGCGGGATGCCGGCCATGGCCCGGTAGCCACGCGAACTCATCGCTGAATCTTGCGCCTCGGGAGTCGAAGGATAACCGAAAACCCTTGCGAGCGTGGTGAAGTCGAGCAGTTCGTTGTCGCTCAACGCGTCGAGCTCCTCGAGCGTGGCGGTCACCTGATCAGCGGCCGGCGGGTCGGGGTTGGCGTGGTAGTCGCGCACGATCAGTTCGCGAGCGACATCGTTGTCGCCGACGAGTTCGTCGAGCTGCAGCTTGAGCTGACGCCCGTCGGTACCGAGCTCGACGACGTCGGCGTCGATCTCGAGGCTGATCCGGCGGACCATCTCCATGCGCTGCACGACGGTCATGACGTCCCGCAGCGTCACGAAGTCCTCGATCTCGGCCATCGACAGCTGCTTGCTGACTTCGTCGAGGCGGAACTTGTACCGCTCCAGCGTGGCGATGGTCTGGTTGGCACGGGACAGGATGGTCGCCGATTCCGGGACGACGTGCCGCTCACCGGCCACGTACACCGTCACGATGCTCATCGAGTGGCTGACCGACACGACGGGGAAACCGGTCTGGATGGCCGCGCGCTCGGCGGACCGGTGCCGGGTGCCGGATTCATCGGTGGGGATGGAGGGATCGGGCACCAGCTGGACGTTTGCCCGCAGGATTCGGGTGAGGTCGCTGGAGAGCACCACGGCGCCGTCCATCTTCGACAGCTCTCGCAGCCGGGTCGGCGCGAAGCGGACGTCCAGCGGGAAGCCGCCGTCACAGATGGCCTCGACACTGTCGTCGTAGCCCAGCACGATCAGCCCACCGGTACGGCCGCGCAGGATGCGCTCCAGCCCGTCCCGCAGGGGAGTGCCGGGCGCCAGCTTGCCCAACGTCTCGCGCAATGTCGGTCGGGCCAGGTGCACGACGTTGCCCCGCTCGGCGCGATTCGCCGCTTTCACCGACATCGGTGTACTCCTCGGTGGTGTTCTGGCCGGGCTCTACCCGGTCCGGTTCATATTCTCTGTGATCTTGCGTAACACCCGCAACGCCGCGGTGATGTTCTCCGCCGGCAGCACCCGAAGACCTCGCGACGGCGACTCGGTTCCGGTGGGCACCACCGCTGTCGTGAAGCCGAGTCGGGCGGCCTCGGCAAGCCGGCGGTCCATGCCGGTGACCCGGCGCAGATCACCCGCCAGACCCACCTCGCCGATGGCGATCGCGGTGGCCGGCAGCGGCAGGTCGGTGTACGCCGACGCGATGGCCAATGCGACCGCCAGATCCGACGAGGGATCGGTCAACCGCATACCACCCACCGTGGACAGGTAGATGTCGTTGGTGCCGACCGGCAGCCGGGCCCGCTTCTCCAGCACCGCGGTGATCATGGCCGCGCGGGCTGAGTCGATGCCGCTGACCGCGCGGCGCGGCGATCCGGCCGACGGTGAGCCGATCAGCGCCTGCACCTCGCCGATCAGTGGCCGCTTGCCGTCCAGGCTGACCGTCACCGCGGTGCCGGACACCGGAGCCGGCCGCTGGTCGAGGAAGAGGCCCGACGGATCGGCGACGCATTCGATTCCGTTGTCGTGCAACATGAAACAACCGACCTCGTCGGCCGCGCCGAAGCGGTTCTTCACGCCGCGGACCATGCGCAACGCGGAGGCGCGGTCGCCTTCGAAGTGCAGCACCACATCCACCAGGTGTTCCAGCGAGCGCGGCCCGGCGATGGCGCCGTCCTTGGTGACGTGGCCGACGAGGACCATGGCGATGCCCGTGGTTTTGGCGGCCATGGTGAGCGCGGTGGTGACGGCGCGGACCTGCGTCACGCCGCCGGTGACGCCTTCGGCCTCGGCGGTCGACATGGTCTGCACCGAATCCACCACGACCAACGTGGGCTGGACCGCTTCGATGTGGCCGAGCGCGGTCTGCAGGTCGGATTCGGCGGCCAGGTAGACGTCGTCGTGCGTGCAGCCGGTGCGTTCGGCACGCAGCCGGATCTGTCCGGCAGACTCCTCGCCGGACAGATAGAGCGCACGACGGCCGGACATGGCCCAGCGGTGTGCGACTTCGAGCAGCAGCGTCGATTTGCCGACGCCGGGATCACCGGCCAGCAGCGTCACCGACCCCGGCACCACCCCGCCGCCCAGCACGCGGTCCAATTCGCTGATCCCGGTATGGAAGTGCCTGGTGGTGCCCGGATCGATCGAGCTGATCGGCACGGCAGGGGAGGCGGGTGCGACGGCCCGGTGCGTTGCCGGCGTCAGTGAGTTCAGAACCGCGACTTCATTGACCGTGCCCCAGGTGCCGCAGTCGGGGCAGCGGCCCACCCATTTGGCCGTCGTGTGCTGGCATTCCGAGCACCGAAACTGCGAACGTACTTTCGAACCGGTTCTGGCCATGGGGCGAACTTAGCCGCAGGCACCGACATTTAGCCTTTGAGTGAGTCCGTGGGCAGGTCGAGGCACCGACCGGGACACCCGGTGATCCCTGACGTCTGAGTGGCCGCCCGCGGGCTCGGTGCCTGGTCGAGCGGTGTCCTTGTTCGGGAACTTGGAGCCAGCCTGAGGGTGGGACTCCTGCTTAGAGAATGTCTGGGCCGTGGCCGCGATGGTCAGTCACCTGGGAAGACAGGATCGGGCTGACAGGAGCAAAACGACGATGGCATTGACGTTGGGTATCGACGTGGCAGTGCGGGCGGCGCACCAAGGGACGCTGGCCCGCGACGGAATCACGGTGTGGCGTGGCCGCAAGTTCTCAACCCGACCGGCGGAGCTGGAACGGTTGTGGGATGACCTGAACCTCGCTGATCCGGGTGATCTGACGGTCGTGGTTGAGCCGACCCGCAACGCGTGGATCGTGGTGGCGGAGTGGTTCCGCCGCCGCGGGGCCCGAGTGGTGATGGTTCCCACCACCCAATCAGCGGATCTGCGCAAGTACTACTCCAAGCACACCAAGAACGATCGGATCGACTCCGAGTTGCTGGCCCGGCTGCCACTTTTACATCCCGAAGGCCTGCGTGAGTATTCCGGCCAGGGACCAGCAGACCCGTTGCGGCGCTTGGTCAAACAGCGCTCCACCATGGTCAAACGACGGGTCGCCGTCTACGCCCGACTCGATGCACTCGTCGAGCTCCTCGGGCCGGATTGGTATGCGGTGCTCGGTTCGAATTACGGCATCGCGGCGTTGGAGTTCCTGGCCCGTTACGCCGATCCGCATGCGGTGCTCCGGCTGGGTCGCGGACGTCTGAGCAGGTTCTTGATCGCCCGGTCCCGTGGCGCGTGGCGCAGCGACCACGCCGCCGGCCTTATCGCCGCGGCCAAGGAAACCCTCGTGCTGTGGGGTTCGGACGGGATGAACTTCGCGGAATTGTCCGAAGACATCGCACATGAAGCCGAACAGGCGCTGTTTTTAACTCGGCAAATCAAGCAGATCGACGAACGAGTCGCGAACCTTTACGCCGAGGCCGACCCCGATGGCATCGTTGCCTCTGCTCCCGGCGTCGGACCGGTCATCAGCGCCGTGATCGCTGGGCGGATCGGTGATCCGCACCGATTCACCTCACTGGCGGCGGTCCGCGCCTACACCGGACTGGTCCCCAAGGTCAGCCAGTCCGGGGTGAGCAAGGTCGAATCCTCGATCACCAAGGCCGGCGACCCGCTGCTGCGCGAAATGCTCTGCACCGCAGCCGATCAAGCCCGCAAGATCGACCCGCAAATCGCGGCGAAATACCAGCGACTGATGGCCGGCGACCGCCACCACGACTCCGCGATATGCCACCTGGCCACCCTGCTGGTCACCAGGATCACCACGTGCATGCGCACCGGCCAGCCCTACGCCCTACGCGATATCGACGGCACCCCGATCACCGAAGCTCAGGGCCGCGTGCTCGTTAAAGAGCGCTACCAGATTGAGCCGCGCCGCCGAGACAACATCCGGCACCAACGTATGCGCGACCGCCGCAACCAAGGGGCGGGCCAGGAGTCACAGGAGTCGCCAAGCGCTCCAACATCCAGGCCCGCCACCAATCACCCTACGAGCCAACACATCGCTTGACATCCGTTAGGAACTCAGAATCCGGCAGGCGCAGCGGAGGGCGGCTTAGTGGTGTCCCTCGCCGCCGGCAGGTGCCGGCGCGGCACCGCCGGCGTCGCGCCGCGGAGCGTCGCCCGCGGAGATCGGGATGGCGATGGTCTTCTCGCCGGCGTTCTGGAACTTGAACGTGAAGTTGTAGTTCAGGCCGTTGCTGATGGGCTTGGTCAGCGCCACCATCGCGATGGAGGTCGTGGCGTCCTCGGACCGCGGCAGGGTCTCCTTCTGGCCGTCCGGGGTGCCGACCAGCAGGACGCCGCCCGCGGGCACCGTGGTGCCGCCGTTGATCAGCACCTCACCGGCGTCCGAGCTGATGCCGACGAGCTTGTCGGCATTGTCGGGCGACTTGTTGGTCGCGACGAACAGCAGCTCGACCATGGTGCCGGGCTTGACGAAGTCGCGGGTCTGGGGTGCGCGCAGGTACACGTTGCGCAGGTCCACGCCGGCCTTCTCGTTGCCGATGGTGGTGGCGGTGCCGTTGACCGCAGGCAGCTGGTTCGCGCTCTGTGAGACCTGGCCGCTGCTGCAGCCGGTGAGCGTCACCGCGGTGGCCAGCCCGAAGGCGGCCAGCGTGACGGCAGAAGTGCGCGATTTCATGCGGTTCACTCAAGCCTCCTGCTTGGGCGCCAGCGGCGATGCGCGTGACGGCCTCGGATATGTCTGCAGCTATGTCCTGCGGTGCTCCCCGGACTGGTCCGGCGTTCGACTATGCAGAGTAGTAGGTGGCGATGGGCGGCGGTAGCGGAGGCCCGCTATCGGCCTGGTTCGGGCGTATTTCCGGCCGCGAACGACCGGTGAATGGGACGTGAATCGGGCGCAATTCGGCCTTATTGTGGCCCTCGCCACTGCACGTAAACGCCGCGCTGTCAACCCCTTTCGCGCATCTGCATGGCCCCTGACCTGCATTGTTGATCCCCGGGTGTCTGGCGCCCGTGCTAACATTGCTATGTGAAAGGGGCCCGAATCTGATGATTTTCAAGGTCGGAGACACCGTCGTTTACCCACACCACGGTGCAGCATTGATCGAGGCGATTGAAACCCGGACCATCAAAGGCGAGCAGAAAGAATATCTCGTCCTTAAGGTTGCGCAGGGCGATCTGACCGTTCGAGTACCCGCAGAAAACGCTGAATACGTCGGCGTTCGCGACGTGGTCGGTCAGGAAGGCCTCGACAAGGTGTTCCAGGTGCTGCGCGCCCCGCACACCGAGGAGCCGACCAACTGGTCTCGCCGTTACAAGGCGAACCTGGAGAAGCTGGCCTCCGGTGATGTGAACAAGGTCGCTGAGGTCGTTCGCGACCTGTGGCGTCGCGACCAGGAGCGTGGCCTGTCCGCCGGCGAGAAGCGCATGCTGGCCAAGGCTCGTCAGATCCTCGTCGGTGAACTGGCCCTGGCCGAGAACACCGATGACGCGAAGGCCGCCACCATCCTGGACGAGGTTCTCGCCGCGGCGTCCTGAACGCCATCCCCAACGAAGCAGTGAACTTCCGTATCGGTCTCGGTACCGATGTACATCCCATCGAGGCAGGGCGGCCATGTTGGCTGCTGTGCTTGTCGTTCGACGATGCTGACGGCTGTGCCGGGCATTCCGACGGCGACGTGGCCGCGCACGCACTCTGTGATGCTCTGCTGAGTGCGGCCGGCCTCGGTGACCTGGGTAGCGTGTTCGGGACCGATCGTCCCGAATGGCGCGGCGTGACGGGCACCGACATGCTCAAACACATCTCCACGCTGGTTACCGCTGCCGGTTTCCGGGTGGGCAACGCGGCGGTCCAGGTGATCGGCAATCGCCCCAAAATCGCGCCCCGCAGGGAAGAGGCCCAGCGCGTGCTGTCGGCGCTTCTGGACGCTCCTGTCTCCGTCTCGGCGACCACCACGGACGGCCTCGGGCTCACCGGACGGGGCGAGGGTCTGGCCGCGATTGCGACGGCGCTGGTGGTCTCGCTCGATTAGGCCGGTAAGCTGGCCCGTCGTGACCGAACACCGTCTCGAGGGCCTGCGGCTCTACGACACCATGACCGGTGCCGTGCGGGACTTCACCCCGGTGCGGCCCGGACACGCATCCATCTACCTGTGTGGCGCAACCGTGCAGGGCCTGCCCCACATCGGCCATGTGCGCAGCGGCGTCGCGTTCGACGTGCTGCGGCGCTGGCTGACGGCCAAGGGCTACGACGTCGCGTTCATCCGGAACGTCACCGACATCGACGACAAGATTCTGGGCAAGGCCGCCGAGGCCGGTCGGCCGTGGTGGGAGTGGGCCGCCACGTTCGAGCGCGCGTTCACGGCCGCGTACGACGCCCTGGGCGTCCTGCCGCCGTCCGCCGAACCGCGGGCGACCGGGCACATCACCCAGATGGTCGAGGTCATCGAGAAGCTGATCGAGCGCGGCCACGCCTATGCCGCCGACGGCGACGTCTACTTCGACGTGCTCAGCCAGCCCGACTACGGCAAGCTCTCCGGCCACCGCATCGACGACGTGCACCAGGGCGAGGGTGTGGCGACCGGCAAGCGTGATCCGCGCGACTTCACCCTGTGGAAAGGCGCCAAGCCCGGTGAGCCGTCGTGGCCGACGCCGTGGGGCCGGGGCCGCCCCGGCTGGCACACCGAGTGTGTGGCCATGTGCCAGGAGTACCTGGGCTCCGAATTCGACATCCACGCCGGCGGCATGGACCTGATCTTCCCGCACCACGAGAACGAGACGGCGCAGGCCAACGCCTGCGGTGACGAGTTCGCGCGCTTCTGGCTGCACAACGGCTGGGTCACCATGGGCGGCGAGAAGATGAGCAAGTCGCTGGGCAACGTCCTGGCGATTCCGGCTGTGCTGCAACGAGTTCGGGCCGCCGAGCTGCGCTACTACCTGGGCAGCGCCCACTACCGGTCCATGCTGGAGTTCTCCGAGAACTCGCTGCAGGACGCCGCCAATGCGTACACGGGCATCGAGGAATTCCTGCACCGGGTCCGCACTCGCGTGGGTGCCGTCGAGGTCGGCACCTGGACCGAGAAGTTCGCCGCCGCACTGGATGACGATCTGGCGGTGCCCGCGGCGCTGGCCGAGGTGCACGCCGCCCGGGCCGACGGCAACCGGGCACTGGACTCCGGCGACCACGCCGGCGCGATGGCTGCGGCGACGTCGATCCGGGCCATGATGGGCATCCTGGGCTGCGATCCGCTCGACGAGCGCTGGGAAACCCGCGACGAGACGTCGGCAGCGCTGAATGCTGTTGACGCGCTGGTGCAGTGGGCGCTCAAGAGCCGCACCGAGGCCCGCGAGAACCGCGACTGGGCCGCCGCCGACGCGATCCGGGACCAGCTGAAGCTGGCCGGCATCGAAGTCACCGATACCGCTGACGGCCCGCAATGGGCCTTGACTGATGGGGCCTGACGATGGCTGGAAACTCCCAGCGCCGCGGCGCAATTCGTAAAGAGGGCACAAAGAAGGGCCCGACGGTGGGTTCGGGTGGCCAGCGCCGCCGGGGCCTCGAGGGCCGAGGTGCGACGCCGCCCGCGAGCCAGCGGCCCAACCACAAGGCCTACAAGCAGGCCGCGAAGACGGCGCGCTCGAATCAGGGGCGGCACAAGAAGACCGACGACGTCGAGGTGGTGGTCGGCCGTAACCCGGTGGTGGAATGCCTGCGGGCCGGTGTGCCCGCCACCGCGCTCTACGTGGTGCTGGGTACTGAAGCCGATGAGCGGCTGACCGAATCCGTCACGCGGGCCGCCGATGCCGGTATCGCGATCCTCGAGGTGCAGCGCCACGACCTGGACCGCATCACCAGCAATGGTATGCACCAGGGCATCGCGCTGCAGGTGCCGCCGTACCAGTACGTGCACCCGGACGATCTGCTGAAGTCCGCGACCACTGACTCCACCCCGGCGCTGCTGGTCGCACTCGACAACATCTCGGACCCGCGCAACCTGGGCGCCATCGTGCGTTCCGTCGCGGCGTTCGGCGGGCACGGTGTGGTGATCCCGCAGCGGCGCTCGGCGTCGGTCAGCGCGGTGGCCTGGCGCACCAGCGCCGGTGCCGCTGCTCGGCTGCCGGTGTCGCGGGCCACGAATCTCAATCGGACACTGAAGGATTGGGCTGATGCCGGGCTGACGGTCGTCGGGTTGGACGCGGGTGGAGATACCGCCCTGGACGAGCTGGACGCGTCCGGACCGATGGTGGTCGTGGTCGGCTCCGAGGGCAAGGGACTCTCGCGGCTGGTGCGGGAGAACTGCGACCACATCGTCTCGATCCCGATGGCCGGGCCCACCGAGTCGCTCAACGCGTCGGTGGCCGCCGGCGTGGTGCTGGCCGAGATCGCCCGGCAGAGAAGGCGCTAGCGGTCGGTGCGGGGCCGCGTCAGGGTGAATCTGTCGACCGCCGTCATCTCGCCGAACGGACCGTTCACCGCGTAGTAGGTGGCGGCCATCGACGTGTTGCCACCCGGCTGACCGGGATCGACATCGAAAGCCACGAAGCCGCAGGGATTGTCGCGATCCCGGAAGACGGACCACGGCGCCGCTTCCTCGATGTAGTTCGGCGTCTTCCTTCCGGTGCTGGGGTTCACCCCTCCCACGGACATGAGAACGCGGCATCGCGGCTCGGGAAAAAGCATCGCGTTCGACGGAATCGACGTGCCACCGCCGCCGATGACCAGATGTACCGTCCCTCGGCTGGTATCGATCGGACCGGACTGTGCGTCAACCGGATTCGGCGTCAGCGTGTCGGTCGGTAAGGTGCCGCGAATCGCATGGCTGCGTTCGTAATGGTGCTCGTGCCCGCAGACCACGAGGTCGACGTTGAACCGGTCGAACAGGGGCAGCCAGTTCTCCCGGATACCGAGGTCGGCGCCATTGGTCTTGTTGCCGGTGGAAACCGCCGTCTGGTGCATGCACACCACAACCCAGTCGATCTCTTTGTTGCTCCGGGTATGCTCGAGTTCTTGTTCGAGCCAACGCTTCTGGGCTCCACCCGAATAGCCGCGCACGTATGAGTTACCGCCATCCTGGTAGCACACGTCGTCGTTGGCGAGGATGATCACGCGAACCGAGCCCGCGGTAAAGGCGTACCACAGGCCACGGAGTTCGGGATCGGAACCGGAGTCCGGCAACCCGAAGTAGGCCTGGTAGGCGCCGTAGCCGATCGGGCCGTTGCCCAACTCGTTCTCATGATTTCCCGGCGCCGGCATCCACGGTCGATTCCGCGCGGAGCGGGTGTTGTTCTCGAACCATTCCGACCAGGTACGGACCCGGTCGTGAGCGAGGTTGGCGTAGCAGAGGTCGCCGTTGACCAGGTGAAACAGCGGGGCCACCCGCTCGACTGCGGTCGTGATGTCACCGGCAGCCGGGGACCCGACGTGGTCGCTGCCAAAGGATGCCGCCACCTTGGCGTCCAGCATGGGGGTCGACTGATCGCCGAAGCTGGTGAAGCGGATCGGCGCCCGGCCGCGCGGCGCGGTACGCACTGTGCCCAGCTCGGGACTGGCGCCGTCGTGCACGGCGGCGTAGACGTAGTCGGTATCGGGTGCGAGTCCGGTCAACCGGGCATGGTGGATACGAATCTCGCTGCGGGAAGCCGCATCTCGGTAGGTGACTGTCTCGGCCGCAACGGCGGTACCGACCCCGGCTTCGGGAGTGCCCACCATGACGTGCGGATTCTTGATTGCCGCGGCGGTATGCCAGGACACCACGACCTCGGTGGCTGCGTCGGCGCCGAACTGGGTGTGCAATCCGGTGACCGGTGGTGCGCCCCTGCCGTCGGCGCGCTGCCACAGCATCGGACTGGAGCGCTTGGTCGTGACGTACCCGCCGGCGGCGGCTCCGACGCCCGCGCCGACGAGAGCCGACGTACCTCCCACGATCAGCGTTCTGCGGCTCACGTCCACGACAGCCATCCTGCCTACGATGCGGCCGGTCCGTCAGGCGGCAACGCCGCCGGGCCACAAATCGACGTGCGATGTCCGATTGCTGTTCTCGTTCAGGTAACCGCGCTCACCGCAGCCCCAGCAGCGAACAGCCCAACCATAATCCCGTCACGGCCAGAACCAGGGTGACCGGCACCGTCGCCAGGCCGACGGCGGTGAACTCTCGCGCCGGTGCGGGCACCTCATCTCGGACCACGTTGCGCCACAACAGGTTCGACAGCGATCCAGGATAGGTCAGGTTGGGGCCGATGTTCACCCCGATGAGTACGGCCAGCACCGCGACCGGGCCGCCGGCCGCGACGAGTGGCAACAGCACCAGCACCGCGGGCAGGTTGTTGATCAGATTCGACAGCACTGCCGCCACGGCAGCGATGCCGAGCAGAGCGGGCAGCGTGGTGCCGTGCGGCAGCAGCTGCGACACCGCGCGACCCAGGCCGAGGTCCAGTACCGCGCTCACCAGTACGCCGAGCGCCAACACGGCCAGGAGGAACGGTACGTTGGCCGCCCGCACGATGCCCATCACTGTCTCGCGGCCGCGCACGACCGCCCGAACCGCGAGCACTGCGGCACCGGCGAAGGCCGCCCACGCCGGAGCCAGTCCGAGCAGGGATGTCGCACCGAAGCCGATGAGCGTCAGCACCAGCACGGTCAGCACGAAGTAGGGCACCTCCGGCGGGGGAGGGGCCTCCCGGTCCACCGCGCCGATCCGCAGTTCGCGCCGGAACAGCAGGCGCAGCAGCACATATTCGGCCGCGACGGCCAAGAGCCAGGGCAGCGTCATCGCCGCGGTGAACCTGGTGAAACTCAGGCCCGCGGTCGAAAAGGCCAGCAGATTGGTCAGATTCGACACCGGCAGCAGCAGCGACGCGGTGTTGGCGAGGTGGGCAGCGGCGTAGCCGTGTGGTCGCGCCGGCACGCCCAGTGTCCGTGCGGTCGAGAGCACGACAGGCGTCAGCAGCACGACGGTGGCATCGAGGCTCAGCACGGCGGTGGTCCCGGCTGCGATGAGGAACACGGTGGTCAGCAGCCGTCGGGCCGCGGATGGTCCGGCGCCCCAGCTGTGCCGGGCCATGTAGATGCCGGCGGCGTGGAAGAGCCCCTCGTCGTCACACAGTTTGGCGAGCACCAGGACCGCGGCCAGGAATCCGACGACCGGCAGCAGCCTGCCGATCTCGTGTAGTGCGGTGTTCACAGCCAGGGGTCGGCGCGTTGCCAGAGCGTCGGAAGGTGCAGCGGCAGGCCATCTTCGTCGGCCAGGCGGCTCAGCACCCGCATCGAGACGTTCAGGTCGTCGCCCGCGTAGGGCAGAGCGCGCAGCGGCTCGTGCAGCGGCCGGAAGAAGTCGTCCCAATGGGTCAAGATGACGCGCCGCGCATTCACCATGCGGACCGTCTCCTTCCAGTAGTCGACGAGGTACCTCTCGGGCTGCAGCCCGAGCTGCCCGATCCCGAGGTACACCACCTCGGCCCGCTGCCCGGCCAGGGCACCGGGCACGAAGCCGGCGCTGCCGACGGCGAGCAGGCTGCGGCCACTGGCGCGGTGCGCGATGAGCGTCGACCAGGCCTCGCCGCACTTGTAGGCCGACGCTCGCACCGGGGGCACCACGGGCGCGGTGATGGTGCCGGGGAATCGGTCCGGCGGGCAGTGGTGGCCGGTGAACAGGGTTACGTCGAAGGCGCCCAACGTCATCGACTCACCAGGCACGGCGACTGTCAACTGCGAGTCGGTGAGGCCGCCGCCGCGGCCGATGTAGGCGGCCGACGTGCCACCCACGAGTTGTGCCCCGGTACGCGCGGCGACCGCCGCGGAGTCCATGGCGTGGTCGAAATGCGTGTGCACCGGCAGCACGGCGTCCAGTCGGTCGATGCCGAGCCGGTGCAGGCAGCCATCAATACGTGGTAGTGCGGGGCTCAACCGGCCCAGCCCCACCGACAGCAGGCTTGGCCGGGAGAAGAAGCCGTCGGTCAACAAGGCTGACGACGAACCGGCAGGATCGGTCGCGGCGACCAACATGGTGGTGACGCCGGCCCAGGTGACGGTCACTGGAGAGTCGGCGGTTGCCGCCGGCTGGTCGAAGTGATGGGCATAGGAGGCGAGGTCGGGCCGGCCTGGTTTCAATCGCATCAGCAGAAGGCCTCGATCTGTACGTTCTCTGCGGTCAGGCGTTCGCGGACCGCGCGGGCGATGTCGACGGCGCCGGGCGAATCGCCGTGTACGCAAATCGATTTCACGCTGATCTTGATGGTGGAGCCGTCGACGGCGCCGACCCGGCCGGCGGTCACCATGGAGGCCACCCGATCGGCGATGGTCGAAACGTTGTGCAGCACCGCATTGCGTTGCGTGCGCGGCACCAGTTGTCCGTCTGGGCGGTACGAGCGGTCGGCGAAAGCCTCGGGCACAGTGCGCAGTCCGAGGTCCTCGGCGGCGGCGAAGAACGCCGAACCCGCCAGCCCCAGCACCGGCAGTGCCGGGTCGACGGCGTGGACCGCGGCGGCCACCGCCCGGGCCTGGACGTGGTCGGTGGCGATCGTGTTGTACAGGGCGCCATGGGGTTTGACGTAGCTGACGGCCGACCCGGCGACTTGCGCGAGGGCCTGTAGTGCGCCGATCTGGTAGATCACGTCGGCGGTGAGGTCCTCGGGGGCGACGTCGATGTAGCGGCGGCCGAAGCCGGCCAGGTCGCTGTAGCCCACCTGCGCGCCGATCCGCACTCCGCGCTCGGCGGCCGCGTGACACACCCGCAGCAGCCCGGCGGGATCGCCGGCGTGGAAGCCGCAGGCGATGTTGGCGCTGGTGACCAGATCGAGCATCGCGTCGTCGTCGCCCAGCTGCCATACCCCGAAGCTCTCACCGAGATCGGCATTGAGATCCACAGCAGACATGTCTGCCAGCCTAGGCTTGCCGCTATGTCCACTCGTGACGACATTCTGATCACCGCCTTCGGTCTCGCCCAGCTGATCGCCGCGGGCGACGTGACGCTGCTCGATGTGCGCTGGCAGCTGGCCAAGCCCGACGGCCGCGACGACTACCGGGCCGGGCACATCCCGGACGCGGTGTATGTCTCGCTGGACGACGACCTGTCGGATCACACCGTGACGGGGCGGGGCCGGCATCCGTTGCCATCGGGGTCGGCATTGCAGGAGGCGGCGCGCCGCTGGGGAATGAGAAACGGCGTGCCGACCGTCATCTATGACGACTGGAACCGTGCGGGCTCGTCCCGCGCCTGGTGGGTGCTGCGGGCCGCGGGTGTCGAGAACGTGCGCATTCTGGACGGTGGGCTGGCGGCGTGGACCGCCTCGGGTGGGCCGCTGGACCGCGGCGACGTCGAACCGGAGCCTGGCGACGTCACGGTGACCCATGAGGACCTCTACGTGGGCGCCATGCCGACCCTGACGGCCGACGAGGCCGCCGCGCTGGGTCCGCGGCTGGGCGACGTCCGCGCGCCGGAACGGTTCCGTGGGGACGTCGAACCGATGGACCCGGTGGCCGGGCACATTCCGGGCGCGGTGAATCTGCCGAGCATGCTGGCCGCCGACGGCACGGTGCGGACCGATCTCGATGGCCCGGATGTGTCCGGCGTGTATTGCGGGTCCGGCGTCACCGCCGCGGTGGCGGTGGCCGCACTGGCGTCGGTGGGCCGTCAGGTGGCGCTCTTCCCCGGCTCGTGGTCGCAGTGGAGCAACGAGCCGGGACGCCCAGTGGGGCGAGCGTAGCGCGCTACCGGAGACTGAGCTTCCCGGCGCCCCAGCACAGCAGGTAGATGCCGAACGAGATCGACGTCACGAACACGGACACCGGCACACCCGGGGCCAGCGACAGCACGATGCCGCCGACCGCGGCGATCTCGGCGAAGACCACCGAGGCCACCAAGGTGGTGACGGGGGAGTTGAACACCCGGCCCGCCGCGGCGGCGGGCGTGATCAACAGCGACATCACCAGCAGCGCCCCGACGATCTGCACGCCCTGCGCGGCCGCGACACCGACCAGCGTGGCGAACACGATCCCCAGCGCCCGCACCGGAACCCCGCGGGCCGCAGCCACTTCCGGGTCAGCGGTGGCGAAGAGCAGCGGGCGGTAGCAGGCCGCGAGGACCGCGACCACCAGCACCGTCACCACCGCAAGCACCGTCAGCCCCGAGTATCCGACGCCGACGATCTGCCCGGTGAGCAACGCGAAACTGGTGCCGGTGCGGCCCGGATACAGGTGAATGAACAACACCGCCAGGCCCAGGCCGAAGGCCAGCACCACGCCGATGGCCGAGTCCCGCTCCCTCGACCGCTGCCCGAGAATGCCGAAAACTATTGCCGCCAGGGCACTTCCGACCAGAGCGCCGAGTCCGACGTTGAGCCCGGTCAGTAGTGCGAACGCGGCGCCCGTCAGCGACAGCTCGCTGGACCCGTGCACCGCGAACGACATCTGCCGCATCACGATGAACGGCCCGATCAGTCCGCCCAGAAGCGCCAACAGCGCCGCGGCGAGCACGGCCTGCTGGACGAAGTCGCGGCTGAGCAGGTCCGCGGTCAGCGTGGGGTTGAAGAAGTTATTCACAGCAGTGCCCGCTCGCGTGCTCGGAGTTGTCCACGCCGGCACCGTCCTGGCCGACCACGACGTACTGACCGCCGATCCGGGCGACCTGGATGTCGGCGCGGTACAGGGCCGACAGCGTCTCGGACGTCATGACCTCGTCGACGGTGCCGATCCGGAAGCGCCCGTCCACCAGGTACAGCACCCGGTCCACGTACGGCAGCACGGGATTGACCTCGTGGGTGACGAACAGGACGGCAGTGCCGGCGTCCTTGCGGCGCTGGTCGATGAGGCTCGACACGAGTTTCGCGTTGGCCGGGTCGAGGTTGAGCAACGGTTCGTCGCACAGCAGCAGCGCGGGGTCGGAGGCCAGGGCCTGCGCGATCCGGACCCGTTGCAGTTCGCCGCCCGACATCACGGCCACGGGGACGTCGGCCAGCCGGGCTCCGTCGACCTGGCTCAGGGCCTGGGTCACCACGGCGCGACGCTGGGCCCGCTTCCGCGGTCCGGCGAAACCCCAGCGGTGTCCGTCGCAGCCGAGGCCGACCAGATCACGGCCGCGCAGCGTCAGGCCGGTGTCCAGCGAGCGGTGTTGCGGTACGTAGCCGATGGCGCCGGTGGTGGTCATGCGGCCGGCGGTCAACGGCTGCTGGCGCAGCAGCACCTTCAGCAGGGAGGTCTTGCCGGTGCCGTTCGGGCCGAGCACCGCGATGAACTCGCCGCGGCGGACCGTCAGATCCAATCGGTCCCACAGCACGCGGTCGCCGAATGACAACCGCGCACCGGTCAGCTCGGCGACCGCCGTAGCGGACGAGGGATCGGAAGGCACGGCTACAAATTATCCCGGCCTATCGGGCCGCTACGGGTGCGGTGTCCAACTGGTGTGCCAGTGCCTCGGCGGTCTGGCGCTGCCAGGTCAGGAAGTCCTGTCCGGCGGGCAGCGTCTCGGTGACCTCGACGATGGGCAGCGCGGCCTTGTTGGCCGCGTCCTGCAGCTGCCTGGTCACGGCCGTCTCGGTCTGCTTGTTCACCACCAGCGCGTCCACCTTGTGGCCGTTGATCAGGTCCAGCATCGCGGCCACGTCGGCCGGGGCCGGGTCGTGGCCGTCTTCGGCGGCGGCCGCGAACCCGTGCGGAGTGCTGTCAGTGACGCCGGCGGCGGCCAGCAGGTAGTGCGCGACGGGCTCGGTGGCGACCACGGCGGCACCGGGGTGCTTCTGGCCGATGGCGCGTTCGGTGGCCGCGATGGCGTCGGTCTGCTTGCCGAATTCCGTCGCGTTGGCGCGGTAGGCATCGGCATGCGCGGGGTCGGCACCGGCCAGGTCGTCGGCGATCTTCGCGGCGACGGCCTTGGCCACCGCCATGTTGTAGAAGACGTGCTCGTTGGCCTCACCTGCGGCGCTGTGCGGCAGTAGCGAATAGGCGTTCACGGTGGTGGCATTCTTGTGGTCCGCAAGCACGTCGTCGGCCCAATGGTCGTAGCCGCCGCCGTTGATGACGACCAGGGTGGCGTCGGCGATGGCGGCGGCGTCTGCCGGGGTGGCCTCGTAAGAGTGCGGGTCGGCGGCGGGGTTGGTGAGGATCGACGTGACGTCGGCGTGCCCGCCGGCCACCGCGGTGGCGACGCTGCCCCAGACGTTGGTGGTGGCGACCACCTTGGCCTGGTGACCGGAGTCGCCTTCCGACCCGCAGCCGGCGATGGTCAGCGCGGTCAGGGCGGACAGTGCGATGAGCCTGGTCCGGGTCATGTGTGCTCCTGCGAATTAGTGTTAATGAAAACCGTTTGCAATAAATCTAGTGCACCGCTGCCCCGCAGCGCGAATCGGATGCGCTAGCGTCACAACATGCCGAGGAGTCCCAACCCGAGGCGTCGGGCCACGCTGGCCTCACTGGCTGCCGAGCTGAAGGTCTCGCGCACCACGATCTCCAATGCCTACAACCGGCCGGACCAACTCTCCCCGGAGCTTCGTGAGCGGGTACTCGCCGCGGCCAAGGAGATGGGTTACCCCGGGCCCGACCCGGTGGCGCGCTCTCTGCGTACCCGCAAGGCCGGCGCCTTCGGGCTCATCATCACCGAGTCGCTCAACTACTCGTTCCGTGACCCTGCGGCGCTGGATTTCGTTGCCGGACTTGCCGAATCGTGTGAGGAGGCGGGGCAGGGCCTGCTGCTGGTGGCAGCCGGGCCGAACCGGTCGGTCGAGGACGGCACCGCGGCGGTGCTGTCCGCCGGGGTCGACGGGTTCGTGGTCTACGCCGCCTCCGACGACGATCCCTACCTGCCGGTGGTGCAGCAGCGTGGCGTGCCGATCGTCATCGTCGACCAGCCCAAGGACGTCCAGGGCGCCTCGCGGGTCTGCATCGATGACCGGGCGGCCATGCGTGGCATCGCGGAATATGTTGTCGGCCTTGGTCATCGGGAGATCGGCCTGCTGACCATGCGGCTCGGCCGGGACTGGCCGCACGGCAACGCACAGTCGGCCGTCGCGGACCCGGAGCGGCTCACCTCGCAGCATTTTCACGTGCAGTGCGAACGCATTCTCGGGGTACGTGACGCGATGTCCGGTGCCGGGCTGAATCCCGATGCCCTCACGGTGGTCGAGACGTTCGAGCACCTGCCGAGTTCCGGCGGGGCCGCGGCCGCTGTTGCGCTGCAAGCCAATCCGCGCATCACAGCGCTGATGTGCACCGCTGACGTCCTGGCTCTGTCGGCCATGGACCACCTCCGGTCGCGCGGTATCTACGTGCCGGGCCAGATGACCGTGACCGGATTCGACGGCGTCCCCGAGGCGCTGGCCCGCGGGTTGACCACCGTGGCCCAGCCGAGTCTGGAGAAAGGTCGGCGGGCCGGATACCTGCTGAACAATCCGCCGCGGTCCGGCATCCCGGTCATCGAGGTGCTCGACACCGAACTGGTCCGCGGCCGCACCTCGGGTCCGCCCGCTTAACCTGCCCGGCGCGCCGCCAGGTACGCCAACGCCTCTGCGACGTCCTCGGGGGAGTCGATGCGGTACCGCGCGGCCGACGGCCCGGGGCCGACCTTCACGCCGACGTCGCCGTCGCGCAGCCGGGCGAAGGCCTTCTCGTCGGTGACGTCGTCGCCCAGGTACACCACCGCGGTCGCGCCGTCGCGCTCGCGCAGTAGGTCGATGGCCGAGCCCTTGCTGGTGGTGATCACCGCGAACTCCAGTACCGCCTTGCCCTCGGTGGTTTCGGCGGGCCACGCCGTCCCGGCCCTGCGCGCGGCCGCCAAAGCGGCCTCGCCGTCGTCAGCCGAGGCGTTCCGGACGTGCAGGGCAACGCTGGCGGGCTTGGTCTCGACTTTCACGCCCGGGTATCGACTTGCGATCTCGGTGAGCGAATCGACGATGCGGGCCAGCAGAACGCCGTCGACGGTTTGCGTGAATCCGTCGTCGAACTCGGCGCCGTGACTACCCACCAGCTGCACCGACGCGGGCATGCCGGAAAGCGCGCGAAGGACCTCCAGCGCGCGGCCGGACACCAGCGCGACGAACGTGTCAGGGAGCTCCGCCAGATTCAGTACGGCAGCAGATCCGGCGGGCAACGCTCGCGCGTCGGCAGGGTTGTTGACGATCGGCGCCAGGGTGCCGTCGAAATCGGAGGTGACGAGCAGGCGGGGTGTGGCGGCGACTGCGTCGAGCGCCGTGATCAGATCAGCCGGGAGCACCGGTCAGATTTTAGGGTGCTCGCCGTCGCCGATCAGCAGCCGGACCGCCAGATCGAGCCGCTTGCTCACGTCCGTGGCCGAAGCGCGCCGGGTCAGCCAGGCCAGCAGGTTCGACAGCCACACATCGGAGATGACGCGGGCGATGTGGTACTGGTCCTCTGTGGGCTCACCGTCGCTCATGGCGCGGGCGAACATCGAGTCCATGAGCTTGCCGACGTGATCAACCTCACCGGCCGCGGACGCGTCGGCGAACACGAAAGCACGCGTCATGGCCTCGGTCAGCAGCGGATTGCGCTGCATCGACCGGTTCAGCTTGCCGACCATCGCATTGAGCCGCTGGTACGGCGTACCGCCGGTCAGCGCGGCGCGATCGGTCTTGGCGTCGATGCGCTCGAACTCGCGGCCCAGCGCGGACACCAGTAGGTGCACCTTGGACGGGAAGTAGCGGTACAGCGTGCCGACGGCGACATCGGCGCGTTCTGCCACAGCGCGCATCTGAACTGCCTCGTAGCCGCCCTTGGAGGCGATGGCGAGGGTGGCGTCCAGAATGCGCTTACGACGCTCGCGTTGCGCTTCGGAGCCCAGTTCGGACTCGGCGAGTACAGCCATGGTCGTCACCTCCCTAGGGCGGACGGCGGAATCGGAGTCGGGTGTTGCTGGCAGGGTTGTCTCGCGGGCCATGCGCCCATCAACTCCTTCGGGTAGCGCAGTGGGTGAAAACGATACGCAATGTGATCGGTAATTTCCCACCTCCAGGCGCCCCGGGACACCCGAGTGTCCTGCTGTAATGGCGATCGACTTGACGTCTGATTGCTGTCACCATTAGAACACGTTCTAGTGAGAAGCGTGTTCTTCTCGCCCAAACGCTAGGAGCGCATGGTGTCCATCACTTCCACAACTATCGACTCCGAGCGGGCCGAGGTCCGCGAAATGGTCCGTAGCTGGGCCCTCGCGTCGGGTTCCATCGCCGCGGTCCGGGCTTTGGAAGCCGGAGCGGGGGGTTCCGCTGATTCTTGGCGCGGCCCGTATGACGGTCTGGTCGAACTAGGGACCTTCGGCGTCGCGGTCCCCGAGGACCTCGGCGGAGCCGGCGGATCCATTGCTGATCTCTGCGTGATGGTCGACGAAGCCGCTGCCGCGCTGGTTCCCGGACCGGTCGCCACGACCGCCCTGGCAACTCTGGTGATCACCGACGCCGCGCTGCTCGAGGCGCTGGTGTCCGGTCAGCGCACCGCCGGTCTGGCGCTGAGCTCAGACATCGTCTTCGACGGCCAGTCCGCCACCGGCACCGCCAAGTTCGTGCTGGGTGCCTTGCCCGACGGGCTGCTGATCCTGCCGGCAGGCGACGTCTGGCTGCTGGTCGACGCCACCGCGTCCGCCGTCACCGTCACGCCGCTCGAGGCCACCGACTTCTCTCGCCCGTTGGCCCGTGTCGAATGCCGCGGCGCCGCGGCGACCGTCATCGATGCCCCGGTCGCCGACCTGGCCGTGACCGTGCTGGCCGCCGAGGCCGCGGGCCTGGCCCGCTGGCAGCTGGAGACAGCCGCCGACTACGCCAAGGTGCGTGAGCAGTTCGGCAAGCCGATCGGCAGCTTCCAGGCCGTCAAACACATGTGCGCCGAGATGTTGCTGCGTTCGCAGCAGGTTGCGGTGGCCGCGAGCGACGTCGCCGAGGCCGCCGTCTGTGCTGTCTCAGACGGTGACGCCGAACAACTCTCCATCGCCGCCGCCGTGGCTGCTGCCGCCGCCATCGATGCCGCGAAACACAATGGGCGCGACTGCATTCAGGTGCTCGGTGGCATCGGCTTCACCTGGGAGCACGACGCGCACCTGTACCTGCGCCGCGCGTACGCCACCGCCCAGATTCTCGGCGGCCACGGCAGCTGGTTGCGCCGGGTGGCCGCGCTGACCCGTTCGGGGCTGCGCCGTCAGCTGCATGTCGATACCGGCGAGGCGGAGACGATCCGTCCCGAGATCGCCGCCGTGGTCGCCCAGATCGCCGCGCTCCCCGTCGAGAAGCACCAGGCCGCATTGGCCGAGGCCGGACTGATGGCTCCGCACTGGCCCGCGCCGTACGGTCGCTCCGCGTCGCCGGGTGAGCAGCTGGTGATCGATGATGAGCTCAGCGCCGCAAGCGTTGTGCGCCCGGACATTTCGATCGGCTGGTGGGCCGCGCCGACCATCCTGGGCCACGGCACGCCCGAGCAGATCGACCGCTTCATCCCGGGCACCCTGACCGGCGACGTGTACTGGTGCCAGCTGTTCTCCGAGCCGGGCGCGGGCTCCGACCTGGCGGCTCTGAGGACCAAGGCCGTCAAGGTCGACGGCGGTTGGAAGCTGACGGGCCAGAAGGTGTGGACCTCCAACGCGCATCGCGCCAACTGGGGAATCTGCTTGGCGCGCACCAACCCTGACGCGCCGAAGCACAAGGGCATCACTTATTTCGTCGTCGACATGAGCTCGCCCGGCATCGACATTCGCCCGCTCCGGGAGATCACCGGTGAGGCGCTGTTCAACGAGGTGTTCCTGGACGACCTGTTCGTGCCGGACGACTGTGTTATCGGCCCTGTCGACGGCGGTTGGGCGCTGGCCCGCACCACACTGGCCAACGAGCGCGTCGCCATGGCCGCCGGTGGCGCACTGGACAAGGGCATGGAGCACCTGCTGGACGTGCTCGGCGACCGGGAACTGGACGCCGCTCACGCGGAACGCCTTGGTGCGCTGATCGTTGCGGCCCAGGTGGGTTCGCTGCTGGATCAGCTGACGGCGCAGATGGCCGTCGGTGGCCACGATCCGGGAGCTCCGTCGAGTGTGCGCAAGCTCATCGGCGTGCGCTACCGCCAGGCGCTGGCCGAGACCATCATGGACGCCCACGACGGGTCGGGCATCCAGGATTCTCCGGACGTCCGGTACTTCCTCAACACCCGTTGCCTGTCCATCGCCGGTGGTACCGAGCAGATTCTGCTGACCGTGGCCGGCGAGCGACTGCTGGGCCTGCCGCGCTAGCGGCCCCTGCTCCGTCAACGCCGCATACGGTGTGCGCCGGCGACGATCGCGTCGTGCAGGGCCACTTCGGCGTCGGACGGCGTACTGCGCCGGTGCAGCAGAACGAATTCCAGGTGCCCCAGACGGGGAAGTCGGCCGTCGGTGATCGGTTGAAGGCCCTGCGGCAGAACCGATTCGGAATGCGCGATGATGCCGAGCCCGGCGAGTGCCGCGGCCTGCAGGCCGAGCAGGCTGTCGCTGACGCACGCGATGCGCCAGGCGCGGCGCTCGCGTTCCAGTTCGCGTAGCGCGATGTGTCGGGTCAGGCTCGGCGGTGGATAGGTCACGATCGGTACCGGGTCGGGGATGTCGGTCAGCCCGGGCCGCCCGGCCCACACCAGGCGGTCCCGCCACAGCAGCTCGCCGTGTTGCTCGCCGGGCAGCCGTTTGGCCACCATGAGGTCCAATTCGCCTGCAGCCATTCGGGTTTTGAGGTTCTCGCTCAGGCCCACCACCAGCTCCAGGTCGACGCCGGGATAGGACCGCCTGAACTCGACCAGCACGTCGGAGAGCATCCGGCCGACCAGATCGTCGGAGGCGCCCAGGCGGATCAGGCCGGTGGGTTGGGATTCGGAGAAATAGCGGTCGGCCTTGGTTTGCGCGTCCAGGATGTCGCGGGCGAAGCCGACCATCGCCGCGCCGTCGGCAGTGAGAGCCAGATTGCGGGTGTCGCGCCGGAACAGCTCGCGGCCGACGGCCTGCTCCAAGCGGGAGATATGTCCGCTGACGGTTGACTGGCGGAGCCCCAGCAGCCGTCCGGCGGCCGTGAATCCATCGGCGCGCTCGACTGCGAGGAAGGTCCGCAGCAGTTCGGGATCCAACATATTCATCACGATATCCGTTTAGATATATCGAATCCATCGCCTATCGCTATGAGTGGCTGCGACAGTACGTTTGTCCGGTGAACATGCTCGCCAAACTCCGGATCGATGGCTTCCTGCTGGGCCTGTTCGCCGCAATGGCCATCGGTGTGCTGCTTCCGGCCCGCGGCGACGCCGGTCAGGCCGTCGAGACGGCGACCAAGGTCGCGATCGCTGTGCTGTTCCTGCTGTACGGCACCCGCCTGCACCCGCGTGAGGCGCTTGAGGGGCTCAAGCACTGGCGGCTGCACACCACGGTGCTGGCCGCGACCTTTGTCCTGTTCCCGCTGCTCGGACTGGCCATGAAGCTGCTGGTGCCGTCGATGCTGACCGACGAGCTCTACACCGGCATGCTGTATCTGTGTCTGCTGCCGTCCACGGTGCAGTCGTCCATCGCGTTCACCTCGATCGCTCGCGGCAACGTCGCAGCGGCCGTCGTGAGCGCATCGGCGTCGAACCTGTTGGGCATCTTCCTCACCCCGTTGTTGGTGGGCCTGCTCATGACGACCACCGGCGCCGCCACGGTGTCGGCGAACTCGATCCTGGAGATCGTCGTGCAGCTGCTGCTGCCGTTCCTCGCCGGTCAGCTACTGCGGTCCAAGCTGCACAGGGTGCTGGCCCACACCACCCTCACCAAGGTCGTCGACCGTGGCTCGGTCTACCTGGTGGTCTACGCAGCGTTCAGTGCGGGGATGGCCGAACATATTTGGACCGGCATGAAGGTCACCAACGTGCTCGCGGTGATTGCCGTCAGTGTGGTGCTGCTGGCGGTGGTGCTGGGTATTACGGCAGGGGTGGCGCGGCTATTGAAGTTCGACCGCGCTGACCGCATCGTGATCATCTTCTGTGGATCGAAGAAGAGCCTCGCTACCGGGCTGCCAATGGCCACGGTGTTGTTCGCCGGGCACCCGGTGGGCCTGATTGTGTTGCCGCTGATGATCTTTCACCAGATCCAGCTGATTACCTGCGCGACGTTGGCCGGGCGCTGGGGACGGCAGGCCGCGGCCGAGGAACAGCGACAAGAGCTGGCGGTCGCGCAGAGCTGAACTACTGGCCTCGCAGATATGTCGCCAGCATCGAGACGGTCGAATCCTCCAGCAGTTGTGGATCGGCGGGATCCGCGCAGGCGATGAGGCGGTGAGTCAGCGACTCGATGGTCGCGACCGTCATCCGCGCGGCGAATTTCAGATCGGGGACGCGAATTTCGGGATGCTGAGCCAAGAGCTCGTGCGCCGTCGCCACCGCGGATTCCTCGGCGTCGCGCAGCCGGGCCAGTAGCGCCGGTGACCGCGGCGCCTCCGCGAACAGCACCTGGTGCAGCTGCGGATTGTCGCGGTGGTTGTCGATGGTCGCGCGCGTGAACAGCCGAAGTTGGCCCTCCAGCGTGGACGGCAGTCCCGCTGCCACCCGGGCCGCCAATAGCGTCGTCCCGGCATCGACGTGAGCATCGGTGAGCGCGACAAGGATTGCGTCTTTGTTCGGAAAGTACTGGTAGAGCGAGCCGATCGACATACTCGCCGCCTCGGCAATGCGATTGGTGGTGCCGCCGCGGTAGCCGAACTCCGCGAAAACGTGAGCAGCGGCTTCGAGGATTCGCTGCCGAGTCTCGACTGACCGTTGTTGTTTGGGCTGCTTGCGGGCGCGAAACCGGTCCGGTGGTGCCACGGTCACCTCCGCGCGAAAAAGCGAGTAGTCACCGGCTTCTCGCCGGTCGATGATTAGGTGACCCTAACTCAAAGGAGCGTCGCCGTGAAGAAGGTGCACATCGAGTCCGAACTGGATGCCGATCTCGAACGCGTATGGCACGCCATGCAGCTGCCGGCGACGTTCCTGTACGTGTGTCGCGGCCTGTTCGGGGTGCCGGCGCTCGCCGGCCGCACTGAGCCGTTGCAGGCAGGCGAACGAGGGGCCGGCTGGCTCCTGGCTTTTCACGTGCTGCCCGCATATCGGCACACCATCGAGGTGCTGTCGGTCGACCATGCCACACACACCATTCGCACGCATGAGTACGGCGGGCGGATCAAATCGTGGAATCACACGCTCCATGTCGAGCCCACCGGCCCGGGGCGCTGCCGCTACGCCGACACCATCGAGATCGACGCCGGGTGGTTCACCGGCCTGGTCGCCCTCGGCGCGGCCGGCATCTTTCGGTACCGGCATCGCCGGTGGCACAAGCTGATTCGCGAACAGTCGGGGCGTCAGACGCCGAAAACCCGGGCGGCATTCCCGCCGAGATAGAGTTCGCGCGCCTCGGTGTCGAGGCTCAACTCGTCGAGTCTTTCCAGGCACCGCTGTGCGGACAGCATCGGCCAGTTGGTCCCGAAAAGTACTCGGGTGCGGCCGGATCCGCGCAGGTAATCCACCAGCGCCGGGGGCAGGCGATGCACGGCATAGGCCGAGGTGTCGATGTAGAAGTTCGGAAACTTCTTGGCCAGGAACAGCACTTCGTCTATCCACGGTGCGCCGACATGACCACCGATGACCACCAGTTCGGGGAATTCGAGAAGGACCGTCTCGAGGTAGGGGATCGGCCGGCCGGGCTCGGACGGGCACAGCGGCCCGGCGTGCCCGATCTGCGTGCAGAACGGGATACCGAGTTCGGCGCAGGTCTGCAGCAGCGGATAGTAACGGCGGTCGTTGGGTGGCAGGTTCCACAGCCACGGCACGACACGCAATGCCACCATGCCGAGATCGGTTACCGCACGGCGTAATTCACGCACGGCTTCGACGGGCCGCGTCAAGTCCACGGAGGCGACGCCCGCGAAACGGTCTGGGTGCGCCCGTACGTGCGCCGCCGTCTCGTCATTGTCGATCAGCGGCCCGCACGGCCCGACCCAGGCGCACAACAACGACTTCTCGACGCCGGCGTCGTCCATCGCTTTGAGCGTGACGTCGATGGGCAACGCCGGCAGGTCTTCTTGGCGGGTCCAGCGCAGCAACGGCTGTAGCCAGGGCTGGCGCACGAACACCTCATTTGGGTGTTGGGACCACGCGTCGATCACTCGTGTCATCGTTCCATTACTTCACTAGTGAAGTAATAATGCAAGGGTGGCTTCGAAGAACAGATCACCGGCAGGTCGGCGGCGCGCGTATTTCCATCTGCAGGCCGCGGCCCAGCGGCTGCGCACCACCGCCGACCGGTTGTTCATCGACGGGGCGGGCATCTCCACGGCGCAGGCCGCGGCGCTGATGCTGATCGAGAGCCAAGCCGGATGCCGCCAGTCGCTCATCGCGGCCCAACTCGGCCAGCGTGAGTCGGCCGTCACGGCGATGGTCTCCCGCCTGGAGAAGGCGGGATTCGTCGAACGAAGAATCAGCGACCGTGACGGCCGCGCCTGGGAGCTGTGGCCAACCGAATCCGGTACCGATGCCCTTCGGCGCCTTGATGCTGCGCTTACCACCGTCAACGGCTATATCGACGAGGCCTTCGGGGTCGACGAAGTCGACGGCGTCGTCGACGCGCTGCAGCGGCTCAGTGATCTGTTGGACGCGACCGACCGCCGAACGTGAACCAGATGCCGAAGAAATCGCGAAAGTTCGCGATCTACTTCACTTTCGGTGGCTCAGAAGTGAGTGGTGGCGCACGCGGTCGGCGTCGTGAGGTTCACTCCGGGGTAGGTGACCTGAATGTCCGCGCACGCAATGAAATTGGCATCGGTGTTCGGCCGACCGGTCCGCACGTCGAGCGGCAGTGAGGTGCCGTCGACTGCGAATTCCTCGAACGTGCCGCCGCCGTTGAAAGTGACCGACACGAGCGCGCTGTTCTGTGACTTGAGCTGCCGCGAATTCACCGGGCCATTCCATGAGCCGCGGTTGATGGGCGGGGCGCCGGTCGGCGCGCTGTACGAGACATCCTGGTACACATCGCGGTTGGAGCTGCGCAGCGTGATGTTCTCGCGCGCCCAGGTGTTCGGCGGCAGCGGGACCGGGTTGCCCCCGACCACCAGGTTGGTGGCGGTGTTGAACGTGCACGCACCACCGGCGCAGTTCGCGGTGACGTGAATCTGGATCTTGGTGCCGTCGTCGACCGGCACGAATGCGTCGGCCGAATTGACCGCGGCAGCAGCTGTCACGGGGGACATCAGGGCGGTTGCGGTCAGCACAGCGGCCGCACTTGCTGCAGTAAGCCGGTTCACAGTCAAGAAACTAATCCGTTCGCTACTCGTCGTAGGTGACTTCGACGGAATCCGTCTTCGGCACCGCTTGGCAACCGAGGATGAGGCCCTCTTCGAGGTCGGACGGCTCCAGCACGTCGTTGATCGCCATGTCGACATCGCCCTTCTTCATCAGCACCGCACATGCGCCGCAGTGCCCCTCTCGGCAGGAGAACGGTGCGTCCAGTCCCTTGTCGAGCAGCACGTCGAGCAGCACGGCATTGCGCGGCCACCGCAGTTCGTGCGTCTCGCCGTCGAGCGTGACGATTGCGGTCGCCGGGCCCTCATCGCTGTCATCTTCGGCGAGCACGACGGCGGCGAACGGGTCGGAGTCCAGTGACTGGAACACCTCGAGATGGACATTGCTCTTGTCGGCGCCGGATTTGAGCAGCGCTTCCTCGGTGGCGGCCATGAACGGCGCCGGGCCACAGATGAAGGCCTCGCGCTCGACATAGGGCGCCAGCTGCGTGGCCAGGATGGTCGGGTTGGGCAGTCCCTGCACCGACTCCAGCCAGTGCACGACGGACAGCCGGTCGGGATACAGCGAGGTCAGCTCACGCAGGGCCTTGCTGAAGATCACCGACTTCTCGTCGCGGTTGGCGTAGAACAGCGTCACCTTGCCGGTGCCCTCCGACAATGCGGACTTGAGGATCGACAGCATCGGGGTGATGCCGCTGCCGCCGGCCAGCAGAAGGAAGTCGGCGTCCAGATTCTTGGGGACGAAGGTGCCGGACGGTGCCAACACGTGGATGCGCATACCGACGTGCGCGTTGTCGCACAGCCAGTTCGATGCGTAGCCGTCCGCGGTGCGCTTGACCGCGACGGTCAGCGCCTCGTCGGCGTACGGCGAGCTGCACAGCGAATAGCAGCGGGCCACGGACCCGGTGCGGGTACTCGGGACGCGCAGGGTCAGGAACTGACCGGGGGAGTACTTCAGCCGGTCGGGCGGGATCACAGGGTCGCCGGCGCCGTTCGGCACCGCGAACACCAACACGCGTGCGTCCGCGGTCTCTGCGACGACGTCGGCCACCACAAGTTCCAGCACGTGGCTGCCCAGCGGCTCGTCCACACCCATCACCCTTCTTTCACTCCGGCCAGTGGTCGGTAACTAGAACAGGTTATAGATGGCCACTTTTGTGGGTCTACCTGCTGCAGGACTACCGTGCTCGACACAAATCGTAACGTGTTCTAATCTTCTGTCTAGACGACCACTCTCTGGAGGCAACCCGTGACGTCCATTGAACAACGCGACGTGCAGACCGTGCTGGCCGGTATCGACGACCTGTTGCCGGTGCTGCGTGAACGCGCACAGTTAACCGAGGACCTGCGTCAGGTGCCGCAGGAGTCCATCGACAGTCTGAACGAAATCGGCTTCTTCAAACTGCTGCAGCCCGCCCAGTGGGACGGCCTCGAGGCCGACCCCACGCTGTTCTACGAGGCGGTCCGCCGCATCGCGAGCGCCTGCGGCTCCACCGGCTGGGTTGCGTCGATCATCGGCGTGCACAACTGGCACCTGGCGCTGTTCGATCAGCAGGCCCAGGAAGACGTCTGGGGCGACGACTCGACCGTCCGCATCTCCTCGTCGTACGCGCCGATGGGTGCCGGTGTGGTGACCGAAACCGCTGACGGCTACATCGTGAACGGCGCCTGGAACTGGTCCTCCGGCTCGGAGCACGCCACCTGGGCGTTCCTCGGCGGCCCGGTGATCAAGGACGGCCGCCCGGTCGACTTCGGCAGCTTCCTGATCCCGCGCACCGAGTACACCATCGATGACGTGTGGAACGTGGTCGGCCTGCGTGGTACCGGTAGCAACACGATCGTGGTCAAGGACGTGTTCGTGCCGCGGCACCGGTTCCTGTCCTACAAGTCGATGAACGACGGCACCGCCGGCGGCTACCTGACCAACACCGCCCCGGTGTACAAGATGCCGTGGGGCACCGTGCACCCCACCACCATCTCGGCGCCGATCGTCGGGATGGCCTACGGCGCCTACGAGGCGCACGTCGAGCACCAGGGCAAGCGGGTCCGTGCCGCGTTCGCCGGTGAGAAGTCCAAGGACGACCCGTTCGCCAAGGTTCGGATCGCCGAGGCGGCCAGCGACATCGACGCCGCCTGGCGTCAGCTGATCGGCAATGTCGGTGACGAGTACGCCCTGCTGGTCGCGGGCAAGGAGATCCCGTTCGAGTTGCGGGCCCGTGCCCGTCGTGACCAGGTGCGCGCCACCGGGCGCGCCATCGCGTCGGTCGACCGGCTCTTCGAGGCCGCCGGCGCCACCGCCCTGGCCAACGGCACTCCGCTGCAGCGGTTCTGGCGTGACGCCCATGCCGGTCGCGTGCACGCCGCCAACGAGCCCGAGCGCGCCTACCTGATCTTCGGCAACAACGAATTCGGTCTGCCGCCCGCAGACACCATGGTCTAAGGGGATATCCGGTCGATGACTGTCATCAAGGCCCTCGGCTACATGCGCATCGAGGCCACCGACGTGGCCGCGTGGCGCGAGTTCGGGCTCAAGGTGCTCGGCATGATGGCGGGCGAGGGCACGAACCCTGACGCTCTCTACCTGCGGATGGACGACGTCGCGGCTCGCCTGGTGATCGTGCCGGGCGAGAAGGACCGGCTGCTGGCCTCGGGCTGGGAGGTCGCTGATGCGCCTGCCCTCGAGCAGGTGAAGGAAAACCTCACCGCCCACGGCGTCGCGTTCACCGAGGGCACCAAGGACGAGCTGCTCGACCGCAAGGTCGAGGGCATGATCAGCTTCCAGGATCCCGCCGGCAACACCCTTGAGGTGTTCTACGGCATCCAGTACCTGGGTCGTCGTTTCGTCAGCCCTTACGGCCACAAGTTCGTCACCGCTGAACAGGGCCTGGGCCACGTCGTCCTGACCTGTAACGACGATGCCGCCGCGCAGGCGTTCTACCAGGACGTCTTGGGCTTCCGGCTGCGTGACTCGATGCGGCTGCCTCCGCAGATCGCGGGCCGTCCCGCCGATGGCGACCCGGTGTGGCTGCGCTTCTACGGCTGCAACCCGCGGCACCACGCGCTGGCGTTCATGCCGATGCCCAACCCGACCGGCATCGTGCACCTGATGGTCGAGGTGGAGAACTCCGACGACGTCGGCCTCTGCCTGGACCGCGCCAACCGCAAGAAGGTCAAGATGTCGGCCACCCTCGGCCGGCACATCAACGACAAGATGCTGTCCTTCTACATGAAGACGCCGGGTGGCTTCGACATGGAATTCGGTTGCGAGGGACTCGAAGTCGAGGACGAGAGCTGGATCGCCCGCGAGAGCGTCGGCATCAGTCTCTGGGGCCACGACTTCAGCGTCGGGTTCAAGTAGGCTCGCGCGGCATGACCCAGACACCGCAGATCGACCCCCGCACATTCCGCAATGTGCTCGGGCAGTTCTGTACCGGCATCACCGTCATCACCACCGTGAATGACGGTGTGCCGGTAGGTTTCGCCTGCCAGTCGTTCGCCGCGCTGTCGCTGGATCCGCCACTGGTCCTGTTCTGTCCGACGAAGCATTCGCGGGCATGGAAGGCCATCGAGGCCAGCGGCAAGTTCTGCGTCAACATGCTGCACGAGAACCAGCAACACGTTTCGGCGCAGTTCGGCTCGAAGGCTGAGGACAAGTTCGCCGGCATCGATTGGCGCCCTTCGGAATTAGGTTCCCCGGTGCTCGAGGGCACGCTTGCGCACATCGACTGCACGGTGCACTCGGTGCACGACGGCGGCGACCACTTTGTGGTGTTCGGCGGGGTGCAGTCGATGTCGGAGCCACAGGCCATGAAGCCCCGCCCTCTCTTGTTCTACCGCGGCGAGTACACCGGCATCGAACCGGACAAGAACACCCCGGCGCACTGGCGCGATGATTTGGAAGCGTTCTTGACCACGACAACCGAGGACACCTGGCTATAGTCGCGCCATGAGCGCGCCGATCCGGTCCGGATTGCGTCGGGTCGTCCTGGCCTCCATGGCCGGCACCGTCGTCGAGTGGTACGAGTTCTTCCTGTACGGCACCGCTGCCACGATCGTGTTCAGCAAGGTGTTTTTCGCGCAGAGTGGCAGTGACCTCGACGCCATCTTCGCGGCCTTCGTCACGTACGCCGTGGGCTTCGTCGCGCGCCCCCTCGGTGGCGTGGTGTTCGGCCACTTCGGCGACAAGTTCGGCCGCAAGACGCTGCTGCAGTTCTCGCTGCTCCTCGTCGGTTCGGCTACTTTCCTGATGGGCTGTCTGCCGACCTATGCGCAGATCGGCTACTGGGCGCCGGCCCTGCTGGTGGTGCTGCGGTTCATCCAGGGCTTCGCGGTCGGCGGCGAGTGGGGCGGCGCGGTGCTCCTGGTGGCCGAGCACAGTCCCGCGCGCAGCCGCGGATTCTGGTCCAGCTGGCCGCAGGCCGGGGTGCCCGTGGGCAACATCCTGGCCACCGTCGTACTGCTGACGTTGACGGGGACGCTGCCGGAGTCGGCGTTCCTGTCCTGGGGCTGGCGGGTGGCGTTCTGGCTTTCGGCAGTGGTGGTGCTGATCGGCTACTACATCCGGACCAAGGTGACCGATGCGCCGATTTTCGTTGCAGCACAAGAAGAAGCCGAGGCATTCAAGGCATCGTCACTGAGCGTGGTCGAGGTGCTCCGGCGTTACCCCGGCAAGGTGCTGACCGCGATGGGCCTGCGGTTCGCCGAGAACATCATGTACTACCTGGTGGTCACGTTCTCGATCACTTATCTGAAAGTGCACGCGGGGGTGAGCACTTCGCTGATCCTGTGGTATCTGCTGGTGGCCCACGCGGCGCATCTGGTGGCAATCCCGTTGGTGGGGAAGCTCTCTGACCGGATCGGCCGCAGGCCCGTCTATCTGATCGGCACGCTGCTCACCGCTGTCTGGGGCTTCGTGGCGTTCCCGATGATGGACAGCAAGCAGTACGTCGTCATCATGAGCGCGATCACCGCCGGCCTGGTGGCGCATGCGTTCATGTACGCGCCGCAGCCCGCCCTGATGTCGGAGATGTTCCCGACCCGCATGCGCTATTCCGGTGTGTCCCTTGGCTATCAGGTGACGGCGATCTTCGCCGGATCACTCGCGCCGATCATCGCGGTGCGGTTGCTGAAGGACTACCACTCATCGGTGCCGATCGCGATCTATCTGGCCGGGGCGTGCGTGGTGACGCTGGTGGCATTGGCTTTCGCGCGCGAGACCAAGGGGATCGACCTGGCCGACGTGGATCGCGCCGACAGGGAGCGTGCTGCGATCGGGTGAGCGCAGCTCAGGGCATGGTGTAGCCACCGCTGACCGAGATCATCTGTCCCGTCACCTGTTTGGCTGCCCTCGGCGAAGAGAAGAACAGCACCGCCCGTCCGACATCGGCAGCCGTGGTCAGCTGCCGTGTCGGGGTGTCCTTGATCATGAAGTCGATCTGGGACTGGTTGAAGACGTTGTCCTGACCGACCGACCATAGGCTGTCGGCCCCGACGGCGTCGGGACCGTCGGGGATGACCAGGCCCGGACACACGATGTTGGACCGGATGCCGTGCCGGCCGTGCTCGCGGGCGGTGGTACGCGCCAAGGCCACCATCGCGGCCTTCGACGCGCCATAGACGCCCTGGCGGATCTGCCCGAACGCGGCGTCGCTCGCGATGAACACGATCGCGCCGCCGCCGGCCTCCTGCATCGGCCCGATGGCGGCCTGCGTGGTGCCAATAGCGCTGAACAGGTTGATCTCGATGGTGCGCTGCCACTTGTCGCGGTCGGTGTCGGTGGCGATGAAACCGGGCACGCTCCAACCGGCATTGTTGACCAGCACGTCGATTCCATCCCAGGCCCGTAGCGCGGTGCCGATGGCGGCGTCCGCCCCCTCCGCCGTGGTCAGATCGCCGATCGCGACCTCGACTTCCGCCGCGCCCTTGGCCAGCGCCTCGGCGCGTACCTTCTCGGCCTGCGGTCCGTCGATGTCGCTGATCACGATGCGTGCCCCTTCTGCGGCGAACTCGTGCACGATGCCGCGCCCGATGTTCGAGGCCCCACCGGTCACCACCACGCGCGCATTGCGCAGTCCCAGATCCATGCCGCCTGCTCCTTGCTCGGCGTGGTTGATCAAACGCCGATCGTTGATTTAACCTAGATTAGAAATTGTGATTAGATTTGTCCACAACCACCGGACAAGGGAGACGCCTGTGAGTGGCGCGGAGTGCACCGTGGCGGCGGTGATCGACGGAGCGATCGGCCGGATCACGCTGAACCGGCCCGAACGGATGAACGCCGTCACCGTCGCGCTGGCATCCGAATTGGCCGCCGCCTTGCATGATCTCGGCCGGCGTCGCGACCTCAACGTCATCGTGTTGCGGGGTTCCGGCGGAAACTTCTGTGCGGGTGGCGATTTCGATGAGGTTGAGCAGCTGCGCGCGCAGGGGCCGGCGGCGCTCAAGTTCTTGTTCACGGAGTTCAGGCGAGCCTGCGACACGATCGCCGAGATCGACGTGCCCGTCGTCGCCGCGGTGGACGGAGTCGCTGCCGCCGGCGGTTTCGAGCTCATGCAGGCCGCCGATATCGTCCTGGTCAGCGACACCGCCCGGATCGCCGACAACCACATCCGGTTCGGCATGATTCCGGGCGGCGGTAGCACCGCCCGACTGCCCCGGCTCGTCGGTCGCCAGCAGGCGCTGGCCCTGCTGCTGTCCGGAGACCGGCTGTCCGGGGGTGAGGCGGTCACCCGCGGCCTGGCCTACCGTTCCTGCCCGGCAACGGATTTCGAGCACGAGGTCGACACGTTCGTGCGGGAACTGGCCGGCCGGAGCCGGCAGGCCGTCGTCAGCATCAAACGGCTCGTCGGCACCGGGCTGGCGGGCTCTCTGGATGCGGCGTTGACGAGTGAAACGGATGCCGTCGTGCGGCACATCATCGGCAGCGGCGCATCCGGCACCGCGGCATTCGACTCCAGAGAGGTCAGATCGTGACGACCACCATCGATGCCCCCGTACTGCTCGACGTTGACGACGCCGGCGTCGCGTGGCTGCGACTCAACCGGCCGGATTCCGCCAACGGGGTAGATGTCGAGTTGCTCAAGGCGCTGCACGACGCCGTACTGCGCTGCCACGCCGATCCGCGGGTACGGGTGGTGCGGTTGTCGGGGGCCGGACCGCATTTCTGTGCCGGCGGCGACGTCAAAACCTTCGAATCGAAAGGCGCGGGCCTGCCCGACTATCTGCGGGAGGCCACGGCGTGGCTGCAATTGGCCAGCGCGGCCCTGATCCAGCTGAAGGCCCCGGTGATCACGTCGGTGCAGGGCTTCGCGGCCGGCGGGGCCGGGCTCGGGCTGGTGTGCGCCTCGGACATCGTGGTGGCGGCGCGCTCGGCGAAGTTCTTCTCCGGCGCCGTACGCGTCGGTATGGCACCCGACGGCGGATCCTCGGTGACGCTCACCCAGTTGGTCGGGTTGCGCCACGCTCTGCGCATCCTGTTGACCAATCCGACGCTGACCGCCGACGAAGCCGCGGGCATCGGCCTGATCACCGAGGTGGTCGACGACGAGCTGCTCGCCGAACGCGCCGACCAGCTCGCGGGTCAGTTGGCAGCCCTGCCGCCGCAGGCCCTTTCGTCCACCAAGCGGCTGGTGTGGTCCGGGCTCGGGGCGCCCGTCGAAGCCCGGCTGGCCGAGGAAGCCCGCACCGTCTCGGAGTTGTCCGGCACCGCTGATGCGTTGGAAGGACTGCGGGCCGTGATCGAACGCCGGGCGCCGAGGTTCACCGGGAAATGACCGTACTGATCACCGACGACGGCGCGGTGCGGATTCTCACGCTGAACCGGCCCGAGGTACGCAACGCCATCGACATTCCACTGCGGCTGGCTCTGCGCGAGGCGCTCGAGGAGGCCGACGGCGACCCGGCGGTGCGGGTCATCGTGCTCACCGGCGCGGGCCCGGTGTTCTGCTCGGGCGGGGACGTTTCGACCATGTGCCGCATGGCGCCGGACGTGGCACTGGCGCGGGCCCGGCTGGCGCAGGCCGTGATTCGAGCCATCTGGGTCACGCCCAAGCCGGTGCTCGCGGCCGTCGAAGGCGCCGCGTATGGGGCCGGGGTTGCGCTGGCTGCCGCCTGTGACCGGGTCGTGGCGGCCACCGACGCGCGGTTCGCCACCACGTTCACCAACGTCGGACTCGCCGCGGATATGGGTACCTTCGTCTCGCTGCCGCGCCGTATCGGTATTCCGAGGACCCGGCAGATGCTGACGCTCGGCACCCCGGTCACGGCGGAACAGGCCCATGTCTGGGGACTCGTCGACGCCGTTGCCGAACCCGGCGCGGTGCTGGCCGCTGCGCTCGCCGATGCGAGGCGACTGGCTGACGGTCCGGCCCAGGCGCTCGGTGTCATCAAGGAAATGTTGATGGAAGCGCCGGGCCTGCATCCGCTGGACGCCCTCGATCAGGAGGCCGCCCACCAGGCCCGCCTGTTCGACAGCGACGACTTCGCCGAAGGCATCCGCGCCTTTCAAGAGAAGCGCCGTCCCGTATTCGGAGGAACTCTAGGAGCACGCTCATGACATCGGTCATCGGAAGCCGGTACGACCGGTTGATCCACCGCGACCGGGTGCACGGATCGCTGTACACCGACCCCTCGATCTTCGCTGAGGAGCTGGCGAAAATCTGGTACCGCACTTGGGTTTTCGTCGGCCACGAAAGCGAGGTCGCCCAGCCCAACGACTACGTGCGCAAGAAGCTCGGGCCGCAGGACGTGATCATGACCCGCGACCGCGAAGGCCAGATCCATCTGCTGCTCAACCGGTGCGCCCATCGCGGCAATCAGGTGTGCGATGACGCCAAGGGGAACTCCGGCACCTTCCGTTGTCCGTACCACGGCTGGACGTTTCGCAATACCGGTGAGCTCATCGGGTTCCCGTTCTTCAAGGGTTACGGGGAACGGAAACTCGATCTGGCCATGGGCCGGGTGCCGCGGGTGGACTCGTACGGCGGATTCGTCTTCGGCAGCTTCGCGGCCGACGGTCCCAGCCTCGTCGAGCACCTGGGTGACGCCACGGGCGAGATCGACCGGCTGACCCGGCTCTCACCGGAGGGCAGGGTCGAACTCACCGCCGGATGGTTGCAGCACACGACACGGGCGAACTGGAAGCTGTTGGCCGAAAACGAGACCGACGGCTACCACCCCCAATTCGTGCACGGCTCCATATTCGGGGTGACCGGAAGCACCATCGGACCGCTCTACAGCGATTCGTCGACGGCGGTCACCCGCGACCTCGGCAACGGGCACAGCGAGAACGACCTGCGTCCGGAGTTCCGCAAGTTCGCCGAGCCCATGCGCTGGTTCGGCACCACCGAGTCGCGGGTGCCGGACTACGTCGCCGCCATCAGAGCCGCGCGCGGCGCGGATGCCGAACGGATCCTCATCGAGGGCGCCCCGCACGTGATGATCTTCCCCAACCTTTTCATCGCCGAGATTCAGGTGTTCAACATCCAGCCGGTGTCGGTCGATGAATGCGTCCAGTACGCCACCGCGGTGCAGCTGGCCGGCGCACCGGAACTCAACCGGCGCATGGTTTCCCAATGTGTCGGATCGGTCGGTCCGGCCGGGATGCTACTGGCCGACGACACCGAGATGTACGAACGCAACCAGCACGGCCTGGCGGCGTTGAACCCGGAATGGCTGGACGTCCGCCGTGGCATCAACCGGGAAACAGTCGACGAGAGGGGCCATCCCGTCGGCAGCGCGACCGACGAAACCGGGATGCGGGGATTCTGGTCGCACTACAAGAACCTGATGGAGACACCGTGACCACCACGCTGAGCGATGAACTCGTCGCCGTACCAGAAGGATTCGACCGCCACGAGGTCGAGCAGTTCGTGTACCGGGAGGCCAGGTTCGCCGACGAAAGCGACTACGACGCCTGGGAGGCGTTGTGGACCGACGATGCCCTGTACTGGGTGCCCGCCGGTGGGGCCGACATCGACCCGGGCCGGCAGATGTCGATCATCCATGACAACCGCAACCGAATCTCGACGCGGCTCAAACAGGCCCGCACCGGACGGCGGTACGCGCAGGCCCCCCAGTCGCACCTGCGCCGGCTCATCTCCAACATCGAATTTCTCGGTGGCCGCCCCAACCCCGTCGGTGGCCTCGACCTGGAGATCGGCGCGAACTTCCTGGTGATCGAATCGCGGGCCCGCGGTAACGAATTGTGGGGCGGGCGCACCACCTATCGGTTGCGCCGCGACGGCGCGGAGCTGCGCCTGGCGTACAAGAAGGTGGTCCTCGTGGACAACGAAAAGGCCATCCCGACCATGGGTTTCCTGATTTGAGGCCGAAGATGGGAATTCACTTCGATCCCGCCCACGGCCCGCTCGTCGGCAACGAATTCGCGGAGGTGGCGGTGGCTTTCGACGTACAGGGCAACTCGCCGCGGTTACGCCTGGAGGACATGCGCACGGGCCGCGTGCGTTTCCTCGACGCGCTGGAACTGGAAACCATCACCTGGCTGCCGGACGAGCGGCTCAGCAGCCTGCTCGACCCGTCCGCAGACCGATGGCGGGGCGAGTCGTGAGACGGGCCGCAATCGTCGCGCCGCTGCGCACCGCGGTCGGTGGCTTTGGCGGCGCGCTGATGCCGTTGCGCGCAGAGGATTTGGCCGCCCGGGTCGTCACAGCGGTCGTGGAGCGCAGCGCCATCGATCCCGAGCGCATCGAGGACGTGGTGTTCGCGCAGTCGTATGCCAACTCCGAGGCGCCGTGCATCGGACGGTGGGTGGCGCTGCACGCCGGACTGCCGGTGACGGTGCCCGGACTGCAGATCGACCGGCGTTGTGGTGGCGGATTGCAGGCTGTGATCACGGCGGCGATGACAGTGCAGACCGGTGCCGCCGACGTGGTCCTGGCCGGAGGTGTCGAGTCGATGAGCAATATCGAGCACTACACCACCACCGCTCGCTGGGGGGCCCGCGCCGGCAACCAGACCCTGTACGACCGGCTCGACCGCGGGCGCGAAATGTCGCAGCCGGCATGGCGATTCGGTGCGATCAGCGGCATGATCGAGACCGCCGAGAATTTGGCCGACGACTATGGCATCGGCCGGGATGCGGCCGACGCTTTCGCCGCGCGTAGTCATCAACGGGCGGCCGCGGCGCAGGATTCCGGGTTGTTCGCCGACGAGATCGTCCCCGTCGACGTACCCCAACGCCGCGGTGCGACAGTTCATTTCGAGCGTGACGAAGGAGTCCGGCCCGACAGCACCGCCGAGAGTCTGGCCGCGTTGCGCACCATCGTGGCCGGCGGCACCGTCACCGCCGGCAATTCGAGCCAGCAGAACGACGCCGCCGCGGCCTGCCTCGTGGTTGCCGAGGACCGGCTGGACGACCTCGGTCTGGAACCGATCGGCTACCTGGAGGGCTGGGCAGCGTACGGTTGCGAGCCGTCCCGGATGGGCATCGGCCCTGTCGGCGCAGTGGAAAAGCTCTTCAGTAGAACAGGATTGACGTTTGATGACCTGAACCTCATCGAGGTCAACGAGGCATTCGCGGTGCAGGTGCTTGCGGTGCTCTCCGGGTGGGGGGTCAAGCTCGCCGATGTCGAGGACCGCCTGAACGTCAACGGCTCCGGGATCTCGCTGGGGCACCCGATCGCCGCGACCGGGGTGCGGATTCTCACCACCATGCTGCACGAACTACGCCGGCGCGGGGGCGGTCTGGCGCTGGAGACCATGTGCATCGGTGGCGGGCAGGGGTTGGCCGCGGTGTTCCGGGGTGCGTCATGAGCGGCCTGCTCGGCTATGCCGCCTACCTGCCCCGGTACCGGTTGGGCCGGCGCGTCGTCGCCGGTTATGACGAGGACTCGACCACCATGGCCGTCGCGGCGGCCACTGCCGCGCTGAACGGGACCGACACGACAGCCGTCTATTTCGCGACCAGTACCCCGGCCTATGCGGACAAGACCAATGCCACGGCCGTCCATGCCGCGCTGGCCCTGCCGGACACCGCGTTCGCGGCCGATCTGTGCGGCACCGGGCGCAGCGCCTTTGCCGCGATGGCGTTGGCCGCACAGTCCGGCGGTGTTGCCGTGGCCTCAGACGTACGGGTCGGCCGGCCCGGCTCATCAGACGAGAAACTGGGCGGCGACGGTGCGGCCGCACTGGTTTTCGGTGCCGGCCCGGCGATCGCCGAGGTGCTGGCCACCGCCTCCCGTACCGAGGAATTCCTGGATCGGTGGCGCGCGCCGGGCGCGGTGACCGGTCAGCAGTGGGAGGAACGCTTCGGCTTCGAACGCTACGCCCCGCTCCTTCGGGCGGCCGCGGCCGACGCACTGGACGCCGCCGGGGTGGCCGATGCCGATCACGTCGTGGTGGCCTGTCCCAACGCGGCCGTCGTGAAGCGGGCCGGCGCCCTGGTGAAAGGCCAGAAGTCGGTGCAGGTTTCACCGATCGGGTTCAGCGGCAGCGTCGATGCCGCGATGGCGTTGTGCGCCGTCCTCGACATCGCCGACCCGGAGGACAGCATCCTGGTGCTCTCGGCCACCGACGGCTGCGACGCCCTCGTACTGCGCACCACCGACCGGCTCGCTCACAGTAGGCAGCGCACACCGCTGGCCGGGCAGCTCACCGGCGGCCTGCCGGTGGCGCCGGTGACCTATCTGTCCTGGCGTGGGCTGATCGAACTGGAACCACCGCGGCGGCCCGAACCTGATCGGGTAGGGGCACCGCCGGCATCGCGCGGCACGTCGTGGAAGTTCGGTCTCACCGGAACGCGCTGCGATGATTGCGGTTTCGTGCACCTGCCGCCGGCACGGGTATGCCGGGGGTGCGGCGTCGTCGACCGGATGAGCCCTGCCCCGGTCGCGAGCTCGACCGGCACCGTGGCCACCTTCACCTTCGACCGTCTTGCGTACTCACCGTCGCCGCCGATGGTGCAGGCAGTGGTGGATGTCGACGGTGGCGGGCGCGTCACCGTGGAGATCGCCGATGCCGAACCGGAGCGGCTGCAGGTGGGTGCCCGGGTGCGGTTCAGCTTCCGCCGGCTCTTCACCGCCGGTGGCATCCACGACTACTTCTGGAAGGCGGTGCTGATCTGATGGCGAGCCACGGTATCGCCGGCCGTGTCGCGGTAATCGGCATGGGCTGCAGCCGATTCGGTGAACGCTGGGAGGTGTCGACCGAGGATCTGATCTTGGAGGCCTACACCGAATGCCTGACGTCGGCAGGCATCGGACGTGACGACGTCGACGCCTACTGGCTCGGCACCCTCAGTTCCGGCATGTCGGGGCTGACCCTGAGCCGTCCCCTGGGCTCGGATGACAAGCCGGTCACCCGCGTGGAGAACATGTGCGCCAGCGGCTCGGAAGCGTTCCGCAATGCCTGCTACGCGGTCGCCGCCGGCGCCTATGACGTCGTGATGGCCGTCGGCGTGGAGAAGCTGAAGGACTCCGGATTCTCCGGGCTGCTGCGTCAGGACCCGCCCGGCGACGGCACCGCATCGGAGATTTCGATGACGGCGCCCGCCGCGTTCTCCCTGCTGGACCCCGCGTACTGCGCCAAGTACGGCGTGCACGCCGACGAGATGCGCGCGGCGATGACGCATGTCGCCTGGAAGAATCACGCCAACGGTGCACGGAATCCGAAGGCACAGTTCCGGTCTCCGGTGGCCAAGGACACCATCGACGGCGCCCCGAAAGTGGCCGGGCGGCTCGGGGTGTTCGACTGCTCCGGAGTCTCCGACGGAGCCGCCTGTGCCCTCATCGTCCCTGCCGACCGTGCCCACCTCTACACCGATACCCCGATGTATGTGTCCGCGTTGGCCCTGACGGCCGGATCCGGGCGCGGTGCAATGGATCCCGGCTACGACTACACCACGTTCCCCGAGGTCGTCCGCTCCGCCAAGGACGCGTACACCCAGGCCGGCATCTCCGATCCCCGCACGCAATTGTCCTTCGCCGAAGTCCATGACTGCTTCACCCCCACCGAGATCGTGCTGATGGAGGATCTCGGCTTCACCGGGGCCGGGCAGGCCGTAAAAGACGTCGTGGCAGGAGAATTCGATGCCGACGGCCGGCTGCCCGTCAACCCGGACGGCGGGCTGAAGAGCTTCGGACATCCCGTCGGTGCCAGCGGATTGCGCATGTTGTACGAAGCGTGGCTGCAGTTCCGGGGCGAAGCCGGTGACCGCCAACTGGACGGCCCGCATACCGCCCTCACCCACAATCTCGGCGGCCGCCCCGGCGGCTGCGTGTCCTTCGTATCGATCGTCACCAACAGACAAGGGAGCTGAATACATGCCAGGTGTAGCAGACAAGGTCGTCATCGTCACGGGAGCCGGCGGCGGGTTGGGACGTTCGTACGCCCGCTTCCTCGCCGCCAACGGCGCGCTCGTCGTGGTCAACGATCTCGGTGGTGCCCGTGACGGATCGGGTTCGGGAACCAGCATGGCCGACGCCGTCGTCGACGAGATCCGCTCCGCGGGCGGCCGCGCCGTGGCCAACTACTCCTCGGTGGCCACCGCCGAAGGTGCCGCGGAGATCGTCGCCACCGCCCTCGACGAATTCGGGGCAGTGCACGGAATCGTCAGCAACGCCGGGATTCTGCGCGATGGTGCCTTCCACAAGATGTCCGACGACAACTGGGATTCGGTGCTGCGGGTGCACCTGTACGGCGGTTACCACGTGATCCGGGCCGCCTGGCCGCACCTGCGGGAGCAGCAGTTCGGCAGGATCGTGGTGGCCACCTCCACCAGCGGGCTGTACGGCAACTTCGGGCAGGCCAACTACGGCGCTGCCAAGGCCGGCCTGGTCGGATTGATCAACACCCTGGCCATCGAGGGTGCCAAGCACAACATCACCGCCAACGCCATCGCGCCGTTGGCCGCCACCCGGATGACCGCCGACATCGCCCCCCAGGACGTTCTGGACAAGCTCGACCCCGAATTGGTCGCACCCGCGGTCGGCTACCTGGTGTCCGAGGAAAACCACGACACCTCATCGGTTTTCGTTGTCGGCGGCGGCCTGGTGCAGCGGGTCGCGCAGTTCCAGAACGACGGCGTCAGGTTCACCGCGCGCCCGACGCTGCCCGAAATCGCCGGGCGGTGGAACGAGATCCGCGACATGGCCAACGCCAAGCTCGGCAGCAACCCGGTCTAGGCCATGACCGTCGGGCACCGACTCCAGCAGTCCTACCGGCCGGCGGACACGAGTGCCGAGCTGGTCGAAATGCCCGTCGGGATGCTGCTGGCGCGCCGGTGTGCCGAGCATCCCGACCGGGTGGCGCTGGTGGGGACGCGGCACGGTACCGGGGAGCGGGTGCGGCTGACGTATGGGCAGCTGCACGCCGAGGCCGCCCGCGCGGCATCGGCGCTGTCTCGGCTCGCCGAACCGGGTGGGTCCATCGCGGTGTGGGCGCCGAATGTGCTGGAGTGGACCGTCATTCAATATGCGGCTGCGTTGGCGGGCCTGGTGCTGGTCGCGCTCAACCCCGTGTTGCGTGACGACGAACTGGAGTACGCCCTCACCCATTCGGGCGCCACGGTGCTGCTGCACGCAGACGTCAGCCGGGATTATCCGATGGCAGAGGTGGCCGCACGGGTCGGCGACCGCATCGCCGGCCTCACGCGTATTTCGTTGTCGGATGGTCGATGGCAAGCCGCGGGCACTGATCTGACGGCACTGCCGGAGGTCAGTCCCGACACGGTGGCCATGCTGCAGTACACATCGGGGACCACCGGGCGCCCGAAGGGCGTGGCGCTCACCCACCGCGCATTGGTGAACGTCGCGAAACTGACCCTGGAAGCGGCCGATGCGCCGATGGGTGCGGTGTGCGTCAATCCATTACCCCTGTTCCACACCGCTGGGTGCGTCATCGCCACGCTGGGACCGTTGTGGCTGGGCGGCACTGCCGTGCTCATCGATCGATTCACGCCGGCCGGCGCGTTGGAGGTGCTGCGCGCCGAGCGCCCCGACGTCCTGTTCTATGTGCCCGCGATCCTTGACGCGCTGCTGGCGCTGCAGCGGGCGGAGGGCACTTCCGCGCCACGGATCCCGATCATCATGGGTGGTGCGGCGCTTGTCGCACCCGAGTTGATCGACGGCGCCGCAGAGGTTTTCGGATCCACTGTGCTCAATCTGTTCGGCCAGACCGAACTGGCGCCGGTGCTGTCGATGACCCGTCCCGGCGATTCGCGCGCGGACCGGCTCGCGACAGTGGGCCGGCCGCTCCCGCAGGTGGAGTGCAAGATCGTCGACCCGGTGTCGCACGCGGTGATTGCGGTCGGCGAGCTGGGGGAGATCTGCGCCCGTGGGTATCAGCAATTCGTCGGCTACCTTCACGATCCGGCCGCCACCGCGGCCACCGTCGACGCTGACGGATTCGTGCACACCGGCGATGTGGGCACCATCGACGAACGCGGCTATCTCACCGTCACGGGACGGCTCAAGGACATCATCATCCGCGGCGGTGAGAACATCTCCCCGGCAGACGTCGAGCGGCAGTTGGCCGGCCACCCGGCGGTCACCGACGTCGCGGTGCTCGGCCTTCCCGACGATCGATGGGGCGAGATCGTCGCCGCCGTCGTCCGCGCCGACGGAGAACCGGCGCATATCAGGGCAGTTCTTGTCGCCCGGGCACAGTCGACACTGGCGCCGTTCAAGGTGCCGTCCAGGTGGTTCCTGGCCGACGAATTGCCGGTGACCCCAACCGGCAAGGTACGCAAGTTCGCGCTGCGCGACGCCATCCGGCGCGGAGAGATCAGGGAGCTGTGAGAACCGCCGCGCAGATCGAGGCCTGCCGACAAGCGTTGCGCGATCGGTTTCCGGTGTGGCGGCCTCGCACTTTGGCCGACTGGCTCGATGACTGTGCCGAACAGTACGGGACAAGTCCTTTCGTGATCACCGACGAGCTGACGCTGAGCTATACCGAGGTCTGCGAACAGTCTCGCCGAATTGCCGCGGGCCTGATCGGACTCGGGGTGCAGCCGGGTGACCGTGTCGGCATGCTGATGGCCAACTACCCGGAGTTCATCGCCGTCAAGTTCGCCATCGCTCGCACCGGAGCCATCGCGGTCCCGTTCAACTACCTGTACCGGACCGCCGAGCTCGGCTTCGTGCTCGCCGACTCCGGTTGCCGGGTCCTGATCACGATGTCGGGATTCGGCGCTCTGGACTACCAGAGCATGCTGGATGAGATTGTTCCGCAATGGGATTCGGCCGGCTTTGCGCACCGCCCGCTGGATAGCGTTCCGGACCTGCGTCACGTCGTGGTGCTCGACACCGACGGACGGGCCCGCCGCGGCGTGCACACCGTGGCCGACTTGGCCGCCACCACCGCGGCGACGCAGCCCGTTGCGGTGGCACCCGACGCGCCGGGGGACATGCTGTACACGTCGGGCACCACCGGCTCACCCAAGGGGGTGCTGGTCACCCACGATGCCGTGCTGCGCACTGGTTACGCCTCGGCGCTGACCCGGGGATACCAGAGTGGGCGCCGAATCCTGTTCTCGCTGCCGTGTTATCACATGTTCGGCTACGTCGAAGGCGTGTTGTCGGTGATGTTCGTCGGCGGAGCCATCATCCCGCAACCGTCGTTCTCGGCAGACGGCTATCTCGCCGGCATCGAACGGCACCGGGCCACCGATATCCTCTGTGTGCCGACCATGGCGGTCGCGATGGCGCAATCACCGGCCCGCGGCGACTACGACCTGAGTTCCCTGGAGGCGGTGCTGTGCGGTTCGGCGCCCGCGCCGATCTGGTTGTGGGAGAAGCTCGAACGCGACTTCGGGGTCAGTGAGATCGTCACCGGCTATGGGATGACCGAATGCGGCGGCGCCATGACCCTCACGCTCCCCGAGGACGCGCTGTATCTGACCTCCGAGACGGTGGGCCGGCCCAAACTCGCGGGCTCAGCGTCGGTGCCGGGGACCGACGCGTTGGTCCGGTACGAGGTCGTGGACGGTGAACTCGTGTCGAGCGGGCCGACCACCATGGTCGGCTATTGGTGCAGACCCGCCGAGACCGCCGCGGCCCTGCGCGATGGCCGGCTGTTCTCCGGTGACCTGGGGTTCGTGCGCTCCGATGGCTACCTGGAGGTGACGGGGCGCAGCAAGGAGCTCTACAAGAGCGGCGGTGAACTGGTGATGCCCAAGGAGATCGAGGATCTGCTGGCGGCCCACCCCGCCATCAGCCAGGCCTTCGCGTTCGGCCTCACCGACGAAAGATGGGGTGAAATCGGTTGTGTCGTAGTGGTTCCCATTGCGGACGCGGCCTTGACCGAAGGCGACGTGCTGGATATCTGCCGCGCCAATCTGGCGCGATTCAAGGTGCCCAAGCGCGTGGTGTTCTACGCCGCTGATGCGCTGCCGACCACGCCGACGGGCAAAGTGCAGAAGTTCCGGTTGGTCCAGGCGCTCAGCTGACCGTGAAAGTGCTGACGTCCGCGGACTCGTCGACCCTCAGCAACCCTTGGGTGACGAGCAGATCCAGGTGCGCCCGCACCTCCAGTACCGCGGTCATCTGATGGACGGTCTCCAGCTCGGTGAGGGTGCGCTCCCGGCGGGTCCAGCGCATCCGGGTAGCGACCTCGAACGCCGTTGTCGCACCTGAGGAGATCAGCTCGGCGATGATCGACAACCGTTCGTCGTGATGGTCGAGCAACTCCTGGGCGCGGCGGCGGGTGTGGTGCTCGGTCTCGCCATGGGCGGGCAGCATCCGGGCGTCGGGCAGTTCCAGGAACAGCTGGAGTGACCGGAGGAACGACCGCAGTGGCAGTTTCTCCGGGGCGCGTTCGAAGGCGACCGATGGCGTGATGCGAGGTAGGAGGTGATCCCCCGTGAACGCCATATCGGAGATTTCGAACACCATGTGCCCGCGGGTGTGACCCGGTGTGGCGCGTACGGTGATCGGCACCCCACCGGCGTCGATCACGTCGCCGTCCCGCAGCCAGCGATCCGGGGCGGCGAACGGCATGCCCTGCTCGTACGGCTCCCACCGCAGCGCGGCCACGGCGTCGGCCAGCGCAGGGGCTCCGGCTCGGCGCAGCACGGGGACCTGGTTGGGGTGGACTCCGGCCTGCGCATCGAATGCTGAGATGCTGTGCCGCTCTTCGGCTCCCAACATGACTTCGATGTCCAACGCGGCGCGCCACTTCAGAGCCTGGGTGTAGTGGTCCCAATGGGCATGGGTGACCAGAATCTGGCGCACGTCCCTGACGCCGCATCCCATGGCGTGCAGTCCGGCGATCAGCGCCGCTTCCGATTCGGCGGTGGCCCAGCCGGGATCGATCAGCGTGATGCCGGCGTCGGTACCGACCGCGTACGCGTTGACCACTGTCAGGTCAGGCAGTGGCAGCGGTAGCGGAATCCGAGCGACCGTGTACGTCGGGGCAGCCGCCAGCGTCTCGGGCGCACCTGACCGCTGTGCTGAGTTCCATACCTGCGATGTCACGTCGCCTCCTTGCCTTCAATCTAACAGGAGATAGAAAAAGTCGGCCAGTGTCGTATGCGACATGGGTCGATGGTTGAAAAAAAATCGAATCAATATTAAATTCGATAACGTCCACGAGATGACAGTCGCGCACAACCAGGGAGACGGCATGGAAGTTTTTGGCAGCCTTGACGAATTTGCGTCGGCGGCCGGCCGCGAGCTCGGACCGACCGACTGGCTGGAGATCACCCAAGACCGGGTTGATCTGTTCGCCGACGCCACCGGGGACCACCAGTGGATCCACGTCGATCCGGACCGGGCCGCGACCGGACCGTTCGGCGGCACCATCGCCCACGGGCTGCTCACCTTGTCGTTGCTGCCGCATTTCATGCACCAGCTGTACCTGGTGGACGGCATCGCGATGGCGATCAACTACGGGCTCAACAAGGTTCGTTTCATCTCGCCGGTCCCGGTGGGCGCCAAGATCCGGGCACGCGGCGTCGTCGGCGACGTCTCTGCCGTGAGCGGCGGTACGCAAGCGATCATGACCACGACCATCGAAATCGACGGCGCCGAAAAGCCTGCCGCCGTCATCGAATCGATCATCCGTTATGTCGGTTGAGACCTCGCGCGACGCGCGGGTAGCTGCCGCGCAGCAGCTGTACACGGCGTTGGCGACCGGTGATCGCGACGCATTGAACGTGTTGCTGCACCCCGATTTCATCGGCCACGCCGCCGAAGGCATGCCGCTGGGGATGGGCGGTCAACACGTCGGCCCGCAAGCCATGCAGACCAATCTGTGGTGGCGCATCGGGGAGCACTTCCGGGTCCGCGCCGAGCCGAGGCACTTCGAGGGACTCGAAGACGGGCGGCTGATGGTCGGCGGCAGCTACGTCGGGACGGCCCGGCGCACCGGCAAGGCGCTCGATGCCGCATTCATCCACGTCCTCGGTTTCGCGGCGGACGGGCGGATCGTCAGTCTGCGCCAGCTCACCGACACCGCGGCTTGGCACGCCGCCCTCAACGGGCCGGTTCCGTTGCAGACCATCGAGTACACCGTCGCCGACGGCCTGGCGACCGTCTGCCTCGACCGACCCGAGGTTCGCAACGCGATCGACCTGCGGATGGGGCAGGAGACCCTCGAAGTCGCCCGGCGGATCGCGGCTGACGACACCGTCCGCGCGGTGCTGATCTGCGGAAACGGTCCGGCACTGACGGTCGGTGGGGACATCGGCTATTTCTTGGCGGGCCGCTCCGAGGCGTTCGGCGACCTCTTTCAGAAGATGACCGATCCGTTCCACCAAGGCTTCGAGATCCTCAGCCGGGTCAATGTCCCGATCGTCACCGCGGCGCACGGAGTGGTGGCCGGCGGCGGGCTGGGCTACGTGTACGCGGCTGACCTGGTGCTGGCGGCCGAAGGCACGCGGTTTGTCACTGCCTTCGCCGGCATCGGGCTGTCCGGGGACGGTGGCGGCACGTGGCACCTGCCAAGGCTGATCGGCCCGCGCCGGGCCGCGCAGGCCTACCTGCGCAACCAGCCGATCACCGATGCCGAGGCGCTGACCTGGGGACTGATCAACGAGGTCGTCCCGGGCAGCGAACTGCGCGACAGGGCAACGGCTTTGGCCCGGGAGCTGGCAAACGGACCAACGGCGGCCTTCGGCCGGATGCGTCAGCTGCTACGGGAGACGTGGGCCAACGACTTGCCCGCGCAATTCGCTGCCGAATCGCGCGGTATCAGATTCACCGGCGACAGCGCGGACGCCGCAGCGGCAATCGCCGCGTTCGCCGACAAGCGCACACCCGAATTCACCGGAAGGTAGACAGACATGCCCGGATTGACCTCTGACAGTCCAGAGCACCGCGCCATACGGGAAACCGTGGCCGGCATCGCGGAACGTTATGGCTCGCAGTACTTCCTGGAACGCGGACGTACGGGCGGAGACATCGAGGAGCTGTGGAAGGACCTCGGTGTCGCCGGCCTGTTGGGCCTGCACCTGCCCGAGGAGTACGGCGGCGGTGGTGGCGGCATGTCTGAGGCCGTCGTCGTGGTCGAAGAGCTTGCCGCGCACGGCATGCCGTTGTTGATCTGGGTGATCTCCCCGGCCATCTGCGGCAGCATCCTGGCCCACCATGGCTCGCACGAGATGAAGCAGCAGTGGCTGCCCGCCATCGCCGACGGCACCCGCAAGATGGCCTTCGGGCTCACCGAGCCCGACGCGGGGTCCAACAGCCACAACGTCAAGACCACCGCGGAGCGCACCGCGACGGGCTGGAAAATCTCCGGCGCCAAGTACTACATCTCGGCCATCGATCAATGCGACGCCGTCCTGGTCGTCACCCGCGATGCCGAGCACTCCACGCCCGACAAGCCCAGGCTGTCGTTGTTCGTGGTCCCCACCGATGCGCCCGGGCTCACCCTCCAACGGATCGATACGGCGATCGTGTCGCCGGACAAGCAGTTCACTGTCTTCCTCGACGACGTGGAGGTGGGCGAGGACGCCCTGATCGGGACGGCGGGCAACGGCCTGCGCCAGGTGTTCGACGGACTCAACCCGGAACGAATCCTGGTCGGCGCCTTGTGCAGTGGCATCGGCCGCTACGCCATCGGCAAAGCCGCCGACTATGCCAAGGAGCGCACCGTCTGGTCCACCCCGATCGGTGCGCACCAGGGGGTGGCGCATCCGCTGGCCGAATCCCACATCGCCGTCGAACTGGGCCGGCTGGCCACCGTACGCAGCGCCGAACTGTTCGACGCCGGCGAATCCGCCGGCGAGGCAGCCAATATCGCGAAGTTCGCCGCATCCGAGGCTGCGCTCAAGGCGCTCGACCAGGCCATCCAAACCCACGGCGGCAACGGGCTGTCGCACGAATACGGGCTCTCGGAGCTGTGGTTCGTCACCCGGCTGATGCGCACCGCGCCGGTGAGCCGGGAGATGGTTCTCAACTTCATCGCGCAGACCTCGCTGGGCCTGCCCCGCTCCTACTGAAGGAAAATACATGGCAGACAATCAGTTTGATGTGATCGTCATCGGCGCCGGGGCGGGTGGCCTGTTCACCGCGGCCCGCCTCGCGCACCAGGGTTACCGGACGTTGGTGGTCGAACGCCTCGACAAGGTCGGCGGCCGCGCTTCCACCGACGACATCGAGGGTTTCAAGGTCAACAACGGGGCCATCGTCATCGAGGTCGGCGGCATCACCCAGCAGACCTGCGACGAGGTGGGGGCACCGTTCGATATCCGGGAACCGCAACCGCCCATCCTGTACCGCATCGCCGGCAAGGACGTCGACGTCACCGGCGGCGGCTGGGGGTTCCTGCTCGGCAAGCTGACCCGTCAGGGCGCCAAGCTGGTCAAGGGGATCGGCGCGGCCCGCAACGACTCCGGGTTGCCCGAAGACGAGTTGTCCACCGCCGAGTGGGTGTCCAAATACACCAAAAATGAAGGCGTACACGGCATTTTCCGCAATATGTGTGCCTCGGTGTTCGCCGTGGGTTCCGAGGATCTGCCGGCCCGGGTGTTCCTCACCTACTTCACCCGCAAGAGCGCGTTCAAGCGCTTCGGCTTCCATCCCAAGGGCACCATCGGGCTGTGGCAGGCCCTGGCCGGTGCCGCCGAGCGCGACGGTGGTCAGATTTGGTTGTCGACCCCGGTGACCAAGATCTTCACCGACGGTGACAGGGCGACCGGGATCGAGGTGCAGCGCGGCGGTCAGCCCGTGCGGATCGACGCCCAGGTCGTCGTCAGCGACGTCGGGCCTGCCGCCACCGTCGCTCTGGTCGGACAGGAGAACGTCCCGCCGGACTACCAGGAGCTGGTCAAGGCGGCCGACCGTCCGACGTCGATGATCTCGGTCAACTTCGCCAGCCGGGAACGGCTGATCGAGGCCCCCGGAATGCTGAGCTTCGCCAAATCACGCCGGCTGGCCTACATCGCCAACTTCACCGACGTCTGCCCGGAGATGGCCCCGGAGGGCTGGCACCTCTACGTCGGCACCTCGGTGCCCGAGAATCCGACGGGCGATTTCGATGAGGCCGCCGAAACCGAGTTCCTGCTACAGGATCTGCGCGACACCATCGAAGGCTTCGACACCCGGGCGCGCATTCTGAACGTCGCGATCACCCGCGACGGCTGGCCGCCGCAGCGGGCGGTCGCCGGGTTCGACCTGTCGCACGACACCCCGTTCACCGGGCTGTGGAATGTGGGCGACGGAGTCAAGGAGTACGCCAACGGCGGCACCACCGCCTGTGCCGAGACCGCAAAACTGGTGGCGGACAAGATCGTTGCCGCGTATCGGCCGGCGGTGTCGCACTGAAGGCGCCCGACCTCGCGGCGGCCCGCAGTCTCCTGTTCGTTCCCGGTGACCGGCCGGAACGGTTCACCAAGGCTGCGGGCTGCGGTGCGGACCAGATCATCCTCGATCTCGAGGACGCGGTTGCGCCCGCGCTCAAAGCCCTGGCGCGCAGGCACGTCCGCGATTGGCTGGCCGGCGGCGGGGCCGGCATCGTGCGGGTCAACGGATTCGATACTCGCTGGTGTACAGACGATCTGGCGATGGTCGCCGAGTATGGCTGTCCGGTGATGCTGCCGAAGGCGGATGCCGAAACGCTGCGCTCGCTGGCCTTGGATGTGCCCGTCATCGCCTTGATCGAAACGGCTCGTGGAGTGCTGGGTGCCGCCGGTGTGTGTCGGGTGCCCGGTGTGGTGCGGGTGGCTTTCGGGAGCATCGATCTGAGCGCCGAAATCGGGACCCCGCCAGACGATTACGTGGCGCTGAATACCGCGCGTAGTGCGTTGGTCCTGGCATCCGCGGCAGCTGGTCTGCCCGCACCGATCGACGGCGTCACGGTTGATGTCCGCGACACCGCTGCGGTCCGGAAGGACGCGGTCGCCGCGGCCCGGCTGGGCTTCGGCGGCAAGCTGTGTGTGCACCCGAACCAGGTGAGTGTGGTGAACGAGGGGTTCAGCCCGTCCGACGCTCAGGTCGCGCATGCGCGCGCTGTGGTCGCGGCCGCCGGTGCGGGTGGTGCCGGGTTACTCGACGGCAAGATGGTCGACCGGCCGGTTCTGGAACACGCCCGCAGACTTCTGTCTCGCGCTGAGCGCGTAGCGAGCGAATAGCGCCGCCCACGACTTGATGCTCGTCTCCACACGAAAGGTGACCCATGTCCAGAACACTGCAGCACATCTGTGCCTGGTCCGGCCCGGCGACGGTCCTGGTCTCGCTCATCGGTTGGCTGATCGCCGGTGTATTGCCGATTCCGTTGGGGCCCAGTAGTACAACCGAAGAGGTCGTCGGTTTCTACAGTCACGACACCCGCGTCCTCGCCGGTCTGGTGATCGCGTCGCTGGGAGTTGCTCTGGTGTTTCCGCTGATCGCGCTCATCGGTCTGGTGATGGCCCGCATCGAGGGCCGAACGCCGTTGTTGGCCGTCGTACAACTCGTCATCGGGGCGGCGACCGGAGTTCTGCTGCTGATTCCGATGCTGCTGATGGCGGTGATCTCCTTCCGTCCCGATCGAAACCCCGAGGTCACCGTGACCCTCAATGACATCGCCTGGCTGTTGTTCCTTACCCCGATCGCGCCGTTCATGATTCAGAACATCGTCATCGGCGTGACCATCCTGCGTGACCCGCTCAGTCGGGTTCCGCGATGGGTCGGCTACGTGAATTTCTGGGTTGCGGCGTCCTTTGTGCCCGATGTGCTGGCGTTCTTTTTTCACCGTGGACCGCTCGCCTGGAACGGCATCTTGGTGTTCTGGCTCGCGCTGACGACCTATGCGGTCTTCCTCGTCGTGATGGGAGTGACGATGCGCAACGTCGACCTCGACGCGCACGACGCATGACCGTCGGCTTCGCCTCCCGGCTGCGGCACACGCTGCGCCCGGGCATGACGATAGCCCTCGGTGATGGTGTGGGTGGCCTCTGGACACTCGGCGACGGCACCTCTGTACTGACTGAGATCAGCTGCGCCGCAACCGAAGTAGGTGGTGTGAACCTGATCCTCGGTTGGTCGCCGCTGCCGTTGGCGGACCTGCGTCCGGACGGCTTCGCCCGGGTGATCACCCTGATGCCGGGCTGGGGAGCACGGGCACTCGCCGCATCAGCGGTGACCCGGTCCATTCCCACCAGCATGTCGGCGATCCCCGCGTTGGTCGCTGGTCCGTTGCGGCCCGATCTGTTGATCACCCGAATGGTCGCACGCAGCGGAAAGCTGTCCTTGTCCACCGAGGTGTCGTGGCAGCAGGGGCTGATCGCCGCCGGCGTCCCGGTGTGGGCGGTCGTGGACGGTTCGGCTCCCGCGGCGAGCGCAGTACACGGCGGCGTGGCGAGTGCTGACATCGATGTGGTCGGCCTGTGCAGTGACGGGCCGACGCCGATGCCGGGACGCGCGCCGGAGCCGGTGCATGAGGCACTTGCCGACAACGTGCTCCGGCTCGTACCGCCGGGGGCCCGATTGCAATACGGGCCCGGACAACTGGGAACGGCAATCCTGCAGCGTGCGGAGATTCCTTTGGCAATCGATACCGGATTGCTCACCGACGCCGTGGTGGATCTCGATCGCCGGGGCCTGCTCGTCGGAGTTCCCTCTGCCACATACCTGTTCGGCGGCGCCGAACTGTTCGCGTGGGCTGACGGACGCGAGATTCTGCACGGTATCGAACACACCCACGACGTGACGCGGCTCGCGACCGGCGGACCGTTCGTGTCGGTCAACACCGCCGTTGAGATCGATCCGTACGGCCAGGTCAATGTCGAAGGCATCGGCGATCGTGTCGTCGGCGGCATCGGCGGGCACCCCGATTACTGCACCGCGGGGCGATTGAGCCCTGACGGGTTGTCGATCATCGCTGTCACGAGCCGATTCGGCGGCCGCTCTCCGCTCGTGGAGCGCTTGAGCCGCCCGGCGTCGACCCCGGCGCACGATGTGGATGTGATCGTCACCGAGCGTGGGCACGTGGATCTCCGTGACGCGGACTGGGTTCAGCGGCGTGCGTTGCTCACCGAGCTCTTCGACCGGTGATCACGCGGTGACCCATTCGACGACCTGGTCCAGCGGTGCCCGGGTGGTCCGGTAGCGGTTGGTCGGGTGATCGAGGTCGGGATAGCCGAACGAGATCCCACAGACTATGTTGCGGTCGTCGCCGAGCCCGAGCTCGCGGCGTAACACGCTGGGGTACATGGCCAACGCCGCCTGGGCGACGCTACCGACGCCGTGGGCCGTCGCGGCGAGTAGGAAGCTGTTGACGTACCCGCCGCAATCGACGGCGCCGTACGGTCCCAGTGCTTCATCGGTGTGGATGATCGCGACGTGCGGCGCCCCGAAGAACGCGAAGTTCTGCTGCGTCTGCTGCCGTTGACGTTGACGGTCACCGCGCTCGATGCCGAGCGCGGTGTACAGCTGATACCCGCTCTCGCGGCGGCGGTCTCGGTAGACCCCACGATATTCCCGTGGGAACGCGATGTCAGGTGTCTCCACCTGGCCGCTGTCGACCGCGGCACCGAGCGCATCGCGCAGGCGCGCGGTCCCCGCACCACTGGTCACCGTCACCTGCCACGGCTGGCTGTTACACCACGAGGCAGTGAGCTGAGCGGTGCGCAAGATCACCTCAATGGTGCTGCGGGGCACCGGAGTTGGAGTAAAGGCGCGGTGGCTGACCCGGATGGCCAGCAGGTGCTCGAGCGTTTCGGCAGCATCAGCCGGCAGCCCTGCCGAACGGCGGGTTGCCACGATGTGCTGAAGGTCGGTCCCCATATCGCCCTCTCCCGGAAGTCCTCGATCAGGCGACCACGTCGCGGCCGATGATCTCCTTCATGATCTCGGTGGTGCCACCGTAGATGGTTTGTATACGGGTATCGAGATAGGCCCGGGCAACGGGATACTCGGTCATGTAGCCGTAGCCGCCATGAAGTTGTAGACAGCGGTCGACGACCCGCTTCTGCAGTTCGCTGACGTACCACTTGCCCTTTGCCGCATCCACCGCGGTGAGTTCGCCTGCGTTGTAGGCCAATACCGACCGATCGGCATAGGACTGCGCGATGTCGATCTCGGTAGCCATCTCGGCGAGCTCGAAGCGGACGTGCTGTTTGTCCGACAGCGGGGCGCCGAAGGCGTGCCGCCCCTTGCAGTATTCGACCGTCATCTCGAAGATGGCCCGGGTGGTGGCAATGGCTTTGGCGGTCACCCCGAGGCGCTCGCGGGGGAGATGACTCATCAGGTACTGCAGACCGCGGCCCTCTTCACCGAGTAAGTTGGCCGCGGGTACCCGGGCATCGCGGAAATACAGCTCGGAGGTGTCTTGGGCCGGCAGCCCGATCTTGTCCAGCTTGCGGCCCCGGTCGAATCCGGGGGTGTCGCGCTCCACCACGAACAGACTCAGATCGCCGGAACCTCCGCTGCTCCCGGTGCGCGCCGCCACCACCACCAGATCGGCCATGATGCCACTGGAGATGAATGTCTTCTGCCCGTTGAGAATCCACTGCTCGCCGTCGCGTCGAGCGGTGGTGCGCAGGCCCCGCAGATCGCTGCCGGCACCCGGCTCGGTCATCGCCAGAGCGCCGATGATCTCACCGGTGGCGAAACCGGGAAGCCAGCGCCGCTTCTGCTCGTCGTTGGTGAGGTCGAGCAGGTAGTGCAGCACCAGGTCGTCCTGCAGGCTGACGGTCAGGCCGAAGGACAAGGCGTTGATCCGCGCGATCTCCTCGCACACCACCATGCGATAGCGGTAATCGGGTTCGCCGGAGCCACCGTACTGTTCCCCGACCTGCAGCGCGTAGATACCGGCCTTGGCGGCTCGGGAGAAAACACTACGGTCGATCCACCGTTCCCTGTCCCAATCATGCTGATAGGGGACGACTTCCCGGGCGAGGAACTCGCGGACGGTCTCGCGGTAGGCCTCGTGATCGGGGGAGTACAGGTCGCGCCGCATCGGGTCAGATCCGTTCGATGATGGTGACGTTGGCCTGGCCACCGCCTTCACACATGGTCTGCAGGCCGTAGCGTCCGCCGGTGCGTTCCAGTTCGTGCAGCATCGAGGTCATCAGCCGGGCTCCGGTGCAGCCGATGGGGTGACCCAGTGCGATGGCGCCGCCGTTGGGGTTGACCTTCGACGGGTCGGCACCGAGTTCGGTGATCCAGGCCAGGACGACCGGCGCGAAGGCCTCGTTGATCTCCACGACATCGATGTCGTCGATGGACATTCCGGCCCGCTTCAACGCGTGCTGGGTGGCCGGAATCGGCGCGCTGAGCATCATCACCGGATCGGCGCCGCGCACCGACATGTGGTGGATACGGGCGCGCGGGGTCAGGTTGAACCGGTCCACGGCGTCAGCGGAGGCGATGAGCAATGCCGCTGCGCCATCAGAGATTTGGCTGGCCACTGCAGCGGTGAGAACGCCACCGTCGACGAGGGTGGGCAACGCCGCCATCTTCTCGGGCGACGTGTCCGCGCGGGGGCCTTCGTCGGTGCTGATTCCGGCGTATTCGGTGATCTCCCGGGCGAAGTAGCCCTGCTCGATGGCGGCGAGCGCGCGCTCATGGCTGGTCATCGCGAACCGCTCGTTGTCTTCACGGGACAGCTTCCATTGGGCGGCGATCATCTCCGCCCCGCGGAACTGCGAGATCTCCTGATCGCCGTACCGGGCGTGCCATCCTTCGCACCCGGTCCACGGATCCGTCGAACCGTACGGCTCGCCGGCGGCGAAGGCCGACAGGATCGGGAACTGGCTCATCTTCTGCACCCCGCCGGCCACGACGAGGTCGACGGTGCCGCTCATCACGCCCTGCGCGGCGAAATGCACTGCCTGCTGGGCTGATCCGCACTGGCGGTCGATCGTGACACCGGGAACCGACTCGGGCAATCCCGCGGCGAGTGCCGCGGTGCGCGCGATATCGCCGGCCTGCGAGCCGATGTTGTCCAGGCAGCCCAGGATGACGTCATCGATCGCGGCGGGGTCGATATCCTGGCGCCCCACCACAGTCTTGATGACGTGTGCCGCCAGGTCGGCGGGATGCGCACCGGACAATCCACCGCGTCGACGCCCGACGGGGGTGCGGACAGCGTCAACAATGTAAGCCTCAGTCATGAAATTAATTTAACATAGAATCAAAACTGCGCACAGCCGTCAGGCTGAGCCTGCGGAATGGGTGGTTACGCCTTGGGGCTGCGCTCGCGGTGCGGCTTCACCGGTGATGCTGGTGATGCCGGTGGGCAGATGCCGGCGCGCACGATGCTCTGGGCGTTGGTGACCACGGTGTCGATGGATGTCCGCTTGGGGTTCCACCATTCCGCGGCCCAGTTCAGCGCGCCGAGGACGAGGTTCATGGCGACGCGGGTGTCGAGATCGCTCCTGATCTGCCCTTCGTCGGCGGCTTTGGTGAAAAGGCGCAACCAGATTCGGTTGTATGCCGCCGTTTCCTTCTCCTGGCGGGCGCGCAGATGTTCGGGAACCTGACCAGAGTTACGGATGGATGCCGTCGCGTAGTCGGACAATTCGAGTTCGTGTCGCAGGTGCGCCTCGACCGCGGCCAGGATCCGGTCGATCGGCGCGGTGCCGTCGGGCAGCTTGTCCAATTCCTCTTGCAGATACCGGCGCATATCGCTGATACCCGCAAACATCACCTCCTCGATGAGGTCCTCACGGGAGGGGAAGTAGTAGTAGATGGCCGGAGCCTGCAGCTCGGCGTACTTCGCTACGTCCGTCAGTCGGGTGCCGGCGTAGCCCTTGGCGCTCAGGACATGTGCGGCGGCATCGAGGATGCGGGCGCGCGTCCGCTGTGACTTGCTGTCGGACTCATCCGGGGTTCGGGCGTTGCCGCTGCTTCGGGCCATTGTCCGATGATATGGGCGAGCTGTCACATGCCGCCGCGGGACACCAGTTGGGCGGCGATGACGTTGCGCTGGATTTCGTTGGTGCCTTCGCCGACGATCATGAGTGGGGCATCCCGGAAATACCGTTCCACGTCGTATTCGGTGGAGTAGCCATATCCACCGTGGATGCGGACGGCGTTGAGCGCGATTTCCATGGCGGTTTCGGAGGCGAACAATTTCGCCATCCCGGCCTCCATGTCGCAGCGATCGCCGCTGTCATAGCGCTCGGCGGCGTACCAGGTGAGTTGACGGGCCGCCGTCAGCTTGGTTGCCATGTCGGCCAGGTAGTTGCCGATCGACTGGTGCTTCCAGATGGGCTGGCCGAAACTCTCGCGCTGCTGCGCGTACGCCAACGCGTCCTCCAATGCGGCGGTGGCGACGCCGAGGGCTCGGGCGGCCACCTGGATACGGCCGGTCTCCAGGCCCTTCATCATCTGGCCGAAGCCTTTGCCCGGTGCGCAGCCCAGGATCGCTGAGGTGCTGGTGCGGTAGTTGTCGAAGGCCAGTTCGCAGGATTCCACGCCCTTGTAGCCGAGCTTGGGCAGGTCGCGCGACACCGTCAGCCCCGGCCCGTGTTCGACCAGCACGATCGAGATGCCCTGGTGTTTGGGCTGTGCCGCCGGATCGGTCTTGCACAACAGGGCGATCAGCTGTGAGCGCCGCGCGTTCGAGATCCAGGTCTTGGCGCCGGTGATCACCAGCTCATCGCCGTCGCGCTTCGCGACGGTGGTCATGGCCTGCAGGTCCGATCCGCCGCCCGGTTCGGTGAGCGCCATGGTGGCCCTGATCTCGCCGGTCGCCATCTTCGGCAGATAGGTCTGTTTCTGTTCCTCGGTGCCGAACAGGGTCAGCAACTTGGCGACGACGGTGTGTCCGCCCATCGCCCCGGCCAGACTCATCCAGCCCCGCGCCAACTCCTGGGTGACGCGGGCATAACACGGCATCGAAACCGGGGCGCCGCCATAGGCTTCGGGGACGGCCAAGCCGTAGATCCCGATCGCCTTCATCTGCTCGATCCATTTGTCGGGGTATTCATTGGCGTGCTCGACCTCCTGCACGCTCGGCTTTACCTCGCGGTCGATGAACTCCCGCACCGTCTGGATCAGGAAGGCCTCTTCAGTGCTGAGCGTGGTCATGCGAGCAGCATAGACAAAAATCTATTCTATGTTAAATTCTTTGGCATGGTGGCAGTAGTCGGAAGGGCCGACCGGCAGGCGCGGAGACTGCCCGGCGAAGAGGGAACCTGGGTCTTCCTCTTCGGCGATATGACGGTGTTCGCCGTTTTGTTCGGCGTGTATCTCTATTACCGAGGTGCCGACCCGGTGTTGTTCGACGGCTCGCAGGCCCGGTTGAACCCGACGTTCGGAGTGGCCAACACGCTGATCCTGCTGACTAGTTCGCTACTGGTCGTCACGGCGGTGCGTGCCGTGCGGCAGCGGGCGAATGCCCTGGCCGGACGGTTGATCATCGGCGCCATGGCGTGCGGCGCGTTGTTTGTGGTGAACAAGGGTGTTGAATACGCGCAGAAGATATCTCAGGGTTTCGGGCCCGCCACTGATCAATTCTTCACGTACTTCTACGTCATGACGGGCCTGCACCTGGTCCACGTCGCCGTCGGAATCGGACTGCTGTGGTTCATGGTGACGCTGACGCGGCGATCCGAGCTGACCGAATGGCAGCACTCCTATCTCGATGGAGCGGCCTGTTTTTGGCACATGGTCGATCTGCTCTGGATCATCATCTTTCCGCTCCTCTACTTGGTGAAGTGATGACTTTCAACCTCTTTCGCAGCAAGACGACGTTGGTGTGGTTCGGCCTGATTGCGGCGACATTGACGTCCTGGTTCGTCGGCGTCGGGCACGGACTGGGGCAAGAATTTGCCGGGGTGGTGATCCTGCTGATCGCGTTCGTCAAGGTGCGCTTCGTCGGCCGCTATTTCATGGAGTTACGCCATGCGCCGTTCGGGTTGGTCGCCGTCTTCGATGCATGGATCATCGTTGTCGCGTCAGCTCTGATCGGGCTGTTCATACGCTTCGCCTGATTGTCGCTCAAGCCGCTGTGGCGCAACGGTTGTCGAGTCACCGTGTTGGATACCGATGGAGAAGGTGAGACGTTTGACAACGATGACGCCGACGATGCACGACTGGATCGGGAACTGGCAGCCCGGCCGGGAAGAGGTGGACGACCATGTCGACCCGGCCCGGCTGCACTCGCTCGCCGCCACCTTGGACCTTGCCGTGTCTCCGGCCGGGACGGTGCCACCGTTGTGGCACTGGCTGTACTGCCAGTCGCCCTGGCCGCTGTCCTCGGACCTCGGGGAGGACGGCCACCCCGCTGACGGGCCGTTCCTTCCGCCGATTCCGCACCGGCGCCGGATGTTCGCGGGGGGACGTCTCGGCATCACCGAGCCGCTGACGGTGGGTGAGCCGGTTCACCGCCAGGCCGAGGTCGTTGACGTCGCCGTGAAGAACGGTCGCAGCGGCGAGATGCTGTTCGTCACTGTCCGCCACGAGTACCGCCAACGTGGGGTGGTGCGAATCGTCGAGGAACAGGACCTCTTCTACCGCAGTGCTGCCGGTGGCGCACTGTCCGGAGATGTCAATCGAAATCCGTTGGGGGAGAGCCGCACTCCGTGGGTATCGAATCCGCGGTTGTCGTCGCCGCTGTTGTTCCGGTTCAGTGCGCTCACAGCAAACGCACACCGCATCCACTATGACGCCGAGTACGCAACCGCCGTCGAGGGGTTCCCCGCGCTCGTGGTCCACGGCCCGCTGCTCGCAGTGCACATGGCAGAACTGGTGCGTGCGAAGGCTGCTGACCGAGCAGTCGCGGCACTTACGTTCCGCTTGCAGAGGCCGGTGTTCATGGGCGACGTGGTACGGGTCGAGGGCACCCCCACCGCTGACGGCGCCGAGCTCACGGTGGTGTCCGGCAGTGGTGTCACCCACGCGTCGGCAACGGCAACCTTCGTGCCGTAGCGACCAGGTCGGACGCTACGAGCCGTCCTGCATCGCCGCTTCCCACAGCCCGCGGCCCAGTTCCGACAGCTGCAGCGCAAGCTTCTCGACGCGTGCCGGAAAGGGGCCTCGTGACGCGTCCTTGATGGCCTTCAACACCATCGACTCCGCGCTGAGGATTTCGTAGTCGGCCTTCAGGTCCGGGTCTTCGGGGACGGTCTCGACCAACCCGAGGGCCAGCAGGTGGCTGACGTATTGCGGCACCATTTGCGGCAGCGCAACGTTGGCGGTGCGGCCGATGAGGCACGCGTTCTCCAGGGTCGCGGCACTGCGGTTTCGCGGGTAGATGTTCACCAGCGGTGACGACTCGTTGTCGGACAGCGCACCGATGATGCGGGCCTCGTCGGCAACCAGCTGATCGAGCAGTCGGTGATAGAGCTCGGTGCGCCCGTCGGCGGTGCTCTGGTCGAGCGCGCGGTCGAGGAGTCCGCCGAGCTTGCCGTGCAGGGACTGCGCGGCCGGCTGTTTCTGCGGTGCCGGAGCGGGCGTGCGCTCGGGGGCCATCTCGATGGCTTCGACGGTGGTCTTGGTGGCGATCGCAATCTGCTCGCCACCCCAGGCGGCCAGCTTGAAACCGAACTTCGCGACACCGAGGGCGCGGTTGGCCAGGCCGAGCGGATCGAATCGCTTCGGGATCGCCAAACCACCGCGCGGCGTCGAGATCGCAATGGCAATCTCACCGATGGGCGTGGACAGCTTGATGCCGTGCCGTTCGAGACCCTCGCGGTTCACCGGTAAGTCGTCAGTAACTTCCGGTTCTGGGTTGTCGGTTTCCTCGGACATTGCGGACCGATGGTACCGGTCGGCCGTTCGTTCTCGCCGGTTGTGTGGCAAACGCGACAGCTACCCCTGCCGGCCCGCGGCGAGCCACGGACCCAGCCGGCGCAGCGCTTCTTCGATATCGGACTTCGGCCCGGCGAACGACAAGCGCACGAACGATCCGCCGTGCCGGGTGTCGAAATCCACGCCCGGCGCGATCGCCAGACCCGTATCGGCGAGGAGTTTCTCGCAGAACGCGAGCGAGTCCGTCGAGTAGTTGGAGATGTCGGCGTACACGTAGAACGCACCATCGGCAGGTGCCAGCTTGTCCAGCCCCACCTCGGCCAGTCCGGCGAGCAGCAGCGCCCGGTTCTCCGCATAGTGGTGCACGAGCGAGTCGGCTTCGGAGATGGCCTCCGGCGTGAACGCGGCGACCGCCGCATACTGCGGCAGCGTCGGCGGGCAGATGGAGAAGTTGCCGGTCAGACAATCCACGGCGCGACGCAGCGGTTCGGGCACCAGCAGCCAGCCCAGCCGCCAGCCGGTCATGGCGAAGTACTTCGAAAAGCTGTTGACCACGATGGCATTGCGCGAGGTCTCCCAGGCGCAACTGGTTGCGGGCGCGTCGTCGTAGATGAGGCCGTGGTACAGCTCGTCGCTGATCAACTGCACGGAGTTGTCGTCGCACCAGGTGGCGATGGCAGCCAGATCCTCGGCGGGCAGCACTGTGCCGGTCGGGTTGTTGGGGCTGGCGATGATCAGGCCCTTCACCGGCGGGTCCAGCTGCGCCAACATGGAAATGGTTGGGTGGAAACGGGTTTCGGGGCCACACGGCACCTCGACGACCTCGCAGCCCAGGGCCGACAAGATGTTTCGGTAGCAGGGATAGCCCGGGCTGGCCACCGCGACCCGGTCACCGACGTCGAAGCACGACAGGAACGCCAGCAGAAAGCCGCCGGTCGACCCGGTGGTGATCACGACCGCGTCCGGTTCGACCTCGACGCCGTACCGGTCGAGGTATGACTTGGCGATCGCCTCTCGCAGCTCCGGAATGCCCAGGGCGACGGTGTATCCGAGGTTGTCGTTGGCCAGCGCCTCAGCCGCCGCAGCCCGGATGGGTGCCGGCGCCTTGGCGGCGGGTTGTCCCGCCGACAGGTTCACCAGGTCGCCGTGGCTGCGCTGGCGTTCGGCCGCGGCCAGCCACACGTCCATCACATAGAACGGTGGAATGCCTGCGCGCAGCGCTACCGGATTGGTCATGCTCTGACGTTAGACGAGGTGGAAGTCAGCGCAGCACTTCGGCGTCGAGGCGACGCAGGTGCTCCCGCGACGACCCGAGCAGCTGCGCACTGCCGTGCGCCCGCTTGAAGTAGAACTGGATGTCGCTTTCCCACGTGATCGCGATGCCGCCGTGCATCTGGATCGCTTCGCCGGCAACGGCATTGAACGCCTCGGTGGCCAGGTACCGCGCCAGCGACGCGTTCGTGGGCGTCGGGTCGGCGATGGCGTCGTTGACGATGGCCCGGGCGGCCGACACCTTGACGTACAGGTCCGACATCCGGTGCTTGAGGGCCTGGAAACTGCCGATCGGGCGGCCGAACTGCACACGGTCCTTGGAGTAGGCCACGGTCAGGTCCAGGCAGCGGCTCGCGGCGGCGACCTGCTCGACCGCCATCAGGATGGCCGCGGTGTCCGCCAGGCCGGGGTCGGCGCCGAGGGCAGCAGTGCTGCCCGGGCTGACCGCGGCGAGCCGACGGGTCGGGTCCATCGCGGTGGCCGGGGTGACGGTGTTGTCGGTCCAGCGGCTCAGCTGGCCGTCCTGCGCGGCGATGACCACGTCGGCGACGTCGCCGTTGATGACGTAACCGGCGTCGAAAACAACGGTGCCGATGGACGTTCCCTCGGCCAGGCCTTCCAGTGGCTCTTCCTCGCCGACGGCGAGCAGAGCCAGTTCGGCCAGCGTGGTGCCAAGCAGCGGCGTCGGGACCAGGCCCTTGGCCAGCTCCTCGAGAACGACTGCGGCGTCGCCCAATTCGCCGCCGGCGCCGCCGAGTTCTTCGGGAACGACCAGCGCCGCGGCGCCGACCTGCTCGCACAGCATTTGCCAGAGCTTCTCGTCGTAGCCCTTCTCGGACTCGATGGCGGCTCGCACGGCCTCCGGGCCCGCGTGCCTCTCGACCAGCGCTGCGACGGTGGCGCGCAGCATCTCCCGTTCTTCGCTCACAGTCATAGCCCTTCCAGTACGCGGGTCCGGTGCCACGTCGAGTCGCCCCACGCCGAGCGCAGCGCCTGCGTGCGCAGCAGCAACAGCGACAGGTCGTGTTCCTGCGTGAACCCGATGGCGCCGTGGGTCTGCAGCGACGAGCGGGCGGCCAGCAGCGCGGCCTCGCCCGCGGCCACCTTGGCGGCGCTGACGTCGCGGGCCAGCGTCGGCGAGCCGTCGGCAAGCGCCAGGGCGGCGCCGTAGACCAGCGGGCGGGCCAGCTCGACGGCGATGTGCACGTCGGCCAGCTTGTGCTTGATGGCCTGGTAGGAGCCGATCACGGTGCCGAACTGGGTGCGCTGCTTGGCGTACGCGACAGCCATGTCGAGCATCGCCTGGCCGGCGCCGACCAGCTGCGCGGCGGTGGCCAGTGCGCCGAACTCGAAAGCCTTTGCAGTGTCGGCGGTTTGGGCCTCGCCGGTCGCGGTGACGTCGAACAGGTGCCGGGCCGGGTCGACGGACTGGTGCTGAGTCCCAATCGTGGCGTCCTGCACCTGACCATCTCCGGCCAGCAGGATCAGACCGGCGGTGTCGGCGTCGACGGCTCGCGGGGCCAGTGGCGGCTGCGCGACGGTGGCGATGAGCTCGCCCGAGGCCAATTCTGCGGACCGCTTAGCTCCGGCTTCCGATGCCAGTAGCACGGGGGCCACGGCGATGGATTCGGTGACCGGACCGGGGACGGCCCAGTAGCCCAGACGCTCAAGGGCGACAACCAGATCCACCGGGTGTGCGCCGATGCCGTCGAACTCTTCCGGCACGTTCAGCGCAGTGACGCCGAGGTCGGCCAGGGTCGACCAGATTTTCCGGCCGGGAGCGGCGTCGGCCGCCTTCTCGACCCCGCCCCACGCCCGAACAGCGGCGGGCACGTCTGCCGCGCCCAGCGCGGCGTCGATGCTCGCAGCGAAATCGCGCTGCGATTCGTCCAATTCAAAGAACACGTGAACAATCCCTCTTATTTGCGGGGCAGGCCCAGCAGGCGCTCGGCGATGATGTTGCGCTGAATTTCGTTGGTACCGGCGTAGATCGGGCCGCCCAGGGCGAACAACAATCCTTCGGTCCAGTGGTCGTACAGCTCGGCGTCGGCGCCGCGCAGGTCCAGTGCGGTCTGGTGCAGGGCGACGTCGAGGTCGGACCAGAACACCTTGGTCACCGAGGACTCGGCGCCCAGTTCGCCACCATTGGCGAGCCGGGTGACGGTGCCGAAGGTGTGTAGGCGGTAGGCCTGGGCCTTGATCCAGGCGTCGGCGACGCGCTCGGCGTAGGCCGGGTTCTGGTCGACCTTCCATTGCGCGACAAGGCGTTCGGCCGGCGCGACGAAGCGGGCCGGGCTGCGCAGCGACATGCCGCGCTCGTTGCTCGAGGTGCTCATGGCGGCGGTCCAGCCGCCATGCACCTGACCGATGACGTCCTCGTCGGGGACGAACACGTCGTCGAGGAAGATCTCGCCGAAGCCAGTCTCACCGCCCAGCTGGGCGATCGGGCGGACCGTGATGCCCTCGGCTTTGAGATCGAACATGAAGTAGGTGAGGCCCTTGTGGCGCTGCGCTTCCGGGTCGGAGCGGAACAGGCCGAAACCGCGCTCACCGAACGGGGCACGCGAGCTCCAGATCTTCTGGCCGTTGAGCTTCCAGCCGCCGTCGACCTTGGTCGCGGTCGAGCGCAGCGAGGCCAGGTCGCTGCCGGACTCGGGCTCGGACCAGGCCTGAGCCCAGATCTCCTCGCCGGAAGCCATTTTCGGCAGCACGCGCTGCAGCTGCTCCTTGGTGCCGTGCGCGAACAGCGTCGGCGCCAGCATCGCGGTGCCGTTGGCGGAGGCCCGGCCGGGGGCGCCGGCTTTGAAGTACTCCTCCTCGTACACCACCCACTGCAACATGGTGGCGTCGCGGCCGCCGTACTCCTTGGGCCAGGCGATGACCGACAGGCCGGCGTCGAAAAGCACCTTGTCCCAGACGCGGTGCTGCTCGAAGCCCTCGAGGGTGTCGTACGACTTCGTCGGGAACTTGTCCCGGTTGGTCGCCAGGAAGCCGCGGACCTCGGCCCGGAATTCCTCGGTTTCGTCGTCGAATGTCAGATCCATTTACCGATTCATCTCTCGTTTGTCTTCCCCGTCGCTTCGCTCGCCCTGGAAGTCTTCCCCGTCGCTTCGCTCGCCCTGGAAGTCTTTCCCGTTGCTCCGCTCGCCCTGAGTGCAGGTTTGACCACTTTGCCTCCAGGGTTACGTGGCAGCGTCTCGAGGAACGCCACCGACCGCGGCGTCTTGAAGTTAGCCAAATGTTCTTTGGTGTAGGTCTGCGGTGGGGTCTGCCGACCGGGCTGCTGGGTGCCGTCGGACCCACTCATCGGAACTCCCTCTAACAAAGCAAGTGCTTGGTAGGTTAGCCTACAAGGGTGATAGAGGTCCAGACGTTCCGGGCTGAGGTCCGGCAATGGCTCGCAGACAATCTCGTCGGTGAATTCGCAGCTCTCAAGGGCCTGGGTGGCCCCGGTCGTGAGCACGAGGCTTATGAAGAACGACGTGCGTGGAACCAGCATCTGGCTGCGGCGGGGCTGACCTGCCTGGGCTGGCCGGAGGAGCATGGTGGCCGCGGCCTGTCGGTCGCGCACCGCGTCGCCTTCTATGAGGAGTACGCCAAGGCGGACGCCCCGGACAAGGTCAACCACCTCGGTGAGGAACTGCTCGGGCCGACGCTCATCGCGTACGGCACTGAAGAGCAGAAGAAGCGCTTCCTGCCGAACATCCTCAACGTCACCGAGCTGTGGGCCCAGGGTTACTCCGAGCCCGGCGCCGGTAGCGACCTGGCCAACGTCTCGACGTCGGCTGAACTGGTCGGCGACGAATGGGTGATCAACGGCCAGAAGGTCTGGACCTCACTGGCGCACTGGGCGCAGTGGTGCTTCGTGGTGGCCCGCTCCGAGAAGGGCTCCAAGCGCCACCACGGCCTGTCGTATCTGTTGGTGCCGCTGGACCAGCCGGGCGTCGAGATCCGTCCGATCGTTCAGCTGACCGGTGACTCCGAGTTCAACGAGGTGTTCTTCGACGACGCCCGTACCGACGCGTCGCTGGTGGTCGGTGAGCCCGGGCAGGGCTGGGGCGTGGCGATGGCCACCCTCACCTTCGAGCGTGGTGTTTCGACGCTGGGCCAGCAGATCCGTTACAAGCGTGAGCTTGAGGGCCTGATCGACGTGGCCAAGCGCACCGGCGCCATCGAGGATCCGCTGATCCGTCTGAAGCTGACCGAGTCCTGGACCGGCCTGCAGGCCATGCGGTCCTACGCGATGGCGACCATGGACGTCGAGCAGCCTGGCCAGGACAACGTGTCAAAGCTGTTGTGGGCCAACTGGCATCGTGAACTCGGCGAGATCGCCATGGAGATTCAGGGCATGGCCGGTCTGACGCTGCCGGGTGGCGAGTTCGACGAGTGGCAGCGCCTGTTCCTGTTCTCGCGTTCGGACACCATCTACGGCGGGTCGAACGAAATTCAGCGCAACATCATTGCCGAGCGGGTGCTCGGCCTACCCCGAGAGGCTAAGGGCTGATGGACCTTTCTGTAGCTCCCAACGAGATTGAGGGCCACGGCCTGCTCAAGGGCAAGGTCGTTCTGGTGACTGCCGCCGCCGGTACAGGCATCGGTTCGTCGACCGCGCGTCGTGCGCTTCTCGAAGGTGCCGATGTTGTGGTGTCGGACTACCACGAGCGGCGTCTGAATGAGACCCGTGATCAGCTGGCGGAGCTTGGCCTGGGCCGGGTTGAGGCTGTGGTGTGTGATGTGACGTCGACCGAGGCCGTTGACGCGCTGATTGCGTCGGCCGTCGAAAAGATGGGCCGCCTGGACGTATTGGTCAACAACGCCGGCCTCGGTGGCGAGACACCGCTGGTCGACATGACCGACGACGAGTGGGACCGTGTCCTGAACGTCACGCTGAACTCGGTGATGCGCGCGACCCGGGCGGCGCTGCGGTACTTCCGCAGTGCTGAGCACGGTGGTGTGATCGTCAACAACGCCAGTGTCCTGGGCTGGCGCGCCCAGCACTCGCAGTCGCACTACGCCGCCGCCAAGGCCGGGGTGATGGCCCTGACCCGTTGCAGCGCAATCGAAGCCGTCGAGTACGGGGTGCGGATCAACGCGGTGTCCCCGAGCATCGCGCGGCACAAGTTCCTGGAGAAGTCGGCCGATGCCGCGCTGCTGGACAGGCTGTCCTCCGACGAGGCATTCGGCCGTGCCGCCGAGCCGTGGGAAATCGCCACCACCATCGCGTATTTGGCCAGTGACTACTCCAGTTACCTGACCGGTGAGATCATTTCGGTGTCGAGCCAGCGGGCGTAGTTTTCATCCGGCCGCGAGGTTCGGATGTATGCACTTACCCGCCTAATTGCGACAACGTTGTCGCAATTAGGCGGGCATTTTCATGTGTGGCTGGATCGCGATCTCGCGAGCCTGACCTGGTGGCGGACCCTCTCGATCAGATGATCGCCTGCTCCTGCAAGCTCGCGATCCCCGCCGCGTCATAGCCCAGTTCGCCCAGTATCTCTGCGCTGTGCTCGCCGATCAGCGGCGGCGGGCGGCGGATCGTCGCAGGCGTCGCGCCCATGCCCGCCAGCGGGCTGCCGATCAGGTCGACCGATCCGGCGGCGGCCCACATGTGCGGAGTCGTGGCGCGCAGGCCCCGGTGCTGCACCTGCGGATCATCCCAGACCTCCGCTAGATCGTTATAGCGCGCGGCCGGGATGCCCACGCTGTCGAACTTCGCCTGAAGCTCCTCCGTCGTGAACTGCCGGCTCCACACGTTGATGATGTCGATCAACTCCGCGCGATTGATCTTGGCCCGTTTGGCGTTGGTGTCGAAGCGCGGGTCGGCGTAGAGCTCGGGCCGGCCCATCAACTCCGACATGCGCCGCCAGTGGGCGTCGCTGCCGGCCGTAATGTACGTCATGCCGTCGCGCGCATGGATGAGGTCGGCGGGTCCGCCGCCGTTGCCGCCATTGCCCAGACGCTCCGCCTGGACGCCGTTGATCAGATAGTCCTGCATGATGTGGCAGACCATCGCTACGGAACTATCAAGCAGCGCCATGTCGATGTGCTGGCCCTCGCCCGTGCTGTTGCGATGGTTCAGCGCGGCGAGGATCGCGATGGCGCTGTTGTGGCCGGTCACGAAATCGACCAGGCTGGGACCGGCCTTCACCGGACCCGCGCCGGGCTGGCCTTCGGGGATTCCAGTCACGGCCATCATGCCGCCGCTCGCCTGGAACAACCCGTCGTAGCCCGCGCGCGCCGCCATCGGCCCGGTCTGGCCAAAGCCGGTGATCGAGCAATAGATGAGGCGGGGATTGATCGCCTTCAGGCTCTCGTAGTCCAGCCCGAACCGCTTGAGGTCGCCGACCTTGTAGTTCTCGATTAGAATGTCCGCGGTCTTGACTAGGGCACGCAGGATGTCCTGCCCCTCCGGCTTGGAGTGGTTGACCGTGATCGACCGCTTGTTGCGGTTCGACGCGGTGAAGAAGCCGGACTGGCGAAGGTCCTTGCCATCCTTGCCCTCGACCGAGGCAAGACCGTAACCGCGCCCTTCGTCACCGCTGCCCGGTCGCTCCACCTTGATGACGTCAGCGCCGAGGTCGCCCAGTATCTGCGCGCTGATCGGGCCGGCGAAGACGCGGGTCATGTCGATGACCCGGATACCCTCCAGGGCAAGCTGTGTCGTGCTCATGATCTCCTGATACTCATCCATTTCACATCGTGCCCCATCTATCGGTCGCGGTCGAGAACCGCGCGCGTGACCTCGCCCGCCCTCGGGGCCGCGATCGCCTCAACGTGCGCGACCCAGGTGAGCACTCGATCTTTGTGTACGTAGTGGCCAAGTCAACACCGGCCCGACTTACCCTAGCAAGCGCTTGGTTGCTATGCTGTGACGATGGCGCCCGAATCGCCCGGCCAACCCGCGAGCAGGCGCGACGAGCTTCTGGAGCTCGCCGCGGCGATGTTCGCTGAGCGCGGGCTGAAGGCAACCACAGTCCGCGACATCGCAGACTCCGCGGGAATCCTCTCCGGAAGTCTCTACCACCACTTCAAATCGAAGGAACAAATGGTGGAGGAGATCATGCGTGATTTCCTCGACTGGCTGTTCGAAAAGTACCGCCAGATCATCGACACCGAGTCCGATCCGATGGAACGGCTCAAGGGTCTGTTCATGGCCTCCTTCGACGCCATCGAGCACCGGCATGCCCAGGTTGTCATCTACCAGGACGAGGCGAAACGGCTGGGTTCGCTGCCGCAGTTCGATTTCGTCGATGAGCGCAATCGCGAGCAGCGCAAGATGTGGGTCGACATCCTCAACGAGGGTGTGGCGCAAGGAGCCTTCCGGCCCGACCTGGACTTCGATCTGGTCTACCGATTCATCCGCGACACCACCTGGGTATCTGTTCGTTGGTATCAGCCAGGCGGGCCGTTGAGTGCGCGCGAGGTCGGTGAGCAGTACCTGGCCATTGTGCTCGGGGGCATCGCCGATCCCGCCAAAAGCATTGCGAACAAATAGATTTCTGAAACAAAGGAGTTGAGAAATGGCTGCATCTGAGGCGTATGTCATCGATGCCGTGCGCACCGCCGTCGGCAAGAAGGGTGGTGCCCTCTCGGGTTACCACCCGATCGACCTCGGTGTGGAGGCGTACCGCGGAATCTTCGCCCGCAACGACATCGACCCCGGCGCCTTCGATGACGTCATCGTCGGTTGTGTCGACGCCATCGGTGGGCAGGCCGGCAACATCGGCCGCCTGACCTGGCTGGCCGCCGGCTACGATGAGGCCGTCCCCGGCACCACCGTCGACCGGCAGTGCGGTTCCTCGCAGCAGGCCATTTCCTTTGGCGCACAAGCCATCATGTCCGGCACCGCGGACCTGATCCTGGCTGCCGGCATCCAGAACATGAGCCAGGTTCCGATCAGCTCGGCCATGATCGTGGGCGAGCAGTTCGGCTTCACCTCGCCGACCAACGAGTCGAAGCGCTGGGTGGAACGCTATGGCGACCAAGAGATTTCGCAGTTCCGCGGCGCCGAGATGATTGCCGAGCAGTGGGACATCTCTCGCGAGGAGATGGAAGAGTTCGCGTTCAACAGCCATCAGCGCGCGTTCACCGCGATCCGCGAGGGCCGCTTCGACAACGAGATCATCCCCGTGGGTGACTTCAAGGTCGACGAGGGTCCGCGCGAGAGCACCATGGAGAAGCTGGCCTCGCTGAAGCCGCTCGTCGAGGGCGGCCGCCTGACTGCGGCCCTGGCGAGCCAGATTTCCGACGCGTCGTCGGCGACGCTGCTGGCGTCCGAGGCCGCGGTCAAGACTCACGGCCTCACGCCGCGGGCGCGCATCCACCACATCAGCTGCCGTGGCGACGATCCGGTGAAGATGCTGACCGGTCCCATCCCCGCGACCAAGTACGCGCTGGAGAAGACCGGGCTGAGCATCGAGGACATCGACGTCATCGAGATCAACGAGGCGTTCGCGCCGGTCGTCCTGGCCTGGGCCAAGGACCTGAAGGCCGATCTGTCCAAGGTGAACCCGAACGGTGGCGGCATCGCGCTGGGCCACCCGCTCGGCGCCACCGGCGCCAAGCTGTTCGCCACCCTGCTGAACGAGTTGGAGCGCATCAAGGGTCGCTACGGCCTGCTGACGATGTGCGAAGGCGGCGGCACCGCCAACGTCACCATCATCGAGCGCCTCTGACATCAACACGCCGAAACTGCCCCTTTCCCCTGGGAGAGGGGCAGTTTTGTGTCTGTCTGGGTTTACCGGTTCAGATCAACGGGCATTTGGCAATCATGTTGAAGTCCATCGTCGTCATGGCCGTCTCCGCAGCTGCCGTCGGCGCCAGCGCCTGTTCGAATGAGTCGCCGCCGCCCTCGAAGCCCACGTCGAGCACGAGCACGACGGTGACTTCAACGGAGATCATCCCTGGAGTTCCGGTAGGTCCGTCAACGCCGCCGACGACGCCCTCGACGCGGGCCAGCACCAGCACCGTCACCGTCATGGTGCCGCCGTCCTCTGGAACTGTCCCCATTCCGGCACCGATGCCGGTCATCCCCGTTCCTCCGGGTAGGGGCGACATGGGTCCTGGGCGGTAGCGGAACTACCCAGGTCGATGACCCAGCAGGGCGCCGATCGCCTGTTCGGCTTTGGCGGCCGCCAGCGGTTCGCCGGTGATGATGTCGGCGTATAGGAATGACTCGACGATGCGCACGATGAGGAACGCGAGGTCGCGCGGGGGCAGGGGCGGGTCCAGTTGACCTGCGGCGATCTCGGTGTTGAGCAGCTCTTCGATTGCCGCGACCAGGCGGCTCTGTACCGTCCCGGCTCGGCCGGCCAGAATCCGGAGGGCGCGTTCGGGCTCGCGGCGCAGGAACGTCTGAAAGAAGTCGGACTCGTCGATCACGGTGGTGTAGTGGCCGACGGCCCGCGCGATGTGTTCGGCGCCGTGGCCGGGCGCGGCGCCGATGGAAACCTTGAGCGTGGGTTCGGCCAGTGACCACAGGATCTCGGCGATCAGTTCGTCACGGCTGCCGACCCAGCGGAACAACGTGGCCCGGTTGATGCCGAGTTCGGTTGCCAGTTCTTGCATTTCGATGCGGCGGCCCTCGAGGAACCAGCGGCGCGCGATGCGGAATGCCGCCAACGGATCGGGGCGCCGGTCGGTGGACGCGAGCATGCGGCCCAACGGTGTCTCGGTGATGCCGCACCTCCTGTGTGTCGCTGACGGCCTTGCATCATGGTAGCCGTCGACGTTCGAGTGAGATATATCTCGATCGGTCTCGTGTGTGCAACATATTTGAATATGATGCACAAATGACCCAGGACGACGCTTCTTCGATCCTTGATCTCTTCCGTCTCCATGGCCGTGTCGCGGTCGTCACCGGCGCTTCGAGTGGCCTTGGTGTCGGATTCGCGCAGGCACTGGCCCAAGCCGGCGCCGACGTCGTGCTTGGCGCGCGACGTGAAGACCGTCTCGCCGAGACCAAGGCGCTCGTGGAAGCCGCGGGTCGCAGGGCGGTCGCCGTACGCACCGACGTCACCGAACCCGATGACTGCAAAGCCTTGGCTCAGGCCGCTGTCGATTCCTTCGGACGCGTCGACATTCTGGTGAACAATGCGGGAGTGGGCACTGCCGTCCCGGCGTCGCGCGAAACGCCCGAGCAGTTCCGGTCCGTCATCGACCTGAACCTGAACGGGAGTTACTGGATGGCGCAGGCATGCGCCGCCCATATGCGCCCGGGCAGCTCGATCATCAACGTCAGCAGCATCCTCGGCCTGACGACCGCCGGACTGCCCCAGGCGGCCTATGCCTCATCGAAGGCCGGCTTGATCGGACTGACCCGCGACCTGGCCCAGCAGTGGACGGGACGCAAGGGCATTCGCGTCAACGCCCTGGCGCCGGGCTTCTTCGCCTCGGAGATGACCGAGCAGTACGAAGACGGCTATTTCGAGACCGCCGTGCTGCCCCGGACCCTGGTCGGCAGGCTCGGTCGCACCGAGGAACTCAGCGCCGCTCTGATCTTCCTGGCCAGCGATGCCAGTAGCTACGTCACCGGCATCACCCTGCCCGTCGAAGGCGGCTTGCTCACCAGTTGAGCGCCGGAACTCACCAAGGAGAAAAACACTCGTGAAGCAGCTCAGCGGTATGGACGCCACCTTCCTCTACCTGGAGACGGCGACGACCTTCGGTCACGTCACCGGGCTGATGATCTTCGAGCGGCCCAGCGAGGAGTTCGACCCCTACACCGCGGTCTACGCGAAGTACGCGTCGCTGATCGGTGAACTCGAACCGCTGCGGCGGCGACTGGTCGAGGTGCCGCTGGGGCTCGACCACCCGTACTGGGTGGATGACCCGAACTTCGATCTCGACTTCCACATCCGCGAAATCCATTTGGCCCGACCGGGAATGGTCGACCAGTTGGCCGACCAGGTATCCCGCATCGTCGGCCGCCCGATGGACCGGAGCCGGCCCCTGTGGGAGGTCTATGTCATCGACGGTCTGGACGACGGCAATTGGGCGATGCTGACGAAGTACCACCACGCCACCATCGACGGGGCCGCCGGGCAGTTGATGCTCAACATCCTGACCGACACCGATCCGGACGCCGCGCCGCCGGGACCGAGTCCGGCCTGGGAAGCCGAACCGTTGCCGGGCAACATCGAACTGCTGCGCAAGGCGGTGGTCAACCTCGCCGGCCATCCCGCGAAGGCGCTGCGGTTCCAAACCAGGCTGGTTGGCCAGCTCGCCGACGCCGCCGGCATCGACAGCCTCGGCAGCGCTGCCAGCAAGGCGAGTTCCGCCATCAAATCCCTTGCGCGCCTTGGCAAGGAAGATGGACCCAGGATTCCGTTGCCGACCTCGCCCGCACCACCCACCCCGTGGAACAGGCCCATCACCGGGCACCGCCGGTTCGCCATGCGCACGGCGTCGTTGGAGAACGTCAAACAGCTCAAGACGGCCACCGGTGGCACGGTCAACGACATTGTGATGGCGATCTGCGCCGGCGGACTGCGCCGGTACCTGCTGACGCACGATGCGTTGCCCGACGGCCCGCTGCGGGCCATGGTGCCGGTGTCCATCCGTACCGGTGACGAAGAAGATCCGTGGACCAACCGGGTGTCGGCGATCTTCCCCGAGCTACCGACCGACTGCGAGGACCCGCTGGAACGGGTGGCCCGCTGCCGCGCGGCCATGCTCGACGCGAAGCGCCTGCTGGATCTGGTGCCCGCCAGCCAGCTCGGCGACATGGCTCAGGTTTCGGCACCGGTGCTGTCGACGTCGGCGATGCGGTTGGCGTCCCGCTTCGGGCTTGCCCACCGGATCGCGGCCACCCCGTTCAACCTGGTGATCTCGAATGTGCCCGGTCCGCGCAAGCCGCTGTATTTTGCGGGAGCGCAACTGGTCCATCAGTTCCCGGTGTCGATCGTCACGGAAGGGCAGGGGCTCAACATCACGGTCGTGAGCTACCTGGACCGCCTGGACTTCGGTTTCATCGTCGACCGCGACCTGGTGCCCGACGTGTGGGACCTGGCGGACGTGCACATCGATGAGATCAGTGCGCTGATGGAGGCCAGCGGTGCGGAATGGGCGCAGGAGCCGCAGCCCGCGGCGCGGCGTCGCGGCCCGGTCCGGATGGTGCAGCCCGGCGACGAGTACTGACGGGTTCTAGTGTTCAGCGGATGAGTGGTTCGGGCAACGAGAGCTTCGCAGGCGTTGTCGCAGAACAAGTCTGGCGCGCTCGGCTCGATCCTGATCGGCCTGCTGCCCGACCGGTACCGCTAGCCTGGGTTGATCGGCGTGCGGTGCGCGGTCGCGACCAAGGCGCGCGCCAGCACCGATCCCGGTTCGGCAGCACTGGTGACCAGTGCGATGGTCGCCGTCACCTGGGGGTTCTCCAACGGCACCACTCGCACACCGGTCGGTAGACGCAACGTATGCAGCCAAGTTTGGGGGACGATGCTCGCCCAGCGGCCACTGCTGACGTGGGCCAGTAGGGACACCACCGAATCGGCTTCGAGCCGCGGTGTCGCGGTCAGACCGTGCGCGGCCAGCGCGTCGCCGAGCAGCTGCCGCCCCCGCATCCCGGTGTTCAACAGACACAACGGCAGTTCCAGCGCATCGGCCCAGGTGATCGGGTTCGCCTGGCTGGCAAGCAGTTCGGTGCCGACGATGAGGACCTGCCGCTCCTCGTACAGCGGCGTGACCGTCAAGCCCGTGGTATCGACGCCGTCGGGGTAGATGATTCCCGCGTCGAGCTCGAACCGGCGGATCCGCTCGACGATGCCCGCCGAGCGCAGGCTGCTCTCCAATTGCACTCGCACCAAAGGATGTTCGAGGCAGAACGGATCGGTCAAGAGTGCCACGGTGCCGGACGCGGCTGGGATGACGCCGAGCCGCAGCTCGCCCGTCAAGCCGGTTTGCAACGCGGTGACCTCGTGGATGAGCGCGTCGTGATCAGCCAGAATCCGGCGCGCCCACAACACCAAGCGTTCGCCTTCGGGCGTCAGACCCTCATAGTTCTGTCCCCTCCGCACCAGCGGAACCTTGAGCTCGTTCTCCAGCTTGCGGATCGCCTCGGATAGTGCCGGCTGCGAGACGTAACAGGCCGCGGCCGCGCGGGCGAAGTGCTTCTCGCGAGCGAGGGCCACGAAGTATTCGAGCTGGCGAAACAGCATGGACTATTCGACCACGGTTGATAGGCATTGCTAATCAGGCTCACGGAAATTGCCCTTGGACACAGGCCTCCTCCGCCGAGCAGCGAGTCGACGCATCCCGCGCGGCAATGCGGCCGGGTACATGCCGGAAATGAACGTGCTCTGTGCCATCGGCGATTTCAGTTCGCAGAGTGACCAGCCCATCATGAAGAACGCCAAAGTCACCGTGACGAAGTCGGTGGACTAGGGCAGGTCCGGCCTCTCGCTTGCTGCGTCCGAGGCGTCGGAAACTTGTCGGTGTCCTCTGCTTTGATGGTGTTATGTCCACCACCGCAACGGCTTTCGATGTTGAGCCGTCGCCGTGTGAGCGTCTTGATGCGTTCTTCGCGGAGATCGGTGAGCTGACCGGTCAGCGCAACGCGATCGACGGCCGCCTGGCGGAAATCGTGGCCGAGATCGATCGTGACGGGTTGTGGGGCGCCACGGGTGCTCGGTCGCTCACGTCGTTGGTGGCGTGGAAAACCGGGGTGTCGCCGCGGAATGCGGAAGTGATGGTGGCGGTTGCGCACCGGTTGGAGGAGTTCCCGCGCTGCGCCGAGGCGATGTGCGAGGGCCGGTTGTCGCTGGATCAGGTCGGGGTGATCGCCGAACATGCCGGCGAGGGTTCGGATGAGCACTACGTGCAGTTCGCCGAAAGCGCCACGGTCACCCAGCTGCGTGATGCGGTGAAGCTAGAACCGCGCCCGGACCCCGCGCAGAAACCTGAGCCTGAGCGGTCGATCTCCAAGACCACCCACGATGACGGTTCCACGACGTACAAGATCCGGTTGTCGAAGCTGGAGGCGGCGAAGTTCGACGCCGCGATGGCATCGCATCAGGATGCGTTGGTCGCGGACTGGAAACGTGACCACGACGCTTGGGAAAACGGTGGGCCGGTGCCGGATGAGGTGCCGCCGTTCCCGAACCAGGTGGATGGGTTCATGAGCCTGGTCGAGGCAGGCTGGGATAGCGATGTGGAACGCCGTCCGCATGGTCAGCACACCACCGTAGTGGTGCATGTGGATCTCGACCACGACACTGCCGCATTGCATCTGGGGTCGGTGCTCACCGAGGAGGAACGCCGGCTGCTGTTGTGCGACGCGACCTGCGAGGTGTGGCTCGAGAAGCATGGTCAGCCGATCGGCGCCGGCCGCAGCACCCGCACCATCAGCCGCCGGCTGCGCCGCGCGTTGGAACACCGTGATGGCTGCTGCCGGGTACCGGGGTGCGGGGCCACCCGGGGCTTGCATGCGCATCACATCATTCATTGGGAGAACGGTGGGGTCACCGAACTGCACAACCTGGTCCTGGTGTGCCCGTATCACCACCGGCTGCACCACCAGCGCGTCATCACCATCACCGGACCCGCTGACCGGTTGGTCGTCACTGATGCCGCGGGCCGACAGCTCAGCGGTGGATCACTCGCGCGACCACCCACCACAGCGCGTCCTGACGTGCCGCCGTGCCCCGGACCAACCGGGGAACGCGCCCAATGGTGGTGGTACCAACCCTTCCAACCACCACCAGCACCGTCGACCAACTAAGCGGGGCGCCAACAGAACTGGTGTCCCGGCCTCTATTCGCGGCTGCCCGATAACAGCATCGACACCGAGATCGCGGCGGTGACGCCGATGACGGTGTCGATGCCGCGATAGGCCAGTAGGACCAGCGGTTCGGTCGGCGAGGCGAGATCGGTCATCAGCATGATCAGCGGAGTGAAGAAGCCCAGCGCGACCGCGTGGTGGTGGGACATGAACAGTTCGGTGGGGAACAGCAGCGCCATCACGCAGACTGCGAGGACGTACTCGCTCGGTTGCGGCACGAGCAACGCGGCCGCCACGGCCAGGCCGATGAAAGTGCCACCAAGGCGGTGGATTCCGCGTTTGATGCGGCCAAGGGCGTCGGCGGCGGCCAACGGTCCTGCTGCCGCGGCGATGGCCCAGTTGGCGTGGTCGACACCGAGCGCCAATCCAGCTGTGCCGGCCGCGGTGATGGAGAGCGCATAGCGCCCGGCATGAATCAACACGTCGTGTCGGTTCGGCAGCGGAAGCCGGTTCGCCGTTGCCGCAGCCCGGGGTGCGTCAAGCAGACCGAGCACAATGCACAACAAAGCCGTTGCCGCACAGAGCAATATCGCCGACGACGGTGTCACCCGGCCGGCGGGCACCGTGGCGATGGCACCGAGCGCGAAGACGCCGTAGAAGGGCCCCTCGGGTTTGAGCGCGAGGTAGTCGGTCACGACGGAGCCAACGGCGGCGAACGTTACCGCGGCGATCACCAGGACCGCCGGTGGCACATGGGAATTGGCCAGAGCCACCCCGATGGCCACGCCGAGCACCAGGATCACGGCGCCCTGGGTCTGGTGGGCGAACCGTCGGGCGCGGCTTTCGGTGCGGCCGTACATGCCGGTGATCGCACCGAACACCGCATAGATGATCAGGTCCGGCCGTCCCGCTGCCAGCAGTGCGATACCGGGGACAGCCAAACCGAGCGCGACCCGCAATGCCGGACGGTGGTCTGCCCTCGGTGGAGTCATGGCCACGCGCACGCGCACATAGACGGTGCGCATGGGCCGACTCCGATCGATGAACGACTGACTCAATCAGGTTGTCGCACCCGGGGAGTGACGGTCAAAGTGGAGATTCCGAGCAGGTGATCGGCGGCGCCTATCGAGGCGCCGCCGGACGCGGGTCACCCGAGAACGGGGGAGCTGCGGCGCTTGGCCACCGGGTTGGCGACAGCTGTCGGCGTGGTCATGAGTCCTCGTTTGCGGTGTCTGGCCGTCCGCGGCGCCTACCGACCGCGCGGACCATGGCGTTGATCGCGGCAAGGGCCAGGACAGGGAGCAAGGCGGTGACGATATACGCCACACCGCCGCTGACAGTCATTCGACCGGTACCTCTCTGACGCAGGTTTTCGAGCCTGTAATGGCAGGTAGAAAGCTTGCTGCTGCGGTCGATGGCTACGTTACGGAGGCTTGAGGGCGGTCGCGTCATCCTCAGCGGCCGAAAATCTGCGGCATTTCCGCGGATGTGTTGTCGCGAGGAGCCAACACCGATCCCCTCGGGGGACGATGCGAGGGAATGTTGCTACGGAGAAGGCTGAGGTTGTTGCCGGTTGACAGCGCGTACACGCAAAGGTATCGCACACTTGGCAATTGCTTGCCAAGTGCCCAGAACCTCGAGGTCATTGACGACACAGATTGGCACCCACACGGGTTTCACCCGTGGGCGGCAGGGACGCCACCGCCCACGGGGAAGCATTATTGGATGTAGCTGGTCGCAGCCTGTAGGTGCTCGATGGCCTCGGCGGCGATCCTCGGCACCAGCTCGGCGCACGACGGCAGACTGTCGATAATGCCCGCCACCTGACCCGACGCCAGCACGCCCGCTTCGGTGTTGCCTTCCACCAGACCGGCTTTCAGCAACATCGGGGTGTTGGCGGCCATGACGACCTGCGACCAGGTCAGGTCCTTACCGTGGCGCATAGCCAGGCCGTCCTTGACCATCGACCGCCAGGTCATGCCCGACATCTTCTTGAACTTCTGGGCGTTACCGACGGCGGCGACGAAACCGCGCACCGGCGAACCGCTTTCGAGCTTCTCCACCAGACCCGTGCGCAGCACGCGGTGCGGCATGCCGTCGACCCGGGTCGACACCACGGTGCCGTCCAGCGCGGCGTCCAGGTAGCGCTGCTTGACGGCGTCGGGCACCGTCGAGTCCGAGGTCAGCAGGAACCGCGTGCCCATCGCGACACCGGCGGCGCCGTAGGACAGTGCGGCCGCCAGGCCCCGGCCGTCGAAGAAGCCACCCGCGGCGATCACTGGCATCCCGGTGCCGGCGACCGCGTCGAGCACCGACGGCAGCAGCAGCGTGGTGGCGATCGGGCCCGTGTGGCCACCGCCCTCGCCGCCCTGCACGATCACCGCGTCGGCACCCCAGCTAGCCACCTTCTTGGCGTGCTTGGCCAGGCCGACCGACGGGATCACCACGACGCCGGCATCTTTCAGCTTGGCGATCAGCTCGGGCTTGGGAGCCAGGGCGAAGGAGGCGACTTTGACTCCTTCGCGGATCAGGAGGTCGCAGCGGGCATCCGCATCGCCGGCGTCGGCACGCATGTTGATGCCGAACGGCTTGTCGGTGGCCGCCTTGACCTTGGTGACGGCGGTCTGCAGCTCTTCCAGCGTCATCGTCGCCGACGCCAGAATGCCGAGCCCGCCGGCGTTGGAGGTGGCCGCGACCAGTCGCGCGCCGGCCACCCAGCCCATGCCGGTCTGCACGACCGGGTACTCGATGCCGACCAGTTCGGTCAGCGGGGTCTTCAGCTTGGACATGCCTAGGCCTTAACCTCTTTGTCCCGCAGTGACTTCGGGTCGATGACCTCGCGCAGCAGCTGCAGTTCGTCGGCGGTCGGCAGGCGGGTCTCGCCGGCGGCGTCCAGGCCGTGCACCTCGAAGGAGGTGTTGTCGGCAACCTCTGCGGCCGTCACACCCGGGTGCAGCGACACCGCGCGCATCTGGTGCTCGGGGCCGTTGAAGTCGAACACACCCAGGTTGGACACCACCTGGTAGACGTTCAGGAAGCGGTACGCGGGGTTGGCCGGATCGACCTTGTCCCAACCGATTCCGGAGATGATGTCGACCGAATCGGCGAACACGCGCTTGGTGTGGTTGCCCACGAAGTAGCTGGTGGGGTGGTTGATGCTGTTGCCGGGAGCGCCGCGGACACCGAACATCTGGCGGGTCGGGTGCTGGATCGGACCGAAGGCCGACAGGTTCTGGTTGCCATAGCGGTCAATCTGGTTGGCGCCCATGACCACATGGCGACGGCCCCAGGCCAGGGTCTCGAAGACACGGTTGAACGGCATCCAGCCCTCGACGGCGAACGGAGCGCCGAGCGCCGGGGTGTCGGCCAGCATGCGGGCCTCACCGTCGGTGATCACGATGTCGGGGGAGAAGGTCAGCCGGGCCAGGCGGGCACCGATCTGCACGACGGTCGTCATGGGGCTGGCCATGATTTCCCCTGCGTCACGGAACAATTCGGCGCAGGCGACGGCACAGACCTCGGCGCGGGTTGCGTCACTCACTTGGCGGCCTCCTTCTGGGCTGCTTGAGCCTCGGCAAACTTACGGACCGCGGCCTGGTAATCGGCTTCGGTTCCGGACAGGTAGGTCTTGACGAACTCGGCCCACGTCTCTTCCGAGCCGGCGGCCTCGGCGTAGTGACGCTGGAACTTCTCGTCGCGCCGGTAGTCCGGCTCGTTGGTGGTGAAGTGGGCGCCGTTCGGAGCCTCGACCACCGTGTCGACCATCATGCGGTTGATGATCTGCTGCTGCGGCACAACGGACTTCACCAGTTCTTCGGTGGAGACGATCTTCTCGACCGACAGGTGCCGGCGCTTGGCCGACATCAGGAACAGGTCGTCGAAGTAGGGGTCGATGCCGGTGTAGGCGGCATTGCCCTTCACATCGCCCAGGTTCATGTGCACGAACGCGGCGTCGAGGTTCAGCGCCGGCATGGCGATGAGTTCCTCGTGCGCGCCGTCGGTTTCGTACGGCGAGGTGACGGTCTTGAGCTCGTCACCCCAGAAGGTGCGGACGTCGCTGCCGAGGCCGGCACGGATGGGCAGGAATGGAAGACGTTGTGCGGCAGCCTGCAGGCCGCAGCGCAGCATGCCCTCGTCCATCTCACGGGCCTCGATGGCGCCCGAGGTGCGGGCCTTGGCGAACCACGGGTCGTAGAACGGCGGCGAGTCCAGCGACACGAAGCCGTAGTAGACGCGCTTGACCTTGCCTGCGGCACAAAGCAATCCGAGGTCGGGGCCGCCATAGGTGACCACCGTCAGGTCGGTGACGTCGGTGCGCAGCAGCGCGCGGATGAACGCCATCGGCTTGCGTCGAGAGCCCCAGCCGCCGATACCGATGGTCATGCCGCTTTCGATCTCAGCGACCGCGGCTTCGAGAGTTGTTGTCTTGTCTGCCATTCTATTTGGCTCCCTTGTTGGTCCCCGCGAACTCGTCGCGGTGCTCGTCGGACACGCCGGCCAGATTCAGTTCGAAAGTGAAGCCCTGCTCCATGCGGTAGCGCGCGTTGACGGGCTGCACGTCGATGAAGTTCAGCGCCTCCTTGGCGGCGCGGATGACGCGGGTGTCCTTGCTGGCGATGTCACGGGCCACGCGCAGCGCGGCCTCGTCGAGCTCTTCGCGCGGGACGACCTCGTGCACCGAACCGAAGTGCTGCAGTGTCGAGGCGGGCACCGTGGCGGCGGTGAAGAACATCCGGCGCATCATGTGCTGCGGGACCAGGCGGGACAGGTGGGTGGCCGCGCCCAGGGCGCCGCGCTCGACCTCGGGCAGGCCGAACTTGGCGTCGTCAGACGCGACGATGACGTCGGCGTTGCCGACCAGGCCGATGCCGCCACCGACGCAGAAGCCGTTGACCGCCGCGATGACCGGGACCTGGCATTCGTATACCGCGCGGAACGCCTCGTAGCAGCCGCGGTTGGCGTCGATCAGCGCGCCGAAGCCCTCGGTGTTCTGCATTTCCTTGATGTCGACGCCGGCGTTGAAGCCGCGTCCCTCGGCACGAAGGATCACCACGTGGGTGCTCTTGTCGCGCCCGGCCGCGGTGATCTGGTCAGCCAATTCGAACCAACCTGCCGACGGGATGGCGTTGACCGGCGGGTAGTTCACGGTGACCGAGACGATGCCCGGTTCGACTGTCTTGGTGGTGATGGTCATCAGTCACTTCCTGGGGGACGGGTACCTAAGCAAGCACTTGCTTGGTACGCTAGCACAGTGACTGCTGGAATCAATCTGCAATTGGCCGGGCGCGTGGTGCTGGTCACCGGCGGTGTGCGCGGCGTCGGAGCCGGCATCAGCGCGGTGTTCGCCGAGCAGGGCGCCACCGTGATCACCTGCGCGCGGCGCGAGGTGGAGGGGCTGCCCTACGAGTTCCATGCCTGCGACGTTCGTGACGACGCCGCGGTCAAGGCCATGATCGACGCCATCGTCGCCAAGCACGGCCGGCTGGACATCGTGGTCAACAACGCCGGTGGTTCCCCGTTCGCGCTGGCCGCTGATGCGTCGGCCAAGTTCAGCACCAAGATCATCGAGCTCAACCTCATTGCGCCGCTGCTGGTTTCGACCCACGCGAACGCCGTGATGCAGCAGCAGGACTCCGGCGGCGTGATCGTCAACATTTCCAGCGTCAGCGCGCACCGCCCAACCCCGGGCACCGGTGCCTACGGCGCCGCCAAGGCCGGCGTCGACAGCCTGACCACGACGCTCGCCGTCGAATGGTCGCCCAAGGTCCGGGTCAACTCGATCATCGTCGGCATGGTCGAGACCGAGCAGTCCGAATTGTTCTACGGCGACGCCGAGTCGGTCGCCGCCGTGGCCGCGACGGTGCCACTCAAGCGGTTGGCCAAGCCGGCCGACATCGGCTGGGCCGCAGCATTCTTGGCCTCCGAGGCCGCGTCGTACGTCAGCGGTGCGTCCCTCGAAGTGCATGGCGGTGGCGAGCCGCCGCAGTACCTGGAAACGTCCAGCGCCAACAAATAAGGGAGATATCAATGGGATTGCTCGACGGCCGCGTGGTCATCGTGACGGGTGCCGGTGGCGGAATCGGGCGTGAGCACGCGCTCGCGTTCGCCGCCGAAGGTGCCCGCGTCGTGGTCAACGACATCGGAGTCGGCCTGGACGGTTCGCCCGCCGGTGGCGGCAGCGCCGCACAGAACGTCGTCGACGAGATCGTCGCGGCCGGTGGCGAGGCCGTCGCCAACGGCTCGAACGTCGCCGACTGGAACCAGGCCGCGGCCCTGATCCAGCAGGCCATTGATGCATATGGCGACCTACACGTTCTCGTGAACAACGCCGGCATCGTGCGTGACCGCATGTTCGCCAACGCCACCGAAGAGGAATTCGACGCCGTGACCGCGGTGCACCTCAAGGGGCACTTCGCCACCATGAAGCACGCGGCCGCATACTGGCGGGCGAAGTCCAAGGCCGGCGAAACCGTCGATGCGCGCATCATCAACACCAGCTCGGGCGCCGGCCTGCAGGGCAGCGTCGGCCAGGCCACCTACAGCGCCTCCAAGGCCGGCATCGCCGCGCTGACGCTGGTCGCCGCGGCCGAGATGGGCCGCTACGGCGTCACCGCCAACGCCATCGCGCCGTCGGCTCGGACCCGAATGACCGAGACCGTCTTCGCCGACATGATGGCTACCCAGGACGCCGCCTTCGACACCATGGCCGCGGAGAACATCTCGCCGCTGGTGGTGTGGCTGGGGAGCGTCGAGTCGCGTGCGGTCACCGGCAAGATGTTCGAACTCGAGGGCGGCAAAATCCGCATCGCCGAGGGCTGGGCACATGGCCCCGAGATCGACAAGGGCGCCAAGTGGGACCCGGCCGAGCTGGGCCCGGTGGTCGCCGATCTGCTCGCCAAGGCGCGGCCGGCGGTGCCGGTTTACGGCTCGTAACGGCACGATCGCCAAAAATGCCCCCGCAACGAATGACGTTGCGGGGGCACTTTTTTGGCTGGCTACAGTGCCGCAGCGACATCCCAGATCGGTTCCAGCGCTGCGATGCCGGTGCGCACGAGGGGGCTGAGCACGATATCTGTCGCGCCCGCGGCGAGGTAGCGGCGCAGGTGTGCAGATACCTGGGCGGCGGTACCGACCGCCGCGAGGTCGATGATCGAGTCCACGCCCTCCCGTTCGATCACCCGCGCGTACGACGGGATGGTCGCGTAGAACTCGAGAGCCTCGGCGGCGCGGGCCCGGCCCTCATCGACGTCGTCGGTCACCAGAACGGGTACCGCGGCAATGACCTTCGGTGCGCGCCTGCCGGCCGCGGTGGCTGCTGCGGTGATGGTCGGCACGATGAATTCCTCGATGGTGCGCGGCCCTGCGAGATAAGGCAGCGTGCCGTCCGCCAGTTCCCCCGTCACGCGTAATGCCTTGGGTCCCATGGCCGCGACGTAGACCGGCAGGGGAGTGCCGCCGGCGACCGTCACCGGCCATTGCGGGGCGGCGGTGAATTCTTCGCCGTGGAAGTCGACGGTGCCGGTATCCAGGATCGATCGGAGTATCTGCAGGTGTTCGCGCAGCCGGCCGATGGTGTTCGGCCACGCGGTCCCGAAGGCCACCTGCTCGGGAGCATGCGCTCCCAAACCGAGGCCGAGGCTGAAGTTCCCGCCGGTGGCAGCTTGGGCGGTCAGCGCTTGGGAGGCGAGCGTCAGCGGGTGGCGCGGGTTGATCGGTACGACGAAGGTGCCGACGGCAAGGCCCGGCACCGCGGCACCGACGTATCCGGCCAGCGAGATGGCGTCATGGTCGAACTGCTGGGCTATCCACAACTGGCGGACGCCGGCGTTGTAGGCGCGGCGGGCCTGGTCGATCGCGGCAGCGACATGATTGGCGGAACTACGGTCGGGGTCGAGCACAACTCCAGTTGGCATACCAGCGACAACGACCCCGGTGTGGCCCTGATTCCGTTCAGCTCCCCCAGAACATAAGTCGTTCTGGGGGAGCTTCTTTGATGCGGCTACTTGGCGGCGTCTGCCTTCGGGGCCTTGTCTTTCTTCGGCTTCTCCACCTTTGGCATGTCAGCCTTTTCGGTCTTGTCCTTCTTTGTCTTGGTGGCCTTGCTGCCCGTGCCTTCGGCGCCCTTGTCGTCAGCTTTGGTGTCCGTAGCTGTCGCGTCCCCGCCCTTTGTGTCCCCGCCCTTTGTGTCCCCGACCTTTGCGTCCCCGGTCTTCGTGTCGACGTTCTTCGTGGCGTCGACCTTGGTAGCTTCGACGGCCTTGACCGTCTTGTCCTTGGTGCCGGTGACCGCAGGCTTGAGCGTGGACGTCTGCTTGGCGAGCGTCGGCTTGTCGGCGGTGTCGGTGTTTGCAGTGCCGACAGTGGCTTTCGAGTCGACCGCGGCGGTGGTCGTCGGCGCGGGTGCCGGCGGCGGCGCCGCCGTGAACACGGTGCCGGTCTGGACGGACTTCACGATGCTCTTGGCGACGGCGAGCGGGTAGTTGGCGACGGTCTTGACGGTGTCGAAGACGCCGTCCCTGATCGCTGTGGCAATGGTCGCGATGTTCCGGGTACCGATGGCCTGAATGACGTTGTATACGGCCATCTGCGGCGCGGTGATCACGTTGCGGGTGTCGACGAACAGCTTGGTGAGCAGCGCCGGGTTCTGCGAGACGGCCATGCCGTCCCAACTGACCAGGGTCCAGCCGTCGGACGGGTTCCCGTTGACGGTGACGACCGAGGTGTTGTTCAACGGGTGGCCCAGCAGGAGGCTCAGGTCCGGGTTGTCGACGTTCATCAGCGTCCACGCCATGATCGACAGACCGTGTGAGAACGCCACCGGGTGCTGGTCACCGGAGTTGTAGATGTCCTGGACCGCGCCGTTGTACCGGCTCTGGAAGTTGGCGCCGGTCAGGTCGGGCGAGCCGGGCATGGGCACGAAGTAGAGACCGGCTGCCCAGGCCAACGCCGGCAGCGCGTAGAGGATGCGCTCGAATCCGGAGTTCTGCGGTGCACCTTCGTAGATGCCGGCCTGGACTTCGTGCAGGCCTTTCAGCTCGGTCTGCGGCAGGCCGGTCAGCGTCTCGAAGGGTGCGGCCGTCTGCTGGGTCCGCACCATGTCGGAGTAGTAAATCCCGTCGTAGGCGATGCCGTCATTGGCCAGTTGCTGGGCGCGGGCCTGCGCCTGGGCCTGGCCATTGGCGGTCAGGTTCGGGCCGGGAATCGTGGTGTCGATGCAGCACGACACGTTGCCTTCGGACTCCCCGTGCCGGACAAACGTGATGGTGATGTTGTTGGCGGCCCACGCGGCAAAGGCCGAGGTCAGGAACATGAAGGTGGCGGTGACCAGGACGGCCAGCCCCTGCAGTACCCGTGTGAGTGTTCGTCTGCGAGGAGTCCCCCGACGGAACGTTGATGACATAGACGGCTCCATTTGTTGCTCGGCAGGTGTGCCACGCCACGCTATGTACATATCTGCAAATCTGTCTAGTCTGCGTCGTCAATTATTCGGAGAGAATTCGCCGGTGCGACTTTCTCGCGCACGAAAAAGCTCCCCTGGTAAGACGCGCGTTCCAGGGGAGCTTTTCAGCCTGTGATCAGGCCGGATCGAGGAAAATGATCGGAATCTTCCGCTCGGTGTACGAGCGGTAGTCGACGAAGTCGGGGTACATGGCGTCGAGCTTCGGCCAGTACTCGTCCCGTTCGGCGTCGGTGGCTTCTCGGGCGGTCAGCTGCAGCGTTTCGCCGCGAACCTGGAACTTCACCTTCGGGTTGGCGACCAGGTTGAGGTACCACATCGGGTGGGTGCTGCGGCCGCCCTGGGATGCGACGACGACGATCCGGTCGCCTTCGCGCAGGTAGAGCAGCGGGCTGTCGCGGGGCTCGCCCGACTTGCGTCCGATGGTGGTCAAGATGCCGACCGGGGGCGGGGTGGCGACCGGCTTGGAGCCGAGACGCCACTTGGCGCCCAACCGGCCGTCGGTGGCACGAAACGCCCAGGTGTTGATCCGCGACATCCACTTGAAGCCGACGAGCATCGCCTTCGAGTTCAGTGCCTTGATCTGCTTGGCGTTCAGCTGCCCTTCGGCCATATTGGCGACCCCGCTCCTAGATCCGCTCGATGATGGTGCCGGTGGACAACGCGCCGCCGGCGCACATCGTGATCAGCGCGGTCGACTTGCCGGTCCGTTCCAACTCGTGCAGCGCGGTCGTGATGAGCCGCGAGCCGGTGGAACCGACCGGGTGGCCCAGCGCGATGGCGCCGCCGTTGACGTTGACCTTATCCATGTCGGCCTTGTGCACCTGAGCCCAGGACAGCACGACAGACGCGAACGCCTCGTTGATCTCGACCAGGTCGATGTCGGCCATCGACATGCGCGCCTTCTCGAGCACCTTGGCGGTGGACTGCACCGGACCGTCCAGGTGGTAGTAGGTCTCGGCACCGACGTTGGCTTGCGCGATGATCCGGGCGCGCGGGGTATAGCCGAGCGCCTTGGCCTTGTCCTCGTCCATCCACAGCACTGCGGCCGCGCCGTCCGAAATCTGCGACGAGGTGCCGGCGGTGTGGATGCCGCCCTCGATCACCGGCTTCAGCGCGGCCAGGCCTTCCAGGGTGGTGTCGCGCAGGCCCTGGTCACGGCTGACCAGGTTCAGCTCGGCGGTCGGCTGCTTGTTCTCGTCGATGACCGGCGCCTGGATGGGCGAGATCTCACGGTCGAAGCGACCCTCGGCCCAGGCCTGCTTGGCCTTGGCCTGCGAGGCGAAGCCCAGCGCGTCGATGTCGGCGCGGGTGATGCCGCGCCGGCCCGCAATGCGCTCGGCGGCCTCGAACTGGTTGGGCAGGTCGATGTCCCACGACGCGGCGCGGGCGCCACCGCCGTTGGCGCCCAGGGGCACCCGGCTCATGGCCTCGATACCGCAGGCGATGCCGATGTCGATGGCGCCGGTGGCGATCAGACCGGCGATCAGGTGGTTGGCCTGCTGGGCGCTGCCGCACTGGCAGTCGATGGTGGTGGCGCCGACATGCTCGGGCAATCCGGCGACCAACCACGACTGCCGGGTGATGTTGTTGCCCTGCTCGCCGTACTGCGTGACGCAGCCACCGATGAGCTGCTCGACCTCGCCGGCGTCCAGGCCGGCCTTCTCGACGAGAGCTCTCTGCGTCGCACCCAGAAGTTCGGTCGCGTGCAGGCCGGACAGCCAGCCACCTCGCTTGCCGATCGGGCTACGAGTGGCTTCAACGATGACAGGATTACCCATGAGCTCAGGCTAGAACACGTTTCATTACTCTGACAAGCAACGATCAGGACGTGCCTTTTCTCTGCGGTGAAGGCGTGTTTCAATGGTCGCAACGCCGAACTAGAAGGATTTGTCTCGGAACCTTGTTCTGAGGCGTTGGATTCCCCAAGGAGACACCATGCCCTGCCCGATCCCGTCCGATTTCGACTTGCTGGACGCGAACCTCAACCTCCAAGGCCTGCCCGTTGAAGAGTTGGCGGAGCTGCGTCGTTCCGAGCCGGTGCACTGGGTGGACGTGCCCGGTGGCACCGGTGGCTTCGGCGACAAGGGGTACTGGCTCGTCACCCGCTACGAGGACGTCAAAGAGGTCTCGAAGCGCAACGATATCTTCGGCAGCGCGCCCGACGGTGCGATTCCGGTGTGGCCGCAGGCCATGACCCGCGATGCCGTCGACGTGCAGCGCGCGGTGCTGCTCAACATGGACGCCCCGCAGCACACCCGGCTGCGCAAGATCATCTCGCGCGGTTTCACCCCGCGTGCCATCGGCCGGCTGCAGGCCGAGCTGAGCGAGCGCGCCCAGAAGATCGCCGAGACCGCGGCCGCTTCCGGCACCGGCGACTTCGTCGAGCAGGTCTCGTGCGAGCTGCCGCTGCAGGCCATCGCCGGTCTGCTCGGCGTGCCGCAGGAAGACCGCGACAAGCTGTTCAACTGGTCCAACGAGATGACGGCCGGTGAAGACCCGGAGTACGCGCACATCGATCCGGCGGCATCGTCGTTCGAGCTGATCAGCTACGCCATGGGCATGGCCGCGGAGCGCTCGAAGAACCCGACCGACGACATCGTCACCCAGCTGGTGCAGGCCGATATCGAGGGCGAGAAGCTCTCGGACGATGAATTCGGTTTCTTCGTGGTGATGCTCGCGGTGGCCGGCAATGAGACCACCCGTAACTCCATCACCCACGGCATGATCGCCTTCGCGCAGAACCCTGAGCAGTGGGAGCTGTACAAGAAGGAGCGCCCGGAGAGTGCCGCGGACGAGATCGTCCGTTGGGCCACACCGGTTTCCGCGTTCCAGCGCACTGCACTCGAGGACGTGGAGCTCGGCGGCGTGAAGATCAAGAAGGGTGAGCGCGTCGTCATGTCCTACCGCTCGGCCAACTTCGACGAAGCGGTGTTCGAGAACCCGCACACCTTCAACATCATGCGGACGCCGAACCAGCATGTCGGTTTCGGTGGCACCGGTGCGCACTACTGCATCGGCGCCAACCTGGCGCGCATGACCATCAACCTGATGTTCAACGCGATCGCCGACCACATGCCGGACCTGGCCTCGATCGGTGAGCCCGAGCGGCTGATGTCGGGCTGGCTCAACGGCATCAAGCACTGGCAGGTTGATTACACGGGCAAGTGCCCGGTCGCCGGCGAGCCGGCAATTTCGGCCGTCGCCGGCGAGCCGGCAAATCAGGCCTGAGCCTGACGACAACTGAGCGAGTAGCCCGGTAACACGAATCAAGGAGGATTCGGGTGGATTTCACACCGAGCCCGGAGCAGCAGGCTGTCGCCGATGTGGTGACATCTGTGCTCGAGCGGGAAAACACTTGGGACGCACTGGTTTCCGGTGGCGTCGCGGCGCTTGCGGTGCCGGACCGCCTGGGCGGTGACGGGCTGGGACTGCTGGAGGCGGCCACCGCGCTGACCGAGATCGGCCGGCGCGGCACCACCGGACCGGCGCTGGCCACCATCGGGCTCGCTCTGGTGCCGCTGGTCGACCTGGCCACCGACGCACAGCAGGACCGGTACCTGGCGGGCGTCGCGGCGGGCGCGGTGGTCTCCGCCGCCCTCAACGAGGCCGGCAACCAGCTGCCGGAGAAGCCGTCGACCAGTTACACCGGCGGCAAGCTCAACGGCACCAAAATCGGTGTGCCGTATGCCGAAATGGCGCAATGGCTGCTGGTCACCACCGACAGCGGTGTGGTCGTCGTATCGCCCAAGGCGGCCGGTGTGACGGTCGAGAAGACGCCGACCGCCAACGGGTCGGACGAATACGTCGTCACTTTCGCCGACGTCGAGGTGACCGATGACGACGTGCTGGCCGGTGCCACCGTGGCTCGGGTGAACGAGTTGGCGCTGGCCATGATCGGCGCCTTCGGTGCCGGTCTGGTGGCCGGAGCGCTGCGGCTCACTGCCGACTACACCGCAACCCGGGAGCAGTTCGGCCGTCCGCTGTCCACCTTCCAGACCGTGGCAGCGCAGCTGTCCGAGGTCTACATCGCTTCGCGGACAATCGGTCTGGTTTCCACCTCGGTGGTGTGGCGGCTGTCCGAAGGACTCGACGCGGCCGAGGACCTGGCGATCCTGGGCTACTGGCTGACATCGCAGGCCCCGCCGGCCATGCGGCTGTGCCATCACCTGCACGGGGGAATGGGCATGGACATCACCTACCCGATGGACCGCTACTACTCCTCGATCAAGGACCTCAACCGGCTGCTCGGTGGCCCTTCGCATCGTCTCGACTTGGTGGGAATCTGATGTACATCGAACTGACCCCGGAACAGCGCAAGCTGCAATCCGAACTGCGCGAGTACTTTTCGACGCTGATCACGCCCGAAGAGGCGGCGGCGATGGAAACCAATCGCCACAACGACGCCTACCGAGCCGTCATCAAGCGGATGGGCAGCGACGGCAAGCTCGGCGTGGGTTGGCCGAAGGAATACGGTGGCCTGGGCTTCGGCCCGATCGAGCAGCAGATCTTCATCAACGAGGCCAATCAGGCCGACGTTCCGTTGCCGCTGGTCACGCTGCAGACCGTCGGCCCGACCCTGCAGGTGTATGGAACCGAGGAACAGAAGAAGAAGTTCCTCCCCGGAATCCTTTCCGGTGAAGTGCATTTCGCGATCGGATACTCCGAGCCCGAGGCCGGCACCGACCTCGCTTCGCTGCGGACCACCGCGGTGCGCCATGGTGACGAGTACATCGTTAACGGCCAGAAGATGTGGACCACCGGTGCCCATGATGCCGACTACATCTGGCTGGCCTGTCGTACCGATCCGACCGCGGCCAAGCACAAGGGCATCTCGATCCTGATCGTCGACACCAAGGACCCGGGCTACTCCTGGACCCCGATCATCCTGTCCGACGGTGCCCACCACACCAACACGACGTACTACAACGACGTGCGGGTGCCCGCCGACATGCTGGTCGGCGAGGAGAACGGCGGCTGGAAGCTGATCACCACCCAGCTCAACCACGAGCGAGTGGGGCTGGGACCGTCCGGCCGGGTCGCGGGAATCTACGATCAGGTGCACTCCTGGGCCGCCAAGCCCGGTTCGAACGGCGTCACGCCGATCGACCATGACGAGGTACGCCGGTTGCTCGCCCAGATCAAGTCGATCTGGCGGGTCAACGAGCTGCTCAACTGGCAGGTCGCGTCCTCCGGCGAGACCATCGCCGTAGCGGACGCCGCAGCGACGAAAGTCTTTTCCACCGAACGCATTCAGGAAGTCGGGCGGCTGGCCGAGGAGATCGTCGGCCGCTACGGCAACCCGGCTGACGCGGACACCGCCCAACTGCTGGTGTGGCTCGACACGATGACCAAGCGCAATCTGGTCATCACCTTCGGCGGCGGGGTCAACGAGGTCATGCGCGAGATGATCGCGGCATCCGGCCTCAAGGTGCCGCGGGTCTCGCGGTAAGGGAGAGAAGCGATGAGTGACCTTCAGGCCGGCATCGACGAGATCGTCGCCGCCGGGCGCAGCAAGCCGACGCTGAGCCGGGATCCGGTGAACCAGCCCATGATTCACCACTGGACCGACGCGATCGGCGATAAGAACCCGATCTACGTCGACGAGGAAGCCGCCAAGGCTGCCGGGCACCCAGGCATCGTGGCGCCGCCGGCCATGATCCAGGTGTGGACCATGATGGGTCTGGGTCGTACCCGGTCCGACGACGATCCGCTCGCTCGGATCATGAAGTTGTTCGACGACGCCGGGTACGTCGGCGTCGTCGCCACCAACTGCGATCAGACCTACCACCGCTATCTGCAGCCGGGGGAGCGGGTCAGCATCAGCGCAGAGGTCACCGACGTGGTCGGCCCCAAGCAGACCGCGCTGGGCGAGGGCTACTTCGTCAACCAGAAGATCCGTTGGCATGTCGGTGACGAAGAAGTCGCCGACATGGACTGGCGGATCATGAAGTTCCTGCCGGCGGGCAAGCAGGGGCAGCAAGCCGCGGAAACCGGTTCGGTCCCAGCCGATCTGGACCCCGACAAGCTGATGCGGCCGTCGTCGTCGCGGGACACCCAGTTCTTCTGGGACGGGGTCAACGCGCATGAGCTGCGGATCCAGAAGCGGCCCGACGGCTCCCTGCAGCATCCGCCGGTGCCGGCGATCTGGCAGGACAAAGATGCTCCGATCGACTACGTCGTCTCGTCGGGGCGGGGCACGGTGTTCAGTTACGTCGTGCATCACGCGCCGAAGGTGCCGGGCCGCAGCCTGCCGTTCGTCATCGCACTCGTCGAGCTCGAAGAGGGTGTGCGCATGCTCGGTGAGCTGCGCGGTGTCGAGCACGACGACGTGAAGATCGGAATGCCGGTCCAGGCAACATATCTCGACTTCCCGGACAGCGACGTCAGTCCGGCGTGGACCCTCTACGCATGGTCGGCAGTGGAAGGATCAGCCAAGTGACCACTATCGGCACCAAGCTGCCCGAACTCTCGATCTACGGTGACCCGACGTTCATCGTCTCGACGGCCATCGCCACCCGGGACTACCAGGATGTGCACCACGACCGGGACAAGGCACAGGCCAAGGGCTCCAAGGACATCTTCGTCAACATCCTGACCGACACCGGCCTGGTGGGGCGGTATGTCACCGACTGGGCGGGCCCGAACGCCGTCATCAAGTCGATCAAGCTGCGCCTCGGGGTGCCGTGGTACGCCTACGACACCATCACCTTCCGCGGTGAGGTGACCGCCATCGACGGCGACCTGGTGACGCTGAAAGTGGTGGGCAGCAACAGCCTTGGCGATCACGTCATCGCCACCTCAACGCTGACCATGGGAGCCGCAGAGTGAGCATCTCCGGCAAGGCGGCCATCGCCGGTATCGGCGCCACCGACTTCTCCAAGAACTCCGGCCGCAGCGAAATCCGGTTGGCGGCCGAGGCTGTCACCGATGCGCTGAACGACGCGGGCCTGTCGCCCACGGACGTCGACGGTCTGGTGACCTTCACCATGGACTCCAACCTGGAGACCGCGGTGGCCCGCTCCACCGGCATCGGCGAACTGAAGTTCTTCAGCCAGATCGGCTACGGCGGCGGCGCCGCGGCCGCGACCGTTCAGCAGGCCGTGCTGGCGGTGGCGACCGGCATCGCGGAATGCGTTGTGGCGTACCGGGCATTCAACGAGCGCTCCGAGCACCGCTTCGGTCAGGTGATGACGGGCCTGACCGTCAACGCCGACTCCCGCGGCGTCGAGTACAGCTGGTCGTACCCGCACGGGCTGAGCACACCCGCGGCGTCGGTCGCCATGGTCGCGCAGCGCTATATGCACGAATACGGCGCCACCAGTGCCGATTTCGGTGTGGTTTCGGTCGCTGACCGTAAGCACGCGGCCACCAACCCCAAGGCGCACTTCTACGGCAAGCCGATCACCATCGAGGATCACCAGAATTCGCGCTTCATTGCCGATCCGTTGCGGCTGCTGGACTGCTGCCAGGAGACCGACGGTGGCGTTGCGATCGTCGTCACCACCCCGGAACGGGCCAAGGATCTCAAGCAGCGTGCGGTGATCGTGGAGGCGGCCGCGCAGGGCGCAGGTGTTGACCAGTTCACGATGTACTCGTACTACCGCGACGAACTCGGCCTGCCCGAGATGGGGCTGGTCGGCCGGCAGTTGTGGGGCCAGAGTGGCCTGACGCCGGACGACATCCAGACCGCGATCCTGTACGACCACTTCACCCCGTACACCCTGCTGCAGCTCGAAGAGCTCGGCTTCTGCGGCAAGGGCGAGGCGAAGGACTTCATCGCGAACGGTGCGATCGAGCTGGGCGGCAAGCTGCCGATCAATACCCACGGCGGCCAGCTCGGTGAGGCGTACATCCACGGCATGAACGGCATCGCCGAGGGCGTTCGCCAGCTGCGCGGAACGTCCGTCAACCAGGTGCCGGGCGTGGAGCACGTGCTCGTCACCGCCGGCACCGGCGTCCCGACGTCGGGTCTGATCCTGGGCTGAATTTCCTCACGAACCAAGGGCACCTCCCGCTTGCGGGAGGTGCCCTTGGTTCGGCATGTAGTCAGGTAGTCCTACTCATCCGAACTACGCCCGCTCGGCGCGATGATGACGGCATGACCGAACCGCAGCGGGCGATGGTGGCCCGGCTCTCGCAGGATGTCGCGGCGATATCCCACCACTTGGCCTGGGTGTCGGCCTGCCTCACTGAACTCGATCGGTCGTTGGTGCCACCGCAGCCGACGCCGCAGCCGGCCGCATACGTTGCCCCGCAGCAGTATCTGCAGCCGTCTCAGACTGCCCCGGGCGCGGCACCGCAGCTTCCGCCGATGGCAGCGCCGCAACCGCAACAGACACAGCCACCGCGGCCGGAGCGCTCGGACGGCTGGATCGGCAAGGCGCTGGCCGCAGCCGGTGTCGCGGTGACGCTCATCGGCGTCGTTTTGTTGTTGGTGCTGGCCGCACAGGCCGGTCTGTTGCGCCCGGAATTCCGCGTCGGCGCGGGGGCGATCCTGGCGGCGGGTCTCGTGGTCGGGGCGACGCGCCTGAAGACCCGGCCCGGGGGCACGGTGGGAGCGGTTGCCCTGGCCGCCACCGGTATCGCCGCGGCGTACATCGACGTCGTCGCGGCCACCACGATCTATGAATGGCTCTCTGCGCCAGTCGGTTTGGTGCTGGCTGCGGTGATCGGTGGCGGCGGCCTGACGCTGGCCCGGCGCTGGGACTCCCAACAACTCGCGCTGTTGGTGCTGGTGCCGTTGGCCGTGCTGGCCCCGGTGGTGGCCGACGGCGTCTCGCTGTTGCTCATCGGGTTCATGCTGGCGCTGTCTGCGGCGTCGCTGCCGGTGCAACTGGGCAAGGACTGGGTCTGGATGTACGTGGCGCGGACCGGGGTTTGCACACTTCCGCTGCTCGTGGCGCTGGCGTCGGCATCTTTCGGAACCAACCGGAATCCGGCGCTCGCGGGCGCCTGCGTGGCGGCAGCCGTCCTGGCCGTCGCCGGCGCGCTGATCCTGTTGTCCACGACAACCAACCGTTCGCTGCTCGCCGTGGCGACCGCGGGCGGTGCGCTGCCGGTGTTGTTCGTGTCAGCGGTGGTCCGGCCGACGATCGCTGGGGCGATCATCGCCGCGGTGGCGGCGCTGTTCCTCGCAATCGCGCAGCTCGGCAGCCGGCTGCCGGGGGTTGTCGGTGCGGTGCAACAGATCTGGTCAGCTGTGTCGGCCTTGTGCGCGCTGTTCGCGGTAATGGTGGCCTTCGACGGCAGAACCGGAGGCGCGGTGCTGCTCGCCATGTCCGTCGTGGTGGCGGTCGCCGGCCGCCGCGATGCGATCGCCCGCTGGGTGGCTGCCGGCTTCGGGGCCGTCGGCGGTGCGATCTACCTCGGCTACTCGCCGCCGGAACTGCTGTTCCGCGCGGTGGAACTGAGTACGGGTAGCGCAGTCTCCACCATGATCTCCAGCGTCCTGGTGGTGGCCAGTGTGGTGGCCGTCGTCTGGTCCTGGACCGGCAGACGTGACGATGACGAAATTCGGCTGATGTGGGCGGGCGCGGTCGCCGTCACCGCCTATGCGTCCACGATGCTGACCGTCACCGCAGGGGTGCTGATCGGCGGCGTGAACGGCGGATTCCTCGCGGGCCACATGGTCGCGACGATCGGCTGGATCGCCGTGGCGGCCGCGTTGTTCGGGTACGCGGCGCGCCGGCCGAAGGCGCAGCGGTCGCTGCCCATCGGCGGTGGCCTGGCACTGGTGGCCGCGGCGATGGCCAAGCTGTTCCTGTTCGATCTCGGGACTCTGAGCGGCATGTTCCGGGTGGCGGTTTTCATCGTCGTTGGCCTGGTGCTGTTGGCCATGGGGACCGGCTATGCCCGGTTACTGGCCCGGCAGGATCAACCGAATTCGTAGCCGGGACGCACCCCCGACCGCGCCGTCAGTTTGCGTCGGGTGGCCAGCCCTCGGGGCGGTAGGCTCGGATCCGACGCGGTATGTCTGGGGAAGGGGGCCGTGTCTATGGGGATTCAGCCGGACAGCAGTCCGTTCGGTTCGCAGACGGTGACGGGGCCGGGGTGGCCCAACGTCAATGAGGAACAGCTCGAAGAAGCTGCTGCGCACTATACGAAGCTGGCCACGAAGATCACCGGTCACGTGGTGCCACAGCAGACCAGCCAGTTGATGAACTTGACCGGTCAGTGGACCGGTGCTGGTTCGGTTGCCGCCGCCGGTGAGGCGACCACCATCATCGGCGGCCATGAGGCCAACGGCGCGCAGGCGGCCGCCATCGCTGCCAAGCTGCAGTCCATGGTGGCCGCGGTCATCAAGACCAAGAACCTGGTCAATGCCACCGCCGAGGAAGTCCAGGCGGAGTGCATGGCCCTGCAGGCGGCGCCGTTCCCGAACGTGCAGGAACTGATCCAGAGCCGGATCAAGATGGGTCTGTCGCAGAACATCGCCGCGGTGACGGCCAGTGCCACCGAGGTGGCCAACTTCGTCGGCGCGCCGCCGAGCATCCCGACCGCCGGTATGCCGCCGCAGGTGGAGCAGACGGCGCAGAAGACGGCGGAGTCGGCGGGCAAAAGCGGCGATCAGATGGGCCAGATGATGGGCCAGATGATGCAGATGGCCGGACAGCTCCCGCAGATGCTCGGTCAGTTGCCGCAGCAGGCCATGCAACCGCTGCAACAACTTTCGCAGCCGTTGCAGCAGTTGACTTCCCTGTTCTCCGGCGGCGGTCAGGGCAAGGCCGGCCTCGGTGCCTCGCCGTTCGGCGCGTTCTCCAACCATCCACTGGCAGGCGGTTCTGGAGCGGCCCACGGCGCCGGCCTGATGAAGGGCGGCATGCCCGGCGGCGGTGGCGGCGTGGGCGCGGCCTCCGTGCAGACGCCGCTGCTGGCCAAGATGGTCGGCCCCGGTGCGGGTGGGCCCGGGATGATGCCGGCAAGCGCGGCCGGTGGCATGGGTGCCGGCGGCCTGGCTCCGGTGGCGGCCGCCGCGGGTGCCGGTGGTGCGATGGGTGCCATGGGCGGCATGGGGCACCGCGAAGGTGGCGGCGGCGGTGGTCGCATCACCCAGCTGGCGGTGCCCGAAGCACTGGAACACGGCTCATACGACGAAGACGTCGACGACGACTGGTGATTAGGGGGATATCTGATGAGTTCACCGTTGCAGACACCGGGCAACATCAGCTGGAACGCAGCCTCGGTCGAGCTGCCCGAGATGCCGATGATCCAGCCCGGTGAGGATGCGATGAGCGCGACCATCGCTGCCGTGCTGCCGGCCATGGCCGCGGACATGACCGCCAATGTGGCCTCGTTGCAGGCCAAGGAGGGCATGTTCTCCGGCAAGGTCGGCATGGCCCAATCGGCGTATGACAATGCCGACGACAAGGGCGGGCAGGGCGTCGGCCAGATGGGTCAGATGCTGGGCCAACTCGGTCAGATGGGTCAGCAGGCGGGTCAGATGGCCGGCCAGGGCGGCGGCCTGGGTCAGATGGGTCAGCAGGCCGGCCAGTTCGGCCAGATGATCCAGCAGGCCATGGGCAAGGGCGGCGGCAAGGAAGGCGGCATGCCGGGCGGCGAACCCACAGAGGGCCAGCCCGGCGGGCCGGCCGGCGCCGGCGGCGGCGGCGGTGCGCCCATGTCGCCGGAGCAGCGCCAGGCGCAGCAGGATGCCCGGGAGAACCAGCAGAACGACCGGCAGTCCCAGCAGGACGCGCGTCAGCAGCAGCAGGATCAGCGGCAGTCCCAGCAGGATGCCCGCGAGTCCCGCCAGCGCACGTCCGCGCCGTCGCAGGCGGCGCCTCCGGTGGCCGGTCCCGGCGCCGGCTCGCACAATGCCGGTCCGGCGCCGGTCGCTCCGGTTTCCCCGCCGCCGCAGCGCGGCGGTGACATCGGCCGTCAGATGTAGTTACTGAAACAACAGGCCAGACAAAGAAATTGGGGCCAGTCGCGGTGATCGCGACTGGCCCCAATTCGTTGTTTCTTAGGAAGCCGGCACCGGGGTCGGGGTGACCGGGGCGGCCGGAGCAGCCTGCTGGTTGCCGGCCGGGGCGGCGGTGCCCTGACCCGCGCTGGACGCCGGCTGGCCGGCGATTGCCTGGCTCGGAGCCGGAGCCGGAGCCGGGGTCAGCGGAGCCTGCGAGACGGCGCCACCGGCGGTGGCAGCGGTGCCCGGGCCGCTTTCGGCGGCGGTGGGAACCGGAGCGGCTTCCGGAGCCTGGCCGGCGACCGGAGCCGTGGCCGGAGTGCCCGCCGGAACCTGGGCGCCGGCCGGGGCCGGAGCCTCAGCGGCCGGGGTACCGGCCGGGGCCGGGGCAACCGCCGGGGTGCCTGCCGGAGCCGGGGTGCTTGCCGGGGTACCGGCCGGGGCCGGGGCAACCGCCGGGGTGCCCGCCGGAGCCGGGGTGCCAGCAGGGGTCTCACCGTTCGGCGTCGCCGCCGGGACCGCACCGGTGCTGGTGCCGGCCGGAGGCTGCGCACCCGTCGCGGCCGGAGTGGCGCCCGCCGGGGTGGTGCCCGCCGGGGTGGCGCCCGGCACGGCGCTGCCGAGGCCGGCCGGAGCGGCTGCCGGGGCGGCGGCAGGAGCGGCTGCGGGCGCAGCAGCCGGGGCCGCGGACGGGGTCGCGGCCGGGGCAGCACCGCGGACCGGGGCAGCGACCGGCGCGGCGCCGGTGGCTTCAGTGCCCTGCCACTTGATCAGGTCGCGGTCACCGTCGGCGTACACGACGCTGGTCGGCGCGGCACCCGTCACGTCGAAGTAGACCTTGCCCTTGGACTCTTGTCCTTCGGAGAGGCCGGCAGGGTTGATGCCCTGCCCCGTGGCAACGCCCCACAGCACGCGGTAGTTCTCACCGTCGGCGGCGCGGGCGTTCAGGTTCGGCACGAACGGCTGCGAGCTACCGCGCTCAGCCGAGTATTCTGCCGTCGCTTCCCAGAGCGTGCCGTTGATGTGCTCGGACAGCGCATCGGTGCTGGGCTTGAGGTTGCTGATTTCCCATTCGGCGACGGTGTTGCCGGTCACGAGCTTGCCGTCCTTGCCGAACGCCACGGTGGTGGGAGCGGGCGCGACACCTGCGGGTTGGGTCGAGTCCGCCAGCGCGAACGGTGTGGCGATCAGGCCGAATGTGGCGGCTGCGCCGATAGCGATGGTGATCTTGCGGGTACTCATGGCGAAGTGGCTCCTTTGTCTCCAAGTCGTCCGACGGGCGGCTTCCCCCACGGAAGTTGAGTCACGAGTAATCGGATAATTACTGACTACTACGAAAGCTAGCAGGTTAAGCGTCAGCTGTGGATACAGATAGACGCCGCAGCGGCGACCCGACCGCTGGCCCTGGTTTGCCGGAATCGGCCGCTGAAAATGCGGCCGACTCCGGATATGTCCTGGTCAGGACGCGGTTAACTCGATTCCAGCAAGCACGACGACGTTGTCTCGGCTCGGCGCCGTCAGCACGCCGGTGATTCGTTCACCGTCACGCCAAAGGTTGGCCTGCAAGGTTTCACCCGGAATCACGGTGCCCGCGAAGCGGGCTCCGTAGGACCGGACCCGGCCGGTGTCGCCGTCGAGCACGTTGTCCACGATGGCCTTGCAGCCGATGCCGTAAGTGCACAGGCCGTGCAAGATCGGGCGGTCGAAGCCGGCGGCCTTGGCGAACGCCGGGTCCGAGTGCAGCGGGTTGCGGTCACCGCAGAGCCGGTATAGCAGCGCCTGCTGCGGCAGCGTGGGCAGTTCGATCTGCAGATCCGGGGCGCGGTCGGGCTCGGCTGCCGAGGTCGACGGACCCCGGTCACCGCCGAAGCCGCCCTCGCCACGGGCGAAGATGGACCGCTTCTGCTTCCACAGCGGCGCTCCGTCGAGGCTGGTCACGGTGGTCTCCGACCAGATGACCGCGGCCTTGCCCTTGTCCCAGATCTCGGTGAACCTGGTGACGGCCCGGCCGGTGCCCGACGGCGGGATCGGAGCGTCGGTGTAGATGGCCTCGCTGGCGTGCAGCACCCGGCTCAGCTCGATATCGATGCCCGGGAACTTGACCGACGGCGCCTTGGTCTCGTGGAAGCTCTGCGCCACGTTGCCGAATGTCGGCAGGACCTGCGGCTTGTCGTCGATCAGATAGCGCAGTTCGCGCTCGCTCATCGGGTCGGCGCCGGCACCCAGACCCAGGTGGTACAGCTGCACATCGCTGCTGCTCCACGAGAATTCGACCGGTGCGAGTTCGGCTCCGATGGCTTCGTCGAGATTGATCGGCATGTCAGCCCTTTCCTGCCACGTGGAGTGCCGCCAGGTATCCGAAGGTCATGGCGGGGCCGATGGTCCCGCCGGGGCCGGGGTAGGTGTGACCCATCACCGGTCCGCTGGCGTTGCCCGAGGCGTACAGGCCCTCGATGACCGAGCCGTCCTCGCGCAGTGCGCGGCCGTGGATGTCGGTGACGATGCCGCCCTTGGTACCCAGGTCGCCGGGCACCATCTTGGCCGCGTAGAACGGACCGTGCTTGATCTCGCCGAGGTTGGGGTTCGGCTTGTTGGTCGGGTCGCCGTAGTAGCGGTCATAGGCGCTGTTGCCGCGGCCGAAGTCCTCGTCGACGCCGCTGCGGGCGAAGCCGTTGAAGCGCTCGATGGTCTGGGCCAATGCGTCGGTAGGCAGATTGGTCAGCTCCGCCAGCTCTTCCAGGGTGTCGGCCTTGACGACGACGCCGGCCTCGGTCCACTTCTTCGGAATGCGTTGTCCAGGCTGCAGGCCCGCGAAGATGTAGCGGTTGCGGTACTGCTGGTCGAACAGCAGCCAGGCCGGCACGTTCTCGCCCGGGCCGTCGCCCTGGCCGTACTTCCCGCCGTACATGTGGTGGCAGGCCTCGACGTACGGCATGGATTCGTTCATGAACCGCTTGCCGTTCATGTTGACGATGATCGAGCCGGGGGAGTTGCGCTCGGACAGCGCGAACCACGGGTTGTCGGGCAGCGGCACTGTCGGACCCCACCAGGCGTCTTCCATGATTTCCATTGCAGCGCCGAGCTTTTCGGCGGCCAGGATGCCGTCGCCGGTATTGGCCTTGGCGCCCACGGTCCAGTCGGTGGTGATCGGCTGACGCTGGTACTTGGTGCGCATCTCTTGGTTGTGCTCGAAGCCTCCGCTACCCAGGATCACCGCGCGGCGGGCTCGGATCAATTGCGGCTCAGCACTTTCCGGTGCGTTCATGTCGCGGACGTAGATACCGCGGACGGCGCCGCCCTCGTAGTAGAGGTCGGTCAGCGCGGTGTTCAGCTGCACCGGCACGCCGGCCTTCTGTAGGCCGATGCGCAGCGGTGCGATCAGGGCGCGGCCCATGCCGACCAGGTTCTTGCCGGTGACGCCGGCCCAGGTGGCGCGGATGCCGACCTTGAGGCTGCGCAGCACGCCGCGCGGATGGCGCTTGAGCTGGTTGAGCCGGACGTAATCCTGTTGCATCACAACCATGTTCAGCGGCACCTTGCCGTACGCCGGCTCCAGGCCGGCCATGTCGGCACCGAGCTTCTTGGCGTTGAACGGCTTGGGCTCCACAGACCGTCCGCCGGCGCGGCCACCCTCGGTCTCCGGGTAGTAGTCGGAGTAGTTCGGCACCCAGCACAGCTTCAGTGGCGAGTTCTTCAGCACGAAGGACAGCATCTCGGGGCCGCGCTGCAGATACGTGTCGATCTTCTCTGCGGGGACCACGTCGCCGACGATCTTGTGCAGGTAGGTGCGGGCCGCTTGGGGGGTGTCCTTGACCCCCGCACGCTGCAAAATCTCATTGTTCGGGATCCAGACGCCGCCACCTGACCGCGCAGTGGAACCTCCATAGTGTGGGGCCTTTTCAACGACTACTGTCGAAAGGCCCTGATGGGCTGCGGTGAGGGCGGCGACCATGCCGGCTGCGCCGCTGCCGACGACGACAACGTCGTACTCCTGTCCAGTCATGTAGAACACGTTATAGAATTGCCCGGCCTGTGGACAACTGCGCCGGTCCATGAAGTTAGGGGAATTCACGAATGCTGTCCGACAACGTGCGTGCCGAGCTCGCCGCCTCGCTGGCCCAGGCCGAGCGCAGCCGGGTCGCGATGTCGCCGATGACCGACACCTACGCCGACATCGACGTCGTCGACGCGTACGAGATTCAGCTGCTCAACATTCGTCAGCGTGTCGCAGAAGGTGCCCGCGTGGTGGGACACAAGGTTGGTCTGTCCAGCGAGGCCATGCAGAAAATGATGAATGTGGACGAACCCGACTATGGGCATCTCCTGGACGACATGGAGGTATTCGAGGACAAGCCCGTGCTGACCTCGAAGTACCTGTTGCCGCGGGTCGAGGTCGAGGTCGGGTTCGTGCTGGCCGACGATCTCCCCGGCGCCGGCTGCACCGAGGACGACGTGCTGGCCGCCACCGCGGCGTTTGCGCCGGCCATCGAGCTGATCGATACCCGCATCACCAACTGGCAGGTCAAGTTGTGCGACACCATCGCCGACAACGCTTCCTCGGCCGGCTGGGTGCTGGGCAAGGAGCGCGTTTCTCCGAAAGACATCGACATCCGCGCCATCGACGCCGTGCTCAAGTGCAACGGTGAGGTGCTCGGCGAGGGCCGCAGCGACGCGGTCCTCGGCAACCCGGTCACGGCGGTGGCCTGGCTGGCCCGCAAGGTCGACCAGTTCGGCGTTCGCCTCAAGGCCGGTGACGTGGTGCTGCCCGGCGCCTGTATGCGGGCGTTCGATGCCAAGCCGGGTGACGACTTCGTCGCCGAGTTCGCCGGATTGGGCTCCGTCCACCTGTCTTTCGCGTAGTGGCCGAAGTTTCTACAGATATTCGTCAATAGGAGTGAGCATGCCTTCCAAAGCGAGCGTCGCGATCGTCGGCTCGGGAAATATCAGTACTGACCTGCTGTACAAGCTGCTGCGGTCGGACTGGCTCGAGCCCCGATGGATGATCGGTATCGACCCGGAGAGCGAGGGCCTGGCCCGCGCCCGCAAGCTCGGGCTGGAGACCAGCCACGAAGGCGCGGACTGGCTGCTGGCCCAGAGCGAGAAGCCCGACTTCGTCTTCGAGGCCACCAGCGCCTACGTGCACAAGGCGTACGCGCCGCGGTACGAGGAAGCCGGCATCCGGGCCATCGACCTGACGCCGGCCGCCGTGGGCCCGGGCGTGATCCCGCCGGCCAACCTGCGGGCGCATCTGGATTCGATGAACGTCAACATGGTCACCTGTGGTGGCCAGGCCACCATCCCGATGGTGTACGCGGTGTCTCGCGTCGTCGACGTGCCCTACGCCGAGATCGTGGCGTCGGTGTCGTCGGCTTCGGCCGGTCCCGGCACCCGGGCCAACATCGATGAATTCACCAAGACCACCAGCGCCGGCGTGCGCGACATCGGCGGCGCCAGGGACGGCAAGGCCATCATCATCCTGAACCCGGCCGACCCGCCAATGATCATGCGCGACACCATCTTCTGCGCCATTCCCCCCGATACGGATCGAGCTGCCGTCGTCCAATCCATCAAGGACGTGGCCGCCGAGGTGCAGACCTACGTGCCCGGTTACCGGCTGCTCAACGAGCCGCAGTTCGACGAGCCGTCGATGGTCAACGGCGGCCAGCACGTCGTCAGCATCTTCGTCGAGGTGGAGGGTGCGGGCGACTACCTGCCGCCCTACGCTGGAAATCTGGACATCATGACCGCCGCGGCCACCAAGGTGGGCGAGGAGATCGCCAAAGAAATCGTGGGAGCGAAAGCATGAGTACCGCACTTGAGTCGGGAGGAATCTCCTCCAACGACGTCTTTTTTGATGCCGCCTGGGACGTCCGGTTGACGGACACCTCGCTGCGTGACGGCTCACACCACAAGCGTCACCAGTTCACCGGTGACGAGGTGCGTGCGATCGTCGGTGCGCTCGACAACGCCGGCGTCCCGGTCATCGAGGTCACGCACGGCGACGGGCTCGGTGGTTCGAGCTTCAACTACGGGTTCTCCAAGACGCCTGAGCAGGAACTGATCAAGATCGCGGCCGAGACCGCGAAGAATGCCAAGATTGCGTTCCTGATGCTGCCCGGTGTCGGGACCAAAGAGGACATCAAGGAAGCCCAGGGCAACGGCGGCTCGATCTGCCGCATCGCCACCCACTGCACCGAGGCCGACGTCTCGATCCAGCACTTCGGCCTGGCCCGCGAACTGGGCCTGGAGACCGTCGGCTTCCTGATGATGAGCCACACCATTTCCCCGGAGAAGCTCGCCGCGCAGGCGCGCATCATGGCCGACGCCGGCTGCCAGTGCGTCTACGTGGTGGACTCCGCGGGCGCGCTGGTGCTCGAAGGTGTCGCCGACCGGGTCTCGGCTCTCGTGGCCGAACTCGGTAACGATGCGCAGGTCGGTTTCCACGGACACGAGAATCTCGGTCTGGGCGTTGCCAATTCGGTCGAGGCCGTGCGGGCCGGCGCCAAGCAGATCGACGGCTCCTGCCGCCGGTTCGGTGCCGGTGCGGGTAACGCGCCGGTGGAGGCGCTGGTCGGCGTGTTCGACAAGATCGGTGTCAAGACCGGCATCGACTTCTTCGACATCGCCGATGCCGCGGAAGAGGTTGTCGCCCCGGCGATGCCGGCCGAGTGCCTGCTGGACCGCAACGCCCTGGTGATGGGCTACGCGGGGGTGTACTCCAGCTTCCTCAAGCACGCGGTGCGCCAGGGCGAGCGCTACGGCGTGCCCGCCCACGAGCTGCTGCTGCGCGTCGGCCAGCGCAAGCTGATCGGTGGCCAGGAGGACCAGCTGATCGACATCGCGCTGGAGATCCAGCGGGAGCGGGCCGAGGGCAAGGCCTGACCCGCTTCCCGCGAGTGTGCGTGTTTGTACAGCGACACACCGTGTTTCGCGTACATTCAGAGGCCGGTCGCGGCGGACGAAGGTGACGTAATCGCCTGCGTCCGTGTAGGTCTACACGTACCTGGGATGCGATATCACCCCTGATATCGCATCCCAGAGTCGTTTGTGGGACGGGTTCGACGTTTATTTATGTTGTCGGCCAACGCTATTCATGCCGGCTAGCCGGATCAGCTGTGGACGGAATCCGCGGCGGTCTCGCAACGTGCCACCAGCTCGGCCAGCGCCACCGGCAGGCGGTCGGCGATGGCCTGCGGATCCCGCACCTGGTCGGTGCAGGTGAGCACGCAGATCTGCATGCTGCCCGCGTAGCTCCAGCCCGTGATGTTCATGCCCATCGGGAACACCAGGGGGCCGGTCGAGATCAGCTTCTCGACCGGTGCGCCACCGAAGTACAGCTTCTGCTGCGGGCCACGCATGTTCGACGCGATCATGCTGAACATCGGGCGCTTCTTCACCTGCGCCCCGATGGTCGGCAGTACCCGCGAGTAGACCTTGAACAGCGGCCAGTACTCCATCCAGTCGTGCTGTAGCCAGGCGTCACGCTCGCTCTGCACCTCGCGGGCGGTCGCCGTGTTCGCGGAGATGACCGTGAGCCGCTCCACGGCGTCGGCGATGTTGGTGGCGAGCTCGACGTTCCACCGGGCCACCTTGTTGCCCCAGCGGTCGCCGTCCTGCGGGCGCATCGACACCGGCACCACGGCGGTCATGGTGTCGTCGCCGACGGGCCCGCGGGAGGCCTGGTATTCGCGAAGGGCGGTGCTGCACAGCGACAGGAAAACGTCATTGACGCTGACGCCGAACGTCTTCGACACCTGCTTGATGTGGTCCATCTCGACGTTGACGAAAGCGAAGCCGCGCCTGGCGGTCAGCGGCTCGTTGAACGGCAGGGCCGGCGGAATGAAGGCCTCGGCATAGCCGGGCTTTCCCGCCTGCTGCCGGTGCTGGATGGTGCGGGTCACCTTGGCCGTGCGGGCCAGGACCTTGGGAAACTTGGTGAGTGACGTGACCTGCTGGCGCACCACCATCGGGAACCACTGCGCGGCCGGTGGCCGGTGCTCGTCGGGCAGCGGGTGGCCCGAGGGCTCGGGCAGCCGGTCGGCGGGGTCCTGGCTGTAGAACTGCTCGAGCAGGTTCAGCGACGCCATGCCGTCGGCCACCGCGTGGTGGATCTTCAGCACGAGCGCGACACGGCCGTCGGCCAGGCCGTCGACGTACCACATCTGCCAGGCCGGACGGTCCCGATCGAGTGGCGCTTCGGCGAGTTTGGCGATCTCCGCGCCCAGCTCGCGGTCGGTGCCGGGAGCTACGGCCGTCGCGCGCTTCAGGTGGTAGTTGAGATCGCCGCGGGCGCGGGTGATCCACCATGGCCGGCCGGCGCCGAATCGCGGGGACATCAGCTGCCACTGCAAGGGCTCGACGCGGTCGACGAGGCCGGGCAGCGCGGCCCGCACGGCCGCAAAGGTGATGGGTTCGTGGCCCTGTGCGGGATCGAGCACGACGGCCTTGATGGTGTGCTGCGGCTGGACGGCGCTCTCCCATGCCAGGAAGCTGTTGTCCTCGCCCGATAAACGTCGCATACATCACTATGAGGCCAAAAATGTGAGGCAGTGGACATGTTGTCTCGTTCATCGGGAACTACCTCTGAAGTTCGGCTCGCGCCCCGTTTAGCGTGCTCACCATGAGCTGATTCGGCGTCGCGACGTGGAGTCTGACGGGGCTCCGCCGGTCCGGGTCAGCACGATTGTGAATGGAGCAGGGACATGCAACTGAGGAACAGCCGGGTCCTGGTCACCGGCGCCAGCCGCGGTCTGGGAAAGTACATCGCCCGGGCGATGGCCCGCCGCGGCGCCGCGGTCGCGCTCGTCGCCCGCAACGCCGAGCAGCTCGAAGAGTTGGCAAAAGAGCTGGGCGGCAAGGCATATCCCACCGACCTGATGGATCCGGCGGCGGTCGAAGCGCTGATCGACCGCGTGGAGGCCGACGGCCCGGTCGACGTCATTGTCAACAACGCCGGGGTGGACCGCGTCGGCCGTTTCTATGAGGCGTCGTCCCAGGATGTGCGAGACCTGTTGCAGGTCAACCTGATTGCTCCCATGGAGCTGTGTCGCCAGGTGATGCCGCTGATGATGAAGCGCGGCCACGGCCACATCGTCAACGTGTCGTCGATGGGCGCCATTTCCACCGGGCCGGGCGTCACCCTGTACGGCGCGTCCAAGGCCGGGCTCAGCCACTTCACCGCGGGCATCCGCTCCGAGTTGCGGGGCAAGCCGGTGAACACCACGCTGGTGCAGATCGGTGAGGTCAAGACCGACATGATCGACCACATCCGGTCGTTCGGGCCGGCACGCCGCACCATCGAGCGGTCGCTCAAGTTCCGGATGATCCCGCAGGAGCCGCTGGACGCCGACCTGGTCGCCGAGGCCATCGCCGACGCCATCGAGAAAGAGAAGAAGCACGTCATCCTGCCCAAGCGCATCGCGGCGATGGCTTACCTGACGGAGACTCCGCGCCGGGTCTCGGAGCTCATGCTGACGGGCATCGACCAGGACAGCGATTGACCGCGGACCGCGCCTGATCGGGCCGTACTTGGATACCGGGCTACTTCACACCCAAGCTGGCGAGGTACCCGATCATGGTGTCAATGGCCGCTTCGAACGGTGCGGCGTCGCGGCGGATCTGACTCAGCAGCAGTCCACCCTGAATTGCGGCCAGCATTGCCATCGCGAGCTGGTCTGTGTCTGTGCCTGCCGGTAGTTCGCCACGGGCCGCGATGACAGCCAGCCCGTCGCGAATCAGGTGTTCCCACTGATTGAATGAACGCGCCAAGTGAGCCCGGGCGAGCGGGTCGATTTCGGAGAGTTCGTTGGCCAGTGTGCCGATCGGGCAGCCACCGACGCCGCCCGCTTGGCGCACCGTTTCCACCAGAATGTCGCGCCACCGGTACAGATCATCCAGGCTTTCGAGCCGGTCCAGCCCGAGATGCTGGACGGCGAGTACCCGGTCGGTCTGGAAATCGATGACGGCCGCGACCAATTCGCCCTTGTCGGCGAAATAGTGATACATCTGCGAGGTACTCACCGCAGCGGCTTCCTGGATGTCCTCGATGGTGGTGCGGACGACGCCGCGCTGATACATCAGGTCGGCAGCGGCGCAAACGATGCGCTCGCGGGTCGCGCGGCCTTTGGCGGTGAGCTTCTCGACGGAAGTCGGCGGCATGTGGGTGACCTTCCATCAATTGTGGATTCGTTGCATCACGAAGACGCGCTCGGCATCGGCGAGAGGCTCTCGCCGATGCCACGAGGTCATTCCACCGCCGAGAAAATGGAGTGTCAACTCCAAAACTGTCGTGGTGAGTGGTGCGGGCCCAAGAGTGCCGGTGCTGGGGAACGTCGTGAGGCCGCGGTCGGCAACTTCCGTTTTGGAGTTGACACTCCATTTTTGCGGGATCAGGCTCGAGAAGTCTCAACTCGAATTGCTGCCAATGTCCTTGCGCGACAAGCTGGCACGCCTTGAAAGGGTCTCGTATGACCACCGCTGATGCTCAGCCTGCCACCATCGCCGATCGCGTCGATCAGATGCGTCGCGACATGGCGGGTCATCTCCCCGAGGAGGTGTCGGCAGTCTTCGCTGCCGAGCAGGCCGTCCTGGACGCCCGCGGAATCCCCGCGAACATCGCTGCTCCCGGCGACACAGTGCCCGACGTGCAGCTGCTCGACGTGCACGGCGCACCAACCACTCTCGCGGCCCAGCTCGACGGTCGCCCGGCGGTCATCGTTCTTTATCGAGGAGCATGGTGCCCGTATTGCAACCTCGCCTTGCGGGCATACCAGGAGAACCTCGTCCCACAGCTGCAGCAGCGGGGTATCCCGCTGCTGGCGCTGAGCCCGCAGAAGCCTGATGGTTCGCTGTCGACGCAGGAAAAGAACGAGCTGACCTTCACGGTGTTGTCCGATCCAGCGAATCAGCTGGCCACCGCGCTCGGGGTGCTCACCGCACCCACGGAGGGCTCCCGGACCGCGCAGCGCGCACTGGGCCTCGATCTGACCGCCGTCAATGCCGATGGGGGCTTCGGAGTACCCATGCCGACAGTCGTGATTGTCGACGGCGCGTCAACGATCCGCTGGATCGACGTGCATCCCAACTACACCACGCGCACCGAGGTGGCCGACATCGTGGCCGCGGTGGACTCGCTGAACTAGCCGGCAGTCGGCCGCCCGCGGCGCGGCGCCGCGGGCGTTCAGGGGTACTCAGGCACGTTGGCCAGAGGCGCCGTGTGGGCCCCTGCCTTTCGCCTGGACACCGGATTGTCAGACTGCCCCGGCAAGATGGGCGCATGGCCGGGGAAGAATCCACACTGGCGCCGGACCGCCGGCGCCGGGCCGGGTCGATGGAGCTGTTGCTCGTCGGCCTCATCGGCCTGGCGCTGTCCGGTTCGTGGGTCAGCGGCCTGCTGACCGACCACGCCCGCCTGGCCACCGCGGCCACGGTGTTCTGCGGGGTGTTCGTGCAGGCCCTGCCCTTCCTGGTGCTGGGCGTCATCGTAAGCGGCCTGGTGGCTGCATATCTGACCCCGGAACGGCTCGCCCGCTGGTTGCCGCGCCGCCCGGCGCTGGCGGTGGCGGTGGCGGGCGTCGGCGGTGCCGCGCTGCCTGGATGTGAGTGCGGGTCGGTGCCGGTGGCGCGCCGGCTGTTCAGCCGGGCGACGGCCGGGGCGGCCCTGACCTTCATGTTATCGGCGCCCGCGATCAACCCCGTGGTGCTGGTGGCGACCGCGGTCGCGTTCCCCGGGCAACCGCGGATGGTGGTGGCACGCTGCGCGGCGTCGCTGCTGACCGCGGTGGTGATGGGCCTGCTGTGGCAGCGCTGGGGCCGTACCGAATGGGTGACCAGGACGCTGCCCGCGCATCACGATGAGGACGCGTCCCGGTTCACGGTGTTCACCGAGGCGGCCCGACATGACTTCCTGCAGTCCGCGGCCTACCTGGTGGTCGGCGCCGGCGCCGCGGCTGTACTGCGCGCGGCTGTCCCGCCGTGGGTGTTCGAGCACGTCGCCGGCAACCTGGTGGTCGGCGTCGTCACCATGGCACTGCTGGCGGTGGTGCTGGCGCTGTGTTCGGAGGCCGACGCGTTCGTCGCGGCCAGCCTCACCATGGTCCCGCTGGTGCCGCGGCTGGTGTTCCTGGTGGTCGGTCCGGCGGTGGACATCAAGTTGTTCGCGATGCAGGCCGGGGTTTTCGGCCGGCCGTTCGCGGTGCGCTTCGCGCCGGTGACCTTGGTTGTGGCCACTGCCTGTGCGACGGCCATCGGACTGCTGCTGCTGGGGGGCGCGCAGTGAGTCGCGAAACACAGAACATCCTGATGCTGCTCGTCGGGCTGAGCACGGGGCTGATCGCGGTCAAGGGCACCTACCTGAACTTCGTGAAACCGGCGCTGCTCCCATGGCTGCTGGTGGCGGCCGTCCTGCTGGTGGCGCTGGCTGTGGTGTGCCTGGTGCGCGACCTGCGCCGTGGGCCGCCGAGCGGCCATCACCATCGGGGTTCGCTGGCGTGGCTGCTGCTCATCCCGGTGGCGCTGACCGCGTTCGTCACTGTGCCGCCGATGAGCGCCGTCGGCGCCGAGACGGTCACCGCGGCGGTCGCGCCGCCGAAACGGGCCTTCCCACCACTGCCGGCCGACGGCGTGGTGTCGCTGCCGGAGGTGGTGCTGCGGGCAGCGGCCGATTCCACGAAAAGCCTTGAGGGCCGAACCATCACCGTCACCGGATTCACCATGGGAGACGATCTGGCCCGAGTCGTCATTGTGTGTTGTGCCGCCGACGCGCAACTGGCTCGCGTCCACCTGACCGGCGCGGTCGGTCCGCACCCGAATGACACCTGGCTGAAGGTGCAGGGCAAGGTGATACCCGGGTCGTCCAGCCCGTCCACGAATTTCGTCCCGACCATGGAAGTGACCAGTGCCGACCCGATTCCCAAGCCCCGCAACACCTACGCGTACTGACGCGCAGGCCCTGCTCGAACAGCTCGCCGGTCCGGGCGCTGTCCTGCGCGACGACCAGTGGGTGGCCATCGAGGCACTGGTGGTGCAGGGCCGCCGGGCACTGGTGGTGCAGCGCACCGGGTGGGGCAAGTCCGCGGTGTACTTCATCGCGGCCAAGCTGCTGCGGGCGGCCGGGCGCGGCCCGACGGTCATCGTCTCGCCGCTATTGGCGTTGATGCGAAACCAGGTGGCTGCTGCCGAACGAGCGGGCGTCCGAGCCGCCACGATCAACTCGAGCAACGTCACCGAATGGGACCAGGTGCACCAGCGCGTCTCCGCCGGCGACCTCGATGTCCTGTTGGTCAGTCCGGAACGGTTGAACAATCCCGACTTTCGGGACGCCGTGTTGCCGGCACTGGCCGCCGACGCCGGGCTGGTCGTGGTCGACGAAGCGCACTGCGTCTCGGACTGGGGCCACGACTTCCGTCCGGACTACCGGCGCATCCGCACGCTGATCGGCGAGTTGGGTTCGGGCATACCGGTGCTCGCCACCACCGCGACCGCCAACGACCGGGTGGTGCAGGACATCGCCGCGCAATTGGGCGTCGGCGGTGCCGACAATGGACCGGGTGGCGGGGGCGACACGCTGGTGCTGCGCGGCGGGCTGGACCGCGAGTCGCTGCGGCTCTCGGTGGTGCACGCCGGGGGACCGGCGCAACGTGCGGCATGGCTTGCGGCGCATCTGGATTCGTTGCCCGGCTCCGGCATCGTCTACACCCTGACGGTGTCGCAGGCCCACGACATCGCCGCGCTCCTGCGCGAACAGGGGCGCCCGGTCGCCTCGTACACCGGTTCCACCGAGGCCGCCGAACGCGAACAGTTGGAAGCCGACCTGCTGAGCAATCGGGTCAAGGCGCTCATCGCGACGTCGGCGCTGGGCATGGGGTTCGACAAACCGGACCTGGGCTTCGTCGTGCACCTGGGTGCCCCGTCGTCGCCCATCGCGTACTACCAGCAGGTCGGCCGCGCCGGCCGTGCCACGTCCAGCGCTGAGGTGATCCTGCTGCCGGGGAAGGAGGACGCCGACATCTGGCGGTACTTCGCCTCCGTCGCCTTCCCGTCGGAAGCTTTGGTGCGCAAGGTGATCGGTGAACTCGAACCGGACCGGGTGCTGTCCACCGCAGCGTTGGAGCCGTTGGTCGACCTGAACCGCTCCCGGTTGGAGATGGTGCTCAAGGTGCTCGACGTCGACGGCGCGGTGCGCCGGGTCAAGGGTGGCTGGATCAGTACCGGCGAACCGTGGTCGTACGACGAGGAGCGCTACCGGAACCTGGACGCCGCCCGGCAGCGTGAGCAGCAGGCCATGCTGGACTACCAGTCGACGACCGAGTGCCGAATGGTGTTCCTCCGCAGGCAACTTGATGATCCCGAGCTCGACGGCAGCGGCTGCGGCCGGTGCGACAATTGTGCCGGTGCGCGCTACCCCGCCGAAGTCGACGCGGGGGCGGCGTCGGCGGTGCGTGACCAACTGATGCGACCCGGCGTGGAGATCACCGCGCGCAAGCAATGGCCAACAGGCCTGAGTTCCTTGGGTATTGGGCTCTCAGGCCGGATTTCCGGCGGGGCCGAGCCGGGCCGCGTCATCGGGCGGCTGACCGACCTCGGCTGGGGCGCGCGCCTGCGCCAGCTGCTCGACAGCCCCGACGGCGAGGTGCCCGACGCCGTGGTGCAGGCCGCTGTTGGGGTCCTGAAGGCCTGGGACTGGGATACGCGCCCCGTGGCGGTGATCGGCCTGGATTCCGAGCGCCGCCCTCAGCTGATCGGCTCGTTGGTGACCCGGCTGGCTGAACTGGGCCGGCTGCAGAACCTGGGCACGCTGCACTACCGGCCGCAGCGGCGGCCGGTGACAGCGGCCAACTCGGCGTATCGGGTTGCGGCGCTGGTGGATTCGTGGGAGGTGCCGACGTTGGACGTCACCGGTCCGGTGCTGCTGGTGGACGATCTGGTCGACACCGGCTGGACCATGACGATGGCGACACAGGTGCTGCGCGGCGCCGGGGCGCCTGCGGTGCTGCCGTTCGCGATCGCGTCGGTCAGCTAGCTCCGGCGCAGCCCCAGCTGGTCGATCGCCGCATCGACGCCCACCAACCGGATATCGCCGCGGCGCACCGTTTCCCACTGGTCACGCGTCATGGTGAACTCCAGCATGGCCTCGAGGACACCGCGCCGCGACTGCCGGGACGTCCCAGCCTGCGTATAGGGCAGCGACCGCGTGACCCCGAGCGATGCCGCGTTGTCGTGCCATGCGGCGGTGCGCGCCAGGTCGGCGTCCAATCCGCTGAAGATCAGGTGCAGGGCGGCCGCACGCATCTCCCGGCCGAGGCCCTGCCCCTGATGGCGACGCCCCAGCCAGGACCCGGTGGACACGGTCCGTCGGGCCGGGAAACCGTCGGCGGTCACTGCGCACACGCCGACGGGTTTGCCGTCGATCATCACCGCCATCGGTATGTCCCAATGCTCCGTCGACACCTCGGCGCGGGTCTGCTGGAAGTACTTGACGGTGTTGCGCTCCAGCTCGGGCGGGACCGCGTCGGTCCACGGGACCGCGAACGGCATGGTGGCCGGATCATGGATGCCCTCGGCCGCCAGCCGCGCCAACTGGTCGGCGAGATCGTCGGTGACGTGGCACAACCGAAGGACTGGGGTGATCACCTCCAGTTCAGCCAGCGGCCACGGCGAATGCTGCATGCCCAATACCAACACACCCGAGCTAATCGGCGAAAGCGAATATTGCCCGTAGTGAACCGGCTTGACCTGCAACTTTGGTCGCGTGTGTAACAGCAGTACCGCGACGAGCGAAATATCCACAGAGGCCGGGGAACAACGATGCGGCCAAGACCAAGGAGGACTCCATGACTTGTGCCGTGACGTTCGGCCGTTCCACCCTCGGCTTCATCGCTCTGGGCGCTGCCTGCGCCGCGCTGGTCGTGCCGCGTGCGTCGGCAGATCCGACGCCGGTGACGCCCACCGTGCCGCCCACGTCGGCCGCCCCGTCCGCCTCCGCAACGGCGGCGCCAACCACCTCGGCCACCGTGGCCCCGGCTGCCACCGTCGCCGACTGCAGCACCGCGACGCTGGCCAAGACCATCAGCTCGGTGACCCTGCAGCTGTCGGACTACTTCGCCGCGCACCCGGATGCCGACAGCTCGCTGCTCGATGCCACCCGCCAGCCGGCGTTCACTGCCATGAGCCAGTTCGACAATTACTTCAAGGAGCACCCGGACCAGGCCGACGCGCTGCGCGGAATCCAGGCTCCGCTGGCCGCGTTCAAGGACCGCTGCGGCCTGCAGGTCGCGCCGACCGACGCGCTGGCCGTGCTCAATGGCGTCTAGTCATCACCCGCCGAACGTGAGCGAATGTGTCAATCCAGCACAGGTTTTCGCACACGACCTCACGTTCGGCCGGGTTGGGAGCCGCCGAGCTGCGCCGTCAGCGTCGCCGCCGCGGCCACCAGCCCACGCGCCCGCTTACTGATCTCCGCGTCGGTCAGCGCACGACCGATCTGCAGTGACAGCACCAGCACCTGCCGTTGGTGATGGTCGAACACCGGCGCGGCGATGACGCTGATGTCGTGCTTGGTCCGTCCGCTGGATTCACTCGGCAGGTACACGCGCTCGCCGATGTCAGAGACGAGTTCGCCCAGCAGGACCCGCAATTCGTCGGGCAGGTTGCTCGACATGCCGGCCATCATGGCGTACAGCCGCCGCCCGCCCGGCGTCAGTCGTTCCACCAGATAGCCGGACTCGCGGCACTCGGCGATCACCCGCTCCAGCCGGGCGCTGTCGGTGCGCAGCGGAATCGTCGGCTCCTTGGCCAGCCAGTCGCGCACCGCGCGCTCGTCCCACAGCACGAACATGAGGCCGACCGGCGGGGCGAACGGATAGCTCTGCCCGACCTGCACTGGCTCCGGACTACCGTGCGGCGCAACGAGTTCCAGCAGTGTGATGCGGTCGTCGATGACCGCGGACAGCGCCGCCGTGGCATTGAACGCCTCGGAGAGCCGGCGCAGCTCTGCCCGTGCAGCCGGACTGATCCGCATGGACTCCTGCGCGGTGTGTCCAAGCGTGATCAGCCGCGGCCCCAGCCGGTAGGTCTTTTCGGCCGCATCCCGCACCAGATAGCCGGCATCGGCGAGCGTGGTGACGATGCCCAGGCAGGTGGGCTTGCTGAGATCGAGCCGGCGTGCCAGCTCGGACAACCCGAACTGTTCATGGGGGTGACTGGCCAGGAAGTCCAGCACCGCCACGACGCGGGCGGTGGGCGGCGACGCGCGACCGGTGTCAGTCATGGCAAGGAATGTACGACATCGGTCCAAATATGGACCGTTGTCGGCGCGTCAGGGTGTCTGGCGCCGGCGCATGTGGTGATCGCCGCTGCGCTGGCCGCGCGCCTCACGGCATTGACGACGACTGCAACGCGTTCTAGTCTTCATTCGGAATATCTACCGATGCGTTCCAATATTGGAACGAAAGGATGGTTACCGAATGTTCTCGCAGTCGTTCGTCGACGCCGTCGCCGAGGCCGAGCGCCTCGTTGCCGCGGCGCCGTTCATCGAATCCGAGGCCGACCTGCTCGAAGGCCTGCAATATCTCGCCGGCTGTATCGCGTCGTGCACGCATGTGGCCTTCGACTACGACAAGGACCACCCGTTCCTGCACAGCGGCACCGGTCCGTTCGAGAAGATGGGCCTCGACAACCCGGACACCATGTACTTCGGCACCCGTGTGCAGCCGGGCCACGAATACGTCGTCACCGGGCGCCGGGGCACCACCACCGACGTCAGCTTCCAGCTGCTCGGCGGCGAGTACACCGACGCCAACGTGCCGGACAGCGAGACCGCGTTCGACGACCGCAAGCTCGACATCGCCGCGGACGGGACCTTCGAGTGGCGATTCACCCCGGCCACGCCGGCGCAGTTGGTGATCCGCGAGGTCTACAACGACTGGTCGGCACAGCGCGGTTCGTTCGCGATCTCCCGCACCGACACCGCCGGCACCGCGCCGGAGCCGCTGACCCGTGAGTTGATCGAGAAGCGGTACGCGGTTGCCGGCAAGCAACTGGTGCAGCGCGTCAAGACCTGGCTGCAGTTCCCGAAGTGGTTCTACGACAACCTGCCGGTCAACACCCTCACCGCGCCGCGGCTCACCCCGGGCGGGCTGGCGACCCAGTACTCGGCCGTCGGGCACTACGACATGACGCCGGACCAGGCCATGGTCATCACGCTGCCGGTGTCGGACGCACCGTACCTGGGCTTCCAGCTGGGCAGCCTCTGGTACATCTCGCTGGACTACATCAACCACCAGACGTCCCTGAACGGCACTCAGGCGCAGGCGGATCCGGACGGCAAGATCCGGATCGTGGTGTCCGAGAACAACCCCGGCGTGACCAACTGGTGCGAGACGCTGGGCCACGCCAAGGGCTACCTGCAGTTCCGCTGGCAGCGGGTGTCCCGTGAGCTGACGGCCGAGGACGGCCCGACGTGCGAGGTCGTGGGCCTCGATGAGGTGGCGTCGAAGCTGCCGTTCTACGAGAGCAACAAGATTTCCGACGACGACTGGCGCGCACGGATCGCGCTGCGGCAAAAGCTGATTGGCGAGAGGATGGTGGGCTGACCGTGAGCGGACTGCTCGATGGCAAGGTAGTGGTGATCAGCGGGGTCGGGCCGGGGCTCGGGACGACGCTGGCCCGGCGGTGTGCGGAGAACGGCGCCGACCTGGTATTGGCCGCCCGCACGGTGGAGCGCCTCGAGGACGTCGCCAAAGAGGTGACGGCGTTGGGTCGCCGCGCACTGGCGGTGGGCACCGACATCACCGACGAGGAGCAGGTCGCCAATGTGGTGGCCCGCACCGTGGCGGAGTTCGGTAAGGCCGACGCGTTGATCAACAACGCCTTCCGGGTGCCGTCCATGAAGCCGTTCGCCAACACCACTTTTGCGCACATGCGCGATGCGATCGAGCTGACGGTGTTCGGCGCGCTGCGCATGACCCAGGGCTTCACCCCGGCGCTGGAAGCCGCCAAAGGTGCTGTGGTGAACGTGAACTCGATGGTCGTGCGGCACTCGCAGGCGAAGTACGGCGCCTACAAGATGGCCAAGTCGGCGCTGCTGGCCATGTCTCAGACCCTGTCGACAGAACTGGGGGAGAAGGGCATCCGGGTCAACTCTGTGATGCCGGGCTACATCTGGGGCGAGACCCTGGAGGGATACTTCAACCACCAGGCGCAGAAGTACGGCACCACCGTCGAGCAGATCTACGCCGCGTCGGCTGCCGGTTCCGATCTGAAGCGGCTGCCGACCGAGGATGAGGTGGCCTCGGCCATCCTGTTCCTGGCCAGCGATCTGTCCAGCGGTATCACCGGCCAGTCGCTCGATGTCAACTGCGGGGAGTACAAGGCATGAGCACGCTGCGCACCAACGTGGGTACCGTCGAGGATCTGCATGCCTCGGCCGTCAAGGCCTGTGGCCTGGATGACTTCGGCGGCGACGACGACAACTACCTGGAAGCTCTTGGCGTGCTGCTGGATTCGTACCAGCGCGAGGCCGACCTGACCGAGCTCGGCAGCAAGATGCAGCGGTTCTTCACCCGCAACGCGCTGGTGGCCCGGCTGGTGTCCAACGCCGCGTTCAAGCAGTACCCGCAGCATGCCGATGTGCCGATCGAGCGGCCCATCTTCGTCACCGGTCTGCCGCGCACCGGCACGACGGTGATCCACCGGCTGCTGACCGCGGACCCCATGCATCAGGGTCTGGAGATGTGGCTGGCGGAATTCCCGCAGCCGCGGCCGCCGCGCGAAACCTGGTCGGAGAACCCGGTTTTCAGTGCGCTCGATGCGCGGTTCAAGCAGGCCCACGAGGAGAATCCGGACTACACCGGCCTGCACTTCATGACGGCAGACGAGGTCGAGGAGTGCTGGCAGTTGCTGCGCCAGTCACTGCATTCGGTGTCCTACGAGACGCTGGCGCATGTGCCGACCTACGCGCAATGGCTGGCCCGGCAGGACTGGACCAAGTCCTACCAGCGGCACCGACAGAACCTACAGTTGATCGGCTTGAACGAACCCGAAAAGCGCTGGGTGCTCAAGAATCCCAGTCACTTGTTCGCGCTGGAGGCACTGCTCAAGGTCTACCCGGACGCGCTCGTCGTGCAGTGCCACCGGCCGGCCGAGACCATCATGGCGTCGATGTGCTCCCTGGCGCAGCACACCACGGCCGGCTGGTCGAACACGTTCACCGGCAAGGTGATCGGCGACGACTCGATGGAAACGTGGTCACGCGGCCTCGAGCTGTTCAATGCGGAACGGGCCAAGCATGATCCCAAGCAGTTCTGCGACGTCGACTACTTCGAGTTCATCAAGGACCCGGTCGGCGCCGTTGAGGGCATCTACCGCACCTTCGGCATCGAGTTCACCGACGCCGCGCGGCAGGCGATGACCGAGAGCCACGCCAAGACCCAGCAGGGCCCGCGGGCGCCGAAGCACACCTACTCGCTGTCCGACTACGGGCTGACCGAGGAGCAGGTCAAGGAGCGCTTCGCCAACCTGTAGCTACTCTGCAGCCGGGAAAACCCCTGAATCACTTGATTCAGGGGTTTTTCACGTCTATTCGCGAGAAAACCTAGCCGTCGCCGGGGGAGGGGGCGGTGGAGAACTCCTCCAGGCACCCCTCGGCGACCGCATGCTTGATGCTGTCGGACATCTTCGGGCACGAGCGGCTGCGGCTGGGATCGCCGCCTCCGGCGCGAATTTCGCTGAAGTAGGCGCACCGCTCTGTCGCCGCCGAATTCCACTGCACCGCGGTGTGTTCCGGGCCCAGCTTCTTTACCGACACCGTCGAGTGGCAGAACCGGCAGTCCACCGGGACCAATCCTGAGGTCAGGTACCGCTGACGATCAGCCGCGGTGGCCTCGCGAACCGCGGCCAGCCGCACCGGGTCACCGGCGAAATCCGGTGCCTTGGACCAGGAACCGCTCGCCGGCGCACCGGACGGAGGGTGGTCATCGGTCTCATGTTCTTCGCCGTGACCCATCAGCTGCAGCATCGAACGGGCCAGGCGCTCTGCGTCGGGCGCCTGGGTCCGTTCGTCGTGCTGGGCCATCAGTTGGACTGCGCTGTCTCTTTTTCAGCCGACTTGGCCTCGGCCTGCTGACGCAGATTCTCGGCGACCTCGCCCTGCCACTTCTCGTTGGCAACGGTGGTGTCGATCTCCAATTCGAAGCGGTCCGTCATGTCCGGCGTGATGTCGGCGACGTCGACGTAGAACTGCTGGTACCAACGACGCATCTGGTAAACCGCGCCGTCTTCCTCGACCAGCAGGGGATTGTCGATGCGGGTCTTGTGCTTCCAGATCTCGACGTCCTGGAGGAAGCCCTTGCTGACCCCGTCGGTCATCGCGTCGGCCAGCTTCTGGGTGGTCTTCTCGTCCATGCCCTTGGGCTTTTCGACGATCACGCCCCACTGCAGCACAAAGGCATCCTGACTGACCGGGTAGTGGCAGTTGATCAGGATCGACTCGGCCTTGTAGCCGCCGTAGTTGTTGTGCAGCCAGTTGATCATGAACGACGGCCCGAAGTACGAGGCCTCCGAGTCGAGGTGTGCCTCGCCGTACTGGGTGCCCATGCCACCGATGTCCGGCCGGCCCACGTTGTGCAGGTACTGGCTGGCGATGTGGCCCTCGAAGACGTTCTTGAAGTACGTCGGCAGGCCGTAGTGGATATAGAAGAAGTGCGCCATGTCAGTGACGTTGTCGATGATCTCGCGGCAGTTGCTGCCCTCGATCAGCATCGAGTTCCACTGCCAGTCGGTCCAGTTGTCACTCTGGAATTCGGGGATCTCGGGGATCCGGACCTCGTCGGTCGGCGCGTTGCCCTCGTGGTCGTGCCAGACGAACAGCAGGCCGCCACGCACGTCGGTGTGCCAGGCGCGGGTGCGGGCCAGGCGCGGGGTGCGCTTGGCGTAGGGCACCAGCTGGCACTTGCCGTCGCCGCCCCAGCGCCAGTCGTGGAACGGGCATGCGACCGCGTCACCCTTGATGGTGCCCTGGGACAGGTCACCGCCCATGTGGCGGCAGTAGCCGTCCAGAATCTTCAGGTCACCCTTCGAGTCGGCGAACACCACCAACTTGGTGCCGAATGCCTCGAACGCGTGCGGCTTGCCGTCCAGGAAGTTCTTCACAGGACCCACGCAGTGCCACCCGCGGGCAAAGCGGTCCGGCAGCGCGCCGGTATCGATCTCGCGAACCCCCGCGGTTTCGGTGCTCACCTTGGCCTCCCAATCTGTGCCTAGTAACTAGAACACGTTACAGTTTTTCCACGGTGCAGCGCAATGCGAGCGTCCCGACCTGCGGTATATCTATGTCATGCCGCTTTACTCCTTCGAGGGCCGAAGCCCGGTCGTCGACCCAACGGCCTTCATCGCTCCCACCGCCGTCCTGATCGGCGATGTCCGCGTCGAGGCCGGCGCGTCGGTGTGGTTCAACGCGGTTCTACGTGCCGATTACGCGCCTGTCGTCATCCGCAATGGCGCAAACGTGCAGGACGGGTCCGTACTGCACGCCCCTCCCGGCATCCCGGTCGATATCGGGCCCGGCGCGACCATCGCCCACCTGTGCGTCGTACACGGTGCACACGTCGGTGCCGAAGCGCTGATCGCCAACAACAGCACCATCCTCGACGGCGCGGTGATCGGCCGGCGGAGTCTGGTCGCGGCTCACTCGCTGGTGGTCGCCGGAACCAAGATCCCCGACGAGGTGCTGGTCGTGGGGTCGCCGGCAAAGATTCGCGGCCCGATCGCCGGGACCGGCGCCGAGACGTGGATCAACACCAACCCGCAGGCCTACCGCGAGCTGGCCGAGCGCTACCTGGCGGGATTGGAAGAGCTTGAGGGCTTCCGGGCCGGATTTCGCGAAATCTGACACAGCGGCCGACGTTCGGCCAAGACTGGGCGGATGAAGCTGCCGCTCTTCGTCCTGGCTGGCATCTCGGTGGTGCTCACGGCCCCGCTTGCCCACGCCGCGCCGCCACCCAATTTTCCCGATTTCGCGGGTTTCAACGTTGTCACCTCCACCCATCTGGCGACCTATCAGCGCACCGATCAGCAGGTGGTGAAGTTCTCCACACCCGATGGGCTGGCATGCCTCATGAGCGCGCTGGGCGGGGTGGCACCGATCGTGCGGTGCTACGGGCCGGTGCCAGGCACGGCAGGCCTGGCCGTCACCACCGATCCCACCGCCAAGGCGCCCCGGGAATTCGGGATCGCACAGTTGCATGCGGCCAACGAGGGCACGATCGGCAGCTTCCGTGGTGACTACCCGACCGATCTCGCCGGCGCCGCGTTATTGGCGCCAGGCGAGAAGGTGACTCTCACGACGATGACGTGCGGGGTCGCCCCGGGTGGTGTCACCGCCTGCCTCGACACGGCCGACGGCGGCCACGGCTTTGTCCTGCAGCCCACGGGCTCCTGGACGTTCTAGACAACGTTCACGACGAACGCGGCGCTTCCCAGAAGGCGCGTAGCGCCGACATCTGGCCGACCTCGTTCACCCGGTAGGTGAAGACGCCTTCGGTGGTGAAGTCGTGACCGGCGATGGTGGTCACGATGCTGCCGACGTTGGCTTCCTCGTCACCGCACTGGTAGGTGGTCAGGAAGTTGAACACGAGCTTGTCGGTGGGCGCGATCGCCTTGTCCCAGAAGGCCGAGATGGCTTCCTTGCCGCGGTGCCCCTTGCCCTCGGGATCGAGGAACGAAGGTCCGATCGGGTCCTGGACGATGGCGTCGTCGGCGAAGTTCGCCAGCCAGGCTTCCTTGTCGCGGGCGGCCACCGCATCACGCGAGCGCTTGCCGGCCAGGTGCGCGGGATGGTTCGGATCGGAAACTGTCATGTCAGTCCTGCCAGCCGGAGTGGATGTGGGGTGTCGGCGTACCGCCTCGAAGAATCCTTCTTCTTTTCGATCGGTGCGTCAAAGGTCGCGCCGAACCCGACTTCGTCGATCGGGTCCGGTGCGACACTCACGGAGTACGCCCAGGCGCTACTTGGCCGGCTTGTCGCTCGAGACCACCCACATCGAGTAGTACTGTGCGCCACCGCCATACGCGTGTCCCAGCGCCTTACGGGCACCTTCGACCTGGTGGTCGCCGGCCTTGCCCATGACCTGGATGGCCGACTCGGCGAACCGGATCATTCCGGACGCACCAATGGGGTTCGAGCTGAGCACACCGCCGGAGGCGTTGAACGGAATCCGGCCGCCGATGGCCGTCTCGCCGGCCTCGGTCAGCTTCCAGCCCTCGCCTTCGGGTGCGAAACCCAGGTTCTCCAGCCACATCGGCTCGAACCACGAGAACGGCACATAGACCTCCGCGCAATCGATCTCGTCGATCGGGCTGGTGATCCCGGCGTCGCGCCACAGGGCAGCCGCCGCGTCGCGGCCGGCCTGCGGGTTCACCTGGTCGCGGCCCGAGTAGGCCAGCGGTTCGGTGCGCAGCGCGGTGGCGTGGATCCAGGCGACCGGATGGCCCTCGGCGACACGGGCGTCGGCTGCTTCCTCGTTGCCGATGACCAGGGCGGCCGCGCCGTCCGACGACGGACACGTCTCATCGAAACGGATGGGGTCCCAGAGCATCTGCGAGGCCATCACCTTTTCGAGGGTGATGTCGGGCTGGTGCAGGTGGGCCAGCGGGTTCTTGGCGCCGTTGAGCCGGTCCTTGACCGCCACCATGGCGCCGATGTACTCCGGCGCGCCCGAGCGGCGGATGTAGGCCCGCACGTGCGGGGCGAAGTAGCCGCCCGCGCCCGCCCCCACGGGCTTGGTGAACGGCACCGGAATCGAGAGTGCCCACATGGCGTTCGACTCCGACTGCTTCTCCCAGGCCATGGTCAGCACCCGGCGGTACTTGCCGGACTTGACCAAGCTGGCGGCGACGATCGCGGTCGAGCCACCCACCGAACCGGCGGTGTGCACGCGAATCAGCGGCTTGTTGGTGGCGCCGGTGGCGTCGGCCATGAACAGCTCGGGCATCATGACGCCCTCGAAGAAGTCCGGAGCCTTACCGACGACGACGGCGTCGATGTCGGCCATCGACACGCCCGCATCCGCTAGCGCTCTATCTATGGCTTCGCGCACAAGGCCGTTCATCGAGACGTCGGAACGCTTGGCGACGTACTTGGTCTGTCCGGTGCCGAGGACGGCAGCGAGATTTTTCGCCATCAGTTCTTACCCTCCAGGACGGCAATCAAATTCTGTTGCAGCGCAGGGCCGCTGGTGGCGTGGGCCAGCACGCGGCCCGCCGAACCGTTGAAGATGTGCTCGGCCGCGAAGCCGATGCGCTCCAGGCCTGCCGAGAACATCGGGTTGGCGGCCAGCGCGCCACCGGACGGATTGATCTTGGTCGACGCACCGAGACCGATGGCCTCGGTAAGGATCAGCTGCTGGTGGCTGAATGGCGCGTGCAGTTCGGCGATCTCGATCGAACCGGCGTCGCCGCCGGTGGCGATCTGCGCCGACGCGGCAGTCGAGGGCGAGGTGGTCAGATCGCGCGCACCCAGGATCGGGGTCTCGATGCGATGCTCGAAACCTGTTATCCACGCCGGGTTTTCGCGCAGTTCCCGGGCCTTGTCGGCCGATGCCAGCACGATCGCGGAGGCGCCGTCGGTGATCGGGGCGATGTCGTGGCGACGCAGCGGGTCGGCGAAGAACGGCCGAGACAACAGGTCGTCGATGCTGCCCGTGACTTCTTCGCGGTCGGTGCGGCCGCCGGCGGCGAAGGAATCCAGCGCCACCTGTGCCATCTGTTCGGCGGTCCACTTGCCGGCGTCCAGGCCGAAGCGCGCCTGCAGGCCCGCCATCGACACGGCGTCCGGCCACAGCGGCGCGACGGTGTACGGATCGGTCTGCAGGGCCAGTACCCGGCGCAGAGTGCCGGCGCTGCCCTTGCCGAAGCCGTAGACCAGCGCGGTGTCGACCTCGCCCGTCAGGATTTTGATGTAGGCCTCGTACAGCGCCCAGGCCGCGTCCATCTCCACGTGTGATTCGTTGATGGGCGGGATGGCGCCGATCGAGTCGATGGCCGAGATGAACGAGAATGCCCGGCCGGCAAGGTAATCCGACGAACCGGAGCACCAGAAGCCGATGTCGGTCTGCTTCAGGCCCAACTCGGCGTACAGCTTTGCGAAACACGGCATCAGCATCTCGACGCCGTTGGTGGTGCCGTCGGTGCGGCGCACATGCGGGGCATGCGCGAACCCGACGACCGCTACGTCACTGGAAGTCATTTGTTCTCTCTCTCTTCGCGCAAGCGCTCATCGGTGGTCCCCTTTACAGGTGGTGCTTGTACGAGTCGTAGTCGGCGTCGGGTTCACCGGACGGTTTGAAGTGCGAGATGTTGTCGATGCCCAGACCCCATTCCTCGCGGGGCTTCCACACCGCTTCCACCCGCATACCCATCCGGACGTCGGCCGCGTCGATCTCGGTGACCAGGTGCAGGAACGGGATATCGGCGCCGTCGAGCAGCACGTAGGCCGCGACGTAGGGCGGCTTGATCCGCTGCCCGGCAAACGGGATGTTGATGATCGCGAACGTCGTCACCGTGCCGCGGTCGACCAGCTCGACGAACTCGTCGAGTCCCAGACCGGTGGCCGGGTCGGCCTCCTTCGGCGGGAACAGCACCGGGCCGGGTTTGCCGTCGCGGCCGGCCTTGGTGCGGGCACCGAGCAGCTTGCCCTCTTGCAGGCCGCGCAGGAACACGGTCTCGGGATGCGATGCGGTGTGCTGGATTTCGATGGACGTCGGCACGACGAGCATGGTCACGGGATCGCGATCATCGGCCTCCGCTTCGGCTTCTGCGTCCTCGCCGGGCACGAAGTACGCGATGTCGGTGATCGCGCCGACGGGCTCGTCGACCCAGTGCGCGCGGACGCGGTCACCGGCCTTCAAAGAAGCGGCGGGCGCGCCTTCGCCTAGGTCAACGGCGTGCAACAGCGGAGTATCGGCACCGTCGAGCTTGATCAGGGCCCAGGCGAACGGGCGCTGCAAGGGCTGGCCTTCGAGGGGCTCGGGCTGCCAGGTCCATGAGACCACGGTGCCGACGCTGGAGACGGGAACCACCTCGGTCAGGGCCTCGTACGTGACAGGGTCATACTCGGCGGGAGGTACGTGTACCCGGCCGTCCGATCCGCGGGTGCCGACGATGCGTCGTCCGCGCAGCGCGGTGAAGAACTGACTCAGGACCGGACCTACTGAACGGGTGTAGTCGAATGACAGTTTCAGCGGGGCCGAAAGAGGCGGCTCGTGGCCTGCCATCTGGGCTGGGCTGCTTTGGCTAGCGCTCACGGCATCGAGTAGAACAGGTTCTAACAATCGTGGCAAGCAGGTGCGGAAAGGCAACCCCATGAAACTCGGTTTGCAGCTCGGATACTGGGGCGCCAAGCCGCCCACCGATCACGCGACACTCGTCGCCGCCGCGGAGGAAGCGGGATTCGACACCGTCTTCACCGCGGAGGCCTGGGGCTCGGATGCGTACACGCCGCTGGCCTGGTGGGGTCGGGAAACCACGCGGATGCGGCTCGGCACCTCGGTGATCCAGATGTCGGCCCGCACGCCCACGGCGTGTGCCATGGCGGCGCTGACCCTCGATCACCTGTCCGGTGGCCGGCACATCCTGGGCCTGGGCGTTTCGGGACCGCAGGTCGTCGAGGGCTGGTACGGACAGAAGTTCCCCAAGCCGCTGGCCCGCACCCGCGAGTACATCGACATCCTGCGCAAGGTCTGGGCCCGCGAAGCACCGGTCACCAGCGACGGCCCGCACTACCCGCTACCGCTGTCGGGTGAGGGCACCACCGGGCTGGGTAAGCCGCTCAAGCCCATCACCCATCCGCTGCGCGCGGATATCCCGGTGATGCTCGGCGCCGAAGGGCCCAAGAACGTCGCACTGGCCGCCGAGATCGCCGATGGCTGGCTGCCGATCTTCTACTCTCCCCGCATCTCCGGCATGTACAACGAATGGCTCGACGAGGGCTTCGCCCGCGCCGGTGCCCGTCGCACCCGCGAGACGTTCGAAATCTGTGCCACCGCGCAGATCATCGTCACCGACGACCGGCCGATGGTCATGGAGATGATGAAGCCGCACCTCGCGCTCTACATGGGCGGCATGGGTTCGGAGGACACCAACTTTCATGCCGAGGTGTACCGCCGCATGGGTTACTCCGAGGTGGTCGACGACGTCACCAAGCTGTTCCGCAGTGACCGCAAGGACGAGGCCGCCAAGGTCATTCCGGACGAGCTGGTCGACGACTCCGCGATCGTCGGGAACCTCGACTACGTCAAGGAACAGATCAAGGCCTGGGAGGCCTCCGGCGTCACCATGATGGTCGTCGGGGCCAAGTCGGTCGAGCAGATCAAACAGTTGGCTGAGTTGGTCTAGTTCTCCCGCGAGCACGCGCAAAACTGCGCATTTGCCGTGGCGAAGTGCAGTTTTGCGGCCGTTCGCGAATGCGGCAGTAGACACTTATTGCGGAGTGTCTATAACGTGTTCTAGATTCGTGCTGTGACCGACGCCACCGGGCCCTCGCAGCACACCATTGCCGGCACCGTGCTGACCATGCCGGTGCGCGTCCGCAAGGCGGCGCAGCGCATGGCCATGTTCTCGGTCGATGCCGACGCCGCCCAACGCATGATCGACTACAGCGGCCTGCGGGTCTGCCGGTACCGCCCGCGCCGCGCGGTGGCCGTCCTGATGCTCATGCACTACGTCGACAGTGACCTGGGCGAGTACTACGAGTACGGCACCAACATCATGGTGAACCCGCCGGGCTCGAATGCGTCGGGTTTGCGTGCGCTGCAGTCGGCCGGTGCGTTCATTCACCACCTGCCCGTCGATCAGGCCTTCACGCTGGAGGCCGGCCGGACCATCTGGGGCTACCCGAAGGTGATGGCGGACTTCACTCTTCGTGAGGGTAGGAACTTCGGCTTCGACGTCACGATCGACGGCCAGTTCGCCGTCGGGATGGACTTCCGGCCCGGCTTGCCGGTGCCCGCGCCGACCAAACCCCAAGCGCACCCGACCTATTCGCATCTCGATGGCATCACCCGGGAGACCGTCGGCGTCATGAAGCCGAGCGGGGTGCGATACCGGCCCGGGGGAGTGACGGTGCGACTGGGCGACCATCCGTACGCCCGGGAACTGGCTGCCCTCGGACTGCCGAAGCGCGCGATGCTCTCGGGCTCCGCCGACAACGTAGACATGACCTTCGCCGACGCTCAGGAGATCAAGTGACAAGTGTTATCACCCGGCCCGACGTTGACCTGGCCGACGGCCGGTTCTACGCCGATCGCGAGGCCGCGCATGAGGCCTATCGCTGGATGCGGGCCAACGAGCCGGTGTTCCGCGACCGCACCGGGCAGGCCGCGGTGACGACCTACCAGTCCCTGCTCGACGCCGAACGTAACGCCGAGCTGTTCTCCAACGCCGGCGGCATCCGTCCCGACCAGCCGGGGATGCCGTACATGATCGACATGGATGATCCGGCGCACCTGGTGCGGCGCAAGCTGGTCAACGCCGGTTTCACCCGCAAGCGCGTCATGGACAAGGTGCCCTCCATCGGGCGGCTGTGCGACGCGCTGATCGACAACGTCTGTGAGAAGGGGTCGGCGGACTTCGTCCGGGATATCGCCGCTCCGCTGCCAATGGCGGTCATCGGAGACATGCTCGGGGTGCTGCCGACCGAGCGCGAGATGCTGCTCAAGTGGTCCGACGATCTGGTGTGCGGCCTGTCGTCGCATCTCGACGAGTCGTCGATTCAGATGCTGATGGAAACCTTTGCGGCATATACCGCTTTCACCATGGACGTGATCGCCAAGCGGCGCGCCGAGCCCACCGACGACCTGTTCTCCGTCCTGGTCAACTCCGAGGTCCACGGGCAGCGGATGGATGACAACGAGATCGTGATGGAGACACTGCTGATCCTGATCGGCGGCGACGAGACCACCCGGCACACCCTGTCGGGCGGCGTCGAACAGCTGTTGCGGCACCGCGATCAATGGGATGCGCTGGTCGCCGATCCCGAGCTGTTGCCCGGTGCCATCGAGGAGATGCTGCGTTGGACCTCGCCGGTCAAGAACATGTGTCGCACCCTGACCGCGGACACCGTCTTCTACGGCACCGAGCTGAAGAAGGACGAGAAGGTCATGCTGATGTTCGAGTCGGCGAACTTCGACGGCGACCAGTTCGAGAACCCGAACGAGTTCCACATCGACCGAACTCCCAACAGCCACTTGGCTTTCGGCTTCGGAACCCACTTCTGCATGGGGAACCAGCTGGCCCGGCTGGAGCTGCGCCTGATGACAGAGCGGCTGTTGCAGCGCCTACCCGACCTGCGCTTGGCCGAGGGGGCGGACGTGCCACTGCGTGCCGCCAACTTCGTCAGCGGCCCCGAAGCCATGCCGGTGGTGTTCACCCCGACCGCCCGCGTGCTCTGACTTCGTTTCCGCGAGTGTGAACCTGCTGTCACGGTCGACGTGAACGCGCGCAATAGATTCACACTCGCGGGCTCCGGCGGTCGAATGCGGCCGCTATCCGGCGGACGATCGTCCCTTCGGTGTCCTCCGCGGTGACCCGAATGACGAGCCAGCCGAGCTCGGCGAGGTCGTCGTACCTGCGGATGTCCCTGTTGAATTGCCGACGGTCGGTGCGGTGGTGGTCGCCCTCGTATTCGACGGCGATCATGTGCTCTTCCCACCCCAGGTCCAGCCGGGCGATGAATTGGCCGTATGCGTCGTACACCTGAATTTGCGTCTGGGGACGCGGAAAGCCGTTGCGGTCGATGAGCATTCGCAGCCAGCTCTCGCGCGGCGACTCGGCGCCGGCATCGGCGAGAGACAGCGCGCGCCGCGCCGTCTTGATGCCGCGCCGTCCCCGATATCTGGACGCCAGGGCTTCGACATCGCTGATCGGGACGTGAGTCGCGGCAGTCAGGGCATCGATGGCGGCAACTGCTGCCGTCAGCCTGTTCCGGCAACCGAGATCGAGGACGGTGCGCGCGGGTGTGGTTACCGCGATGCCGTCGACGACGACGATCTCGTCCGGTTCGATGCGGTCAGCCCAGGTCTCGATGCTCCTCGGACGATGCCGGTTTTCGTAGATGATCTGCGCGGGTGAAGCGTTGTCGACCCAGCGCGCGCCGTGCAGCGCCGCCGCCGATCGGCCCGCGAGGATGCCCTGCCGCCGGGACCACAGCCACGCGACCTTTGCCCGGATGCGCGCGTCCACCTCGGCATTGCCGGGTAGGTAGACGTCCGGCGCGAGAGCGACGAACTTGCTGCGCAGCGCGTACGGTGACAGCCTCCCCGCCGCCACGGCTTCGCTGCCGATAAATGGTTCCCCCATGCCGGGAGTGTGCCGCCGAGCACTGACAAGCCCGCCAGTGTGAAGCCATTGCGATCAGATGCGGCAAACGTGACAGCAGGTTCACGCTCGCGAGGTCGGCACCGCGATCGAGATGACGGTCCCGGGTGACCCCGTGACCGCGAATTCGCCACCGGTGGCGAGCACCTTGGTGCATATCGACGCGAACCCGATGTGACCGTTCTCGATGCTCTGCGCGAGGCGGTTCGGCGGGATGCCGACGCCGTCGTCGGTGATACGCAATTCGGCGCGATTGCCGTTGTGCGCCAGCGTGAATCGCAGATTGTCGGCGTGCGCGTGTTTGATCGCGTTCGTCGAGAACTCCCGGGCCGCGCTGTAGAGCAGATAATCGGCGTCGGTACGCAGGTTGTCGGGCCAGCCGTCGGCATCCAGCTGGACCGCGATGCTGGTCCGGGCGGCGATGCTGTCGGCCAGTGCGGTGATCGCGGCCTTGAGCCCGGCGCGGGCCAGCACCTCGGGGTGCAGTTCACGCACCACGTCGCGCAGCAGCCGGGAGGACTCGGCCAGGGCGAAGTCGACGCGGTCCATGCCCTCGACCGACCCGTCGCGGACGTCCTCCATGTCGTGGCGGGCCACCAGGACGTATTGCAGCGCGCCGTCGTGCAGGCGTTCGGAGAGCGACTGGCGCTCCCGCTTCTCGAGGCTGATGACTTCTTCGAGCAGGCGGGTCCGCTCCAGGGCCAGATCCGTGATGGTCCTGGTCTTCGACTGCTGGATCCACGACAGCGCGACCGACCCGGCGGCCAGCCCGAATACGATCGCGGTCCGCAACAGGATCGAGCCCCAGGGCTCGTGGCCGTTGGCTTCGCGGTCGATCCAGTTGACGACGAAGAACGTGCCTACGGTCGGGATCGCGATCATGGCGCTGACAACAGGATCGAGCTGGGCTGCCGCGATCAACGGGATCAGGAACAGGCCGTGCTGCAACACATCGGATGTCCAGGTCTCCGGCGAGCTGAGCCCGGTATCCGCCGAGATGATGGCCACCACCGTCAGATCCGCGCACAGCATGAGCAGCGAAACCGCGCGCTGGGTGCGCTGGTCCGAGCGATCGGCGGAGCGCTGCGCCCACAACCCCCACACCGTGACCGACGCGCCGTAGCCCGCCAAGATGCCCCAGTGCAGCCAGCGGTTGGCGTTCGGCGGTTGCAGCAGCAGGCCGGACCCGATGAAGACCGCCAGGAGCGCGCGGAGTGCGAACTGCAGCAGCAGGCCCCGCAACAGAGACACGTCGGCAACCGGTGCGGATCCCGGCGACCCGCTGCGTTCAGGCATGTCGCACTTCTTTCGTGATGTGTGCACGATTTTCCGCGATGGCCGCGGAAAAACGTGCACGAATTACGCAAAAGATTCGACGATCGATTCCCGGGGGTCGCGCCAGGTCAGGCTCAGGTCGGACAAGGTCGTGCTGTCATCGGTGGGCACCGCGGCCGTCAGGAGCAGGGCCGCTTCGTAGCTCAGGCCCTCGGCCAGCGGCAGCCAGCGTCCGGCGAAATCCGAAATGCGGCCGACACCGCGAAACAGGCCGGGCGACAGTGGAATCCGCCGAATCGGCCGTCCCAGCGCCGACTGCAGTGCGTCGACCATCTGGTCGAACGTCAGCATCACGCCGCCGCAGACGTAGCGCTTCGGTCCGCGACCGGGCTGCATGAGCGCCGCGTGCACCCGGGCCACGTCGCCGACATCGACCATCTGCATGCCGCCGCGCAGGCGCGGGGCGACGCGGTACCGCACGATCGGGTCCCAACCCCGTTGCGTCACACCGACTGCCGTGTGGAAGGCCGGCCCGACCACTGACGACGGATAGGTGACGACGACGGGTGCGCCCTCGGACTGCAGCCGCCGCGCCGCGTTGTCGGCGTAGGCCTTGGTGCGGGCGTAGTCGCTGCGGCCGGGCGCCGGGGGAGTATCGGGGCCGATGACACCGTCGGTCGGCGGGAACAGCGAACTGTAGGACGACACCGAGACCACGGGATCCAACCCGAGCTCACAAGCCTGGGTCAGCAGGGCCTCGGTGGCGTAGGCGTTGATGTCCCACATCAGCTGGGTCCGGCGGCTGTCGGTGCCGACGACACCGGCCGCATGTAGCGCGGCGTCGCAGCCGGTCAGCAGTTCGGAAACCGTTGCGGGATCACGGATGTCGCCGGTCAGCACCTCGAGCGGCCCCAGCCGGCCCAGCGCCTCGAGCGCGGCGCCGTCACCGCCACCTGGAATTACCAGCAGCCGGACCGTGTGCCCGGCTGCCAGCAGCGCGCGGACGGTGTGGGCACCGACGTAGCCGGTGCCACCCGTCACCGCGATGTGCATCAGCGCATCTTGAACTGCGGTGCGCGCTTCTCCTTGAACGCGAGCGGGCCTTCCTTGGCGTCCTCGGAGAGGAACACCGGGATGCCGTTGGCGGTGTCGGGCTTGAAGGCGTCGAGCTCGTGCATGCCCTCGGTCTCGCGGATGGTCTTCAGGATGGCCTGCACTGCCAGCGGGCCGTTGTTGTTGATCACCTCGGCGATCTCCAGGGCCTTGTCCAGCGCTGTGCCGTCCGGGACCACGTAGCCGATCAAGCCGTAGGACAGCGCCTCGGCCGCGGTGATGTGCCGGCCGGTCAGCAGCATGTCGCACGCGATGGTGTACGGAATCTGGCGCACCAGGCGTACCGCCGAGCCACCCATCGGGTACAGGCTCCACTTCGCTTCGGAGATGCCGAACTTGGCGCTTTCCCCGGCGATGCGAATGTCGGTCCCCTGCAGGATTTCGGTGCCACCGGCGATGGCCGGGCCCTCGACCGCCGCGATCAGCGGCTTGGTCAGGCGGCGGCCCTTGAGCAGACCGTCGATGCGCGACGGGTCGTAGCTGCCGTCCTTGAACGAGTCGCCCGGCGGCTTCTTGGTGGCGCCCTTGAGGTCCATGCCAGCGCAGAAGTAGCCACCCGCGCCGGTCAGGATGCAGGTGCGGATCTCCGGATCGCTGTCGACACGGTCCCACGCTTCGACCATTATCGAGAGCATCTCGCCTGAGAGGGCGTTGCGGGCCTCGGGCCGGTTCAATGTGACGATCAGCGTGTGTCCGCGCTGCTCAATGAGGGCGTCGGGGCTCTTTTCGGATTCGCTCACGGGTACCAACTTCCGGCCTTGAGATCGTTAGACTTGTCACAAAATGTAACACGTTCTAGTTTATGTAACGTGGCTCTGAATATTGCAGATCTTGCCGAGCACGCCATTGATGCTGTGCCGGACCGCGTCGCACTGATTTGTGGCGACGAAAAGCTGACCTACGCCGAGTTGGAGGAGAAGGCCAACCGCCTGGCTCATTACCTCCAGTCGCAGGGCGTCAAAAAGGACGACAAGGTTGGGCTGTACTGCCGCAACCGCATCGAGATCGTGATCGGCATGCTCGGCATCATCAAAGCCGGCGCCATCCTGGTCAACGTCAACTTCCGGTACGTCGAGGGTGAGCTGAAGTACCTGTTCGACAACTCGGACATGGTCGCGCTGATCCACGAGCGCCAGTACTCGGACCGCGTCGCCAACGTGCTGCCGGAGCTGCCGCTGCTGAAGACCATCCTGGTCGTGGAGGACGGGTCGGACGGTGACTTCCAGCGGTACGGCGGCGTCGAGTTCTACTCCGCCATCGCCGACTGCTCGCCCGAGCGCGACTTCGGTCCGCGTAGCGAAGACGACATCTACTTGCTGTACACCGGCGGTACCACCGGATTCCCCAAGGGCGTCATGTGGCGGCACGAGGACATCTACCGAGTCCTGTTCGGCGGCACCGACTTCGCCACCGGCGAGCCGATCGCCGACGAGTACGACTTGTCCAAGCAAGCCGCCGCCAACCCGCCGATGATCCGGCTCCCCATCCCGCCGATGATCCACGGCGCGACGCAGTCGGCCACCTGGATGGCCCTGTTCACCGGCCACACCGTGGTGCTGATGCCGGAGTTCGACGCTGACGCCGCGTGGCGGATGATCCACGAGCACAAGGTGAATCTGCTGTTCTTCACCGGTGATGCGATGGCCCGGCCGCTGCTGGACGCGTTGCTCGCGCATCAGGACGCCGGCAATGAATATGACCTGTCGTCGCTTTTCCTGCTCGCGAGTACCGCGGCGCTGTTCTCCACCAGCCTCAAGGAGAAATTCCTCGAGCTGCTGCCGAACCGGATCATCACCGACTCGATCGGCTCGTCTGAAACCGGCTTCGGTGGCACCAGCATCGTGGCGAAGGGACAGTCGCACACCGGTGGCCCGCGTGTGACCATCGACAAGAACACCAAGGTCCTCGACGAGGACGGCAACGAGGTGGTTCCGGGTTCGGGCGTGCGTGGCATCATCGCCAAGTGCGGGCACATCCCGGTCGGCTACTTCAAGGACGAGAAGAAAACCGCCGAGACCTTCCGCATCTACAACGGAGTCCGGTACGCGATCCCGGGCGACTACGCCGAGGTCGAGGCCGACGGCAGCGTGACCATGCTGGGCCGCGGCTCGGTGTCGATCAACTCCGGTGGCGAGAAGATCTACCCCGAAGAGGTCGAGGCCGCGCTCAAGGGACATCCGGACGTGTTCGACGCGTTGGTCGTCGGCGTCCCGGACCCGCGGTTCGGTCAGCACGTCGCCGCCGTCGTGCACCCGCGTGAGGGCACCAAGCCGTCGCTGGCCGACCTGGATGCGTTCGTGCGCAGCGAGATCGCCGGCTACAAGGTCCCGCGCAGCCTCTGGCTGGTGGACGAAGTCAAGCGGTCCCCGGCCGGCAAGCCCGACTACCGGTGGGCCAAAGACCAGACCGAGGCGCGTCCGGCGGACGAGGTACACGCGAAACATGCTGGCGCACAAGCCTAGTTAGGGACAACAGAATGAAAACCGAACTCTGCGAACGTTTTGGGATCGAATACCCGATCTTCGTCTTCACGCCGTCGGAGAAGGTGGCCGCGGCCGTGAGCCGCGCCGGCGGCATGGGCGTGCTGGGTTGTGTCCGGTTCAACGACGCCGATGATCTCGAGAACGTCCTGCAGTGGATGGACGCCAACACTCTCGGCAAGCCCTACGGCGTCGACATCGTGATGCCGGCCAAGGTCCCGACCGAGGGCACCAGTGTCGACATCAACAAGCTGATCCCGCAGGGGCACAAGGACTTTGTCGCGAAGACCCTCGCCGATCTCGGGGTGCCGCCGCTGCCGGCGGACGAAGAGAAGAACGAGGGTGTGCTGGGCTGGCTGCACTCGGTGGCCCGCAGCCACGTCGAGGTCGCGCTCAAGCACCCGATCAAGCTGATCGCCAACGCGCTCGGTTCGCCGCCGAAGGACGTCATCGATCAGGCGCACGCCGCCGGTGTCCCGGTCGCGGCCCTGGCCGGCTCGGCCAAGCACGCGGCACGGCACGTGGAGAACGGCGTCGACATCGTCGTCGCCCAGGGACACGAGGCCGGTGGCCACACCGGTGAGATCGGTTCCATGGTGCTGTGGCCGGAAATCGTTGATGCGCTTGGTGATTCGGCCCCGGTGCTCGCCGCCGGTGGTATCGGCACCGGACGGCAGCTGGCCGCCGCGCTGGCGCTGGGCGCACAGGGCGTCTGGATGGGCTCGGCGTTCCTGACCTCGGCCGAATACGACCTCGGTGTGCGCTTGGAATCGGGCGTTTCCGTTGTGCAGCAGGCGATGCTGAACGCGACCTCGGCCGACACCGTCCGCCGCAAGATCTACACCGGCAAGCCGGCCCGGCTGCTCAAGAGCCGCTGGACCGACGCCTGGGACGCCGAGGGCGCGCCCGATCCGCTGCCGATGCCGTTGCAGAACATCCTGGTCAGCGAGGCGCACCAGCGGATGAACGAGTCCGGCGATCCGACCGCGGTCGCCATGCCGGTCGGTCAGATCGTCGGCCGGATGAACGAGATCCGCCCGGTCGAGGTCATCATCGCCGAGCTGGTCGCCGAGTTCGAGGCCGCCACCAAGCGCCTGGACGCCATCCGCGACAACTGACGTTCTGTCGATGATCCTGTGTCCTCGGCGCGGAAAAGCGCCAGGGACACAGGATCATTCGTTTACGGGGTGATGGTGACCTGCTTGGCGACCGCGTCGGTGGCCGCCTGGATGATCGGTGTCTGGTCCACCGAGCCATCCGAATTCAGTTGCAGCACATAGGTGGCACCGTTCGACGGGAAGATCACCGTCTGCTGCGCGACGAACTTGGTCTTGCCGTCGGACACCCAGGTGCCGGCGATCCGGTAGCCGGGATAGTTGCGCACCGTGGTGTCCGTACCGGGACCCGACGGTGTGAAGCCCGGAAGATTCTGAATCTCGCCGGGCGCGGTGGCCAACAGCGCCTTGGCGTCGACGTCACCGGTCAGTTTCGACAGCAGCGCGATCACGCTGGGCGCGTAGTCCTTCGGGTCGACGGCGCCGTTGTAGATGATCGAGTCGTACGCCCACGGCGGATTGTCGTCGCCGGTGGACTTCCAGCCGTCCGGCTTCGGCAGCTCGACTTTCGGTTCGCCGGTGTCGGTGCGGTGCACCTGCTGTTCGGTGATCTTGTGGTCCTTGATGTAGCTGGCGATCGTCGGGTTGGGGCCGTCACTTGCCTTGCTGCCGGCCGCATCCGGACCGGTGGCCGCCGCTGTCGGCGCGGCGCTGGTCGCGTGGTCGGTCGACGCACTCGCGTCTTTGCCGGAGTCGCACCCGGCCAGCACCACAGACAGTGCGGTCGCTGCCGCGACGAGGCCGGTGATCGCGGACGTTCTCATACGGCCGAGACTAATCGACAGAGTTCGCGATGTTCCTGTGAGGCGGACCGGATTCGCTCTAGCATGAGGATTAGCTGTGGGATTACTGTGTGCTCTGTGGCAAACGCGCAAAAACCACCGCCCGGCTGGCTTCTCGACGGCATCGGCCGGGTTCGCGAAGGCTTGAGTCAGCTGCGGCGGGCAGTGGTGCCGGCCAATCTGACCCTCTTCGAGCTGAGCCAGGGCGCCTGGCTCACCCAGGCCATGTACGCCGCCGCCAAACTCGGCATCTTCGATGCGCTGGGCCGCGGCCCAGCGACGGCCGACGATATTGCCCGCCGGCTGGGTTCGCATCCAGAGGCCACCTATCGGCTGATGCGGGCGCTGGCGAGCAACTCCCTGCTCAAGCAGAACCGCGACGGCCGGTTCGAGCTCACCCGTCTGGGTGAGGGATTGCGCTCCGACGTGCCAGGCTCGATGGTGGGGATGCTGCTGTTCATCGGCCACCCCAAGCATTGGGAGCATTGGGGGCAGCTGCTGTACTCGGTGCAGACCGGTAAGACATCGGCCGAGATGTTGCGCGGCATGCCGATCTTCGAATACCTCGAGACCGACCGCGACCTGGCGGAGGTGTTCAACAACGCCATGACCGGCGTGTCCAGCATGGCGATCGAAACCCTCATGCCCGCATATGATTTCACTCGCTTCGGTACCATCGTCGACGTCGGCGGCGGCCACGGCGCGCTGCTGTCTGCCGTGCTGCAGCAGGCCACCGACGCCCGGGGTGTGCTGTTCGATCTGCCATCGGTGGTCGCGGGCGCGGGCCCGGTGCTGGAGGCAGCCGGGGTGTCCGGCCGGGTCACGGTCACCGGTGGCTCGTTCTTCGACGCGGTCCCCGAAGGCGGGGACGCGTACCTGCTCAAGACGATCATCCACGACTGGGATGAGGACAGCGCCGCCGCGATCCTGCGCAACGTACGCAAAGCGATCGCCCCGGGCGGCACGCTGGCACTGATCGAGTTGGTGCTCCCCGAAGGCACGCCGAACCACCCCGGCATGCTTTTGGATCTGGAGATGCTGGTGGCCGCCGGTGGGCAGGAGCGCACCGGGGCGGAGTACGCGGACCTGTTGGCGCGAGCCGGTTTTCGGCAGACCCGCGTGGTCCCGACGGCGGGGCCCATGTCCCTCGTCGAGGCTGTCCCCGTCTAACGGCAGATCGCGAAAACCGGGTCGGCGCAGTCGGTGCCCTCGGCCGACAGTTGCCGCTTGATGACCTTGAAGGTCTCGGTGCGCGGCAGAGTCGTGGCAACACGGACGAACCGGGGCCACTGCTTGGGACCCAGATCCTCCTGGGCGGCCAGGAAGGCGCTGAAGTCGTCGACGGAGAACTCCGCGTGGTCGAGGAGGACGAGCGCCGACATCACCTGGTCGCCGACGGCCGGATCGGGTATCGCGTAGACGGCCGCCTCGACGACATCGGGGTGGCGCAGCAGCACCTGCTCGATGGGCGCGGTGCCGAGGTTCTCGCCGTCGACCCGCATCCAATCACCAAGGCGCCCGGCGAAATAGATGAACCCGGCCTCGTCCCGGTAAGCCAGGTCGCCGGTGTGATATATGCCGCCGGCCATGCGCTCGGCCTCGGCGGCCTCGTTGTTGTAGTAGCCGCGGAACCAGCCGCGGCCCGTCGGATTCACCAGTTCGCCGACGACGCCAGGCGGGCACGGCAGTCCCGTCTCCACGTCGACGACGGCCACCTCGTCGGTCAGCGGACCCAGTGCGCCGGGCGGGGTGTCCGGAGTGCGGGCGACCGCGACGCCGCCTTCGGTGGAACCGAAACCGTCGACGACGATGACGCCGAAACGCTGTGCGAACCGGTTCAGGTCGCGCGGGGCACCCTCGTTGCCGTACATGAATTTCAGCGGATTGTCTGTGTCGTCCGGTCGCGCCGGCGTGGCCAGAATGTACGACAGCGGCTTGCCGACGTAGTTGGCATACGTGGCGCCGTAGCGGCGCACGTCCCGGAGGAACCCGGAGGCGGAGAATTTGCGGCGCAACGCGATCGACCCCTGGGCCGCCAGCGCCACCGCCCAGCCGGCCATCACCGCGTTGGAGTGGAACAGCGGCATGGACAGATAGAACGTGTCGTCGCGGCCGAGGCCGAAGCGGTCGGCGAGCATCTGGCCCGGGAACGCCACCTTGTCGTGGGTGACCCGGACGGCCTTCGGGTCACCGCTGGTGCCCGAGGTGAAGATCAGCATGAACAGGTCGTCGGGGTCGACGTCGGCGAACTGCACCGGAGCGCCGGCGAATCCTGCGAGTTCGGTTGCCCACGAGGCAGATTCGACGTCGATGATGTCGATGCCCGCGGCGTCGAGACCGGCCGGGACCAGCTCGGGGTTGTCGGCCAGTATCAACTGGCAGTCGGACCGCTCGGCATCGCCGACCAGCGCGGCACCGCGGCGTGTGGGGTTCAGGCCGACGGGCACCAGCCCCGCCAGCGCGGCGGCCCCCAGCAGCGACGAGAAGAACGTCGTGTTGCTCAGCAGCACACCGACATGCGGCGGCTTGGCCGGGTCCAGCCGAGCCGTCAACGCCGCGGCCAGCTGGGCACCCGCGGCGATGTGGTCGGCCCAGCTGATCAGGTCAGCCGGGCCGCCATCATCTTCCCGCGAGGCACCGTCCGGCGCCGTAGCGCAGTCGTACAACCCGCGGTCGGTGACGTCGACGAGCGGGCGCAGCAGGTCGCTGACGGTGGGCCGAGCGGACATCAATCGGATCAGACAGGCGTTTCGGCCAGTTCGCGCCCGATGCGCAGCAGCTGCCCGGTGGCACTGCCGATCGCGAACTCGGTCTGCTTGGCCGCCAGGAAGTACCGGTGCACCGGGTGATCCATGTCGATGCCGACGCCACCGTGCACGTGCACCGCGGTGTGCGCCACCCGGTGTCCGGCCTCGGCGGCCCAGAATGCCGCGGTGTTGACGTCCACCTCGGCGGGCAACCCCTCGGACACCCGCCAGGAGGCCTGGGTCAGCGTCAGGCGCAGCGCCTTGACGTCGATGTAGCCGTCGGCCAAGCGGGACGACACGGCCTGGAAGCTGCCGATCGGGCGGTCGAACTGCTCGCGCTCACGGGCGTACAGCGCGGTGAGCTCCAGTGCGCGTTCCACCACACCGAGCTGGAATGCGCTGCGGCCCAAGACGTTGTGCAGCTGCAGCCATGCGAGCACCTCCGTGCCGCCCACGACACCGGAAACGGGGATGGTCACGCCCTGCAGGTCCAGGTGCGCAACGCTGCCGTGACCGGTGGTGTCCAGCGACGTGACGGTGACGCCCGGGTCGGCCGCGGGAACCAGGAAAACCTTGACACCGGAATCGGTTTCGGCCGGGACCAGGAAGGCGTCGGCGACGGGACCGTAGGCGACCTGGGTGCGGGTGCCGGTCAGCGTGTATCCGGAGTCATCAAGGCCGGTGGCCTGCACGGGACCCTGGCCCATCTCGCCGTCCAGCGCGGGCACGACGATCTTGCTGCCGGCGACCGCAGGGGCGGCCCACTCGGATTTCAGTGCAGCGGAACCGAATTCGGCGATGGCGCCGGCGCCCAGGATGGTCGACTCGAGGTACGGCACCGCAGAGAGCTGACGGCCCAGGGCGACCAGCACGGCCGACTGTTCCAGCGCGCCGAAACCGCCGCCGCCCACCGACTCGGGTGCGGTGGTGGACAGGATGTCGGAGTCGATCAGCTTGGCCCACAGCTCGCGGTCGAACCGCTCATCGAGCTTGTCCAACTCCTTCTGGCGCTCCGGGGTCACCACCGATTCGGTGATGGACCGGACCAGGCCGCCGAGGTCGTCAGATGCTTCGGTTGTCTTGAAGTCCATTTCTCGCCGCTCTCTCTTAGCGATTCACTCGGGGCAGGCCGAGCGCGACCATGCCGATGATGTCGCGCTGAATCTCGTTGGTGCCGCCGCCGAAGGTCAGGATCAGGCAGGACCGGTGCCAGCGTTCGATCCGGCCGCGCAGCAGTGCGCCCGGGGTGTCCCGACGCAGGGTGGCCGAGGTGCCGAGCACCTCCATGAGCAACCGGTAGGCCTCGGTGGCCAGTTCGGTGCCGTAGACCTTGGCCGCCGACGCGTCGGCGGGGGAGGGGGCGGAATCGGTGGCCGAGGCCAGCTCCCAGTTGATGAGCTTCAGCACTTCGGCCTTGGCGTGCACCCGGGCCAGGTTCAGCTGCACCCACTCGGAGTCGATCAGCCGCTTGCCGTGGTGATCCTTGGTGTTCTGGGCCCATTCCCGAACCCCGTCCAGCGCCGTGAAAATCGGCTGTGCCGACACCAGCGCGACGCGCTCGTGGTTGAGCTGGTTGGTGACCAGCTTCCAGCCGCCGTGCTCCTCGCCGACCAGGCTGGACGCCGGGACGCGCACGTCCTGGTAGTACGTCGCGCTGGTGTCAACGCCGGACATGGTGTGCACCGGCGTCCACGAGAAGCCCTCGGCGGTGGTGGGCACGATCAGCATCGAGATGCCGCGGTGCTTCTTGGCCTCGGGGTTGGTGCGGGCCGCCAGCCAGACGTAGTCGGCGTAGGCGATCAGGGACGTCCACATCTTCTGGCCATTGATGACGTAGTCGTCACCGTCGCGGACCGCGGTGGTGCGCAGGGAGGCCAGGTCGGTGCCGGCGCCGGGCTCGGAGTAGCCGATGGAGAAGTGCAGCTGGCCCGCGGCGATCTTGGGCAGAAAGAACTTCTTCTGCTCCTCGGTGCCGAAGTGCATGATCGTCGGCGCCACCGAGTTGATGGTCAGGAACGGCACCGGGACGTTGGCGATGGCGGCCTCGTCGTTGAAGATCAGGCCGTCCATCGGAGGCCGGGCCTGGCCGCCGTACTCCTTCGGCCAGCTCAGCGTCAGCCAGCCGTCTTTGCCCATCTGCTCGACGGTCTCGCGGTAGACATTGCCGCGGCCCATCTCGCCGTCATTGGATGACAGTGCCTCCGCGCGCTCGGGGGTCATGAGTTTGGTGAAGTACGAGCGCAGTTCGCGCCGCAACTCCTCCTGCTCGGGGGTGTAGCCGATCCGCATCGAATTCATCCTTACCAGTGGCTATTGGGATATTTCGGTCATGTGCCGGGCCGCTTTCGCAACCCATGCCTATTCAAACTTGTAACACGTTCTAGTCTTGGGGTCCAGAGCGTGCCACACTGGCATCGCCATGGCGGGGTCGTTATGTTGGCCTCACTGTCGAAATCCGGGCTGTCAGGAGGATGTCATGCGGGTTGAAGTCGATCACGACCGCTGTGAAGGAAACGCGGTTTGCGTGGGAATTGCGCCGGACCTTTTCGATCTGGACGACAACGACTATGCGGTGGTCAAGGCCGATCCGGTGCCTGCCGACCAGGAAGCGCTGGCTGAGCAGTCCATCGCCGAATGCCCCCGCGCCGCCCTTCTCCGCAAAGACTAGAGGTATTCATAAAATGACGTCGCGCACGCGAGGAGCAAGATGACTGAAGCACTGGACTCGACAGATCTCTCCGGGAAGGTGGCCGTGGTCACCGGTGCCGCCGCGGGACTGGGCCGTGCCGAGGCCATCGGCCTGGCGCAGGCCGGCGCCACCGTCGTGGTGAACGACATGGCCGGCGCCCTCGACAAGTCGGATGTACTCGCCGAGATCGAGGCGGCCGGCTCCAAAGGCATTGCGGTGGCCGGGGACATCAGCGCCCGCAGCACCGCCGACGAACTCGTCGCGACCGCGGACGGCCTGGGTGGGCTGAGCATCGTGGTCAACAACGCGGGTATCACCCGCGACAAGATGCTGTTCAACATGACGGACGAGGACTGGGACGCGGTCATCGCGGTCCACCTGCGCGGCCACTTCCTGCTGACCCGCAACGCCGCGACCTACTGGCGCGCCAAGGCGAAGGCTGGAGGTGACGGCCCGGATGGTCGGGTGTACGGCCGGATCGTCAACACCTCGTCGGAGGCCGGTCTGGCCGGTCCGGTCGGCCAGGCGAACTACGGTGCCGCCAAGGCCGGCATCACGGCGCTGACCCTGACCGCGGCCCGCGGCCTGGAGCGCTACGGGGTCCGGGCCAATGCCATCGCCCCGCGGGCCCGTACCGCGATGACGGCCGATGTGTTCGGTGCGGCTCCGGGTGAGGGTGAGGTCGACCCGCTGTCGCCCGAACATGTTGTGAAACTGGTGCGTTTCCTTTCCTCGCCCGCGTCGGAAAACGTGAATGGCCAGCTATTCATCGTTTATGGTCCGACTGTGACCTTGGTAGCGGCGCCGACCGTGGAGAGCCACTTCACAGCGTCGTCCGCTGAGTGGGACATGACACAACTCAGTTCCACGCTGCGCGGATATTTTGCTGACCGCGATCCGGAACGGAATTTCTCTGCGACTGCCTTGATGGAGTCGAGGGACTGAACGTCCCGGATCCAGTGCTGACGCGGCGCAGAAAGCGCCGCGTCAGCACTAGAACTTGTTACAGTGACGGCAACGTAGAAATATATCCTGAGCTGCGATTATATATCGTTTTCCAGTGATTTTGCAGTTCTTTTGCCACTGCGAACATGTTCTAGCTACTATGAGCCGGCTCACAAGAGCCATGCATTACAACGTGGTGATCAGGCCACTGCGGAAGAGGGCAACCCCACTCTTCGCCGTGACTGCGCAACCCGTACCGAGAATGGAGTCGAAGGTTGATCGAACAGCTTGCGGCTCCGGCCCGGGCCGTCGGCGGGTTCTTCGAAATGGCCCTCGACACCTTCACAAAGATGTGGCGCCGGCCATTTCAGTTCCGGGAGTTCTTCGAACAGACCTGGATGATCGCCCGCGTTTCGCTCGTGCCGACCCTGCTCGTCGCCATTCCGTTCACCGTCCTGGTGGCCTTCACGCTGAACATCCTGCTGCGTGAGATCGGCGCCGCTGACCTCTCCGGCGCAGGCACCGCCTTCGGCACCGTCACCCAGCTGGGCCCCGTGGTCACCGTGCTCGTGGTCGCCGGCGCCGGCGCCACGGCCATCTGCGCCGACCTGGGTGCCCGCACCATCCGCGAAGAGATCGACGCCATGCGCGTGCTCGGCATCGACCCGATCCAGCGTCTCGTGGTGCCGCGCGTCCTGGCATCGACCTTCGTCGCGGTGCTGCTCAACAATCTGGTGTGTGCCATCGGCATCTCCGGTGGTTACGTGTTCTCCGTATTCCTCCAGGGCGTCAACCCGGGTTCGTTCATCAACGGGCTGACCGTGCTGACCGGCCTGGGCGAGCTGATGCTCGCGGAGATCAAGGCCGTGCTGTTCGGGCTGCTCGCCGGCATGGTCGGCTGCTACCGCGGCCTGACCGTCAAGGGCGGCCCCAAGGGTGTCGGCATCGCGGTGAACGAGACCGTCGTCTACGCCTTCATCTGCTTGTTCGTGATCAACGTGATCATGACCGCCATCGGCGTCCGGGTCCTGGTGAGGTGATGCGGGGAATGAGCACCCAGCGAGTAGCGGAGGCGGATCGCGCATGAGTTACGACGCAACACTGCGCTTCAAACGAATGTTCCGGGCCGTGCCCGGCATCTTCGACAGCCTCGGTGAGCAGGCGCTGTTCTATGGGGAGTCCTTCCGGTACATCCCCAACGCGCTGACGCGCTACCGCCGCGAGACCATCCGGCTCATCGCCGAGATGACCATGGGCACCGGCGCGCTGATCATGATCGGCGGCACCGTCGGCGTCGCGGCGTTCATGACACTGGCCTCCGGCGGCGTCATCGCCGTGCAGGGTTACTCCTCGCTGGGCAACATCGGTATCGAGGCCCTCACCGGCTTCCTGTCGGCCTTCCTCAACGTGCGTATCGTCGCGCCGATCATCGCCGGTATCGCCCTGGCCGCCACCATCGGCGCCGGCTGTACCGCGCAGTTGGGCGCGATGCGGGTGGCCGAGGAGGTCGACGCCGTCGAAGCGATGGCCGTGCACTCGGTGTCCTACCTGGTGTCGACCCGGATCATCGCGGGCCTGATCGCCGTCATCCCGCTGTACGCACTGGCCGTCCTGGCGTCGTTCTTCGCGGCGCGGGCCACCACCGTCTACATCAACGGTCAGTCGGGCGGTCTCTACGACCACTACTTCAGCACCTTCATGGTGCCCACCGACCTGTTGTGGTCATTCCTGCAGGCCATCGTCATGTCCATCGCGGTCATGCTCGTGCACACCTACTACGGCTACAACGCCAGCGGCGGGCCCGTCGGCGTGGGTATCGCGGTTGGCCAGGCCGTGCGGACCTCGCTGATCGTGGTCGTCACCATCGTCCTGCTCATCTCCCTGGCCGTGTACGGCGCGTCCGGCAACTTCAACCTCTCCGGATAGGGGGTGTACGACGATGTCTTCCGGCGGCGCTAAACGCAGCCACGTGAGAATCGCGGCGGCGGTGTTGATCAGCATCATGGTGGCCGCGGTGGTGTTCACCTATTTGTCGTACACCGCGGCGTTCACGCCCACGGACACGGTGTCGGTGATGGCGCCGCGTGCGGGTCTGGTGATGGATCCTGATGCGAAGGTCAAGTATCGCGGCATCCAGGTCGGCAAGGTCCAGGAAATCGACTACGCCGGTGATCAGGCGCGGCTGAAGCTGTCGGTTCTGAGTGATCAGATGCGGTATATCCCGGCCAACGCCCGCGTCCGGCTGGGCAGCACGACGGTGTTCGGGGCCAAGTCGGTGGAATTCTTGCCGCCGGAGCATCCGTCGAAGGAATCGTTGCGTCCTGGTGCGCAGGTGCAGGCCAAGGACGTCCAGCTGGAGATGAACACGGTCTTTCAGACGTTGACCGATCTGCTCGACAAGATCGATCCGGTGAATCTGAATGCGACGGTGACCGCGCTCGGTGAGGGCTTGCGGGGTCACGGCGACGACGCCGGCGCCGCCGTGACCGGGTTGAGCAAGTACCTGCAGTACTTCAATCCGAAGTTGCCGACGTTGCAGCAGGATTTCCAGGACACCGCGACGGTGGCCGGTATTTACGGCGACGCCGCGCCCGATCTGGCGAAGGTGTTGGACAACGCGCCGACGGTGAGCAAGACGCTGACCGACGAGAAGGACGACCTCAACGCCGCGCTGCTCGCGTCCACCGGGTTCGCCAACAACGCGTACGCGACCATCTCGCCGGCCGCCGACGACTACATCGCCGCCATCCAGCGGCTGCGGGCCCCGCTGAAGGTCCTGGGTGACTACTCACCGGAATTCCCGTGCCTCATCCAGGGCTTGTCGAAGGCCGTGGACCGCTTCGGCCCGGTGTTCGGTGGCGTCAAGCCGGGCTTGTTCGTCTCCTCGAACTTCTTCCCGGGTGCGCCCAACTACACCTTCCCCGAGAGCCTGCCGATGGTGAACGCCTCGGGTGGCCCGAACTGCCGTGGCCTGCCGGACGTCCCGTCCAAGCAGTTCGGTGGTTCCTGGTATCACACGCCCTTCCTGGTGACCGACAACGCCTACATCCCGTTCCAGCCCAACACCGAGTTGCAGTTCGACGCGCCCTCGACACTGCAGTTCCTGTTCTCCGGTGCCTACGCAGAGAGGGACCGCTACTGATGTCCGCGAGTGAGTGGGGCCGCCCATGAGACACAAGCGCGAAATGATCAACGTCACGGTGTTCACCATCGTGATGTTGCTGGTCGCCGCCGGCCTGGTGGTGGTGTTCGGCCAGTTCCGCTTCGCCTCGTCGAACACCTATCACGCCAACTTCGCCGACGCGTCCCGGCTCAAGGCCGGCGAGGACGTCCGCATCTCGGGTGTCCAGGTCGGCTCGGTGAAGAGCGTGAAGCTCAAGAGCGACAACACCGTCGACGTCAAGTTCACGCTGAACGATCGGTACCAGCTGTACACCTCGAGCCGCGCCGTCATCCGCTACCAGAACCTGGTCGGTGACCGGTACATGGAGATCACCTCCGGGCCCGGTGAGCTGCGCAAGCTGCCCGCCGGCGGCACCGTTGCCCTCGCCAACACCCAGCCGGCGCTCGACCTCGACGCGCTGCTCGGCGGTCTCCGTCCGGTCGTGAAGGGCCTGGACGGCAAGAAGGTCAACGAGATCACCGCCGCCATGATCGAGGCGCTGCAGGGGCAGGGCGGCGCGCTGAACGACCTGCTGTCCAACACCGGTTCGTTCAGCCAGACGCTGGCCGACCGGGACCAGCTGATCGGCGACACGATCACCAACCTCAACACGGTGCTCGGCACGGTCGACGCCAAGGGCGCCCAGTTCAACACCAGCATCGACCAACTGCAGCAGCTCATCACCGGCCTGGCCGAAGGCCGCGATCCCATCGCCGGTGCCATCGGCCCGCTGGCCTCGGCCGAGAACGACCTGACTGACATGCTGCAGAAATCGCGGCGCCCGGTGCAGGGCGTCATCGAGAACACCCGCCCGTTTGCCCAGCGCATGTATGAGCGCCGGGCCGAGGTGAACCCGGTCATCGAGAACCTCGCGGAGGACTACCTGCGACTCAACGCCCTCGGTGCCTATGGCGCGTTCTTCAACATCTACTACTGCTCGGTGAAGATCAAGTTGAGCGGCCCCGCGGGTAGCGACCTGATCGTGCCGTTCGGTGGTCCCGCGGACCCGTCGAAGGGCAGGTGCTCCGAAAGTGGCTAGGCCGGAAAAAGATCCACTCCGCACCGGCATTCTCGGTGTGTTCATCGTGGTGTGCCTGGTGCTGATCTCGTTCGGCTACACCGGGCTGCCGTTCTGGCCGCAGGGCAAGAACTACTCCGCGTTCTTCGGCGACGCCGGTGGCATCACGCCGGGCAGTGACGTCCGCGTCGCGGGCATCAGGGTCGGCAAGGTCGGGGACGTGGAGCTCGCCGGGACCTCGGCGAAGGTGAATTTCACCGTCGACCGCCAGATCGTGGTGGGCGACCAGTCGCTGGCATCGATCAGGACCGACACTGTGCTGGGGCAGAAGTCTCTCTGGGTCACTCCTAAGGGGACGAAGGAAGCCACGGTTATTCCCTTGGGCCGCACCACGACTCCGTACACGATCAACACCGCTCTGCAGGACTTGGGCCAGAACACCAGTGAGCTGGACAAGCCGCAGCTGGAGCAGGCCCTCAAGGTGCTGACCGACACGCTGCATGACGCGACGCCGCAGCTGCGTGGCGCGCTCGACGGTGTGGCGGCACTGTCGAGCAGCCTGAACAAGCGCGACCAGGCGCTCGAACAGCTGCTGGGCCACGCCAAGAAGGTGTCCGACACCCTGGCGCAGCGCGCCGACCAGGTGAACAAGCTGGTCATCGACGGCAATCAGCTGTTCGCCGCGCTGGACGAGCGGCGTCAGTCCCTGAGCACGTTGATCTCCGGTATTCGTGGTGTCTCGCAACAGCTTTCGGGGTTCGTCGCGGACAACAAGCGGGAGTTCGGCCCGGCCCTCAAGCAGCTGAACCTGGTGGTGGACGAATTGCTGAAGCGCAAGGAGCACATCAGCGAGGCGCTCAAGCGGTTGCCGGGTTACGCCACCGCGCTCGGTGAGGTCGTCGGCAACGGCCCGGGCTTCAACATCAACCTGTACGGCCTGCCGCCGGCCACGATGACGGAAGTCCTACTCGACACGTACTTCCAGCCGGGCAAGCTGCCTGCCAGCCTCGCCGACATGCTGAAGGGCTACATCTCTGAACGGATCGTCGTGAGGCCGAAGTCGCCATGATGAAGAACTTGAAGTCGCGCGGGGTGATCATCACCCTGGTGGTCGCACTGGTGGCGTTGGTCGCCGGAGGCGCCTACCTGCTGTGGCCGTCGCGTGGCGGCCACAAAGTGGTGGCCTACTTCACCAACGTGGTGGGTCTGTACGCGGGCGACGATGTGCGGGTGCTCGGCGTGCCGGTGGGCACGATCGATTCGGTTGAACCGCAGCCCAATTCGGTCAAGGTCAGCATGACCGTGCAAGACGGGGTAAAGATCCCGGCGGACGCACGGGCGATCATCATCTCGCCGAACCTGGTGGCGGCGCGGTTCGTGCAGTTCACTCCGGCCTACGACGGTGGCGCGGCCCTGGCCAACGGCGCCGAGGTGCCGCTGAGCCGGACCGGTGTTCCGGTCGAATGGGACGACGTCAAGAAGCAGCTGACCCAGCTCAGCGCGCAGCTCGGTCCGCAGGACGGTGCGCCGCAGGGCCCGCTCGGTGCGTTCATCAACCAAGCCGCCGACACCCTGGACGGCAAGGGTGACTCGTTCCGCAACGCATTGCGCGAACTGTCGCAAACCGCTGGGCGCCTTGGTGATTCGCGCGGCGACCTGTTCGGCACCATCAAGAACCTGCAGATTCTGGTCAACGCGCTGTCGAACAGCAACGAGCAGATCGTGCAGTTCACCGACCACGTCGCGTCGGTCTCGCAGGTGCTGGCGGAGAGCTCGGCCGGCCTGGACCAGACCCTCGGCGCCCTCAATCAGGCGCTGGGCGACGTCAAGGGTCTGCTCAAGGACAACAACAAGGCCTTGATCGACCAGGTCGGCAAGTTGGCCGAGTTCACGCAGGTGCTGACCGACAACAGCGACAACATCGAGCAGGTTCTGCACGTGACGCCCAACGGTCTGGCCAACTTCTACAACATCTACAACCCGGCACAGGGCTCCCTGGACGGTCTGTTGTCACTGCCGAACTTCGCGAACCCGGTGCAGTTCCTGTGCGGCGGCAACTTCGACGTCGGCGCCACCCCGGACAACTACAAGCGGGCGGAAATCTGCCGTCAGCGCATGGGCCCGGTGCTGCGCCGTATCGCCATGAACTACCCGCCGGTGCTGTTCCACCCGATCAACAGCATCACGGCATACAAGGGTCAGCTCATCTACGACACCCCGCAGACCGAGGCCAAGGCTCAGACTCCGGTTCCGTACCTGCAGTGGAATGCCGCACCTGGCGTCATCCCGCCGAAGGTCCAGCCGGACGGCACGCTCAGTGACCTGATCCTGCCGCCGCCGGCCATCCCGGGCCAGATTTCACCGGCCACGCCGCCGGTGGGTCCCGGCCCGACGCCGCTGAACGGTTCGGGCCCGCTGCCCGGACCCGCCCCGGCGCCCGCCGCGCCCGTGGGTGCACCGCTGCCCGCCGAAGCTGGAGGTGGCAACTGATGAAGGCGGTTGTGAAGGCCCTGGCACTCGGATCGAGTGCCGTGGTGCTCGCCGGTTGCCAGTTCGGTGGCCTGAATTCGCTGGACATGCCCGGTACCCAGGGCCACGGCGCCGGTTCCTACACGATCACGGTGCAGCTGCCCGACGTCGCGACGTTGCCGCAGAACTCGCCGGTGATGGTCAACGACGTCACCGTCGGTAGCGTGTCGGGCCTGGACGCCGTCCAGCGCCCCGACGGCACGTTCTATGCCGCGGTGAAGCTGTCCATAAACGGCGATGTGAAGCTGCCGGCGAACGCCAGGGCGAAGGTCGCCCAGACCTCGCTGCTGGGTTCGCAGCACGTCCAGCTGTCGGAACCGGTCGGGGAGGCTCCTCAGGGCCGGCTCACGCAGGGCTCGGAGATTCCGCTGGCGCATACCGGCCGGTACCCGACCACCGAAGAGGTGCTGTCGTCGCTGGGCCTGGTCGTGAACAAGGGCAATCTCGGTGCGCTGCAGGACATCACCGATGAGGCGTATGCCGCCGTCGCCGGCCGGGCCGGGCAGTTCGTCGACTTCATCCCTCGGCTGGCCGAACTCACCCAGTCCCTGGACAAGCAGACCACCGACATCGTCGGCGCCATGGACGGGCTGAACCGCTTCGCCTCGATCCTGGCCAAGAGCAAGGACGGCCTGGGCCGCACGCTGGACACGCTGCCCGGCGCGATCAAGGTCCTCAATGACAACCGCAAGAACATCGTGGACGCATTCACCGCGCTGCGGAAGCTCGCCGTGGTCGGTGCCAAGGTCATGGCCGCGACCAAGGATGACTTCGCGGCCGACTTCAAGGACCTCTTTCCGGTCATCAAAGCGCTCAACGACAACGCCGACGACTTCATCCACGACCAGGATCTGATGGCGACGTTCCCGTTCTCCAACAAGTACTTCAAGAACGCGGTGCGTGGCGACTACCTGAACGTGTACGTGACGTTCGACCTGACGCTGCGCCGCCTTGGCGAGACCGTCTTCCCCACCTCGGGCGCTTTCGACCCGAACATGAGGCACCTGGACGAAGTGATCAACCCGCCGGACTTCCTGTTGGGCGCAATGGCGAACCTGTCCGGACAGGCCGCCGATCCGTTCAAGATTCCAGCAGGCACAGCGACGCAACATGGAGGGGTGAAGCCGTAATGTTGTTGACCCGTCTTGCGCGTTTCCAGCTGGCGATCTTCGGCGTCGTCACCGTGATCTGCCTCGCCCTGATCACGACGTCCTATCTGCACCTCCCGGCGGCGATCGGCCTGGGCGTCTACAAGGTTGACGCCAAGTTCGTCGTCGGCGGCGGTATCTACCAGAACGCCAACGTCACCTACCGCGGCGTGACGATCGGCCGGGTGACGAACATCGGTCTGAACGACAACGGCGTGACGGCCCAGATGCGGCTGAACTCCGACACCCCCGTGCCGGACAACGTCACGGCCACGGTCAAGAGCGTGTCCGCGATCGGTGAGCAGTACATCGACCTGGTGCCGCCGGCCGACCCCTCGAAGAACATGCTGAAGAACGGCGCCACCATCGGTGTCGACCGGACTGCGGTCGGCCAGGACATCGTGGACCTGCTCAACCAGGCGCAGTCCCTGGTCAGCAGCATCAGCAACACGCGATTGCAGGACCTGCTCCGCGAGTCCTTCAAGGCGTTCAACGGATCCGGTCCGGAACTGGCGCGCATGATCCAGTCGTCGCGGCTGTTGGTCGACGAGGCCAACGCCAACACGAACGAGATCAACAAGCTGATCGACCAGGCCGGCCCGTTGTTGAAGGCACAGATTCGTGCCGGTGCCGACATCAAGACCATGGCGAGCAGTCTCGCGACGCTGACCGGTGAGGCCGCCCAGGCCGACCCGCAGATCCGTTCGGTGCTCAAGACCGTCCCGGGCGCCGTCCAGACCGTCAACGAGACGTTCGACGGCATCCGTCCGACGTTCCCGATGCTGGCGGCCAACCTGGCGAACTTCGGCCGGATCGGCGTCATCTACCACAAGTCCATCGAGCAGGCGCTGGTGATTTTCCCGGCGCTGATCGCGGCGCTGCTGACCGACGCGGGTGGGTTGCCCATCGACGAAGGCGCGAAGCTGGATTTCAAGATCAGCCTCGGCCAGCCGCCGTGCGTGACGGGCTTCGTCCCGGCCCCGGACATCCGCACACCGGCCGACACCACCGTCCGCGATCTGCCGAAGGACCTGTACTGCAAGACCGCGCAGAGTGATCCGAGCACCGTCCGCGGTGCCCGCAACTACCCCTGCATGGAGTACCCGGGCAAGCGTGCTCCCACGGTCCAGCTCTGCCGCGACCCGCGTGGTTACGTGCCGATCGGCAGCAACCCGTGGCGTGGTCCGCCAGTGCCGTACGACACCCCGGTCAACGACCCGCGGAACATCACGCCGCCCAACAATTTCCCGATGATCCCGCCGGGAGCCGACTACGACCCGGGCCCGCCGTCGGTGCAGTTGCCACCGGGGGTGCCCGCCGGGCCGGGTCCCGCGCCCAACGCGCCGTTCCCGCTGCCGTACCCGCCGAGTGATCCAGGTCCGCAGCCGCTGCCCTGGCCGTTCTTCGCGCCGCCGGATCAGGTGACCCCGCCGTACGCGATCAACAACCCGCCGGCCCCGGATGGACAGCCGCAGGCGAGCGGACCGAAGGGACCGCAGACCACGACGTACGATGCGAGCAACGGGGTCTTCGCAGACCCTGCCGGTGGTACGGGAGTGTTCAACGCCGGCTCGAGTAATGGTGACGCAGGCGAGTCCTGGGTCGACCTCATGAAGGATCCAAGGCAGGTTTGATGAGTGACCAACCGGCTGCGACGGACACAACGTCGGAGCCGCCGGTGAGCCGCGTGCGCCGGCGGGCCTCACGGCCCGCCGGCAGCGCCGGTTCCCCCGAGGCTTCAACAGTGCTCGACGTCGCGATTCCGTCGACGGCGAGCAAGACGACAACAGAACCGGGAACCACCACGTCGGCGCGGCCGGCCATTCAGGTACGACGGCGGCAACCGCACCGGACCCTGGTCGCGGCCATCGGCTTGGCGGTCGTCGCCGTGCTGGTGGCGGCGCTGGCCGGCGGCACGTGGTTCCTCTGGCACGGCAACGGTCAGATCGAGGCGACGCAGGACCGCGATCAGCGGTTCGTCGACACCGCGAAGCAGACCGTGGTCAACATGTTCAGTTACACGCAGAACACGGTCGACGAGAGCGTGAACCGCTTCGTGGGCGGCATCGGCCCCGGTCCGCTGCGCGACATGATGAACCAGAGCAACAACGCCGAGAACCTGAAGTACCTGTTCAAGCAGACGCAGGCCAACTCGGAGGCGGTCATCACCGCGGCGGCGCTGGAGAGCGTCGACAACACCTCGAACATCGCGAAGGTGCTGGTGACGGTCCGGGTGACGTTGTCCGACATGAACGGGGTGAATCAGCCGTCGACGCCGTACCGGCAGCGGGTGTTCATCCGGGAGGACGACAGCGGTCACATGAGTGCCTACGACATCAAGTACCCGGACGGGGGCAACTGATGAACCGATTGCTGGCAGCGCTCGGCGCCCTGTTGGCGGTCGCCGTGGTGGCGCTCGGCGCCCTCGGCGGCTCGGAGTACTGGAACCACGTGCAGCTCGCCGGCGAGCAGGCGACGGCGGAGGAACTGCCCGATCTGGCCAAGTCCCAGATCCCGCAGATTCTCGGCTATGAGTACAGCAGCGTGCAGCGCAGCACCACGCAGGCGCTGACGTTGATGACGCCGGCGTTCCGCAAGCGGTACGAGGAACTGACGGCGAAAAACAACATCTTCAACGACGCGGTGAAGCGCAAGTTGATCAGCCAGGTGAATGTGGTTGGCGCGGGCATGATCTCGTCGCACCGTGACTCCGGCTCGGTGCTGGCGTTCGTCAACCGGGTCATCACCGATGAGCGCAAGCAGCCCAACTATGAGGGCAGCCGGCTGAAGGTCGACTACCGCAAAATCGACGGCAAGTGGTTGATCGACGAGATGACACCGATCTTCTGACGCGCCGATCTTCAGGCACCCCAACACGATTCAGGCCCCGCAGCGAAAGCTCCGGGGCCTGAATCGTGTGTCGGTCGTGACGTCAGTCGCGGGTGTGCGCCAGCGCGTCGAGGAACGCCCGGGCCCACCGGTCGACGTCGTGGGCGAGCACCTGACGGCGCAGCGCGCGCATGCGACGGCGTCCCTCTTCGGGGGATTGGGTCAGGGCATCGGCGATCGCGTCCTTGACCCCGTCCAGATGGTGCGGGTTGGTGAGGTACGCCTGCCGCAATTCCTCTGCGGCACCGGTGAATTCGCTGAGCACAAGCGCGCCGCCAAGGTCGCTGCGGCAGGCCACGTACTCCTTGGCGACCAGGTTCATCCCGTCCCGCAACGGCGTCACGAGCATGACGTCCGCGGCGACGAAAAACGCGATGAGCTCCTCCCGGCCGATCGCCCGGTGCATGTAGTGCACCACCGCGTGGCCGACTTCGCTGTACTCGCCGTTGATGTGCCCGACCTGGCGCTCGATGTCCTCGCGCATGACCTTGTAGCTCTCCACGCGTTCCCGGCTCGGGGTGGCCAGCTGCACAAGCACAGTGTCGTGCCGGTTGGCGCGTCCCTCGGCGAGCAGCTCGGAGAACGCACGCAGCCGCACGTCGATGCCCTTGGTGTAGTCCAGCCGGTCCACGCCCAGCATGATCTTGCGCGGGTTGCCCAATTCATCGCGGATCTGACGGGCTCGCTGCCGGATGGTGCGACTACGGGCCTGGGCGTCCAACGCGGCCGAGTCGATCGAGATGGGAAAGGCACCGACCTTGACGGTGCGGTTGCCGAAGGTCACCTCGCCGAACCGGGAGCGCACACCGATGGTGTGGCGGGTGGTGTGGGCGTCGAGCAGCCGGCGGGCCAGCACCAGGAAGTTCTGTGCGCCGCCGGGCAGGTGGAAGCCGACCAGGTCGGCGCCGAGTAGACCCTCGATGATCTCGGTGCGCCACGGCATCTGCATGAACAGCTCGACGGGCGGGAACGGGATGTGCAGGAAGAACCCGATGGTCAGATCGGGACGCAGCTCCCGCAGCATCTTGGGTACCAGCTGCAGCTGGTAGTCCTGAACCCAGACGGTCGCGCCCTGCGCTGCCGTGCGGGCCGTGGCCTCGGCGAAGCGCTTGTTGACCGCGACGTAGGCGTCCCACCAGTGGCGGTGGTAGGTGGGCTTGACGATGACGTCGTGGTACAGCGGCCACAGGGTCGCGTTGGAGAAGCCCTCGTAGTATTCGGCGATGTCGTCGGCCGAGAGGCGGACCGGGCACAGCGTCAGCTCGTCCTGAACGATCGGCTCTTCGTCGCTGTCGGCGACGCCGGGCCAGCCGATCCAGGCGCCACGCTGCTTGCGCAACAACGGCTCCAGCGCGGTGACGAGGCCGCCGGGGCTGCGCTTCCAGGTGATGGAACCGTCGGGCAGCCGCTCCATGTCGACGGGCAGCCGGTTGGCGACCACGACGAAGTCCGAGTTGCCGACGGGTTTCGTGGCGGACTTGCCGCCCTTGGAGGTTGTGGGCCTCGCGGTGGACGCCGCGGAAGCGTCGTTGCCTCCGCGGGCCGTCACGCGTCGAGCTTCGTGGGCCCGATACCCAGCATGGACAGGAACATGCGACATTCGTCGGCATCGTTGGCGTAAGCGGCGACTACCCGGCGGGCCTGACGGGCGGTGCTGTCGGCCAGGGGCTCCACGTCGCCGATGTCGGCGGGGTCAGTTTTTGCAGGCATTACACAACCTTAGGCGACTGCTGTTACGGGCTGGAACTCAGTGATGAGTGCGGGTGCATTCCGGGTACCTGCTCCTCCGAGAGACCGATGCATTCGCCGGTGTTACGGCCGGTGCAGGGAATGCCGTCGACTTGGCCGAGCTGGTTCGGAGCGGCTTGGACCGGGCCGGGGGCCTGGTCGCTGCCGCTCCCGAAACACGAACCGCTGACCGGGTTTTCCGTCATTCCCGGAGGGCAGCTGGTGTCCCCGAGTAGTGCGGTGGACACTGGGCTGCAGAGGGCGAATACCGCGGGTGCGGCGACGGTCGCGATGGTGAAGCCGCCGGCGACCAGGAGCCGCCGGTGAATCGGGTGGATCGTCATGGCGCGTCACGCTTTCATCAAGGAAAATTTCAGCGTACGCCCAGGTGCTGGGCGGCCAACGACGAATCTGACCGCGGCCGGGCGTGGGAATGGGCGCCCGACCAGCATTGTGTACAACTTTTGAAAAGTGTATACAGGACGTGTTCCCGTCGATCTGTCCAAAGGAGTACGCCGGTGCAGTTTTCAGTCCAGGGTTGGCTGACGGATCGAACCGTATTGATCACCGGCGGTGGCAGCGGCATCGGAAAGGCCATCGCGCAGGGAGTTGTGGCGGCCGGCGGCAACGCGCTCATCGTCGGCCGCACCGAGGCCACGCTGCAGTCCGCTGTCGACGAGATTTCAGCTGCCGGGGGACCAGGCGTCATCCGCTCCCAGACCGCCGACGTCACCAACGAGGACGACGTCGCCCGCGCCGTCGCGACCGCCGCCGCATGGAACGGGAAGCTGTCCGGCGCCGTGCACTGTGCCGGTGGCTCGCTGACCGTCGGACCCGTGACCCACATCGATTCGGAGATGTGGCGGCAGACCGTCGACCTGAACGTCAACGGCAGCATGTACGTGGTCAAGCACACCGCACGGGAAATGGTCCGTGGCGGCGGCGGATCGTTCGTCGGTATCTCGTCGATCGCCGCGAGCAACACCCACCGCTGGTTCGGGCCGTACGGCGTCACCAAGTCCGCGCTGGATCACCTGGTGCAGCTGGCGGCCGACGAACTCGGCGCATCCTGGGTGCGCGCGAACAGCATCCGCCCCGGCCTGATCCGCACCGACCTGGTGGCGGCCAGCATCTTCGAATTCGAGCCGCTGCGTGAGGATTACCGGAAGTGCACCCCGCTGCCCCGGGCCGGCGAGGTCGAGGACGTCGCCAACCTGGCGCTGTTCCTGCTCAGTGACGCATCGCAGTGGATCACCGGCCAGCTGATCAACGTCGACGGCGGCCAGCAGCTGCGTCGCGGGCCGGACTTCTCGGCCATGATGGAGCCGATGTTCGGCGCCGACGCCATGCGCGGGGTTTTCCCGCAGTAAGAGCTATTGCGGGGTTATTTCGGCGCGACCACGCCGTGGTCGTAGGCGTAGACGATCGCGGCCGCGCGGTCCCGCAGGTCGAGCTTGGTGAAGATGCGCCCGATGTGGCTCTTCACCGTCACCTCCGAGATGACCAGCCGGTCGGCGATCTCGGCGTTGGTCGCGCCCGATCCGATCAGTTGCAACACATCGCGTTCACGCGCGGTGAGCCGGTCTGCCACGTCGTCGGACGGTGTTCCCGGCGCTCGCCGGTAGCCGTTGAGCACGCGGGCGGTGACGGCCGAGTCCAGGTATGCCTCGCCGCGCGCGACGGCATGCACCGCGCGGATCAGTTCCTCGGCCGGCGAGTCCTTGAGGACGAAGCCCGCCGCCCCGGCACGCAGCGCCGCAGACAACAGCTCGTCGTCGTCAAAAGTGGTGAGCGCCAACGCTGGTGGGCCGCCGTTGGTGCGCAGGGCCCGGATGGCGTCGACGCCGCTGACACGCTTCATCCGCAGGTCCATCACGACGACGTCGGGGCGGCACCGGAGCACTTCCCGCGGGACCTCGTCACCGTCGGCGCATTCTCCGACGATGGTGAAGCCGTCCTTGCGCCGCAGGATGCGGCGCAGGCCCGAGCGGACGAGCTCCTGATCGTCGACCAGCAGCACGTCGACGGTTGAACCGTCTTTCGGGACGGGGCCGTCAGTCATTGTGGGTCCCATTACGTGACAGCCGGATTCGGCGCATCGCGCAATGCGCGGTTGCCGTCGGGGTGACCGGTACCCGAGCCTGGACCGTCCACCCGTCGGGTCCGGGGCCGGCCTGGAATTCGCCGCCGAGGGTTTCGATGCGCTGGCGCATCCCGGGCAGCCCGGCGCCCGGCTTGATCTCGGACGCCGGGGTGGACAGCTCGTTGCAGATCGAGAGGGCGGCGGTGCCGTTGTCGTGACGGAGTCGCAGCTGCACGGGTGACGCCGGGGCGTGTTTGGCGATGTTGGCCAACGATTCCTGCGTCACCCGGAACAGCGCCAGCCCGATTCCCGCGCTGAGGTCCGCAGGGTCGGCCTCGATGCGGGAGTCCACCTGCAGCCCGGCCGAGGCGAAGCTCGCCACCAGATCAGGGATGTCGGACAACCCGGGTTCGGGAGTCAGCCGGGGCGGCTGGGCTTCCTGCGCACCGAGCAGGCCGACCGTCTGCCGGATATCGGACATGGCCTGCCGGCCGAGGCGTTCGGCGTCGAGGAGGCCGTCGACCGCGTCGTCCACGTCGCAGTCCTCCTGCAGCGCCCGCCGGGCACCGGTCAGATGCAGCATGGTCACCGACAGCGAGTGGGCGATCACGTCGTGGACCTCGCGGGCGATCCGGCGCCGCTCGTCGGCTGCCGCCTGCTCGGTGAGCGCTGCCTGGCGGGCGCGCTCCTCGATGACCAGTCGCTGCTGCAGCTGCAGGATGTGGCCGATCATCGCCGCGATGGCGAGGAAGAACAGCAGGTAGGGCACGAATGTGGTGAGGTGTCCGGTGCGTGAGGCCCCGATCAGCAGCAGGGCACATCCCGTCGCGGCCAGCAGTCCGTGCCGCACCGAACCCAGGGCGAACACTTCGCCCAGCATGAACATCAGCAGGAACGGCGCGGCGTCGAGGAACACGGGCGGCCAGCACAGCAGGAGCAACGCCACCCCGGCCAGCACCGACGCCGCGGTCGCGGGCGTCGTCGGCTTGTGGCCGAACGCGATGAACGCGACGATCGGGGCGAACACCAGTGCAATGGCGACGGCGAGCAGCCACGGCCGGGTGAAATCCCGTTGCATCGCGGCAGTGCCGGCGACCAGCAGCGAACCGCTGTACATGACGACCGGGACGGTGAACGGGAACTGGTAGTTCATCAAGCCCCGTCGACGCAGCGCGAAGTCACGGAGCCAGGCCATAGGGCCAGCGTAGAGCCGCTGGCCGGGTTTACACATCATTCGGAAGGCGGCCCGGGCCTCCTACCACGGTAGGAGGCCCGGGCTCGTCCGCAGCACGACGCCGGCGGGTCCTGGTCGCCCCTAGTTTCGGATCCGTGTGGGATGTCATCGCAAGAATCTGCAGCCGCTTCGCGGTCCTGATCATCGGATTGTGGGTGCTGGCCGCGGCGGCGGGCAATCTCCTTGTGCCCCAAGTGGAAAGCACCGCGCACAACCACGCGCGTGGCTTCTTGCCCGCGGACGCCCCGGTCAATCTGGCCGGTGTACAGATGGACCGGCAGTTCCACGACGGCTCGGGTGGCAACCTCAATTACCTGGTGCTGGAAAGCGAGCACCCGCTCGGGGTGCCGGAGCGGGCCTACTACGACGGGCTGCTGCGCACCCTGCGCGCGGACACCGCTGATGTCGATTCGGTGATGGATCTGTGGTCCGATCCGGTGACGGCGGCCGGTGCACAGAGCACCGACGGCAAGGCCGTCTATGCCATGCTGCGGATTCGTGGCGAGCTCGGCGCGGCCAAGGCGAACGCCGCCCTGGATGCGGTGCGGCGGATAGTCGCCGCCGCACCCGCGCCGCCGGGCCTGCACGCCTACGTCACCGGACCCGGCGCCACCATCGCCGACGAGCTCGGCGCCATCGACAAACAGATGCTGATGATCACCGGTGTCACCGTGTTATTGATCGCGGTGCTGTTGTTCGTGGTGTACCGGTCCGTGATCACGGCGGCGATCCCGCTGCTGACCGTCGGCCTGGGGCTCGGGGTGGCGCGGGGAATCGTGGCGTTACTGGGGGAGCGGGACCTGATCGAGGTGTCGATCTTCTCGGTGTCCCTGTTGGCGGCGATGGTGCTCGGCGCGGCAACGGATTACGGGATTTTTCTGCTGGGCCGCTATCACGAACAGCGGCGTGCCGCTATCGACCACGAGGACGCGCTGGCGATCGCGAACCGCAGCGTCGCGCCGGTGATCGCCGCGTCCGGTCTGACCATCGCGGCGGCGCTGTCGTGTCTGCTGTTCGCTCAGGTCGGCATGCTCCGCAGTGCCGGATTACCCTGTGCCATCGGCATTCTCACCGGAATGCTCGCCTCGCTGACGCTGTTGCCGGCGTTCATCGGGTTGGCCGGCCGGCACGGTCTGGCGCAACCACGAGCGCGCGCCGCCGTCGCGGTGCCCGGCCGGAGCTGGCGGCGGGTGGGGACCGTCGTCGCCCGGTGGCCGGGGCCGGTGCTGGTGGCCTCGGTGCTGGTGCTGGCGATCTGCGCCCTCCCGGTCGCCGGTGTGCGCCTGGGCTTCGACGAGCTTGCCGCGCAACCGAATACCACGCACGCCAACCGCGGATACCAGGCCATGGACCGGCATTTCCCGCCCAACCGGCTGCTGCCCGAGATCGTCTCCATCGAGACGGACCACGACCTGCGCAATCCGGCAGGCGTCATCGCGGTCGAACGGGTGACGCGCAAGATCATGGAGATTCCGGGTATCCGCATGGTGCAGTCGGCGTCGCGGCCGGCCGGTTCGCTGCCCGAGCAGGCGGCGCTGACCGACCAAGCCGGCACCATCGCCGACCAGCTCGATGACGGGGTGGCGCAGCTGAGCAAGCGGCTGGGCGCGGTCAACCAGCTGTCCGCGACGTTGGACCAGTTCTCCTCGGCGATAACGCAATTACAGAACGGGCTCGGCGGCAGTGTCCTGGGGCTCGGGCAGCTCGGATCCGGAATCGATGCCATGCACGGCGGCATGCAGCAGTTGCGGGACAACGTCACTGCGGTGTCGCAGTACATGGACCCGTTGCGGGGCTTTACCAACGCCAACCCGAATTGCGCGAACGACGCCATCTGCTCGGTGGTGCTCAAAGTCGTCGAGCCCATGGATTCGGTGGTGGCGGCCACCGGCACCCTGACCGACAGCACCCGGCAGTTCGGTGCCGGCACCACGGACATGGCCCGGGCGTTGACCGGTGCGCAGGTGTCGGTGCGCTCGATGCGGGCGGCCGTCGATCAACTCGGTGTGGTGACAACGCAATTGACCAAGACCGTCGGTGAGACCCGGGGCATGTTCTCCGGACTGACGGACTACCTACGCGGGGTCCGAGCGGATTTTCAGGACAGCAGTGCCGGTGGCTTCTATCTGCCGCAGCGCGCGTGGCAGGACCCGCGTTTCCAGCGGGCGGCCGGGTTGTACTTCGCGCCCGACGGCCGGTCGACGCGGCTGCTCGTGTACGGCGACGGCAAGGTGTTCGGCACCGACGGGGCGCTGCGCTCGCCCGAGATCCTGGCCGCCGTGCGCGAATCGACGAAAGAGGGCACGCTGGTCCGGAACACCGCGAACGTCACCGGCTTCGGCACCGGCACCGCAGAACTGCGTGGCTATGTCTCTGGCGACTTCCTGCTGCTGGCTGCCGTCGCGCTCGCGCTGGTTTTCCTGATCATCCTCATCATGCTGCGCAGTCCGGTGGCGGCCGCGGTGGTGATCGGCACCGTCGTGGTGTCGTACGCGTCGGCGCTCGGCGTCAGCTCCTTCATCTGGCAGGACCTGCTGGGCAGGGACCTGCACTGGGCGGTGCCGTCGATCGCCTTGATCGCCTTGGTGGCCGTCGGCGCGGACTACAACCTGCTGCTGACCATGCGGCTGCGCGAGGAGGTGACGCGGCCGGATGCGGGTTTGAAGACCGGCATGATCCGGACGTTCGGCGGCACCGGCGGGGTGGTGACCACTGCCGGAATCGTCTTCGGCATCACGATGTTCGCGATGCTGTCCAGCGACGTACTGAGCATCGAACAGGTCGGCACCACCATCGGCGTCGGACTGCTGATGGACACCCTGATCGTGCGGACGTTCGTGGTGCCGGGCATCGCCGGGCTGCTCGGCCGCTGGTTCTGGTGGTCGCCGGTGCCGCTGGTGCGCGGCGTGCTGGCCCGCACGTTCACGCGTCGGCCGTCGCGACCCCGGCGGGACGTGCCGCTCATTGCCGGCGCGACGCCGGGTCGGGAAGCGCTGCAGGGTGCCGCTGGCTGAGCTCGGCGGCATCTGCCCGTCAGTCAATCACCTTCGCGGTCAACGTGATCAGCTGGTCGAACAGCGCCGCCAGTTCTCCCACGCGCCGTTCCAGCGGGGTGAAACCATCGGCGCCGAACTCGGCGAACAGGGACAACGACACCTGGGCGCGGACGTCGAGCATCTGGAAGTTGGCCACGATCTGTCGCCACTGTTCCACCGCGCGTACGCCGCCATCGGCGCCGTACGCTACGAAACCCACTGTCTTGCCGAACCATTCAGAGCCGAGACTGTCCACGGCGTTCTTGAACGCGCCCGGCACCCCATGGTTGTACTCAGGGGTGACGAAGATGAATCCGTCGCAGGCGTCGATCGCCGCGCTCCAGCGCTGCACGTTTTCTGATTCGTACTGCTTGCGGGCCGCGGCGGGGACCGTAGCGGAGGTGAGCAGCGGCACGTCGAAGGTCAACAGGTCGATGAGCTCGAACTGTGCGTCGGTACGTTGCGCCGCTTGCTCGGCCACCCAGGCCCCGACGCCGGCGCCGGCGCGCCCATCCCGAATCGATCCGACGATGATGCCGATCCTCATGAAGTGCTCCTCTTCTACGTGATCCCGGTTGCGGCTCCTGACAGCCTGCCGAACTCGGTGATGCCCGCGCGGAAGAATCGCCACAGTCGTCGAATTTCTGTCAGGCCGTGAGGATTTCCGATCGAGTTGCGTAGTACCCGCGGATCCGAGCAATGGCACTCCGGAGCGAGCCGGACGCAACGCGGCTTGACTACCTAGGCCAGCTCGACCGTCAGCTCGGCGCCGGTGGCCGCGATGACGTCGTCGACGCTCACCCCGGGGGCGGTTTCACGCAGGATCAGCGTGCCGTCGCCGGGCACATCGATGACGGCGAGGTTGGTGATGATCCGGTCGACGACACCCTGACCGGTCAGCGGCAGCGTGCATGCCTCGACGATCTTCGGATTGCCGGCCTTGTCGGTGTGCTCCATGAGCACGATGACCCGCGACGCGCCATGCACCAGGTCCATGGCGCCGCCCATGCCCTTGACCATCTTGCCGGGCACCATCCAGTTGGCCAGGTCGCCGTTGCGAGCCACCTCCATGCCGCCGAGCACCGCGGTGTCGATGTGGCCGCCGCGGATCATCCCGAACGACAGCGACGAATCGAAGTACGCCGCACCGGGATTGACCGTCACGGTCTCCTTGCCGGCGTTGATGAGGTCCGCGTCAACCTCATCGTCACGGGGATACGGCCCCGTGCCCAGGATGCCGTTCTCCGAGTGCAGCGTGACGTGCACGTCGCCCGTCAGGAAGCCGGGGATCAGGGTCGGCAGTCCGATGCCGAGGTTGACGTACTCGCCGTCAATCATGTCGGCGGCGGCGCGGGCGGCCATCTGGTCACGGTTCCAACCGGTCATTTAGCGGGCTCCTCACTGGTGCTGATGCGCGATCCGCTGCGCTCCTCGCTGACCGTGCGCTTCTCGATCTGCTTGTCCTGCGGCCCGGTGTGCACGATGCGCTGCACGAAGACGCCGGCCAGGTGGACGTCGTCGGGGTCGATCTCGCCGGGCTGCACCAGTTCCTCCACCTGGACGATGGTGATACGGCCGCACATCGCAGCGAGCGGGTTGAAGTTGCGTGCGGTCTTGTTGAAGACCAGGTTGCCCGCAGTGTCGGCGCGCAGCGCATGCACCAATGCGAAGTCGGCGTTGATCGACTCCTCCAGCACGTAGCGCTTGCCGCCCCACTCTCGAATCTCTTTGGCCGGCGAGGCAACTGCGACCGAACCGTCGGCCGCGTAGCGCCACGGCAGACCGCCGTCGGAGACCGGGGTGCCGACACCCGCAGGCGTGTAGAACGCCGGGATGCCGGCGCCACCGGCGCGCATGCGCTCGGCCAGGGTGCCCTGCGGCGTGAGCTCCACCTCGAGCTCGCCGGACAGGTACTGGCGGGCGAACTCTTTGTTCTCTCCGACGTACGACGCGGTGACCCGGCGGACCTTGCCGAGGCCCAGCAGCACGCCGAGGCCGACGCCGTCGACGCCGCAGTTGTTCGAGAACACCTCAAGGTCGGTGGCGCTCGACGCGGCGATGGCATCGATGAGTTGGTCGGGGATGCCGCACAAGCCGAATCCGCCGACGGCCAGCGTGGCGCCGTTACCGATGTCGGCAACCGCTTCGGCGGCTGAGGCGTACACCTTCGAGGTCATGACACTCCGTTCATCCAGTAAACGCGGGACCCACTTTTCACGTCAGGCCGCTGACATGGCAAGTCTCTGCTCAAAGCACGTCAAAAGTGTTCACAGGATGAGCAATGCTGTGATCGGCGTTCACTAAATGAACGCCTACCATGGGGTGGTGACCGGTCCGAATGTCGTCGCCCGAGTCGGGGCGATGCTGCGGGCCGTCGCGACGGCCGAACCCGACGGCGCCTCCACCACCGAGCTCGCCAAGATGGCGGGGCTGGCCCGTCCCACCGCGCACCGGCTACTGACCGCGCTGGCCGACGAACATCTGGTCAGCCGGGATCAGAAAACCGGGCGCTGGTCACTCGGCCCCGAGCTGTACCTGCTCGGCGTCGGTGCGGCCCAACACCACGACGTGACCGACCAGGCACGGGCCGTCGTGGTCCGACTGGCCCGCGAGACCGGCGAGAGCGCGTTCTTCTCGGCCCGGCGCGGCGATCAGACCGTCTGCGTGCTCAGTGAGGAGGGCAGCTTCCCGTTGCGCTCACACGTCTTGCAGGTCGGCATCCGGTTTCCGCTCGGCGTGGCCAGTGCCGGCTTGGCGATTCTGAGCCATCTGCCGGCCGCCGATGTCGACGACTACTTCTCCCGGGAGCAGCCCGAAACCACTTGGGGGCCGACGCATTCCGAGGCCGCCATCCGCAAGCGCATCGAGCAGACCCGGCGTGCCGGATACGCGACCAATCCCGCGCTGCTGGTCGAGGGCAGCTGGGGCATGGCGGCAGCGGTGTTCGACCGGCGCGGCCTACCCGGCTGGGCGTTGAGCCTGACGGGCGTCGAGACCCGGTTCCGCGCCGGCCGCCGGCGGGAACTCGGGCGGCTGCTGCTGGAACAGGCGCATGAGTTGTCGGGTCGGCTCCAGAGCTGACCCGCCCGGCGGCACAGTTGCCCGGTAGGCGATTGTGGACCGGTGACCACCGAACGCGCGCACATCGACTTTCCGTCCCGCATCGGCGTCTGGTGGGCCAGCGACAGCTGGGCCATGCCCGACGCCCAGGCGGTGGCCCGCGACATCGAAGCCATGGGCTATGGGTCGCTGTTCCTGCCCGAGACCGTCGGCAAGGAATGCCTGACAGAGTCGGCCGCATTCCTGGCGGCGACCGAGCGACTGGTGGTCGGCACCGGGATCGCCAACATCCATGTGCGCATTCCATCGGCTGCCGAGGCCGGTGCTCGCACGTTGACCGCGCTTTACCCGGGACGGTTCGTGCTGGGCCTCGGTGTCAGCCACGGCCCGTTGGTGGAGCGCGGCATGGGCGGCACGTATCAGAAGCCGCTCGCCACCATGCGCAGCTATCTGGAGAGGATGGCCGCGGTGCCGGACGCCATCGAACCCGGCATCGGCCGCCCGCCCCGGCTGCTCGCGGCCCTGGGACCCAAAATGATCGAGCTGTCGGGTAGCCACGCCGACGGCGCGCATCCGTACCTGGTGCTGCCGGCCGCGACGCGGACCACCCGGGAGATCCTCGGGCCGGACAAGTGGATCGTCTCCGAGCAGGCGGTGGTCGTCGGCGGGGATGACACCGAGCAGCTCCGCCGTGCGCATGACCATCTGAACGTCTACAGCGGCCTGCCCAACTACCGGAACTCGTGGCTGCGCCAGGGCTTTGACGAGAGCGACTTGGTGCGCGGCGGCTCCGACCGGCTGGCGCGTGCGGTGGTTGGTATGGGCGGTGTCGATGATGCCGCGGCCGCCGTGCAGGCGCACCTGGAGGCAGGTGCCGACCACGTGGTTGTGCAGATCCTCGGAGAGCATCCGACTGCCGACCCGCGGCCAGGCTTGCGAGAGCTGGCCGCGGTCCTGGGGCTGTAGGCCCGGCTAGCTGTCGGAAGCAGCTTTACGCCGCTTGTACCACTCCCAGATCATCGGCGTGATGGACGCGATCAGGATCAGGACGAAGATCGGCTCGAGCAGCTTCTGGACGATGGGGAATTGCCCCAGCCAATAGCCCAGCAGGGTGATGCCGCAGCCCCAGACGATGGCACCGACCACGTTGTACAGCGTGAAAGCGCCGTAGCCCATTCGGGCGGCGCCGGCGGTGATCGGCGCCAGGGTCCGCACGATCGGCACGAAGCGGGCCAGCAGGATCGCGAACGGCCCGCGTTCCTCGAAGAACGCGTGTGCTTCGTCCAGGTACTTCTGTTTCAGGACGCGGGCGTCGGGCTTGAACATCTCGACACCGATGAACCGTCCGATGAAATAGCCGGCCTGCCCGCCGAGGATGGCCGCGACCGGGATGGTCAGCAGCAGCAGCCAGATGTTGAAGTTGGCCTTTGCGGCGACCTCGGCCTGGGCGGCGGTGCCGGCCGCCAGCATGCCCGCGACGAACAGCAGGGTGTCGCCGGGCAGGATCGGGAACAGGACGCCCGACTCGACGAAGATGACAACCAGCAATCCGACCAGGGCCCAGGTACCGAAGTATCCGATGAGCTTCACCGGATCCATGAAGTCCGGCATGAGCGACAGCGTGCTGATCATGGGGGTCAACATACCGGTGCGTGCTGGCCGTTCCGTTAACTGCACATCCCTCGTAGGGTCAGGGCCATGGCGACTCACAAGGCAGTTCACGTTGCGGAAGCCAATGCTCCGCTCACACTGGCGGACGTCGACACCGTTTCGCCGCTGCGCGATCACGTCCGCATCGCCGTCGCCGCCTGCGGTGTATGCGGCACTGACCGTGAGTTCTACGCGGGGCACTTCCCCGGACTTTCGTGGCCGCTCACCCTCGGCCACGAAATCGCGGGCACGGTCGCAGAACTGGGCGACGGCGTCGAGGACTTCGTTGTCGGCGATCGCGTAGCGGTCGGCTGGTTCGGCGGCAATTGCAACCGCTGTGTGCCGTGCCGCCGGGGCTTCTTCATGCAGTGCGTACGCATGGAGGTGCCCAGCTGGCATTACCCGGGCGGCTACGCCGAATCGGTCACCGTGCCCGCGACGGCGCTGGCGCGAATACCAGAAGAATTCTCGTTCGCCGAGGCTGCGCCGATGGGGTGTGCAGGCGTGACGACATTCAACGGGTTGCGCAAAACCCGGGCCAAGGCCGGTGACCTGGTCGCGGTGATCGGGATCGGCGGCCTGGGCCATCTCGGGGTGCAGTTCTCCAGGGCGATGGGCTTCGAGACGGTCGCGATCGCCCGCGGTCCGGAGCGCGAAGCCGCTGCCAAGCAACTCGGTGCGCATCACTACATCGATTCGAACGCCTCGGATGTCGCGGCCGAACTGCAGCGTCTCGGCGGGGCGGCGGTTGTGCTCGCGACAGCTGCGAGCTCGACGGCGATGGCTGCCACTGTGGCAGGGCTCGGACCCGAGGGTGAACTCGTAACCGTCGGTGTCACTCCCGAGCCCCTGCCGATCAGCCCGCTCGACCTCATCAACGGCGGCTTCTCGGTCACCGGGCATCCGTCGGGCACCGCACGCGACATCGAGGAGACGTTGCGTTTCGCCGCGCTGGCAGGCGTGCGGGCCGTCATCGAGGAACGACCTCTGGTGCAGGCCGCGGAGGCCTTCGAGCGCATGAACAGCGGCCAGGCCCGCTACCGGATGGTCTTGACCGTCTGACCGGGTGTCCCGGGTGCCGCACTTCAGCTTCACGTGACTGACATACTGGCCCAGACTGCAGGTTCGCCGAGAGGAAAAACATGCCCATCGCCACGCCCGAGGTCTACGCGGAGATGCTGGCGCGTGCCAAGGAGCACTCGTTCGCGTTCCCGGCCATCAACTGCGTCGGCTCCGAGAGCGTCAACGCCGCGATCAAAGGATTCGCCGACGCCGGTAGCGACGGCATCATCCAATTCTCCACCGGCGGTGCAGAATTCGCCTCTGGTCTCGGCGTCAAGGATATGGTGACCGGGGCGGTCGCGTTGGCGGAGTTCGCCCACGTCGTGGCCGCCAAGTACGACATCACCGTCGCGCTGCACACCGACCACTGCCCCAAGGACAAGCTCGACGGCTTCGTCCGCCCGCTGCTGGCCATCTCGGCCGAGCGCGTCGCGCGTGGCGAGAACCCGCTGTTCCAGTCGCACATGTGGGACGGCTCGGCGGTGCCCATCGACGAGAACCTGCAGATCGCGCAGGAGCTGCTGAAGCTCACGTCGGCCGCGAACATCATCCTCGAGGTCGAGATCGGCGTCGTCGGCGGTGAAGAGGACGGTGTCGAGGCCGAGATCAACGAGAAGCTCTACACCAGCTCGGAGGACTTCGAGAAGACCATCGACGCGCTCGGCGCCGGCGAGAACGGCAAGTACCTGCTGGCCGCCACCTTCGGCAACGTGCACGGTGTGTACAAGCCGGGCAACGTCAAGCTCAAGCCCGAGGTGCTCGCCGAGGGCCAGAAGGTGGCCGCCGCCAAGCTGGGTCTGCCGGCAGGTTCCAAGCCGTTCGACTTCGTCTTCCATGGTGGTTCGGGCTCGCTGAAGTCCGAGATCGAGGACTCGCTGCGGTACGGCGTGGTGAAGATGAACGTCGACACCGACACCCAGTACGCGTTCACCCGTCCCCTCGCGGCGCACATGTTCACCAACTACGACGGCGTCCTGAAGATCGACGGCGAGGTCGGCAACAAGAAGGTCTACGACCCGCGCAGCTACCTGAAGAAGGCCGAGGCTTCGATGACCCAGCGCGTCATCGAGGCCTGTAACGACCTGCACAGCACGGGCCGCAGCGTCTCCGCGGGCATGTCCCGCTAGACGACGCCGCCCGAGTGGCCGGTTATGACGCGGGAATTGCGAAATCCTGTGTCGTAGCCGGCCATTCGGCGTTCATGGCCGAATGGCCGCGGGTCAGGAGCACCGTGCCCAGGACCGCCAGGGCGGCGATGGCGGCGATCACCAGTACCAGTGCGATGACCCACCCCCAGCTGCGCCGGTCTTTCAGGGTCTTGACGGTGCCGGGAATCTGCTGCGGTGCGGCCGGCGGCATCAGCTCGGTTTCCGGGTCCGGCAGCGGGGCGATGATCTGGGTCTTGCCGTCGAAGCTCGACGGCGCGGTGAAGCGCCGCACCGGGATGGTCGGGTCGGTCGCTGGATCCGCGGGCTCGAAGATTTCCGTTGCCGCTGCGGCGTCGTCGCCTGTCGTGGCAGCGCGCTGATTCGCGTCGCGACGGTCGTCCGGTCCCGTCGGATTCGACATGGCGGCTGGGTTCGACATGGGGGTGTCTGTCCTCCCGATCAAAGTCGCGCACTGGGGCCGATGCGTCCGTTGCCGGCCGCGACGTCCTGCCTGGAGCTTAATCGCCCGCCTGCGGTATCTCCGCGAGCGCCCGCACGGCACAATGTCGGCCATGACGCGAATGGGTGATCTGCTGGGTCCGGAGCCGGTGCTGCTGCCTGCCAACTTCGAGGCTGAGGACGCACTGGCGGCGGGCAAATCCGCGACCGACGTTGCTGCGGCGCAGCCGACGGCTTCGGTCGCGTGGGCCGCCCTGGCCGAGGCTGCGCTGGCCGACGGGCAGACGATCACCGCCTACGCCTACGCCCGTACCGGTTACCACCGCGGGCTGGACCAGCTGCGCCGCAACGGCTGGAAGGGCTTTGGCCCGGTGCCGTTCGCGCACGAACCGAACCAGGGCTTCCTGCGTTGCGTGGCCGTGCTGGCCAAGGCTGCGGCAGCCATCGGCGAGCAGGACGAGTACCTGCGTTGCCTGGACCTGCTGGAGGACTGCGATCCGGCGGCCCGCGGCCAGCTGGGACTGTAGCGCCGCCGGACGACGATCTGGCGGCGAGGTACGAGCCGCGCTGAGGAGTGCGGCAAATCCAGACCTAGTCCGCTTCGCAGTGGCAGTCGCCGGCGGCCGGCGGTTCCACCTGCACGGTGGCGTGGTCCAGCCCACGGGCGGCCAGCACGGCGCGGGCCGACTCGAGGACCCGCGCCGAATCCTCGGCGGACGTCAGATGCGCGGTGGCCATGTCCTTGCCGGGTACCAGCGTCCACACGTGCAGGTCGTGCACGTCGGTGACGCCGTCGACGGCGGCGAGTGCCGTGCGCAGTTCCTCGACGTCGATGTGGCTGGGGGAGGACTCCGACAGGATGCGCAGGGCGGCCCGGGCGAGCGCGATGGCCCGGGGCAGTACCCACAGTGCGACCAGGACGGCGACGACGACGTCGGCGTACGGCCAGCCGGTGGTGACGTTCACGATGCCGGCGATCAGGACGCCGACGCTGCCGACGGTGTCGGCGACGACCTCCATGTAGGCGCCTTTGACCGCGAGGCTGCTGTCGGCGTCGGAGCGCAGCAACAGCACGACGACCAGGTTGGCCAGCAGGCCCGCGAGCGCGACGACGATCATCGGCACACCGGGAATCGAAGGCGCCGCACCCAGTCGTTCATAGGCCTCGTAGAGGATGAACGCCGCGACGCCCATCAGCAGCGCGGCATTGGCCACCGCGGTGAACACCTCGGCGCGGTGCCAACCGTAGGTGCGGGCGGCCGAAGTCGAGCCGCGGCGGGCGAGCAGGACGGCGCCGAGGCCCATGAACATCGCGACCAGGTCGGTCAGCATGTGGCCCGCGTCGGCCAGTAGCGCGATCGAGTTGATCAGCAGCGCGGTGGTCAGCTCGATGACGAAGAAGACGCTGAGTACGGCTGCGGCGATGATCATGCGGCTGGCGCGTGCGTTCGAGCCATGATTGTGGTCGTGTCCGGCACCCATGCCAGCAATATATGCAGAACTACGCATATGTCGCAAGGTGCCCCGGCATTCGTGCACGATAATCCGCGGTCGCCACGGAAAATCGTGCACAAAATCCCTACCAGGCGGACCAGAACCGGGTCAGTGCGCTGCCGATCATCGCCAGTCGCGGCGGCACGCCGGCCAGGCTGACTGCCGAATAGACGACGTTGAAGAACAACCGGTTCAGCTCGGGGACGATCAGCAGCAGCATCAGCACCAGGAAGCCCCATTGCCGGGCGGGCAGCAACGCGCGCTGGGTTTCGGGGCTCAGGTGCGGTTCCAGCGCGCCGTAGCCGTCGAGGCCCGGGATGGGCAGCAGGTTCAAGAACAGTGCCGTGATCTGCAGAAAGCCCAGGAAGGCCAGGCCTGCCCAAAACACCGGATGGTCGCTGTCGAACAGCGCCGCGGTGGTGACCAGTAGGACGATGGCCAGCACCAGGTTCGCGAACGGGCCGGCCAGACTGACCAGAGTGCGCTGTCGCGGCGTCATGTATTCGGTGCGCACGTACACGGCGCCGCCGGGCAGGCCGATGCCGCCGAGGGCGATGAACAGCGCCGGCAGGCCCAGTGACAGCAGCGGGCTGGCGTACTTCGCGGGGTTCAGTGTGAGGTAGCCGCGCAGCTCGACGTCGCGGTCTCCGAAGCGCCAGGCGGTGTAGGCGTGGCCGAACTCGTGCAGACAGAGCGACACGGTCCACCCGGCGATGACGAACACGAAGACTCCGGCGTAAGCCAGTGGCCGGACCTCGGCGCCGCAGAACCATGCCACCGCGCCACCGGCGGCGGTCAGGGCCACGATCGCCCAGAAGATGGGACTGGGACGGACTCCGTGCCGCAGCGGCAAGCTCATGCCAAGAAAACTAGCCGACCCGCAGCCAACCTTGGATGTGACGGTAGAACGCCGACCGCCGCGCCGGACGGGCGGCCGCCACGCCGTCACGTTCCACCAAAACTCCGGTACTGCCGAGTTGCGCGGCGCGGCCCGTGACCCAGCCCCGGCCGAGTCCCGGCGCGGCCCCGAGAGCCCGCGCGCGCAGCCCCGGCATGCCGGGCAGTGGTTCGATGACGACGCCCGTGGACTCACCGTCGAACAGCACCGTGTCGTCGACGACGGCCTCTCCGGTGATGGCGTCGCCGGCCGTCGGCAGCCAGCGCGCGGACCGGACGATCACCGCTCCGGTCTCGTCGCGGATCAGCGGAACACGTTGGGCCACACCGTCTCTGGCGCGGCGAGCGGCACCGAGCCCACCGCGGGACAGGGGTGGGACGAAGCCGACCTCGACGTCGAGCCGGTCGTCGCGCAGCAGCCGGGCCAGAGTGGCGGACAGGTCGGCGTGGCCGCCGACGACGATGACCCGGGCGGCGCCGTCGGGGATCGTCAGAGCACTGGCCGAGGGCACCGGGACGGTCGTCAGATCCGTCAGCGCGCGGGGGCTCCGGCGCTCGCCGAAGACCAGCACCACCACTGCCCCGGGGACCTGTCTGACGGTCAAGGCCTCTCCTCTCGTCCTGCTGGGATAAGGTTGCTCACCGGCTGCCACTGTATTCAGGCAGGTGATGCGGGAGGCAAAACGATGCCGGCAATCGTGCTCATCGGGGCCCAATGGGGTGACGAGGGCAAAGGTAAGGCCACCGATCTACTCGGTGGACGTGTGCAATGGGTGGTTCGCTACCAAGGCGGCAACAACGCCGGGCACACGGTGGTACTGCCCACGGGGGAGAACTTCGCTCTTCACCTCATCCCGTCGGGCATCCTGACACCCGGGGTCACCAACGTCATCGGCAACGGTGTCGTGGTCGATCCGGGCGTGCTGCTCAGCGAGCTGTCGGGGCTCGAGGACCGCGGTGTGGACACCAGCAAGCTCATGATCTCGGCTGACGCGCACTTGCTGATGCCGTATCACGTGGCCATCGACAAGGTCACCGAGCGGTACGCGGGCAGCAAGAAGATCGGCACCACCGGTCGCGGCATCGGGCCCTGCTACCAGGACAAGATCGCGCGCATCGGCATCCGGGTGGCCGACGTGCTCGACGAAGGACAGCTGGCCGCCAAGGTCGAGGCCGCACTGGAGTTCAAGAACCAGGTGCTGGTCAAGATCTACAACCGCAAGGCGCTCGACTCTGCTGAGGTCGTCGAGAGCCTGCTGCAGCAGGCCGAGGGCTTCAAGCACCGCATCGCCGACGCCCGGCTGCTGCTCAACCAGGCGCTGGAGCGTGGCGAGACGGTCCTGCTCGAGGGCTCTCAGGGCACCTTGCTGGACGTCGACCACGGCACGTACCCGTTCGTGACGTCGTCCAACCCGACTGCGGGTGGCGCGGCGGTCGGCTCCGGCATCGGCCCGACGCGGATCACCACGGTGCTGGGCATCCTCAAGGCCTACACGACCCGGGTGGGCTCGGGCCCGTTCCCGACAGAGCTGTTCGACGAGCACGGCGCCTACCTGTCCAAGACGGGCGGCGAGGTCGGCGTGACCACCGGCCGGGCCCGGCGCTGCGGCTGGTTCGACGCCGTCATCGCCCGGTACGCGACCCGCGTCAACGGCATCACCGACTACTTCCTGACCAAGCTCGACGTGCTGTCCAGCCTGGAGACGGTGCCGATCTGCGTCGGCTACACCGTCGACGGCAAGCGCACCGACGAGATGCCGATGACGCAGGCCGACATCGCCCGCGCCGAGCCGATCTACGAGGAACTGCCGGGCTGGTGGGAGGACATCTCCACCGCGCGCGAGTTCTCCGACCTGCCCGCCAAGGCACAGGACTATGTGCTGCGGCTGGAGGAGCTCGCCGGAGCCCCCATGTCATGCATCGGCGTCGGTCCCGGCCGGGACCAGACGATCGTGCGCCGGGACATCCTGGCGCCCTGATGGCTGGTGGATTGATTGGTGCTGTCGGCGGCTTCCCGATTTTCGAGGCCGCCCAGCCGGGACCGGGTTTCGGCCGGTTCCTCGAAGGTATGCGGCGGTTGCAGGATCTGGCGGTCTCGGCCAACCCCGACAGCGACACCTGGGATGACGCGGCGGACCGGGTCGAGGAACTGGTGAAGTTGCTGGGGCCCTTCCAGGCACCCGAAGGCGTCGGTCCGGCCAACCGGGTGCCCGCGCTGCCCGGTGCCGGCAGCCTGCTGATGCCGCCGTGGTTCGTCGACAAATTCGACGCTGACGGCGTAGAACTGCGGGTGACGTTCAGCCGCTATCACGTGGGCGGCAATTACGCGGTGCACGGCGGCGTGCTGCCGCTGCTGTTCGACTCGGTGTTCGGCATGGTGATCCATGCTGCGCCCCGGCCCGTCAGCCGCACCGCATATCTGCACGTCGATTACCGCAAGGTCACCCCGATCGATACTTCGCTGATCGCCAAGGGCCGGGTGAAAGAGGTCGAAGGCCGCAAGACGTTCGTCGCGGCCGAACTGTTCGACCCCGAGGGCAATCTGCTGGCCGAAGCCAACGGCCTGATGGTCAGCCTGCTGCCCGGCCAACCCTAGGGCTCGGCGCGTAGCGCCGGCCACCAGATGCGGGGGCCGATCAGGGTGAACAGCGCCGGAATGATGACGGTGCGCACGACGAAGGTGTCCAGCAGGATGCCGAGGCCGACGATGATGCCCAGCTGGGTCAGCACGATCAGCGGTAGCACACCGAGCACGCAGAACACCGCGGCCAGCACGATGCCGGCGCTGGTGATCACCGCGCCCGTCGCCGAGACCGCGCGCACGATGCCCTGCCGGTTACCGAATTCGGGGGTCTCTTCCCGGGCCCTGGTTACCAGGAAGATGGTGTAGTCCACGCCGAGCGCGACCAGGAACAGGAACGCGAACAGCGGAGTCCCGTTGTCCAGGGCGGGAAATCCGAACAGGTGCACGCTGGCCCAGCCGCCCACTCCCAGCGCGGCCAGGGCGCTGAGCACCGTCACCGCCACCAGGACCAGCGGTGCCAGCGCCGAGCGCAGCAAGACGTACAACACGGCCAGTACCACGAGCAGGATCGCGGGGATGACGATCTTCCGGTCGTGCTGCGCCGCTGCCGCGGCGTCGCGGGCCTGAGCGTCGGGGCCCCCGACGACCGCGCCGGCGTCGAGCTGGTGCACCGAATCGCGAAGGACGTCAATGGTTTTGAACGCGTCTGGGGAGGCGGGCGCGGCAGCCAGTACCACCGACCATTGAGTCAGGCCCGACGCCGATCGCCCGGCCGGCGTCGCCGACACGACTCCGGGCGTGCGGGTGATGGCCGGACCCAGGTCTGGTGCGGAGGCGATGACGGTGGTGGGGTTGGTCAGTCCGCTGGGGAAGTGCGCGGCCAGGGTGTCGTAGCCGGCGACGGACTCTGCCTGCACCCGGAACTGCTGGGTCTGTGACAGCCCGATGGGCAGATTCACCAGCCCGACGCACAGCGCGGCCAAGCCGGCCAACGCCACTGTGGCGACGCGGCCCGGCCTGCGGGCCACGCCGGCGGCGACGCGGTGCCAGACGCCGCTTTCGGTGAGCGACTTGGCGGCCGAGCCGGTTTCGGGGATGAAGGGCCAGAAGAGGCGGCGGCCGAACAATCCCAGCAGCGGGGGCAGCACCAGCAACACGAACACGGCCGCGACGACGAGTCCGGCCGCGGCCTGCACGCCCAGACTGCGGTTGCTGGGTGCGGAGGCGAGCAGCAGGGTCAGCAGAGCCAGCACCACGGTGGCGTTGCTGGCGACGATCGCCGGGGCGGCCGCGCGCCACGCCACCCGAAGCGCGTCCCGATGGTCACCGCGCCGGGACAGCTCCTCCCGGTAGCGGGAGATGAGCAGCAGCGCGTAATTGGTGCCGGCACCGAAGACCAGCACGCTGGTGATGCCCGCCGTGGAACCGTCGGGGTTCAGCCCCGTCGCCGCGGCCACCGCGGTGCCGACGACTGCGCCCACCTGGTCGGCGAATCCGATCACCAGCAGCGGGATCAACCAGAGGACGGGGGAGCGGTACGTGACGATCAGCAGCAGCGCCACGACCGTGGCGGTCACCGCGAGCAGTGTGAAGTTCGCTCCGGCAAAGGAATTCGCGATGTCGGCGCCGAACGCGGGACCGCCGGTGACCTGTGCGCGCAATCCGTCGGGCAGCGCTGCCGCAACCTGTGATCGCAGGTCGTGGACCGCGTCGCGGAGGTGGAAGCCGGACAGGTCCGCCGCCAGTGGTGCAACCCGCAGCGCAGCTTTGCCGTCCGCGGAGACCTGGGCGCCGGGGCCTGCGGCGGTGACGTCGGCCGGCGTCAAGGGGGCATCGTCGGTGCGGGTCACCACGATGATCGCCGGCGCGGTATCGCCGCCGGGGAACTGGGCGCGTAGCGCGTCGGCGCGGGCGGATTCGGCGCCGGCGGGCACGGCCACCGGCGACTGCGATGCGGAATCTCCGGCGCCGAGCAGCGCCATGGCTGTGCCGGAGAGGATCAGGACGATCAGGGCCGATGCCCAGGCGACACGGGTGGACACCATGAAAATATTTCAGATACTTAAATATTAATCAAATGAATTTTGTGAACGGTATGCTCTCCGCGTGCCAACGCCGCCGGACCGCGCCGCTCTGGAGGCGCAGATCTCTGCTGATGTGCGGGCGCTGACGGCCGAGTCCGAGCAGATCGGCCGCACCTTCGCGGTGCAGAACGATCTGGGCGCCAATGATTTTCGGGCACTGCTGCACATCATGGTCGCCGAATCGGCGGGGGCGCCGCTGACTGCGGGCGAGCTGCGCAAGCTCATGGGCACCTCGGGCGCGGCCATCACCTACCTGGTCGAGCGGATGATCAGCTCCGGGCATCTGCGCCGCGACACCGACCCCACCGACCGGCGCAAGGTCATCCTGCGGTACGACGACAAGGGCTTGGCCGTGGGCCGGGAGTTCTTCAGCCCATTGGCTCAGCTCAACACGGAGGCGCTTGCTGATCTGCCCGATGCCGACCTCAAGGCGGCGCACCGGGTGTTCGTGGCGCTCACCGGTGCGATGCGGGCGTTCCGTGCAGAACCCGTCCCCGGCGAGCGGTGATCACGCGGACGACGTGGCCTTGAGGGCGGATACTTCCGCTCTGAGTGCGGCCACCGCGTCTACCATCGTCAGGTTCTGGCCGGCCGCATTCTTGCCGAGCTGAGGCCAACCGTTCAGATTCGGCCCGCGCAACTGGGTCTGGATATCCTGCACGATGGCCAGGATCTGGTTGAGGGTCGCGGTGGTCGGGTCGGGCTTGGCCGTTGGGTCAGGCGTAGTCACGGTTCCTCCGTTCAACAGTGAGATGAGTTGATCCAGGGTGCCCTGGAATGCGTTGCAGTCCACCGACAAATTCCCGATCATGGCGGCATCGGTGAATTGCAGGATCTGCGGCGTGGCGCCGCCGTAGGGGAACCAGTACCGCTGCTTGTCGTTGCCGGGATAAAGGTTTGACGCGTAGCCGGTGCCGTTGACGTAGTTCGACGCGATCAGCCCGGGCACCTGTGAGATGTCGGGTGAACCGATCTGTTGCCAGTACCAGTGCGGGATGTATGACAGCGAGATGGTGACCCCGGCGGCGTTGAACGCATTGACCACGGCCCAGAAGTTCTGGATGTCACCGGAATTCGCCTCGAAGTCCAGCATCGCAAATCTGCCACCATTGTTGCTGAGCCACGCTTGGGCCTGTGCCGCCGGGCTGTTGGTGGTGACGTAGTGATAGCCGATGTGCGGAAAGTGGTTGTCCTGGCACCACCGCGCGATCACCGGCCAATACGGGTCCCGGTAATAGCTGCCCTCGGACACCTTCTGCTCGATCCAGGAAAAACCCTGGCCGGGCAGCTGAGAGACGAACGCAATGGCATCGCCGGCCGAACGAAAATTGTTGTTCGACGTATCCGGTCCGTACAGGGTCATGGCGCCGCCCCCTTGATCACCGGCGTCCAGCTGGTCGTGCTCGCCAATATCTTTGTTTCGGTGCTGAATCCGTCACTCAACTGCACCGTCCATTGCAACTGGCCGTCGGCGTTGTGAGTCGCCGTGGCGATGGCGCCGGTTTGTTCACACATCTCGCCCAGGGCTTCGGGTTTGCCTGCGGTGTTCGTAGCGAATCCTCGCCTTCTGCCATGGCGGCCTTGTCCCGCTTCGATTCTCGGTTGTCCGATTCTTGTTGACTCTCGTTGTCGAAGGGCACTTTCCACGATAGCGCGATCTCCGCGGCCGGGTTTGTTCAGGCGTTCTCCAACTCGGCGATCACGATCTTCTTCTGCCGCATCATCGTCTGGACCTGTTCGGGCCGGCCCAGCAGTTGGTCCATGTTGGACGGGATGATCTGCCAGCTGATCCCGAATCGATCCTTGCACCAACCACATTGCTCGGATTCGGGCACGTGCGAGAGCTTGGACCAGTACCCGTCGATCTCGTCCTGGTCGGCGCATTGGATCACGAACGAGATGGATTCGTTGAAGGTGAACATCGGTCCGCCGTCGAGACAGACGAAATCGACGCCGTTCAGACTGAACCGGCCGTTCAGTACCTTGCCCGACATGCCCGCGAAATGTTCGTCGAGGGCCGCGTCGGGGTACTCCTCGATCGAGATGATCCGGGAGTCCGGAAACACCTCGACGTAGTACTCCATGGCTTCGCGCGCCTGGTTGTTGAACCAGAGGCAGGGCTGGATGGCTTTCGGCATGTCGTTTCCCTTGTCTTTCAGTAGTTTTCGTTTGATCAGGCCAGGAGCGCGTCGATCTGTCCGAGGGCGCCGGTCATGCCCTCGACCATGCCCATCGCGGTCACCTTCTCGAGTTGTTCCAGATCGGTGAACCGGGCGACGATTGTCATGCGGGTGCCGCCGTCGATCGCGTCGAAGGACACTTCGAGGCGCATGGTGGGCATCTCGGGGTCGGGCTCGCCGTCGGGCCTCGAGAAGCCGTCTTCGAAGAGAAGTCGGTTCGGTGCGTCGACTTCGAGCGTGGTCCACCAGCCCGGTGCGATCTCGCCCTCGGGCCCCGTCATGTGGTACCGCGACTGACCGCTCGGCGTGAGCTCGTGCCGGGTGAAGGTGGCCGGCCAGGTTGGCGGACCCCACCAGCGTTCCAGCTGCCGCGGGTCTTCCCATACCTGCCAGACCCGCGCGGGCGGGGCGGCGAACTCCGCCACGAAGGTCATGGTGAGAGCTTGCGGGTCGGTGGCGCTGCTGATCACCGTCATCGGTGGTCCTTTCGATTGTGAGGTGTTGTGCGGCTTGATGTTTCAGCTGGTGGGTAACCGTCTTCGGCGAGGATCGCCTCAATGGTCGCGGCGCGGTCGTGCCAGAGCGCCGCGTAGCGCTCCAGGAGCACGCCCGCCCGGTGCAGCGTCTCGGGCACCGCACGGACGAGTTGTTCCCGGCCGCGGCGCTCTTTATGCACCAAGGCGGCTCCGGCCAGAACCGCGACGTGCTTCTGCACCGCGGCGAAGCTCATGTCGTAACCGCGGGCGAGTGCGCTCACCGACTGGTCGCTGCGCATCGTGCGGGCCACGATGTCGCGGCGCGTGGCGTCCGCCAATGCGTGAAAAATCCGGTCGATCTCCGCATCGGTGAACGCCTCAGGGAAAGTATCTACAACCATTTGGTTGTAGATTAGGCCGGCGCGATTGTGGCGTCAAGAGCCCACGGTTCGAACGCCCGCGTGGAGGCCGCGAAGGCGTTGATCCTGAATCTGCGGCGCACTTTTGCGAGTACGTTGCGCCCGCGCTGCAGTCTCAACCCCGATCCGTGTTCCGACTGCGCCGAGCCTGACTGGGTGGCGGGAAAGCAGCGAGGAATTCGCCATGCGGTCAGGTTCGCGGTGCGAACCTGAGGCAAGACTCGACCAGATTGATGAATTGGTCGCTGCCCGGCCGTTTTCGCAGCCATTTCGTCGATCTCGGCGGGCGCGTCGGCCACACTATTCGCGGTTGAGCGCCGCTTCTTCCAGATCCAGGCCGTGCAACACCGACCGCAGCACCTCGTCGTCGATGTTTCCGGCGTCGCGCTCGGCGATGAACGTCGCGCGCTCGGCCGCCAGCATCTCCAGTCGCAGCCGGCGCATGGCCGACGCCGGGCTTTCGCCGATGTCGTCGTCACTGCGGCCCAGTCGTTCCCACACGGCATTGCGGCGACGGTCGTTCCAGTTCTGCAGGATCTCTCCGACGTGCTGCTGGGCGCTGGAATTGCTACTGCGGGCCAATAATTCGTCGAGTCGGTCGGCGGCGGCCGCGGCCGCGCGGCTCGATGCCGCGGCCTGCTCCAACGCATCCTGATGCGCCTGGGCTTCGCTGCGGACGTCCAGCATGCGGATCAGCCACGGCAGCGTCAGGCCGTGCAGCAGCAGCGTCCCGATCACGACGACGAACGTCAGGAACACCAGCTGCGGCCGCCCCGGGAACGGCGCGCCGCTCAGTGTCACCAGAGGCACACCGAACGCCGCGGCGAGTGACACGACGCCGCGCATGCCCGCCCAGGCCACGATGAACACCTGCGACGGCGTCGGCCGGGGTTCTCGTTCCCGGATGCCGCGGGACAGGACCCGCGGGGTGTAGGCCATGACGTACACCCAGACGATGCGGACACCGATCACCGTGGCCAGTACCGCGGCTGATGCCACGGCCAGGGTGACCGCGCGGATACCGGTCAGCTCGTCGACGACCGTCGGCAGCTGCAGGCCGATCATCAGGAACGCGAAGGACTCCAGCACCAGCTGGATCGATTTCCACACCGCGTCGTCCTGCAGGCGGGTGGCGTAGGACGCGCGGGTTGCGCGCTGGCCGAGCAGCAGTGCGGCGACCACCACCGCGATCACGCCGGAGCCGTGCACCTCTTCGGCCAGCCAGTAGATGAAATACGGTGCGACCAGCCCGATGGCGCTCTCCACCAGGGGATCGTCCAGCCAGGTCCGGATGAACTCGATCAGCCAGCCGATCAGTCCGCCGATCACGATCCCGCCCGCCGCGGCGAGCGCGAAGGTGCCCAGCGCGCCCTGCCACGTCGCCGCCGCGCCGACGGCCGCGGCCAGCGCGACCTTGTATGCGGTGAGCGCCGTGGCGTCATTCAGCAGGCTCTCGCCGCCGAGCAGCGTCATGATCTGGCGGGGCAGTCCCAGCCGGCGGCCGATGGCCGCGGCGGATACCGCGTCGGGCGGCGCCACGATCGCGCCCAGGGTGAGGGCTGCGGCCACCGTCAGCTCCGGGACGGTGTGGAACGCGACGAATCCGACGGCCAGCGTGGTGGCCAACGGCAGCCCGACCGCGAGCATCCCGATGGGGCGGACGTTCTTGCGCAGGGCCAGGTAACTGCTCTCCAGCCCGGCCGACCACAGCAGCGGCGGCAGCACCACGAACATGACCAACTGCGGCTGCATCTCGATGGCGGGCACGCCGGGAATCAGCCCGACGGCGAGTCCCGCGACAACGAGTCCCAGCGGCGCGGAGACGTCGTATCGGCGGGCCAGCGCGGCCAACAACACCGAGGCCACCAGCACTGCCAGCAGTGGGGCACCCATGTCCTCAAACCTCCTCGGTCAGCCGGCCCTATCCTTGTTCAACATGCTGGGGAAATGGATGCAGTCACGGGCAACGCGTCCGCATGAAGAAAATTCCCCGACCACCTGCACGCACCTCGCCGACGCGGTCGGTCGAGCTGAACCGGAGCCGCAGACGCCCGGGCGCTGTGGTGACTGTGCGGCACTTGGGGAGGATACGTGGGCGCACCTCCGGATGTGCCTGACCTGCGGACAGGTCGGTTGTTGCGATTCGAGTCCGCACCAACACGCGAATGAGCATTACCGCCGCACCGGGCATCCGGTGATGCGGTCGGTCGAGCCGGGGGAGAGCTGGCGATGGTGCTACGTCGACATCAGATTGGGTTAAAGGGGCGAGCGAAGCGACGGGAAGGCAGATGAGTTGGTGGACCGCATGACCGTTCTCGTACTCGGCACCGGTGAGCTGAGCAGTGAACTGGTGCAGTCCTTCCAGCGGCTGGGGACGTGGTCGACCGCGGTGCCCGTGCCCACCGGGGCGGCGGCACTGCGGGCCGTGATCGACCGGCACACGCCGCAACTGGTGGTGGTCCAGTGCCCGGCCGCGGATCTCGGCGCCGATGTCGTGGCGGCGTTGGCCGCGCTCGACGACGTCGCCGTGTTCCCGACCCCGGGTGCCCTGCGCCTGGCGTCCGATCGTGAGGCGCTGCGCACCTTGGCGGCCGACGAGCTGGGACTGCCCACGGCGCCGTTCTGGTTCGCCGGATCGGTCGACGAGCTCACCGCGGTCGCCGAGCACGCCGGGCTGCCGCTCACGGTGACGCCGGCCGCTAACACCGACGGTGCCGGCCGTTCGGTGCTGTCCCGTCTCGAGGACGTCGACGTCGCCTGGCACCGTGCGGTGGCCGCGGGCGGAGATCGGGTGATGGCAGAGGCAGCCGTCGACGTGGCCGCCGAGTTCACCGTGCTGACCGTGCGGACCCAGGGCCCGGCCGGTCCGGTGGTGCAGTTCTGCGAACCGATCGGTCACCGTCGCGAGAACGGTGGCCCCCTGGAGTTGTGGCAGCCGCATCAGCTGTCGGACTCGGCGCTGGACGCGGCCCGCTCTATCGCCGCGCGCATCGCGGGCAAGCTCGGTGGCACGGGGCTGTTCACGGTCGACCTGCTGCTGGGCGCCGATGCGGATCCGGCCGCGGGCGCCGAGGAGGTGTACTTCGCGACGGTCCACTCGGTGCTGACCGGCGCCGGCTTCGTGACGACACGGTCGCAGCGCCTCTCGCAGTTCGATCTGCACGCCCGGGCGATCCTCGGCCTGCCGGTCGACACCATCATGATTTCGCCGGCGGCCGGTGAGGTCAGCCGCCCGTCGGCGGATAAGGCCGCGGTCTCGCGCGCACTGCCCGATGCGCTGGCCGTCGCCGAGAGCGACGTCCGGCTCTCCGGCGAGGTGTGCGTGGCACTGGCGACGGCGCCGGACGTGGTGCGGGCACGCGACCGCGCGCATCAGGTGGCCGCGGCGCTCAACCAAACGGCGGCGATCAACCAGGCAGGGAAGTGACCATGACCGAATCGGAATCGCACCCCCGCCAGACGCTGGGCCCGTTCCTGGCCGCGCTGGCGGTCATCGTGGTCCTCGTGGTCATCGTCGCCGTGCTGAATGCGATCGGGGTGTTCGGCCGCAATGATCCGACGCCGGAGCAGCTGGTGCGTACCGCGGTCGTCGGCCAGAACGACGGCCTGCAGCGCAAGGACTACGCGCGCTTTTCGACGTACACCTGCAAGGCGCAGGTCGGTACCGAGGCGGATGTGCTTGGCAAGCAAGAAGTTTCGGCGGCCAAGAACGGGCAGCGCTATGTCGACGAGGTCCGGGACATCAAGTTCGACGGCCAGAAGGCCACCGCCGTGCTGGTGTACCACTTCGACAAGACGCCGGACCAGAAGCCCACAGCGCCGGTGGTGCTGGTGAATGAGGATGGCGGATGGAAGGTGTGCTCGCCGGTCCCGAGCTAGTTTGTGACAGACTCGCATCCGTGAGCTACGCGGGAGATATCACGCCGCAGCAGGCCTGGGACCTGCTCAGCGAGAACCCCGAGGCGGTGCTCGTCGACTGCCGGACCGACGCCGAATGGCGTTGGGTGGGAGTGCCTGACATCTCCAGCCTCGGACGTGACGTTGTGTACATCGAATGGGTGTCTGGCGACGGTAAGCGCAACACCGGCTTCGTCGAGGACCTGCTGGCGGCCGGCGTGACGCCGGGCGACCGGCCGGTGGTGTTCCTGTGTCGTTCGGGCAACCGGTCCATCGGCGCCGCCGAGGCAGCGACCGCGGCGGGTATCGGCCCGTCGTACAACGTGCTCGACGGCTTCGAGGGCAATCTCGACGACCAGCGGCACCGTGGTGGCAGCGGCTGGCGCGCCATCGGCTTGCCGTGGGTGCAGTCGTGAGGGGCGTGAACGCCGACGGTGTCCCCTCGGTCCGGGTTCCCGCACCGCTGCCGGACGGCGTCAGCCAGGCGACCATCGGCGTGCGCGGCGGCCTGCTGCGGTCCGAGTTCGAGGAGACCGCCGAGGCGATGTTCCTGACCTCGGGGTACGTCTACGAGTCGGCGGCGGCCGCGGAGCAGGCGTTCACCGGCGAGATCGACCGCTACGTGTACTCGCGCTACGGCAACCCGACCATCCAGATGTTCGAGGAACGGCTGCGGCTCATCGAAGGCGCGCCCGCCTGTTTCGCGACGGCAACCGGCATGGCGGCGGTGTTCACCGCGCTGGGTGCGCTGCTCGCCGCGGGCGACCGGCTGGTTGCGGCGCGCAGCCTGTTCGGTTCCTGCTTCGTGGTCTGCAACGAGATTCTGCCGCGCTGGGGTGTGGAGACCGTCTTCGTCGACGGTGACGACCTCTCGCAGTGGGAGGAAGCGCTGTCGGTCCCCACCACCGCGGTGTTCTTCGAGACGCCGTCCAATCCGATGCAGTCGCTGGTGGACATCGCCGCGGTCTCCGAGTTGGCGCATGCGGCCGGGGCAAAAGTGGTGCTGGACAATGTCTTCGCGACGCCGCTGTTGCAGCAGGGCATGGAGTTGGGTGCCGACGTCGTCGTGTACTCGGGCACCAAGCACATCGATGGCCAGGGCCGGGTGCTCGGCGGTGCGATCCTGGGGGACAAGGAGTACATCTCCGGTCCGGTGCAGCAGCTGATGCGGCACACGGGTCCGGCGATGAGTGCATTCAACGCCTGGACGATGCTGAAAGGCCTTGAGACGCTCGCTATTCGGGTCGACTATTCGAACCGTTCGGCGCAGCGGGTGGCGGAGTTCCTCGAAGGTGTGCGCGGCGTGAACTGGGTGAAATATCCGTTCCTGCAGTCACATCCGCAGCATGATCTGGCCAAGCGGCAGATGCGCGGCGGCGGCACCGTCGTCACCTTCGAGCTCGATGGCGGCAAGGACCGGGCGTTCGAGGTGCTCGACAAGCTGCAGGTCATCGATATTTCCAACAACCTGGGTGATTCCAAGACGCTGATCACCCACCCGGCCACCACCACGCACCGCGCCATGGGGCCCGAGGGCCGGGCCGCGATCGGCCTGGGCGACGGTGTGGTGCGGATTTCCGTGGGGCTCGAGGGCACTGAAGATCTTGTGGCTGATCTCGACCAGGCGCTGGGCTAGGGGACCTGATGTCCAAGCAGACCGCGGCCAAGAAGGCCCGTCGGAAGAAGCGGCAGGCCACCCGCGATGCCAACTGGCTGCCTGACGAGGTGCATGCCGAAGTCGAGGCTGTCGGGCGGATCGCGGGCGAAATCCTGCCGCGCGGTTGGGTATTCGATTCGGAGTACTCCAACGACGAGTATCTGATCTGGTATTACCCGCCGTCGGGTTTCGAGTCCACCGAGGACGACCCGCGGGAACTGGTGACCAGGATCTGGGTCGCCGATCCGGACCAGCCGCAACTGATCCTCGTCGGCACCGAAGAGGACGGCGCGATCTACCGTTTCACCGTCGAGCAGTTGATGGCGAACCTGGATGTGATCGAGGCGTACCGCGTCGGAGATCCCGCGCCGCAGTTCTGATTTCGCCCGTCAGCTGTCATCTGGTTCGCATTCCTTCGACTGTGGAGAGCGGACCTACGCCGAGCGTGCAGCTTTCGTCGCTCGAACCGTGGATTCCGTCCAAAAAGCTGCACATTCGACGTAGTGCTCCGGGGGAGTACGCATGTTCGCCGTGTGCCGGTACCTGGAGTTGTGATGGCGTAGGCGCCCCGAGTCTGCGACGTGTTAGGTCGGCGACACTTGGTAGTGCGGGTAGTCGACCGTCAGGCCGGCCGGCTGGGACTCGTAGTAGGCGAACACCCCTTGCCGTCCCACACTGTGGGGCCGAAGGCCTTGGAATATCGCGTCGTCGGTGAACACCGCGGCGACCTGGTCGAGCCGGTGGGCGGCGATGCCCGCCTGCCACCGGTCCAGGACCTCACGAATCACTTCAATGCCCGGCACTCTGACCACCGTCCACATGCAGGATTTCACCGGTCACGAACGTGGCGTTCTCCAGGTACAGCACCGCGTCGACGACATCGGAGATGTCGCCCATGTGGCCGACCGGGTGCAGCGCCGACAGGAATTCGTGGGTCTCCGGTGCGTGCATCGGGGTGCGGATGATGCCCAAAGCGACTGCGTTGGCGCGGATTCCGCGGCTGCCGTATTCGATGGCGAGGGCCTTGGTCGCCGCGTTGAGGCCGCCCTTGGTCAGCGACGCCAGGGCCGACGGCACCTGCGAGTTGGCATGGTCGACCAGGCTGGTGGAGATGGTGACGACGTGGCCGCCGTCGCCCTGCGCCTCCATGGTCCTGATGGCGGCCCGGGTCAGCTCGAAGAACCCGCGGGAATTCACCCCGGTGACGGCGTCGTAGTCCGCGTCGGTGTAGTCGGTGAACGGCTTGGCGATGAAGATGCCGGCGTTGTTGACCACGGCGTCGACGCGCCCGAAGCGCTCGACAGCGGCGTCGACCAAGCGCTGGCCCACACCCGGCTGGGCGATGTCGCCCGCGACGCCCCGGACCATCGGGTCATTGCTCGCCGCGATGGTGCGGGAGTTGGCGACGACGGCGTAGCCCAGCTTGCGGTAGCCGGCGACCAGGGCTTCGCCGATGCCCTGGGAGGCGCCGGTGATGATCGCGACGCGAGGTGTGGTGCTCATCGGAGTGTCCTTTCGGTTGAGGTCGATGCACTCCACAACCTCGGCCGGCCGGCGACCATGCCCCTGCCGCGCGATTTATTTGCTTCTTGCTGAGAGGCTCTGCCTACTACGCTGCTGACATGGAACTACGGCAGCTGCGGTACTTCGTCGCCGTTGCCGATGAGCTGAATTTCGGCCGCGCCGCCGACCGTCTGCACATCGCCGGGCCGTCCCTGTCGCAGCAGATCAAGGCGCTCGAACGTGATCTCAAGGTGGATCTGTTCGATCGTGACCGCCGGTCGGTGCGCCTCACTGCCGCGGGCGCGTCGCTGTTGCCCCACGCGCGGGCGCTGGTGGCCCAGGCTGACGAATTCCGCAGGCGGGCAATCGGTCTGTCGAACTCCGAGCCCATTCGAATCGGCTATGTCAACTGGTGCCCGACCGACCTCGCGGAACGGGCGGCCGGCGTCGCGCAGTTGCGCGTCGACACCTGGGTGATGCCGTCGCACGCGCAGGCGGCGCGGGTGGCCGAGGGCATCCTCGATCTGGCCATCTGCTGGGTGCAGACCGCTGATCTGGACGCGTTGTCGTTGGAGTCACGGCTGATGGGGGTGGACCGGCTGTTCGCCTTGTGTGTCGGTCCTGACGACTCGCCTGTGCAGGCGAAAGACACTCTGGTGTTGGTGGATTCGGACACGGCGAGTTGGGAGTCGTGGAACCGCTACGGCGAGCAGTTCGCCGCGGACACCGGCGCCCGGGTGATGCGTACCGATGACGGTGGGGTCACGGGGCCGACGTTCTTCGAACACGTCCGGCAGCTGGGACGGCCGGTGCTCAACAATCCCCGCGGGCAGACGGATGTCCTGCCGCGAGACCTGGTGCGCCGTCCGGTGATTCAGCCGGTACCGCTGTGGACGTGGTCACTGGTGTGGCGACGGGGAGAAGACAATCCTGCCGTTCATGCCGTCGTCGACGCGCTCACCCGTGACGTCGCCGCCGTCGGTACTGACGACGCGTGGCTGCCGCCCACTGATCCACATCAGCAGCGCGGCCAGGGCGGCGAGTAGCACGACGGCCGCACCGGCGAGCAGGGCCTGCTGAAACCCGTTGTGCAGCAGGGGTGCCACTGCGACCGGTCCGACGATCTGGCCCACCGAATAGCCCGTCGTCAGCAGCGCGACGGCGCCCGGGAACTGCAACGCCCGCCCGGCGGCCAGGGCCAGGGTGCTGATGCCGATGAAGGTACCGCCGAACAGGATTGCGCCGGCGAGGGCCGCGATGCTGTTTCCGGTTCCGGCCCAGGCAATCCCGGCAGCCTGCAGCAACAGCGCGGCGACCAGCAATGCGGAATACGAGAAGCGACCGGTGAACCGCGCCCACAGCGCAGCCGACGGTGCCGCCGCCAGGCCGACCAACAGCCACACGGCGCTGCCGAGTCCGCCCGGTGACTGCTGCGTGACGGCGGCGACCAGGAATGTGCCCGCGATGATGTAGCCGACGCCTTCGAGGGTGTAGCTGGTCATCAGCATGATCAGCGGTCCGCGCGCATTGGCCTGCCCGGCAGAGGCTTTCGACGTCTCGTCGGGGACTCCAGGGCGCATGAACCAGGCGAAGACGCTGAGCAGCGCAGCCAGCGCGGTGGCGGCCCACCACGCGCCCTGCCAATCGTTGCCGGCCGGCAGGGCCGCCGACAACGCGATGCCGATACCGACGCCGCTGAATGCCCAGCCGGCATGGTGGGCCGGATGGCCGTGATCCAAGAGGGTGTTGACGGCGATCACGAAGACCAGCGCACTGGCGATCCCGGCGATCAACCGCAGGATGCCCCATTCGATGACGTTGGTACTCAGCGCCATTGCCGCGAGGCTCGCGATGAGCATGACCAGAGACGCCCGGCAGGCGGTCACGGAACGAGCGAGCCGCGGTGAGGCGGTGGCGCCCAGTGCGCCGATCAGGTAGCCGACGTAGTTGGCCGTCGCCAGTTGCCCTGCGGCCTGCGCGGTGAGACCGGCGTGGGCGGTCATCAAGGGGAGGATCGGTGTGTAGGCGAACCGGCCGATGCCCATCGCCGCGGCCAGGGCTGCCGCGGCGCGGGCGATCGAGAGCCAGGCGGCGTTGGGCATGCCCGATGGTGCGTGGCACGGGCGTTGCCGGCCACGACCTATCTCCTTGTAGCTGAAAGGAATTACCTCACAGTGCGGCGCGCTCAGTCCTTCTCGATGACGCCCTGCGCGGTCCGGGCCCGATCCTCGTAGCTCTTCCGCTTGGCGGCGTCGAACTCCAGGAATACCTTGTCAAGCCCGAGTAGCTTGTTCATCGCCCGCCGGCCCTTGGGTGGCAGCATCTGGGCGGCCTGCGCGGTGAACCGCAGCGGCGGCGGCACCGACACGTGGGTCTTGGGCTTGTCGAGCGTCTTGATGATCGCCGCGGCGATATCTTCGGGCTCGACCGGCTTGATGGCGCCGCTGGACTTGGTACCTGAGATCAGCTCGGTATTGGTGAACGGCGGCATGATCACCGAGACGTTGACACCATGCGGGGCCATCTCGTCGGCCAGCGCGGTGGACAGGCCGACGACGGCGTACTTCGCGCCGACATACACCACCTGGCCGGGCAGCGGGATGAGGCCTGACAGTGAGGCGATGTTGATGACGTGACCGCTGCGGCGCCGCACCATCTCGGGAAGCGCAAGCTGGCAGCCGGTCAGTACGCCATACACGTTGACCTCGAGGGACGACCGGATCGACTGTTCCGTCTCCTTCAGGAACGGGCCGACCGGCATGACGCCGGCATTGTTGATCAGCACGTCGAGGTGGCCGGCGCCGTCACTGCGGGCCTTGTCGAGGAAGACCTCGAAGGATTCCCGGTCGGTGACGTCCAGCGGGTACCCGGTGACCTGGCCGAGTTTGACGAGGTCGGCGACCGCGGATTCGAGTACTGCGACGTCGCGGTCACCGATGACGACCCGCGCGCCGCGGGCGAGAAGGGCCTTGGCGGTGGCGTAGCCGATGCCCCGGGCGGCCCCGGTGATTGCGATTGTCTTGCCGCGGATGTTGTCCATGGCGGCAAACTTTACACGTGTCAAGTTTTGAATTGAAGCCCCGATTTGGCTACCCCGACCGACTACTGTCGGGGCATGACGCGCGCGCTGCGGACTCAAGTTTGTGTAGCCGGTGGTGGGCCCGCGGGTCTGGTACACGCCCTGCTGCTGGCCCGGGCCGGGATCAACGTCGTCGTGCTGGAGAAGCACAACGACTTTCTGCGGGACTTTCGCGGCGACACCGTGCACCCCACCACGTTGCGCATCATGCACGAGTTGGGGTTCATCGATGAGTTCCTGAAGCTGCGGCACACCAAGATCAACCGCGTGTGCATGGATGCCGACGGCACCATCCGGACCTTCGGAAGCTTCGGCGCCCTGCGGCTGTTGCGTTTCCCCGAGCCGTACATCGCGCTCATGCCGCAGTGGGACTTCCTGGACTTTCTCGCCGAAAAGGCAGCCGACTACCCGGAATTCACGCTGATCCGCAATGCCGAGGTGACCGACCTGATCACCGAGGGTGGCCGGGTGGTCGGCGTGCGCACGCCCGAGTTGGAGGTGCGTGCGGACCTGGTTGTGGCCGCTGACGGCCGCAAGTCTGCAGTGCGCGATGCGGCGGGTCTGCCGATGGCGAGCGTCCACAGCCCTATGGACGTGTTGTGGTTCCGGCTGGGCTGGCGCCCCGGCGATCCGCAGGAACTGTTCGGGATCATCCGCAAGGGACTGCTGATGGCGATGATCTATCGCGGCGACTACTGGCAGGTCGCGTACCTCATGCCCAAGGGGGCCAATCCGCGGGGCGGGTCACTCGAAGACTTCAAGGCACGGCTGGTGTCGGTCCGGCCGCAGCTTCGCGAGCATGTCGAGGATCTGAAGTCCTGGGATGACACCAGTCAGCTCGATGTGCGCGTGGACCGGCTCAAGACGTGGTGGCGGCCCGGGCTGCTGTGCATCGGCGACGCCGCTCACGCGATGTCGCCGGCCGGCGGCGTCGGCATCAACCTGGCAGTGGCCGACGCTGTCGCCGCCGCCAACATCTTGTGCGGCCCGCTGCGCAACGGCCTGCTCGCCGACGCCGACCTGGCCAAGGTGCAGCGCCGCCGCGAATTGCCGACCCGCATCATCCAGGCCGGCCAGGTGCTGGTTCAGGACCGGGTGGTCGAACCCAACCTGGCCGGTGACCTGTCACCGATCACGGTGCCGTCTTTCGTGGGAAAGGGCCCGCTGCAATACATCCCGCCGCTGCTTGTCGGCCGCGGCTTCCGTCCCGAACACGTGCGCACACCAGACGTGCACGCCCGATGATCGACTCGATCCGTGACTGACTCCGCCCTGGCGTTCGTGGCCGTCGCTCCGGACGACCCGCTGGCCGGCCCGTTGCTGACCGAGCTCGCCGTCGAGTACGCGACGCGCTACGACAGCACTCCGGCGGCTGTCAGTGCCTGGTTGCGGGACTATCCGGCCGCGGAGTTCGAACCGCCGGTCGGGGCCATGGTGATCGGACTGCGTGACGGTGTGCCGGTCACCGGCGGGGCATTCCGCCGCTTCGATGCGGAAACCGCTGAACTGAAACGGATTTGGACTGATTCTGGTTCCCGCCGGCGGGGATACGCACGGGCGCTGCTGATTGAGCTGGAGGCGCGCATTGTCGACGCCGGCTATCGGCGTATCTACCTGACCACCGGCCACCGGCAACCCGAGGCCGAGGCGCTGTACCAGGCAACCGGGTATCAACGCATGGCGCAGCCGCTGCCGGCCGAAGGTGAGGTCTACCCCATAGCTTTCGTCAAGGACATTGCGGCATTCGAGCTGTCCGAGCCGTCCGCTGGCTGACAGGCTGCTGAATCGGAGTCGTTCGGACCGCCCGGTGGATACGCTTATGTGTGCTTTCCGGTTGGACCGTCGGGTGTCTGCTGCTCGTGGCCGCGGTGATCGTGCTGGCCACGGGTATGGTCACGCGGGCCCGCTTCGGCCGGATGTCCGAGGACAATCCCCACCGGCTCCGGGCGCGCACCGTGCGGTGGTCCGCTTTCGGGCGGGTTTTCTACGGCCCGGTCAACCGTGATGCCCAGGGCAACAACATCTTTGACGACGAAGAGCTCGACCACATGTTCTTCCTCCCGGCCGTCGTCGTGGCGGGCGGTCTGGTGCTGGCCGGGCTGTTCGTGCTGTTCCTGGAGCTGGTCAAACACAGCGTCTGACACCGGCGCCGTTACTGCGCCGTTTGTTCAGCTCCGCTGAAGTGCCAGCTCGGCGGCCTCCCGGACCGGCCCGCGCCACGCAGGTCCGTGGCCTGGCAGCAGCACCTGGGTGTCCAGCAGGCCGAGCGCGGACAGGCTCCGTTCGCATGCCGCCTGGTCGTGGTTGAACATCTGCGGCAGCAGCTGAGGGCCGCCCTTGGTGAGTACCGGGTGCCCGGTGATCATGGCGTCGCCGGCCACCAGCACGTCGCCGAACACGTAGGAGCAGTGTCCGCCGGTGTGTCCCGGGCTCGGGATCAGCTGCGGGCTGCCCGGCAGTGTGGCCGCGACGTCCTTGGTGAGCGCCTGCGCGGTGGGGATGCCCTCGCGCACCAGCGCGCCCTTGCCGACGATGGTCGCCGACCAGGCCAGGTACCGCGGGTTCCAGGCCCGCGTCAGCAGGTCGGTCGGTGAAACCTGTTCCAGATACTCGCGTTTGGCATGGCCGACTTCGGCGCCGTGGCAGAACACCGGCGTGCCATGGGTTTTCGCGAACCAGATCGCCGCACCGAGGTGGTCGACGTGAGCGTGCGTGAGCAGAATCGCCCGCACGTCGCCGGCCTCGAAGCCCAGGTCACGCAGGGAACGGAGGACGTCGTCGCGCTGGCCCGGGAAGCCGGCGTCGATCAGGATCACCCCGCTGTCATCGCTGACCAGGGTCCAGTTCACCAGGTCGGTCTGGGCGAAGTGAACATTGACTCCGAGACTCTCCGCGATCGCGCTCAGGGCTGCCACCATGAGGCGAGTGTAGGCAGAGTAGAAAAGTAGGTGCATGCGGACGCGAGGAGCAATTCGGCGAATGCGGACGCGAAGAGCAATGACGCGAAGAGCAATGTCGTAGCAGCGACGAACAGGAACGGGACTCATGGCTGAACTCAGGCTCGGATACAAGGCGTCGGCGGAGCAGTTCGCCCCGCGGGAACTCGTCGAGCTGGCGGTGGCCGCCGAAGCGGCGGGTATGGACAGCGCCACCGTCAGTGATCATTTCCAGCCATGGCGCCATACCGGTGGCCATGCACCGTTTTCCCTGGCCTGGATGACCGCGGTGGGCGAGCGCACCGAGCGGCTGATCCTGGGCACCTCGGTGCTGACTCCGACGTTCCGCTACAACCCGGCGGTCATCGCGCAGGCGTTCGCGACCATGGGCTGCCTGTACCCGGATCGGATCTTCCTGGGCATCGGCACCGGGGAGGCGCTCAACGAGATCGCCACTGGTTATGAAGGCGAATGGCCCGAGTTCAAGGAGCGCTACGCCCGGCTGCGGGAGTCGGTGCGCCTGATGCGTGAGTTGTGGCTCGGTGACCGCGTCGACTTCGAAGGCGAGTACTACAAGACCAAGGGCGCCTCGATCTACGACGTCCCCGAGGGTGGCATCCCGATCTACATCGCCGCGGGTGGGCCGCAGGTGGCCAAGTACGCCGGCCGTGCCGGTGATGGTTTCATCTGCACTTCGGGCAAGGGCGAGGAGCTGTACAAGGACAAGCTGATCCCCGCCATGCGCGAGGGTGCCGAGGCGGCGGGTAAGAACCCCGACGACGTCGACCGGATGATCGAGATCAAGATCTCGTACGACCCGGATCCCGAACTGGCTCTGGAGAACACCCGGTTCTGGGCGCCGCTGTCGCTGACGGCCGAGCAGAAGCATTCGATCGACGACCCGATCGAGATGGAAGCGGCCGCCGACGCGCTGCCCATCGAGCAGGTCGCCAAGCGCTGGATCGTGGCTTCCGACCCGGACGAAGCCGTCGAGAAGGTCAAGCAGTACGTCGACTGGGGCCTGAACCACCTGGTGTTCCACGACCCGCGGCAGGACCAGCGCCGCTTCCTGGAGCTGTTCAAGACCGATCTTGAGCCTCGGCTGCGCAAGCTGGCCTGATGAACGTCGTGGCTCGGTAGGCTGTCGCCGTGCCCGACGCAACCGCGATCTACATCGCCTCACCTGAAGGCGACACCGGCAAGTCGACCATCGCGCTAGGGCTGTTGCACCGGCTGGCGGCCACGGTCGCCAGGGTCGGGGTGTTCCGGCCGATAACGCGCGCCGGCGACGGTCCCGACTACATCCTCGAGATGCTGCTGACCCATAACACCGCGGGTCTGGAGTACGACGACTGCGTGGGTGTCACGTACCAGCAGCTGCACGAAGACACGGATGCGGCGATCGCCGACATCGTCGACCGGTACCACCGTGTCGCCGACAGGTGCGATGCCGTGGTGATCGTGGGCAGTGACTACACCGATGTCGCCTCGCCGACCGAACTGTCGGTGAACGCGCGCATCGCGGTGAATCTGGGTGCGCCGGTGCTGCTTTCGGTGCGGGGCGCGGACCGCACCCCCGACGAGGTCGCCCATGTCGTGGAGCTGTGTCTGGCGGAGCTGGCGGTCCAGCACGCGCACACCGCCGCAGTGGTGGCCAACCGGTGCGCGCCTGATGAATTGGCCGCGGTCGCTGCTGCTTTGGCGCGGTTCGCGCCGAAAAGCTATGTGCTGCCCGAGGAACCGTTGCTCTCGGCGCCGTCGGTGGCCGAGCTGCGCGACGCGGTGCACGGCACGGTGCTCAGCGGTGACGCCGAGCTGCTGAGCCGGGAAGTCATGGGTGTGATGGTCGCAGGTATGACGGCCGAGCACTGCCTCGAGCGTCTCACCGACGCCATGGCCGTCATCACCCCGGGGGACCGGTCGGACGTGGTGCTGGCGATCGCCAGCGCCCATGCGGCAGAAAACTTTCCGTCGATCTCGTGCCTGGTTCTCAACGGTGGCCTGCCGCTACACCCGTCGATCGCGAAGCTGGTCGCGGGCCTCGGGCTGCGGTTACCGATCGTGGCCACCGACTTGGGTACCTACGACACCGCCCGTGCCGCGTCGCTGGCCAAGGGCCGGGTGACGGCCTCCTCGCTTCGTAAGATCGACACCGCGCTGACCTTGATGGATAAGCATGTCGATGTCGCGGATCTGCTTGCCCGGCTTGCGGTTCCGATTCCCACGGTCACCACGCCGCAGATGTTCACCCATCAGCTCCAGGACCGGGCCCGGGCCGACCGGAAGCGCATCGTGTTGCCCGAAGGCGACGATGACCGGATTCTGCGCGCTGCGGGCCGGCTGCTCGCCCGCTCGGTTGCCGATCTCACCATTCTCGGTGACGAGCCGACGGTGCGGGCGCGGGCTGCCGAGCTGGGTCTGGATCTGTCGGCCGCCGTGGTGCTGAATCCACGCACCAGCGAGTTGTCCGACCAGTTCGCGGCGCAGTACGCCGAACTGCGCAAGAAGAAGGGCGTCACTCTCGAACAGGCCCGCGAGATCATCCACGACGTCTCGTACTTCGGCACCATGCTGGTGCACAACAACATGGTCGACGGCATGGTGTCCGGTGCCGCGCACACGACGGCGCACACCGTGCGGCCGGCGTTCGAGATCATCCGTACCGCGCCGGACATCTCGACGGTGTCGAGCATCTTCCTGATGTGCCTGGCGGATCGGGTGCTGGCCTACGGCGACTGCGCGATCGTGCCGGACCCGACGTCCGAGCAGCTCGCCGACATCGCGATCAGCTCGGCGCAGACCGCCGCGCAGTTCGGGATCGAGCCGCGCGTGGCCATGCTGTCCTACTCGACGGGCGATTCGGGGACGGGCGCCGACGTCGACAAGGTCAGGGCAGCAACGGAATTGGTCCGCAAGCGGGCGCCGGAGCTGCTGGTCGAAGGACCCATCCAATACGACGCGGCGGTGGAGCCGTCGGTGGCCGCGACCAAGATGCCGGATTCCCCGGTGGCCGGCCGTGCGACGGTGCTGATCTTCCCGGATCTGAACACCGGCAACAACACGTACAAGGCGGTGCAGCGCAGCGCGGGCGCCATCGCGATCGGCCCGGTGCTGCAGGGCCTGAACAAGCCCGTGAACGACTTGTCCCGCGGCGCGCTCGTCGAGGACATTGTCAACACCGTTGCCATCACGGCGATTCAGGCTCAAGGAGCGAAATGAGCGGGTCCGTACTGGTACTCAACTGCGGCTCATCGTCGGTGAAATACCGATTGGTGCAACCGGCTTCGGGTGAGTCACTGGCCGACGGCGTGATCGAGCGGGTGGACGATTACCCGAGGGCGTTGCAGCAGGTGTTCGATGCGGTGCGGGCCGCCGGAGTGTCGGTCGACCAGATCGCGGCCGTCGGTCACCGCGTCGTGCATGGCGGCCGGCGGTTCTACCGGCCGACCCTGATCGGCGACGAGCTGGTCGCCGAACTCGAGAAACTGGCCCCGCTGGCGCCGCTACACAATCCGCCGGGGCTGATGGGCATCAATGCAGCCCGCAAACTCCTGCCCGACGTACCTCACGTCGCGGTGTTCGACACTGCCTTCTTCCATAACCTGCCCGCGGCCGCCGCCGAGTATGCGATCGACCGGGAGGTCGCCGCGCAGTGGCACATTCGCCGGTACGGCTTTCACGGCACGTCGCACCAGTACGTCAGCGAGCAGGCTGCCCAGTTCCTGGGCCTGCCCCTCGAATCGGTGAATCAGATTGTCCTGCATCTCGGTAACGGCGCATCGGCGTCGGCGATCGCCGGCGGCAGGCCCATCGACACCTCGATGGGCCTGACGCCCATGGAGGGTCTGGTGATGGGCACCCGCTCCGGCGACGTCGACCCCGGCATCATCATGTACCTGTCGCGCGCCGCCGGGATGTCGATCGAGGACATCGACGCCCTGCTGAACCGCCACTCGGGTGTATCGGGATTGGGTGGCGCCACCGATTTCCGCGAGCTGCACACGCGCATGAACGGCGGTGATGAAGCGGCCCAGCTGGCCTACGACGTCTACATCCACCGGCTGCGCAAGTACATCGGCGGCTACCTGGCGCTGTTGGGTGGGGCCGACGTCATCACCTTCACCGCCGGGGTGGGCGAGAACGACGCCGCGGTCCGCCGTGATGCGCTCGCCGGGCTGTTGGCTCTCGGGATCGAGGTCGACGAGGAGCGCAACCTGTCCACGGTGCGCGGAGCCCGGCGGATTTCCACGGATACCTCGCCGGTGACCGTGCTGGTGATCCCCACCAATGAAGAGCTGGCCATCGCGCGGGCCTGCGTCGAGGTCTGCAAGGTTTCCTGAAGGAACCTGCCAGGGTTGGGGCGTAGCTTGCGCCTCGTGCACCCTTTGACCGGGACATTTGACCCTGTGGCTGTGGTGTTGATGCTGCTCGGCATCGGCGCCCTGGTGTGGACCCGTCGGCGCACCCCGGTGACGCGGAGTCAGCTGTGGTGCTTCGGCGTCGCGACCGCGGTGTGGGCGGTATCGACGCTCAGCGCCCTCGCGGTGTACGCGCCGGCGCTGTTCTGGGTGCGCGCGCTACAAGTCTTGCTGTTGCTCTACGTCGTGCCCTTCTTCTTCGCGCTGAGCCGCCCGGTCGCGACGATGCGGGCCGCGATCGGTCCATCGGTGCAGGAGCGCGTCGACGCGGTGCTCAATTCCGCCCCGGCGCGACTGCTCCTGTCGCCTCCGGTGACCTCGGTGCTGATGCTGGCGACGCCGTGGCTGCTGTACCTGACACCGTGGTACGTCGCGTCGATGACGGGGCCGCTCGCCGCCGTGACCCGACTTGTGCTGCTGGGCATCGGCTTTGCCTACTTCTATGCCCGCTTGCAGGTCGACCCGGTGCCGCGGCGTTACCCGCCGCTGCTGTCCATCGGGATCAGCGTGGCCGAGGGCCTCGGCGACGGCATCCTCGGTCTGGTGCTGTGGCTCGGCCCGGTGATCGCCCACGACTACTACGCCGGACTGCACCGTGACTTCGGCCCGAGCATCCGCCAGGACCAGACGTTCGGCGCCGGGATCTTGTGGATTCTGGGTGACGTCCTGGGCGTGCCCTTCATCTTGCTCCTGATGCGGGCGTTGGGTTCTGACGAACGACGCAAGGCGGCGGAGGTCGATGCCGAACTGGACGCCGCGGCAGCCGCTACGGCGTCCCCTGCTGCGCGGGCCGCCTCCGGAGCCGACGCCGAACCGGAGGCCGAGGCGCCCTCCAGCGGCCTGTGGTGGGAAAACGATCCGCAGCTGCGTGACCGCTACCGGTGACCCGGCTCGCTGCGTTGACCGTGCGTCTACGCAGACTGCTACTCGACCTTTTTCTGCGTCAGCGCAATGTCAACTGCCGCAAGGGGTTTGCTAGTCGAGTGCCCAGCGCTCGGACCGCGGAAGCCGCCCGTCACCCTGGAGCCTCCCATCCGGAGGTGACAGCTTCCAGATCGAACTTGTCGCAGGAGAGGCGACACGCCAAGGGGCGACACGCCGTCGAACGGCATACCGAGCTAGAAAGTACTGACCGGCCGCACGTTGTTGGCCAGGTCCACCAGCGCGTAGCGGTGCGCCTTCGTGGGCGCCACCCGGGCCAGCCCGCGTAGGGAGGCCTCCACACCGAGGCGTAGACCGTGTTCGGTGAACGGGAAGCCCAGGATGTGGTTGGTGCTGGCGGTGTGGTCGGCCAGCCAGTCCAGGGCGGTGCCGAGTACCAGCGTCCGGATCTGCAGCACGCGCGGTTCGGTTTCCGGCAACGCCTCCACTCGGCGGGCGGCGTCACGGATTTGGCGTTCGGTGATCTCGGCGGTGGTGGGCGCCGACAGCAGCGTGACGGCGCTGGTCAGTCGGGCCGTGGTGAAATGTCTTGAGGTGGCCGGAACTTCGTCGAGGGTATGAACCGCGGCTTCGCGGTCGCCGGCCAGCGCCTGCACCCGGGCCCGGCCGAAACCGGCTGAGATGATGCCGTTGTCGGTGTTCCACACCGTCTGATAGAAGGCCCGTTCCGCCTCCGATCCGGACAGTTCGGCGGTGGCCGCCAATGCCACCTTGGGCGCCAGTTCGCCCGGCAAGGTGTTGAGAACCTCGGTGAAATCCTTTGTCGCCGCGGCGTAGTCACCGGACAGTAGTTCGCCGACCGCGCGGAACCACACCAGCCGCCAGTGCCAGCCGATCCGGTCGGCCAGGTTCTCCAGCTTCCGGTTGGCCTTGGCGACATCGCCCAGGTCGAGTAGCGCGCGCACTTCCATCAGCGGCAGCTCGACCGACTGCGACAGATCCACCCCTTCTGAATCGAGCGATCCCTCCCGGGCCGCGCGCAACGAATCCAGGGTCTGCACCGGCTGGCTCAGCACGGTCGCCGACAACACCGTCGCGCCGACGTCGGCCGGGTCGACCAACGGCACCTGCAGGGCCCGGACTATCTCTGGTGCGGTGATCTTCTCGGTGTGCACCTGCCCGTCGATGTACACGTCGGTGTGAGCCACCAACATGTTGACGCCGAACGTCGACCGCGACGGGCTGAACACCGAGGACAGGCCGGGCCGCGGCGTTCCGGTGTCCTGCGCGACGACCTCGCGCAGCACGCCGAGCAGCTGCCCGGACATCTCCTCGGCGCTGCCGAACCGCCGGCGCGGGTCCGGATCGATGGCGCGCCGCAGCAGCCGGCCGAACGAATCGTATTGGGCCAGAATCGGATCGTCCTCCGGCAGCCCGTCGACGTAGCGGCCCTTGTCCGTCTTCAGATTCAGGGTCAGCGCCGCGAGCGTGCGGCCGACGGTGTAGATGTCGGTGACGATGGTCGGGCCGGTCCGGACGATCTCCGGCGCCTGGTAACCCGGCGTCCCGTAGAGGAATCCGAACGAATTGATCCGTGACACCGCGCCGAGGTCGATGAGCTTGAGCTGTTCCTCGGTGAACATGATGTTCTCGGGCTTCAGGTCGTTGTAGACCAGTCCGATCGAATGCAGGTAACCGAGTGCCGGCAGGATCTCCAGCATGTAGGCGATGGCTTGGGCCACCGGCAGTTTGGCACCCTTCACCTGCTTGAGCGAGATGCCGCCGACGTACTCCATCACGATGTAGCCGACCGGGTCGCCGTGCTTGTCGGCGTGCTCGACGAAGTTGAAGATCTTCACGATCGCGGGATGCGTGACCTCGGCCAAGAACTGCCGCTCGGCCATGGCGATCGCCTGCGCCTCGGCGTCCCCGGAGTGCACCAGACCTTTGAGCACCACCGGCCGATTGTTGACGTTGGTGTCCAGCGCGAGGTAGATCCAGCCCAGCCCACCGTGGGCGATGCAACCTTTGACCTCGTACTGATCGGCCACCATGGTGCCCGGACTCAGTTGCGGCAGAAACGAATACGCGGCCCCGCAATGCGGGCACGAGCCTTCCGACTGGCCGGGCTCGCCGTCCTTGGACCGGCCGACCGGCTTGCCGCAGGACCAGCAGAACCGTTTGGCTTCGGCCACGACGGGATTGGTCATCAACGCCGCGAGCGGATCCTGGTCCACCACCCGCGGCACCTCCACCAGGCCACCGCCCAGGCGGCGGATGGGGGAGACCCGGGTGGTCGCGGTGACGAGACTGGTGGGGGCCGAATCCCGTTCCGGCGGAACGGGCACCTGAATGCTGGTGGAGTCGTCGAACAGCGGCCGGAACACCGCTTGCGTGCCCATCGGCCGCATCGTGGCCAGCGAATCCCACGTCGTCTCGACAGCCCGGGTGCCGGGGTTGCTGTCGGGACCGGCGTCCACCGGGCCGGTCGTCGCTTCGCTCTCGGGCATCAGTCGCTGTACCTCGGTAACGGCGGGTTCGGCGTCGAGCCCAGTACGGTCAGCCACTTGCGGTACAACGTGTTCCACGTCCCGTCGCGGCGAATGCGCTCCAACGTTCCGTTGACGAAGCGGACCAGCCCGGTGTTGTTCAGGTTGATGCCGATGCCGTACGGCTCCTCGGCCATGTTGGGCCCGACGATGTGCAGGTACGGATCCTGCGCCACCAGGCCGGCCAGGATGGCGTCATCGGTGGACACGGCGTCGGCCTGCCGCTGTTGTAGCGCCACCAGGCAGTCCGCCCAGGTGACCGCCTCGACGAGGATCGGTGGCGGGGTGATGTGCTGCAGCCGCGCCTTCGAGGTGGTGGCCGGCACGACACACACCCGCTTGCCCGAGAGGTCCGCGGGCTTGCGGATGTCGGAGTCCCGGGTGGTCAGAATGCGCTGTTTGGCGGAGAAGTACTCGGCCGAGAAGTTCACCAGCTTGCGGCGCTCGCAGGTGATACTCATGGTCTTCACCACGATATCGACGGTGTTGTGTTGTAGCGCCGAGATCCGGTCGTTGTCCGACAAGATCCGGTACTCGACCTGTGACGGGGTGCCGAAGATGTCGCGCGCCACCTCACCGGCGATGTCGACGTCGAATCCGGTGATCTGGCCCGTGATCGGGTCGCGGAAGGCAAAGAGGTTGCTGCCGATGTCGAGCCCGACGATCAGCCGGCCCCGGTCCTTGATGTTGGTGACGGCTGCCGCCGCGGCCTCGGGTGTCGGGAACGGCCGCAGGCTCGCGGTGCAGTCGGACTTGTCCTCGGGACCCAGGTCGGGCACCGCGGTCTGCACCTGCATGCCGGCGGGGGTGGGCGGCGCGATGGTGATGTTCGGCGGTCCGGCCGCGGGTGGGGCCTCGCCGCAGCCGGCGGCCACCAGCACCGCCACCATCGCCGGGACCAACCGAGAACGCATTGCAAGACTCATCGGTATTCACTCAACCTCGGCCAGAGCCCGAGCGCCACTGCCACCGCCGCGGCGAGGCTCAGCGCCGCCGCGCCGACGGTCGCTCCCGACAAGGCCTGACGCCCGTTCAAGATATCGCTGCGGAGCTGTTTGCGGCTTTCGTCGATGCTCTTGGCGAGGGCCTCATCGAGCTTGTCGAAGGCAGGCGTCGAATCGTCTTCGCTCGTGCCCAGGGCCACCTGCGTCGCGGATTGGTAGTTGCCGGTCGAGATGTAGGCGTTGATCCGGTCGTCGGCGGCGCGCCAGCGGCGGACCAACTGATCGGCGCCCGTCAGGTCCTTCGTGCCGATCGCGTCGGGGCGCCGCATGTAGTCCGCCAGCTGCTGCTGGAGGGCGTCGATGCGGCGGTAGTACGACTGCTTGCGGACGCTCTCGTCGCCACGTCGGATCAGCGACAGCGTCTCGTCCGCACGGGCCTGCTGCGCCGTGATGGCCATGCTGGTCACGGTTTGCAGCGAGGCCGCCGCGTTGCGGGCGTGTCGGGTGTTCGTGGTCGAGATGACGAGCGTGGCCCCGATCCAGACGATCATGATCAGCACTGCCATCCCCCCGGCCACGAAACCGATGTTGACGCGGCGGCGGGTGTGCCGGGCCAGCCAGCGGTTCGAGAAGAAGCCGAACATCAGCGTCGCGGCGACGACCAGGATCACCGGCGCGGGTACCTGCGACGAGCCGCTGGTTTCCGAATTCACGCGTGCCGAGGTGTTCTCGTAGAGCCGTTGTGCGTCGGGCAGGATCTGCGTCTGCATCAGCCATGACGCCTCGGAGAGGTACGACGAACCGACCGGGTTCCCCGCGCGATTGTTGGTTCGGGCGGTTTCCACCAGCCCGGTGTAAACCGCCAGTTCGGCGTTGATGCGCCCGAGCACCTGCACCATGCGTTCGTCGGTCAGCCCGCTGGAGGCCGCGGTGACCGCGACCGCGGCGTCGGTGATCGCCTGCTCGTAGCGTTGCCGTACGTCCTGGGGCTCGGAGCCGGCGATGAAGGCGGTGCCTGCGGCGGCGTCGGCGACGGACAGCGTGGTGTAGAGCTGGCCGGCCGCGAACGCCAGCGGCTCGGTGTGGTCGAGCACGGTGGTCAGGGCCTGCTGGCGGGCGTGGATGGTGGTCGACGTGGCGAACGCGCACCCGATGACCAGGCTGGCCAGCATCAATCCGATGAGCAGGATGCGGCCGGGTGTGGTCCACATGAACCACCACCGGGTGTGTGTGGGAGTTCCGGGTGACCGAGAAGCCACGGGCTCGGTTGAAGGGTGCGCCAACTCCACCGTCACGTGTGCGCCGACCTCAACTTTCCGTACCCCTGACCCTGCCCGAAGTCCTTTAATAGAAGTCTAAGAGCTTGTGGCGCGCAGGGGGTGGATTCCCCGTCGGCCCGGTCCCCAGATCTTTCGCGAAGTTCCCTATTGTGGGTTTCGTGCAGGGCGACGGTGACGGATGGGTGCTTGCGGCTGACGGCTCCCACTTCTGGGGTCGCCACGGCGCGGCCGGACTTCTGCTGCGGGCGCCGCAGCCGGGTGGCGGAGCGGCGGTGCTCTTGCAGTACCGCGCGCCGTGGAGCCATCAAGGGGGCACCTGGGCACTGCCGGGTGGTGCGCGGGACAGCCACGAAACCGTCGAGGAAGCCGCGGTCCGTGAGGCCTATGAAGAAGCTGGGTTGGAGGCGCATCAATTGACTGTTCGGACCACGGTCGTCACCGCGACGGCGATCGGCGAGGTCTGGACGTACACGACGGTCATCGCGGACGCGCTCGAACAACTCGAGACGGTGCCCAACCGGGAGAGCGTCGAACTGCGCTGGGTCTCCGAGGACGACGTCGCCTCCCTGCCGCTGCATCCCGGGTTCGCCGCCAGTTGGGAGCGCCTGCGTAGCGTGACGGCGGGTATCCCGCTCAGTTCGTAGGCAGCGCCTGCTTGAGCGCCCGGGCTGCCGCAGCCGGATCCTCGGCGCCCGTGATCGCCCGCACCACCACGATGCGGCGCGCGCCGGCGGCCACCACCTCGGGGACGCGGGCCAGGTCGATGCCACCGATGGCGAACCATGGTTTGTCGGTTCCGGATGCGGCGGCGGCACGGACCAGGTCCAGCCCGGGTGCCGTGCGGCCCGGCTTGGTGGGCGTCGGCCAGCACGGGCCGACGCAGAAGTAGTCGACGTCTTCGGTCACGGAGACGGCCAGCTGCTGCTCGTCGTGGGTGGAGCGGCCGAACAGCGGATCGGGCCCGACGATCTCGCGGGCCAGGGACAGGGGGAGATCGTCCTGGCCCAGATGCAGCACGTCGGCGTGCGCCCCGCGGGCGATGTCGGCCCGGTCGTTCACCGCGAACAGCGCGCCGTGCCGCCGCGCCGCGTCGGCCAGCACCGCCAGCGCCTCCAGCTCCTGTCTGGCCTCCAGCGGACCGAACAGTGCCTCACCGGCGGAGCCCTTGTCGCGCAGCTGGATGATGTCGACGCCGCCGGCCAGCGCGGCGTCGGCGAACTCTGCCAGGTCACCGCGCTCGCGGCGCGCGTCGGTGCACAGATACAGGGATGCGGACTGCAGCCGCTGGGTGGGTGTAGGCACAGCGCGACGGTAGCGACTACCGTGGACGCCGCAACACGGGAGTCCCGGGACCGGGGGCTGAGAGTGGGGTCGTCCTACCCTTACCGTCACACCTGATCCGGATCATGCCGGCGAAGGGAGAAGAGGGATCGTGCCGTTGGACCTTGCTGTCGTCGGTGGCGGCGTCATCGGTCTGGCCGTGGCGCGCCGCGCGGCGCTGGACGGGTGGTCGGTGCGGGTGCACCGGGCCGAGGCGAGCGGCGCCTCGTGGGTGGCCGGCGGCATGCTCGCACCGCACTCCGAAGGCTGGCCGGGTGAGCAGGACCAGTTGCAGCTGGGCCTGGACTCCCTGGCGCTCTGGCACGGCGGGTTCCTCGACGGGCTGCCCGACTGCGTGGTCACCGCGCGCGACTCGCTCGTGGTCGCGGTCGACCGGGCCGATGCGGCTGACCTCCGCACCGTCGCCGCGTGGCTCGCGGCGCAGGGCCATCCCGTGACCGTGACCACCGCCGCCCGCGATGTCGAACCGTTGCTGGCACAAGGGATTCGCCATGGCTTCCGCGCGGAAACCGAACTTGCCGTGGACAACCGGCTGGTGGTCGAGGGCCTCATCGCGCATTGTGACCGTCTCGGTGTGCAGTGGGCGGGCCCGGTCGGGTCGCTCGAGGAGACGCGCGACGCGGATGTCACCGTGCTGGCCAATGGGATCGACGCCCCGGCCCTGTGGCCCGGTCTGCCGATTCGCCCGGTGAAGGGCGAGATTCTGCGGCTGCGGTGGCGCAAGGGGTGTATGCCGGTGCCGCAGCGGGTGGTTCGGGCTCGGGTACACGGGCGGCAGGTCTACCTGGTGCCACGCGCGGACGGTGTGGTCGCTGGAGCCACCCAGTACGAGCACGGCCGCGACACCGCGCCTGCGGTCACCGGCGTGCGCGACATCCTCGATGACGCGTGTGCGGTGATGCCGGCACTCGGTGAATACGAACTGGCCGAATGCGCGGCGGGCCTGCGGCCGATGACTCCGGACGGCCTGCCGATCGTGGGCTGGCTGGACGACCGCACCCTGTCGGCGACCGGCCACGGGCGGAACGGTTTTCTGCTGTCCGCGTGGACCGCACAACGGATTTCGGAACTGCTGAAGGGCGAGGTGAAAGAGAAGGTGGCCCTGTGCTGATCACAGTCAACGATGAGAGCGTGGAGATTCGCGAAGGCACCACGGTAGCCGAATTGATCGACACACTGGGCTTTCCGGACAAGGGCATCGCCGTCGCCGTGGATTGGGCGGTGCTGCCGCGGTCGGAGTGGGACGACGTCCTGACCGAGGGCGTCAAGATCGAGGTCGTGACGGCGGTGCAGGGTGGCTGAGGTCTGTACGTCCGCTGATGTCTTGCGCATCGCCGATCGCGAATTCGGCTCCCGGCTCATCATGGGAACCGGCGGCGCGGCCAACTTATCGATCCTGGAGGAGGCGCTCGTCGCCTCGGGCACCGAGCTGACCACCGTCGCGATGCGCCGTATCGATGCCGAAACCGGCACCGGCGTACTGGATTTGCTGCGCAAGCTCGGCATCGCGGCGCTTCCCAACACCGCCGGCTGTCGCGGCGCGGCCGAAGCGGTGCTGACGGCGCAGCTGGCGCGCGAAGCGTTGCAGACCAACTGGGTGAAGCTCGAAGTGATCGCCGACGAGCGCACGCTCCTCCCGGACGCAATCGAATTGGTGCGTGCCGCAGAGCAATTGGTGGATGACGGTTTTGTCGTCCTGCCCTACACCAACGACGACCCGGTGCTGGCCAGGCGACTGGAGGACACCGGTTGTGCGGCGGTCATGCCGTTGGGTGCACCCATCGGCACGGGACTGGGTATCTCCAACCCGCACAACATCGAGATGATCGTCGCGGCCGCCGGGGTGCCGGTGGTGCTCGACGCGGGTATCGGCACGGCCAGCGATGCGGCGCTGGCGATGGAACTGGGTTGCGACGCTGTGCTTCTCGCGACCGCGGTGACCCGGGCCTCGGATCCGCCGATGATGGCGGCAGCCATGGCCGCCGCGGTCACCGCGGGCCGGTTGGCCAGCCGGGCCGGCCGCGTGCCCAAGCGGTTCTGGGCGCAGGCATCCAGCCCGGCGCTATGACGGAGCGCTACGTCGCTCTCGGTAGTTCGATGGCGGCGGGACCTGGCATCACACCGGCAGCGTCCGGCGCGCCGAAGCGGTCCGGCAGGTCGGCGGTCAACTATCCGCACCTCGTTGCCGCGCAGCTCGGTTACGACCTTGTCGACGTGACGTTTTCGGGTGCCACCACCGCGCACGTGCTCTCGCAGCGGCAGTTCGGTGCGCCGCCGCAGGTCGATGCCCTGGACGGGTCGGAGTCATTGGTCACCGTCACCATCGGGGGCAACGACGCCGGGTACGTGCCGATGCTCGGTGCCGCGTGCCTGCCCCGCTTCTTGCGGTCGGTGCCCTTCGCCGGCGGATTGCTGCGCGGACTGCTTGATGCGACAGCGCGGGACCAGGCGCTCGACGCCGTGGGTGAGTCATTGAAAGCCGTTGGGCGAGAAGCGCGTCGGCGGGCGCCACAGGCCCGGGTGCTGTTCGTCGACTACCTGACTCTCCTGCCGCCGGCCGGCGTGCCCGCGCCCCCGATCGGTGCCGCGGAAGCCGACCTGGGCCGGCATGTCGCCGCCCGACTGGCCGAGCTGACGGCCGCGGCCGCCACCGACACCGGTTGTGAACTGGTGCGGGCGGCGGACGGCAGTCGTGATCATCACGCGTGGTCGGCCGATCCCTGGACCACGGCGTTTCACCTACCGCTGCCCGGCCGGGTGGCGCCGCTCCATCCCAATGCCGCAGGTATGCGAGCCGTCGCGGGGCTGGTCGTGGAAGCCCTGGCGAGATGATCCAACTGAACGGCCTGACAAAGGATTTCGGTCGAACACGAGCCGTCGATGACGTGACGTGCACCGTCGAGCCGGGCGTCGTCACCGGATTTCTCGGCCCCAACGGCGCCGGCAAGTCCACCACGATGCGAATGATCGTCGGGCTGGACCGGCCGACTGCGGGGACCGCCACCGTGCTGGGTAGGCGGTACCGCGATCTCACCTCGCCGTTGCGCAGTGTCGGTGCCCTGCTCGACGCGCGCCAGGTACACCCCAACCGGACGGCCCGGGCGCACCTGCGGTGGCTGGCTGCCGCCAATCGCTTGCCGGTGGCCAGGGTCGACGAGGTGCTCGGACTCGTGGGTCTGGGCGAGGTGGCGAACAAGCAGGCAGGGTCGTTCTCCCTCGGTATGTCGCAGCGCCTCGGCATCGCGGCCGCAGTACTCGGCGATCCTGAGGTCCTGTTGTTCGACGAACCCGTCAACGGCCTCGACCCCGAAGGCATCCGGTGGGTGCGCACCCTGATGCGCGGTCTGGCCGCCGAGGGCCGGACGGTGCTGGTGTCGAGTCATCTGCTGGCCGAGATGGCCAACACCGCCGATCGATTGGTGGTCATCGGTCGCGGTCGGCTGATCGCTTCGACCACCATGGCCGAGTTCGTGGCCCGGGCGGGGCGAGGGGTGGTCCGAGCCCGTAGCCCACAACTCGAGCGGCTGCGGGAAGTGTTGACCGCGCAGGGAGTTTCGGTGCAGCGCGAGGATGAGGTACTGACGGTGACCGATTGTCCGTCAGAACGAGTCGGGGAACTGGCCGCGGCCCACGACATCACCCTGCACGAGCTCAGCGCCCGACAGGTGTCGCTGGAGGATGCCTACCTGCGGCTGACCGATGGCGCTGTCGATTATCGGTCGGTTTCCTGATGCTCGCGACGCTGAACGCCGAACGCATCAAATTGCAGTCCACCCGCGCGCCGGTGTGGACGACGCTGTCGGTCGCGGTGTTGAGCCTCGGGTTCGCAGCCATCCAAGCCGGCGGATTGCCGTACAGCTATCTGTCACCGGAGCGAGCGGCCCTCGGGGTGAGCATCTTCGGCGTTCCCGTGTTGATGATCTTGTCCGCGTTGTCGGTGACGAGTGAATTCCGCACCGGGATGATTCGCGCGACATTTCTGGCCACGCCACGCCGTGGTGTCGTGCTGACCGCCAAAGCTGCTGTCGCCGCAGCATTTTCTGGGGTCGTCACGGCGATCATGATGATCGGGGCCATCGGGTTGGCGCGATCGTTGTTGTCCAGCGAACGCGCTGGAGAACTCGATCTGTCGGGGTCGGAGGTCTGGCGAGCAGTCGGTGCCACCAGCCTGTACGCCGCGCTGGGGGCGGTGCTGGCGGTGGCGTTGGGGGCCTTGATGCGCCACACCGCGGGCGTGGTCGCGGTGCTCGTACTGATGCCGTTCGTCGTGGAGCCGCTGCTCGGCACAATTCCGCAGATCGGTGGCCGCGTCGGGCCGTTGCTGCCCTTCTCCAACGCCTACACGTTCACCGAAACCCCCTGGTTCCAGACGTTCACGATGTGGTGGGGGCCGGTCGGTGCCGCGCTGTACTTCGCCGCGGTGGTGGCAACGGTGTTCGTTGCTGCCCTGGTGACACTGGTCCGCCGAGATCCGTGACGATAGCGCTGACGCGCCCTCGCACGGACGCGTTCACGCTACGGTGGTGCCCATGGTCCGCACCCCGCTCGCGCTCGCGCTCGTGCTGGCCCTCGGAATCTCGGGGTGTGGGCGATCGTCACCCGGCGCGGAGGAGTTCGCCGAGGATCTCGCCAAGAGCGTGTCCGTCGAGGCGACGACCGGCCATCTGGCCAAGCTGCAGGCCATCGCCGACGCCAATGGCGGCAACCGGGCGTTCGGCACGCCGGGCTACGACGCGAGCGTGGACTACACGGCGAATGCGTTGCGCGCCAAAGGTTTCGATGTCGCCATCCCAAACCTGGAAGTCAAGGTTGCGTACCACAGCACCCCTGAACTGAGCGTCGCCGGCAGGCGGTTGCCGGCGCGGGCACTGGAATACTCCGCGGGCACCCCCGGTCTCACCGCACCGCTGGTGCCTGTTCGTGGTGGGCCCGGATCAGGCTGCAACAGTGCCGATTACGACGGTCTGCCCATCACGGGTGCCGTTGCCCTGGTGGACCGCGGCACGTGTCCCTTCGCGACAAAGGAAGCGACCGCGGCGGCCCACGGCGCGGTCGCGCTGGTGGTGGCAGACAACAAGGACGATGTCGACGACGCGGGGGTCCCCGCACGCGGCGGCACCCTCGGGGCCAAGGCGACGGTGAAGATTCCGGCGGTGCTCATCCCGAAAGCAGACGGGGCTCGGTTGCGGGCCAACCCCGGGGCCGTCACCCTGAAACTGGATGCCGGAGCGCGGATTGAGCACACCCGCAACGTGATTGCCCAGACCAAGACCGGGTCCGTGCATGACGTCGTCATGGTCGGCGCACACCTGGACAGCGTCAAGGATGGCCCCGGGATCAACGACAACGGGTCCGGGGTGGCCGCGGTTCTGGAGACCGCACTGCAGTTGGGCAGCGCGCCAAAAATCGTGAACGCTGTGCGGTTCGCGTTCTGGGGCGCCGAAGAGGAGGGCACCATCGGCTCTGACCGGTACATCGAGTCTCTTGACGGCGAGGCGCTCAAAGACATTGCGCTGTATATGAATTTCGACATGCTCGCCTCGGAGAACGCCGGTTACTTCAGCTACGACGGCAACTTGTCCGGCCCGCCGGTGGCCGACGATCTGGTGCCACGCATCCCGGAGGGCTCGGCCGGTATCGATCGCACCTTCACGGCATATCTGTCGGGTGCCGGAAAGCAGCCTCAGGACTATCCCTTCAACGCCCGGTCGGACTACGACGCCTTCACCAGGGCGGGCATTCCGGCAGGCGGATTGGTCGCCGGTGATGAGGAGAACATGAACGACGAGCAGGCCCGCCTCTGGGGCGGTATCGCCGGAAAACCTTTCGACCCCAACTACCACAAGAAGACGGACACTTTGGCGCACATCAACCGCACGGCAATGGACATCATGGGCCGTGGCGTGGCTTTCGGAGTCGGCCGGTACGCCCAGGATTTGGGTGGCCGGGGCGGCGTTCCGGTCCGCGATGACCGAACCCGGCACGTGGTCTCGGCATCATGAGGCGCGTCACGATCGCCGGCCTGTTGACCGCGGTCCTGGCGGCGTGCGCGCCACCTCCACCGGCCCCCGCCCCGCCGCCCCCGCCCGCCCCTGACCTCGCGCGCGAGTTGGCCGCCAAGGTGGGCACCGACGGCATCTACACGCATCTGAAGAAGTTCGCCGCCATCGCCGCGGACAACAAGGGCACCCGCGCCGACGGCACGCCCGGCTACCAGGCCAGCGTGGACTATGTGGCGAACCTGCTGCGGGACAAAGGGTTCGACGTGCAGACCCCTGAGTATGTGCGGGTGGTGCGCGGTGCGCCCGGCAATCCGGTGCTGGACGTCGGTGGCCTCCGCTGGTCCGTCGTACAGGCGTCACTGCTGGCGTCCACCGCGCCGGGCGGTCTGAGCGCGCCGACCTTGCACCCGGTCAAGCCGGCCGGCTGCGCGGCGGACGACTACGGCACGCTCAACCTGCGCGGAGCCATCGCGGTGGTCGATGACCTGGGCTGCTCGGTCGTCGACAAGCAGAACGCGGCGGTGGCCCGTGGCGCGGTCGCAGTTCTGGTGGTCAGCCCGCCCAGCCCGAACGGAGCGCCGCGCGGGTTGTTCAGTCCCGGTTACTACGAACACCTCAATACGCCGGTAGGCATCATCGGCAAGGACGCCGATGCCGCCCTGCTGAAAACCAATGCGCCGGTGAAGCTCACCCTCGATGCCAAGAACTCCGGCGTGAAATCGCGAAACGTCTTGGCCCAGACCAAGACCGGTGATCAGCACAGTGTCGTGTTGGCAGGTGCGCATCTCGACAGCGCGCCGGGGAGCGCGGGCATCAACGATGCCGCCACCGGGGTGTCCGCGTTGCTCGAGACGGCGGCCGCGCTCGGCGGCTCGCCGAAGATCGCGAACGCGGTGCGGTTCACCTTCTGGGGTTCGGGGGCGGTGGGCCAGGAAGGTGCCACCAAGTACGTGCGTGGGTTGGCCGCCGAACCGCTGAATGACATTGCGCTGTATCTGGATTTCGACATTCTCGGCTCGCCCAATGCCGGGTTCTTCACGTTCGACGGCGACCAGTCGGGCCAGGCCAACCCTGAGCTCCCCCTCGACGCGATACCTGCTGGGTCGGCCGGTATCGAGCGCACGCTGGCCGGATATCTGTACCTCGCCGGCAAGCGTCCCGCGGACATGACGATGGATCTGGGCAGCGGTTACGGTCCGTTCCTCACCGCCGGGGTGCCGGTCGGTGGCCTCTCGACCGGTACCTCACAACGCAAGTCGGCGATCCAGGCCAGATTGTGGGGTGGACAGGTGGGCGTTGCCTTCGATCCCGGGTACGGGGCGACGGGCGACACCGTCGAGCAGCTGAATCGGGACGCCCTGGCTGTGACAGGGCCGGCCGTCGCATTTGCGGTCGGCACTTATGCGCAGTCGTTGACCGGACCGAATGGCGTGCCGCTGCACGACCAGCGCCACCGGCAAGCAGGCAAGTAACAAGGTTTCACAGCAACTTCATAAGCGGAATTGCGTGACCGGCAGGTGTCGTTGCCAGGTTGCTCAGCTAGTAATTGTGCCCATGAAAATCACCTATCGACGTTGGTCGTCGGCTGCGGGCACCTTGGCTGTCCTGGCCATGGGCGGGCTCACCGTCGCCTGCGGCTCGCAGGGAAACAATGCTCCGACGACGGTCACGGTGACGCCGTCGAGCACCACGACCACCACGACGACGGCCAAACAGCACCACGGCGGTGGCGGCGACGGCAGCAGCAGCAACTCCGGTGGCGGCGGTGGCCAGCAGCAGGCTCCGGCGCCCGCTCCCGAGACTGTGACCAACACCGAGACCGCCACCCAGACCGCCACCCAGACGCAGACCGAGACCTCGACCTCGGTGCAGACCTCGACCGAAACGGATACCTCGACCTCGATCGCGACGTCGACCTCGGTGCAGACGTCGACCGTCTATCAGACGCAGCCGCGCTGGGGCTTCAATGGGCCCGGGCAGCAACAGCAGCACTGACCTGCCTGAGCGTTAGCTCTGTCACTACTTGTATGCAAGCTTGCATGCAAGTTGCTAATGTCGGTGCGTGGCCATCGAACAGACCCCCGCCAGCGAGCGCGCCTACCGGGACACCAAGACCAAGATCCTGGTAGGTGCGGTCAAAGGTGGGCAGCTGCTGAGCGAGGTCGAGGTGGCGGCGGAGCTCGGGGTGAGTCGTACGCCCGTGCACGAAGCCTTCCTGCGGCTGGCGGCCGAAGACCTCCTTGACCTCCTGCCGCGCCGGGGTGCGGTCGTCGTGCCCATCCCGCCGCACGAGGCCACCGACCTGCTCGAGATGCGCCTGGCGCTGGAGGGCAGCGCCGTGCGCCGGCTCTGCCGCTCGGCGGCCGCCGCGCAGGCGGCGTCCGCCGAGCTCGCCCGTCTCATCGACGGGCAGCGCGCCGCCGCCGCGGATCTGGTGCGCTTCGCCGAGCTCGACGACGCCTTCCATCGGCACATCGTCGATGCCGCCGGGAACCGCATCTCGCAGCGGTTCTACTGCTCGTTGGGCGACCGGCAGCGCCGGATGATGGCTGACGCCGTGCAGGCCGACCGGACCCTCGTCGACCGCCTCATCACCGAGCACGCACAGCTGGCCCATGCCATCGGTACCCGCGACGCGACGGCGTTCGACGCCCGGTTGCTCGCTCACCTCGAGTCGACGTACGAGGTGGTGCTGCGATGAGCCGCGCACGCGTGAAGCCGTGGCTCGCCGTCGCCGCCGGTGTCTTCTGTATCGGTTGGGGCGGAAATCAATTCACGCCGATGCTGATCGAATATGTGCACCGCGCAGGTTACTCCCGCGTGGATGTCGACGTCCTGTTGGGCGCCTATGTGCTGGGCCTGATCCCCGGGCTGCTGGTGGCCGCGGCGATGTCGAACCGCTATGGGCGCCGGCCGCTGATGATCGCCGGCCTCATCAGTTCGGCGGTGGGCAGCATGATCTTGGCGACCGGCGAACTCGGCGGATTCCCAGCACTTTTCGTGGGCCGGTTGCTGTGCGGACTGAGCGTGGGCGTCGCGATGGCCGTCGGGTCCACCTGGATCGCCGAGTTGTCCGCGCCGCCGTACGACACGGCCGCCGCCGGTGCCGGTGCGCGCCGGGCCTCGATCTGGCTGTCGCTCGGGCTGGCGATCGGGCCGTTGTGCTCGGGCCTGCTGGCGCAGTTCGCGCCGTTGCCGTTGACCCTGACGTACCTGGTGCAGGCCGCGCTGTGCGCTCCGGCGCTGTGGCTGACGCTGACGCGGACGGTGGAGACCCGGAGTGCCCGGGTCAGCGGAGACCTGTTGTCCCAGTTGCGTGTTCCGGCCGCGACGCACCGCCGTTTCGTCCGCGTGGTGGCCCCGATGGCGCCATGGGTGTTCGGCTCCGCCGCTATCGCGTACGCCATCGTGCCGGCATTGGTCGCCGATAGCCTCGGCTCCTGGGCACTGCTGTACACCGCGGGCCTGACGGTGTTGACGCTGGCCTGCGGTGTGCTGGTGCAGCCGATCGCCCGGCGGTTGGACGACCACTCCAGCGCCCGCGCCGTCGTGGTGTCCATGGTGCTGATGTCGGCGGGAGTGTTCGCTGCTGTCGCCACCGCGGTCACGCGGTCGCCGGCCATCGCGGTGCTGGTGGCCATGCTGCTGGGCAGCGCCTACGGCATTGCCATCGTGTCCGGGCTGCTGGAGATTCAGCGCATCGCCCAGCCCCACGAGCTGGCCGGGGTGTCCGGCGTGTACTACTCGCTGGCGTACGTGGGCTTCCTGCTGCCGGCGGTGCTGGCCGCACTGGCGCACTACGTCAGCTACCCGGCGATGCTCACCGTGGTGGGCCTACTGGCGGCGGTGTGCACCGCGATCTGCGCGGCGGGCTGGTCCAAGCACCTGCCGGCCCGCGCTTGATCAGGCGCGGTTGCGGGCGACGTTGGCGGCCAGGTAGAGGACGTAGCCGATCACGCCTATGGTCGCCACCTTGCGCGTCTGGGGGACGATGAGGCCGACGCCGAGCGCGGTCTCGATCGACCCGTTGACCTTGAGGTGCTTGTCGACGTCCTCCGGGAACGCCGTCGCGGCGATGCCCCTGAAGAGGTCGGGCTTGATGAAGTGTGCCAGCCCGGCCAAAGCCAGGCCGATTCCGGCCAGCAGGCCCTTCTTCCCAGCGGTGTTCTCAGCGGCGTCGGTCACTGTGGTCCTCTCTGATCACGAAATCTTGTAGTCGCTCAACGGAAATTCGGAAGCTTCGCGGATCGCCGTCTCGGTCGACGACGGGCGCAGCAGCGTCGGCTCACCCGCGGGATTGAAATAGTACGAGTGGGCGCTGGCGCAGTTGCCGAGGGTGAAGATCGAATCCCCGAGCAGTTCGGTCATCCGGTCCAGGAATGCGGTGTTCGCTTCCTCGGTGACCTCGAATGTCGTCGCGCCGCGCTTCTTCACCTCGGTGAAAAGCCGGTCCATCAGACGCATCTGGTACTCCATGGTGTTGAAGAAGTTCAACCCCAGGAACGCGTACGGGCTGGCCAGGCTCAGATAGTTCGGGAAGTACGGCATCGACACGCCCTGGTACGCCTGGAAACGCGTTTCGCGCCACCACTTTCCGAGATCGCGACCCTCGCGGCCGATCACCTCGATGGCGGGGAAGTTGGCCTCCCACAGGTCGAAACCGGTGGCGAGCACCAGGGTGTCGATCTCGACCTTGACGCCGTCGCTGCCGATGATCCCGTCGGCGGCGACGTGGTCGATGCCGGCATCCTGCAGGTGCACGTTGGCCCGGTTGAAGGCCTGGTAGTAACCGTTGCTGAAAGTCGGCCGCTTGCAACCGAAGTCGTAGTCCGGGGTCAGCCGGCGCCGCAGGTCCTTGTCGCGGATGACGAAGAATCGGTGCATCTTCGACAGGTCGGATGCCGAGATGTTGAAGCGGCCGCGGAACATCCCGTAGTGCCGGACGCCGACGGACACCATCACTTCGTAGATCGAATCGGTGAGCCAGCGAAGTACGCGCTGCGTCAGCGGGAATCGGGCGAACATTCGCTTGGCCCGAGGGCCGAAGTGCGGATCGATCTTTGGTACCACCCAGATCGGCGTGCGCTGGAAAACCGTCAGGTCGGCGGCGGTCTTGGCCAGCTCGGGGATCAGCTGCACGGCGGTGGCACCGGTGCCGATGACCGCGACGCGCTTGCCCGCCGGGTCGTAGTCGTCGTCCCAGTCGGTGGTGTGGATGACGCGGCCGGCGAACTTCTCGATGCCGGGAATCGCCGGGATGTTCGGCTGGGACAGGAAGCCGGTGGCGGTGATCAGGTAGCGGGCGCTGAGAGTCTCGCCGTCGGCAATGCTGATGCGCCAGAGCGAGGCGTCCTCGTCCCAGCGGGCCCCGTTGACGACGACATTGAACCGGATGTGGCGGCGCACGTCGTACTTGGCGGCAACATCATCGGCGTATCGCTTGATCTCCGGACCCGGGGTGAAAAGGCGAGACCAGCTCGGGTTCGGCTCGAAGAAGTACGAGTAGGTGGTGGTGGGCACGTCGACCGCGAGGCCGGGGTAATGATTGACGTACCAGGTGCCGCCGAGGTCGTCCTCGCGCTCAAGGATGGTGAAGTTCTCGATCCCGAGGCGTTTGAGCTGGATGGCGGCACCGATACCGGCGAATCCCGCGCCGACGATGACCGCCTCGAACTGCTGCGTCGTCATAGGCAGACGGTACCTCAGGTACCGCTTCGGGTAATGAGTCCAATGGCTCTAGCAACCGCCAGTGCCGGGACGTCCAGGGTCTTGGATCCCAGGTCATGGCGGGCGCCGGTAATCGTGACGAGCGCGGTGGGGCCGGGGATCAGCGCGGCGGCGGCCGTCAGTTCGGCGATGGTGCCGAACGGGTCGGCCGTGCCGTGCGTGAACACCGTCGGGACCGCGATGTGCGGTAGGTGCTCGGTGCGGGCGCGTTCGGGCTTGCCGGGTGGGTGCAAGGGGTACGACGACAGCGCCAGTCCGGCCAGGTCGGCGCCCTCGGCCGCAACCATGGACGTCATCCGGCCGCCGTAGGAATGGCCGCCCGCGATCACCGGGCCGTCGGTCAGCGTGTGCGCCAGCTCGATGGCCTCCACGATGCCCTGCTGATCCGATGCCGCGGAGTTCGACGGCGGGCCTTTCGGCCGGCGACGCCGGTACGGCAGGTCGTAGCGGATGGCGAGCCAGCCGTGGCGGGCCCACTCGTCGCAGGTCCGGACGATCAGCGGGGCGTCCCGGTTACTGCCCGCGCCGTGGGTGAGCAGCACGACGCCCGTCGGCGTCCCGTCGGGTTCGTGCGCGACGCCCGCGATGGCCTCAAGATTCATGCCTGCAACCGGAAGAGCGCGTTGACGGGACCGTGGCCGTGGCCCAGGGGGTAGGCCGCCCGCAGGCATTCGGTCACCCAGCTCTTGCCGAACGCCACCGCGTCGGGCACCGAAAAGCCGTGCGCCAGTGCGCAAGCCGTGGACGCGGCGAGGGTGTCACCCGCACCGTGGTCATGGCCGGTGTCGATGCGCTCGGTGGTGAATTCGTAGAACTCGCTGCCGTCGTACAGCAGGTCGGGGCTGTGATCGCTGGACCGCAGATGTCCGCCCTTGACCAGGGCCCACTTCGGACCCAGGTCGTGCAGGGCCTTCGCGGCGTCGCGTTGCGTCGACGCGTCCACCACGTCGATACCCGTGATCAGCCGCACCTCGTCCAGGTTCGGGGTGACCAGGGTGGCGATCGGAAACAGCTGGGTACGAACCGAGTTCAGCGCGCTGGGGTGCAGCAGCGGGTCGCCGTGCATGGACGCGCACACCGGATCGACGACGAGCGGCACGTCGCCGTCGAGGCTCCGCCAGGTCTCCGCAACTGCACCGATGATCTCGGCCGAGGCCAGCATGCCGGTCTTGGCCGCCTGGATGCCGATGTCGTCGACCACCGCGGTGATCTGCCCGCTGATGATGTCGAGCGGCAGCTCGTGAAAACCCTTGACCCCCACCGAGTTCTGCACCGTCACCGCAGCGATGGCGACGCACCCGTGTACGCCGAGCATCGCGAAGGTGCGCAGGTCGGCCTGGATGCCGGCGCCACCGCCGGAATCGGAGCCGGCAATGGTCATCACCCGCAGGGGCGTCTGGCCCGGCGGGGTCAAGGGCAGGAAGTTCACTTCGACATCACGGAGCCAAGGGTAGATACACCCGGTTGCCGTGGTCGGCGAACTCCTGGGATTTCTCCGCCATGCCTTGCGCGATCTCGTCCGCGTAATCGGGCGCGACCCCGTCGGGGTAGGCGTCACGGATGTCCTGCGTGATGCGCATCGAGCAGAATTTCGGTCCGCACATCGAGCAGAAGTGCGCGGTTTTGGCGGGCTCGGCGGGCAGCGTCTCGTCGTGGTACTCGCGTGCGGTGTCCGGGTCGAGCGACAGCGCGAACTGGTCGTGCCAGCGGAACTCGAAGCGGGCCTGCGACAGCGCGTTGTCGCGGTCCTGCGCGCCCGGGTGGCCCTTGGCGAGGTCAGCGGCGTGCGCGGCGATCTTGTACGCGATCACGCCGTCCTTGACGTCCTTGCGGTTGGGCAGGCCCAGGTGCTCCTTCGGGGTGACGTAGCAGAGCATCGCGGTGCCGGCCTGGGCGATGATCGCCGCACCGATCGCCGAGGTGATGTGGTCGTACGCCGGAGCGATGTCGGTGGCCAGCGGGCCGAGGGTGTAGAACGGCGCCTCTTCGCAGAGTTCCTCTTCCAGGCGGACGTTCTCCACGATCTTGTGCATCGGGACGTGGCCCGGGCCTTCGATCATCACCTGCACGCCATGGGATTTCGCGATCTTGGTCAGTTCACCCAGCGTGGTCAGTTCGGCGAACTGGGCCTCGTCGTTGGCGTCGGCGATGGAACCGGGGCGCAGGCCGTCACCGAGGGAGAAGGTCACGTCGTAGCGCTGCAGGATCTCGCAGAGCTCTTCGAAGTGCGTGTACAGGAACGACTCCTGGTGGTGCGCCAGGCACCACGCCGCCATGATCGAGCCGCCCCGGGACACGATGCCGGTGACGCGCTTGACCGTCAGCGGGATGTAGCGCAGCAGCACGCCGGCGTGCACCGTCATGTAGTCGACGCCCTGCTCGCACTGCTCGACGACGGTGTCGCGGTACAGCTCCCAGGTCAGCAGCGTCGGATCGCCGTTGACCTTCTCCAGTGCCTGGTAGATCGGCACGGTGCCGACCGGGACGGGGGAGTTGCGCAGGATCCACTCGCGGGTCTGGTGGATGTCCTTGCCGGTCGAGAGATCCATGATCGTGTCGGCGCCCCAGCGGGTGGCCCACACCATCTTGTCGACCTCTTCGGAGATCGAGGACGTGACGGCCGAGTTACCGATGTTGGCGTTGACCTTCACGGCAAAAGCCTTGCCGATGATCATCGGCTCGAGCTCGGGGTGGTTGTGGTTCGCCGGGATGATGGCCCGGCCGATCGCGACCTCGTCGCGTACCAGCTCAGCGGGCACGCCTTCGCGCTCGGCGATGAACGCCATCTCCGCGGTGATCTCGCCGTTACGGGCACGCTGCAACTGCGTGCCGCGGTCTTTGACGACGCCGGGGCGGCCGGGCAGGCCCTTCTCCAGGTCGATGGTGGCGTTCTCGTCGGTGTACGGACCCGAGGTGTCGTACAGGTCGAGGTGGTCGCCGGTGGTCAGGTTGACCCGCCGGAACGGGACCTTTCCCCCGTCGGGAAGCTCCCGATAGACCTTTGTGCTCCCCGCGATGGGGCCGCAAGAAAGGTCATGAAAATGAGCTGGCGATACGCCAATTGCAGTCATCTGCTTACTCCCTACGCCGGCATTACCCGGTCAGGTTCATACGGTCGACGGCACCACACAGCCGTCCTCTCAGCGCACCAAGGTGTGCGCTCCCGCGCGGACGTGTCCACCGTAACGGATTGCCGCAGGAAGGGAAGAGGGGCTGGACGCCGAGTTTTGGCCGTGGCACGGAGCGACTACTCATATGCAACGCACAGCTTGAGATGCCCGGCTACCGGGAATCGAATTGTCATGAGGTCGTTTGTATAGCTAACATATGTTTTTCTGATATTGGAGCGAAGACCGACTGATGACGACTGACACCGAGCTCACCGGGCAGCGGGATACCGCCCTCGCAGCAACCGCGCGCCGCCGCGTCCAGATGGACCACGACCACCCGCACTACAAGTGGGTGGTGCTGTCCAACACCACGCTGGGCATCCTGCTGGCCTCTATCAACGCGTCCATCGTGTTGATCTCCCTGCCCGCGATCTTCCGGGGCATCGGGCTGAACCCGCTGGCGCCGGGCAACGTCAGCTACCTGCTGTGGATGCTCATGGGCTATTTGGTGGTGACGGCCGTGCTGGTGGTGCCGTTCGGCCGGCTCGGGGACATGTACGGCCGGGTCCGTATCTACAACGTCGGTTTCGTGGTGTTCACGCTGGCGGCGGTCGCGCTGTCGTTCGATCCGTTCCACCTCGGTGGCGGCGCGGTGTGGCTGATCGCCTGGCGGGTGATCCAGGGCGTCGGCGGCGCCATGCTGATGGCGTCGTCGTCGGCGATCCTGACCGACGCCTTCCCCGCCAACCAGCGCGGCATGGCACTCGGGGTGAATATGGTTGCCGCCGTTGCGGGTTCGTTCCTCGGACTGCTGATCGGCGGGTTCCTCTCCGAATGGGAGTGGAAGGCCGTGTTCTGGGTCGGCGTTCCGATCGGCATCATCGGCACCATCTGGAGCTACCGGTCGCTGCGTGAATTGGGCGCTCGTACCCCGGGGCGGATGGACTGGGCGGGTACCGCCACGTTCGGCGTGGGGCTGACGGTCCTGCTGCTTGGCATCACGTACGGCATTCAGCCGTATGGCAATTCGCCGACGGGCTGGACCAGTCCCGCGGTGCTGGGATCGATCGGCGTCGGCCTGCTGCTGTTGGTCGCGTTCTGCATTGTCGAGCTCAAGGTCGAGTCGCCGATGGTCGACATGCGGCTGTTCAAGTCGGCGACGTTCGGCATGGGCAACCTCGCCGGCCTGATGTCCTCGGTAGGCCGCGGTGGGTTGCAGTTCATGCTCATCATCTGGCTGCAGGGCATCTGGCTGCCGCTGCACGGCTACGACTTCGAATCGACGCCGCTGTGGGCAGGTATCTATCTGTTGCCGGCCACGATCGGCTTCCTGGTGTCGGCGCCCGTCGCCGGTACCCTCTCCGACCGGGTCGGCGCCCGGCCACTGGCGGTCGGTGGCATGCTGTTGATGGCGGTGACTTTTGTTGCGCTGCTGATGATCCCGGTCAACTTCGACTATTGGCAGTTCGCCCTGCTGGTGTTCCTCAACGGCGTCGGCGGCGGCATCTTCACCGCACCCAACGCGGCGGCCATCATGTCGAGCGTGCCGGCCGCGCAGCGCGGTGCGGCGTCGGGGGTCCGGTCGACATTCTTCAACGCCGGTAACTCGCTGTCGATCGGCATCTTCTTCTCGCTGATGATCGTCGGGCTGGCCCACACGCTGCCGTCCGCGCTGTCCAGTGGCCTTCAGCAGCAAGGGGTTTCGGCTGACGTCGCGCAACAGGTGGCTGGGCTGCCGCCGGTGGGCAGCCTCTTCGCGGCCTTCCTCGGCTACAACCCGATAGCCGAGCTGCTGGCGCCGTTCCACACCCTGCAGCAGCCGGGCGTGAATGCCGCCACCCTGACCGGTCAGAGCTTCTTCCCGCGGCTCATCACGGAACCATTCCACTCCGGCCTGGTCGTGGTGTTCGGCGCGGCGGCGGTCATGATGCTGCTCGGCGCGGTGGCGTCGATGTTCAACCCGGGCACGTACGCCACGGAGCCCGGCGCCGACAACGAGGCCTGATTTCCGCATAGCCACTCCTCGCTGGTCCGGACGCCGACCACAACTGTGCCATTGACAAATGGCACAGTTGGTGGTGCTCTAGTCGGCGTGACGGAAACTGATCGGGCAACGCTGCCCGAGATACCTACCCGCGCAACAGTGCGCGCCGCGCTCTCGGCCACCGTGACCCGCTGGACCCTGGGTAACCTGACCAGCGTCATCCCCATGAACCAGCCCGGTGTCTGGTTCGGCCGTGGGCTGATCGCCACCATCATGGAGACCTTCGGATCCATGCCCGGCGGCACCAGGATCATCCCGGTGCGCACGCAAGAGCTGCGGGGCGAATGGGTGCTCGGCCCCGGGGTGGAATTCGGCAATCGCGCCGGCTACTACGTGCACGGCAGCGCGTACGTCATCTGCTCGGCACGCACCCACCGCAAGCTGGTGGCGCGCTTGTCCGAGGCGACAGGCCTGCCGATGTTCGTCGTGGACTACCGCCTGGCGCCCGAACACCGGTTCCCGACCGCGGCCGAAGACGTCGAGGCCGGTTATCGGTGGCTGCTGTCGGAAGGCTATGCGGCGTCCGACATCGTGATGGGCGCCGACTCGGCGGGTGGCCATCTCACCTGCGACATGCTGCTCGCGCACGCCGGTGACGCGGACTTCCGCCCCGCGGGTGTGGTGCTGTTCTCGCCGTTGATCGACGTGACGCTCGGGCTCGCGCTGGAGCAGGAGAAGGCGGCGTACCGCGATCCGGCGATGTCGGCGACCGCTGCCGCCCGCATGGTCGGGCTGTACACCCAGGGGCAGAACCTGGCCGATCCGCGGCTGCGACTCGACTTCGCGAATGCCGATCTGTTGCCGCCCATGCTGATTCAGGTCGGCGGTTTCGAGATGCTGCGCGCCGATGCGCGCTACCTCGACGCCGAGCTGCGCCGGGCCGGCGGCACCAGCACGCTCGAGGTCTGGCCCGGCATGGTGCACGTCTTCCAGGCACTGCCGCATGTGGCACCAGAGGCCGTTCCGGCACTGCGCCGTGCCGCGGCCTTCATCGCCGATGCCTACAAGCGATCCAACGAACTCGAAGAGGTGTGCTGATGCTCGGCATTGACACCATCCTGAATGTCTTTCGCGGCCAACGCCGTTCGGACCAGGCGAAGGCGGTGGTCACCGGGGCCGGCAGTGGCATCGGGCGGTCATTCGCACTCGAGCTCGCCCGGCGCGGCGGAGAGATCATCTGCGCGGACATCAGCATGGAGCGGGCCAAAGAAACGGTCGCGCTCATCGACCAGCTGCCCACGGGCAAGGGCCACGCCGTGCAGTGCGATGTCGCCGACCGGAAGGCGATCGAACTGCTGGCCAAGCAGGCGCAGGAGATCTTCGGCGGCGCACCGACCCTGGTGATCAACAACGCCGGCGTCGGCATCGGCGGAAAACCGGTGGGCGACATCGGCTTCGAAGACTGGGACTGGGCACTCGGCATCAACCTGTGGGGCGTGGTGTACGGCTGCGAGGTCTTCACTCCGTTGCTCCGCGCGGCCGGTAGGGGGGGCATCATCAACGTGGCCTCGGCGGCCGGGTTCGCCGCAGCGCCGTCGATGGCGGCCTACAACGTCTCCAAGGCCGGTGTCATGTCGCTCTCCGAAACGTTGTCGGCGGAATTGAATGGCACCGACATCGCGGTCACCGTGCTATGCCCCACCTTTGTGAAGACGAATGTCGCACGAGACGGGCGCATTACGCCCGGTTCGTCGAACCTCGCCGAGCAATTGATGCGGTGGACCGGGCTGTCGCCCGATAACGTCGCCGCCCGCACTCTGGACGCGCACGACGGTGGCCGGCTGTACGTGGTGCCGCAACTCGACGCCACCGTCATCTGGCACCTGAAGCGACACTTTCCCGCGCTGTATACCCACGGCGCCGGTCTCCTGAACCGACTCCTCCCCGAGAACTGAAAGGAACAGATCATGGCAATGGATCTCGATGAGATGCTGCAGAAGATCAAGGACAAGCAGTGGGCCCTGGTCGACATCGATTGGGACGCACCGGGAGCCGAGCTGATCGAGCCTGAACTGTGGGCCAAGCTCAAGCCGTTCATGACCGATTTGATGTGGATCGAGAACGTCGGCGCCCGGGGCTTCGCCGCACTGGCCAAGAAGGCTCCGACCCCGACGCTCAAGAGCATCTACGAGCACTTCCACGCTGAAGAGCAGAAGCACGCCAACGCAGAGCTGGCGCTGATGCGGCGCTGGGGCATGCTCGACGACGACGAAATCCCGCCGCCCAGCGTCAACGTGCAGCTGGTGATCACCTGGCTCGACAAGTTCGCGGACGGTATGGCGTTGTCGATCCTCGGCACCGTCATCCCGATGCTGGAGGTGGCACTCGACGGTGCGCTGATCAAATTCATCACCGAAGAGGTCAGAGATCCGGTGGCGCAAGAGGTTTTCAAGCGCATCAACTCCGATGAGTCCCGGCACCTCGCGGTCGATTTCGAGGTGATGGACATCTTGGGTCACGCCGACATGCGCAAGCTGGCCGTCGACTTCGTCGGCAGCTGGATCAATCCGGCGCTCATCATCGGCACGTTGAGCTACTTCCCCTTGCTCAACAAGATGCGCGACAACATCGTTGCCATGGGCGTCAACGAGGAGCGCCTGTACCAGGCGATGCGCCGGTTCCGGAGTGTCGGCGAGCGAAGCGAATTCGTGCATAGGGTGCCCATGTACCGCTTCATCTCCTGGCACAGCAAGAAGGTCATCGACCGCACCTCGAAGTACCACTGGCTGGCGGACTCGTTGGTGAAGGTCACCGGCGTCATCCCGATGCCGCTGGTGCGCTACACGCCGACCTGGTCGGACGAACTGACCTACGAGCCGGTGGCCTGATCATGACCATTTCTGTAGCCATCATCGGTGCGGGGTTCGCCGGCGTCGGCGCCGCCATCCGGCTCAAAGACCAGGGCATCACCGATTTCGAGATCTTCGAACGCGGTACCCGGGTCGGCGGTACCTGGCGCGACAACACGTATCCCGGTGCGGCCTGCGACATTCCGTCGCGCCTGTACTCGTACAGCTTCGCGCCCAACCCGGACTGGTCACACACCTATTCCGGTAGCGACGAGATCCTCGGGTACATCGACACCATGGTCGAGTCCGCGGGCATCGCGCCGTATATCCAGTTCGGCCACAACGTGACAGGCGTGGAGTACGACGAGGCGGCGGGGGAGTGGACCGTCAACTTCGAGGGACGGCCGCCGGTCCAGGCGCGCACCGTCATCGTCGCCTCGGGGCCGTTGGCGAACGCCAGCTTTCCGAAGATCGAGGGCATCGAGACCTACGAGGGTCACAAGATCCACAGTGCCCGTTGGGATCACGACTACGACTTCACCGGTAAGAAGGTCGCGGTGATCGGCACCGGCGCCAGTGGTGTGCAGATCGTCCCGGAACTGGTCAAGGTCGCCAAGTCGGTCAAAGTGTTCCAGCGCACGCCCGGCTGGGTGATCCCGCGGGTCAACGGATCCACCAGTGGGTGGATGAAGCGGCTCTACAAGGACGTGCCGCTGGCCGAGAAGCTGATGCGGTCGGCCTGGTTCTGGGGCCACGAGTCGGTCGCGCTCGGCGTGGTGTGGGACAGCCCGTTCACGCGCGTGGTCGAGGCGGTGAGCCTGGCGAATCTCCGTCGACAGGTGAAAGATCCGTGGCTACGCCGGCAGCTGACGCCGGACTTCTCGGCCGGCTGCAAGCGGCTGCTGATGACCAGCGACTATTACCCGGCGCTGCAGGCCGACAACTGCAAGCTGGTCACCTGGCCTATTGCCCGGTTGTCGCCCAAGGGAATTCGGACCGTCGAAGGCATCGAGCACCAGTTCGACGCCATCGTCTTCGCCACCGGCTTCGAGGTGTCCAAGGCCGGCACGCCGTTCCCCGTCATCGGCATCGACGGCCGGGAGCTCGCCGCGGAATGGAGCCGGGGCGCATACGCCTACCGCAGCGTCGCGGTATCGGGGTATCCGAACCTGTATTTCACCTTCGGACCCAACTCCGGCCCCGGCCACAGCTCGGCGCTGGTGTACATGGAAGCGCAGATCGACTACATCGTCGAGGCCATCTCCAAGCTGCTGAAGTTCGGCTGGAAGTCGCTCGACGTGCGTCCTGAGGTTCAGGCCCGCTACAACGACGCCATTCAGCAGCGGCTGCAGTCCACGACCTGGAACTCCGGCTGCCAGAGCTGGTACCTGACCGACGACGGTTTCAACGCGACGATGTTCCCCGGGTTCGCCACCCAGTACGTCAACCAGCTGAAGAGCGTCAATTTGCACGACTTCAAGATCACTGCTGAACAGACCAGCGGTGCCTCAGTCCTGACCGCATAGAATCCGCTGGTGGCTGAGTACCGGATCGACGACCTCGCGCGCAAAGCGGGGACGACAACCCGGAACGTCCGCGTCTACCAGGAGAGCGGCCTGCTGCCCCGGCCTCAGCGCCGGGGCCGGGTCGCGATCTACACCGACCGGCACCTGAGCCAGTTGCAGGCGATCGTCCGGCTGCTCAGCGAGGGCTTCACCGTCAAGCACATTCTGAAGTTCATCACTGGCTTACAGCGCGGTGAAGGGCTGGTCGAGGTGCTGGATCTGGCGGAACTCGAAGAACTGGTGATCTCGCCGTGGTCGAACCCGAAGGCGCAGACCATGACGCGCCAGGAGATGGAGATGCAGCTCGGCCGGCTGGATGGCGCGACCCTGCGCCGGCTGGTCTCGGGCGGGATCATCCAGTCCACGGACGACAAGGATGCCTACCTGGTGCCCGACCGCCGGGTGATCGATGACTTCGCCAAGCTCATCTCTCGCGGCATGCCGTTGGCCGCGATCCTGAAAACCACCACGGCGGTGGACAAGAAGCTCGACGAGGCGGCGCGGGCGATGACCCGGGCCGGCCATACCGAGGTGGTCCGGCAACGGGGGACGGGCTGGTATCCCAGCAACGATGTCGAACTTGCCTGGGCCGCCGACCTGATTGATGCCATGCGCCGGGTGTCTCGCCGTTCCGCCCACGCTAGCCTTGACCGCGCGTTAGATGAAGCGGTGCGTGCCGAGCTGCGGCAGTACCAGCAGGAGGCCAAGGACAAGGGGGCTCCTGTCGAACGGAAGGCGTGAGTCATGGCAGGGGCACACGAAGCCGGGAATGCGTCCGGCAAGCGGAAGCGGCGCGGACCGAAGACGCTCGTTCAGGCCGTGTTCGCGTTGATGGATGACGTAGCCGAGCTGAGGAAGTCGGCTCAGTTCATCGCCGACAACATCGCCGAGCTGAGCGTGAGCGCTGCCGGTATCGACCGTCATGCCGAACTGATCGCCAGCCAGATCACGTCGTTGACCGAGGCCGCGGCCGGGATCGACAGGTCTGCCGAGAAGATCGCCCACGGCGCCAATTCGATTGCCGCGACACTGCCGAGTCTGCAGCGGCTGGCCGAAGTTGTGGAGCCACTGGACACCACAGTGGCGCGGCTCGGCTGGCTCGTCGACCGGCTTCCGGGCGTCAAGCGCAGCTAGGTCCTCAGCGCTTAAACGAGCTAATTTCCTTGGGTGTCAAGGAATTTGCGCGCACCGCGCGGCTATTGCCACCGGCCGGTCATCGGAGGAACGTACATCGGTGGACCGGCGGCGCCGCTGGGGCGCTGCCCCGATATAGAGGGGGTGGGTCGTGTACGCACGCTCTACCACTATTCACGCACAACCCTCGGCTATCGACGCAGGAGTGACGCACCTCCGCGATGAAGTGCTGCCCCAACTCCAAGGGCTCGAAGGGTTTGTCGGCATGTCGCTGCTCACCGACCGCGCATCCGGCCGCTGCATCGCCACGACGGCGTGGGAGTCCCAGGAGGCGATGAATGCCCTCGCCGACCGAGTTCGCCCCATCCGCGAACAGGCGATCAGCATGTTCGACGGTGCCGCCACCGTCGATGAGTGATCACCGCCGGGTGCGCTTTGTCAGCTGTTGGGTGAGGGCCAATGCGAGCGCCCGGTCGAGGGATCGGCGGTACCGGCGCACCTTGCCGGCACGAGCAGCGGCGATGCCGGCCGCGATGGCGGCCATGGCGGCGAGCGACACTGCGCCGAAGAGCGACTCGGGCGTGGGTTGGCGTCCCTGGTAAACCCACAGGGCGGCCAGCCCGACGAATGCCAACGCAACCGCGCTCACCACTGCTCCGGCGCCGCTCGCGACTGAACGGCGGCCACGGCGCAGGGTTCGCAGACTGGACTCCAGGTAGGCGGCGCTGAACAGGGCAAGCAGACCGATGCCGATGGTTGTCGCCGTCGGCAACGGGGACTGTGTCGACCGGAGCTGGAATCGGCTCGCGGCGACCGACTTGCTGCCGGTCGTGACGGTAACCTCGGTGTTGAGTTGGCCGGCCAGGATCAGCGGGCTGACAGGTGCCGATACTGTTCCCGCGCCGCCGTGGAGTTCGGCCTTCTGCTTGGCGATCGGCAGCCCCAGGAAGTTCAGGGACAGAGACACGTCGGTGACATTCGGCGCGCTGATCGTGACGGGGATCGGGTGGGCGAGGTCAACTCGGTCGACAGAGCCAAGTGTCGGATCCGTGCCCGCGATGGTCACCACCCCGGGGAGCAGGTCGCCGCCGGGCGGCGTGACCGGACCGAAAACGCCGATCGCGACGCAGAGTCCGGCAAGGACGAGCGCGAGGATCGCCGGAATTCTGGGGGACCGGAAAGCGACGATGCGGCGCACCGGCTTGACGTCATCGCGATCCAGGTCGCTGAGGTTGATCGCTGCCCGGGGCAGCGGTTCGGTCGGCCGGACCCGAGTCGTGCTGCGGACGGTGCGTTCTGCCGTACTCGGCGTTCTCACGGGAGTGGATTGCGCCGGTGTGTGGACCTGGGTGGGTTGCGCCGGCGTGCGGAACTGGGTGGCGTGCCGACGCCCCGTCGCGGCGGCCGTAATGGTGTCGGCGCCCAGGACGGGAACGCCGATTTCGCTGAGCCAGTTTTGTCCCCACGATTGGCTTGCCGGCGTCGCCAACGCCACGCCAAAGGCTTCGGCAGAGTCGTATCGGTACCCCGGATCGGTCGCCAAGCCTTGCATCACCACGTCGGCAATGGCTTTAGGAATTCCAGGGGCCACCTCTGTGAGGGGTATCGGCTGCTCGTAGGCGTGCATGAACAACATCGCCATGGTGTCGGAAGTGGGCGGAAACGGCAGCTTTCCGGACAGCAGTTGATACGTCATGGTGGCAAGCGCGTAAACGTCGGTCGCCGGCGAAAGTTCCAGCCCGCGTACTTGTTCCGGGGCGATGTACGACGGCGTGCCCACGATCATGCCGGTTTTGGTGACGAGTTGGCCATCCCCGCCCATGATTTTCGCGATCCCGAAGTCGGTGAGCTTCACCGTGCCATTTGACGAGAACATGAGGTTCGCCGGCTTGATGTCGCGATGCAGCACGCCGCGGCGGTGTGCGTCCTGTAGGCCCGCCGCACACGAAAGCGCCACCGCGATGGACGTCGACGCGTCGAATCCTTCCTTCTGGAAGCGATCGTGGACAGTTCCGCCGGACAGGTACTCCAGGACCAGCAGACAAAGATCCGCCTCCTGGACGTAGTCGTACACCGAGACGACATGGGGGTGGTCGATAGCAGCCATCAACGTGGCTTCCGTGGCGAACCGCTTTCGTAATTCCGCATCAGCCGCGAATTGGGGCGGAATCTGTTTGATCGCCACCCGCCGCCGCAGTTCGCGATGCACGCCGCCAAAGACTTCGCCACAGCCACCGGCCCCGATCTGCCCACCAATGTCGTAGCCGGGCAGCGCAGCACGGATACGCGCGGTGTTGTCCGAGGTCAATCGCCCGCCCCGCTATCGGCCGCCAACGTGCGCGTGGTCGGGATGATCAGCGTCGGTTCGTCGGCTCTGACCGGGGTCAACCGATCGGTTGTTTCCGCATCGAGTCCGTCGGTTCCGATGACGATGTCGTCGTCGACGATGTCGTCGTCCTCGTCGTCCTCGTCGCGCGGGGTGGGGCTGAAGTACCCGCATGTGAAGAACAGCGCCGCGGTTACCCCCGCGACCGCCAGCCAGACCGGTGTCTCAGGCACCCAGATTCGGCATGCCGAGGCCGTGAAGAGCAGCAGCAGACCGACACCGATGCCGGGCATGAGCAGTCGGACGCCGCGGAGAAATCGATTGTCGGACAGCTTGTGTCGGGCGAGAGCGAGGGCGGCATCGATGGATGCAAGGACTGTCAGCACCAGTAGGGCGAAACCGAACAGTCCGTACACGCTGAGGTACGACCCGCGGATGTCGCTGACCATCGGTGTCGACGCGATCGTGTTGCCGTCCGCGTCGGTGACGGCCATCTCGCCGCGCATCAAGCCGACGCCCTGTCGTTTCAAGCCGGACAGCTCAAGTCGGTAGCGAACGGTCTCGGTGGCACCGGGCGCGATCTGAAAGTCGACGTTGGCGAGGTAGTTGTAGAAGACCAGTCCGAGTACGCGCCCGCTCAACTCGACATGCCGGACGCGGACTGCCTGGTCGCCGTGATTGGCGACCTGCACCGCGACGTCGACCGACTCGCCGGGCACCAGGCGTAGCGGTGCGGACTGCGTGCTGTCCTTGAGGTTCTGGCCGTCGACGGTTGCCGACACAATCTGCAGCGCAGCGTCTTTCGCTGATGTCGACGCGTTCGCCGACGGTGCAGACAGCAGCGTGCACCCGGCCACCAACAAAACCGCCACGAAGAAATTACGCACGCTGCGGCCTTCTTGCTGTCAACTGCACGATGACGCGATGGGTGTAGTACCAGACCCCGATGGCCAAGAGCACGAGGATGATGATCTCCGCGGAAGTCCCGGCGTCGACGCTGTTGGTCAACATCACGTTCTCGGTCCGGCTCAGCGGCGCGGTACTGACGTTGAGCGGTTGCACCGGGGTCGGGGTAACGGCTGGCACGGGTGGACCTTCGGACTGCGGGGCTTGCGGTGGTATCGGTACGTCGACCGGCTGGGTTGGCTGGGTCGGCTGAGGCCGGGTGGGGACCGGGGTGTTGATAGCCGGCGGCGGCAATGTCGGTGTTGGCACCGAGGCCGGTGGGGTGTGAATCACGACGGTATCCGCGGTGACCGACGGTTCGGGTCCGTTCGCTGAGGTAGGAGCCGGAGCGGTCGGGGTGTAGTGGCTCCCGCCCCCGTTGGAACTCGGCGCATTCGTTGGCCTGTTGGCGTTGGTCGGGCGCGGGGGCGGAGAAGGGGCTGCGTGACTGGCCGTGAGACCGGCTGTTGTGGCGGACGCCGCGAAATAAGCGGCAAACACGACGGTGAGGGCGATGGCGCGCAGTCTGTTCGAGGTTCTGTCGCTCACTGGAAGCTCCCGCGTAGTAGCCGTGAACCAGTCGGAGATATTGAACCACCGTTTCGGCTGCTATGGATCCTACGAGCATTGAGGCCACGAATACAGGCGGAAATCGAGTTTGCCGCGGTGGGCCGCCCGGCCCACCGCGCCTTCGGTTAGTTCACCTAAGCGTCGACGACCGCGGCATCGCGCCGCGAGTTCGTTGTGACTGGCGGTCCATCGGCATGTATGGCCCCGGCGGTCGGCCTACTCGGCCACCAGATGCGGTTGCCGATCATCGCCATGGCGGCCGGCACCAGCACGGTGCGTACCAGGGTGACATCGATGAGCAGACCGATACCGATGGTGAAACCGATCTGCAGCAGATTGATCACTCGCCCGCTCATCAGCGCGAACATGGTGAGCGCGAACACGATTCCGGCGGTGGTGATGACACTTCCGGTGCTGCCGAAGCTGCGCAGGATGCCGCGGATCATGCCGTCGGCGGACTCGTCGCGGATGCGTGCGGCGAACAGCATGCTGTAGTCCGCGCCCACGGCGATGAGCGCCATGAAGGACACCGGGAACACCGACCAGTCCACGTCGACGCCGATGAGGTGCTGCCACACCAGCACACTGACTCCGGCAGCGGCGGCGAATGACAGGGTCACCACTGCGACCATGAACACCGGCGCGAGAATGCTGCGCAACAGCACGATCAACACCAGCAGCACACCCAGGATCGCGACGATGCCGTAGGCGGCGAAGTCGTGCCACACCTGGTCCCGCATGTCGGCCGACAGCGTAGCCAGACCGGTGCTGGCGAAACGTGCCGTCTGCAAAGAGGTTCCGGCGGCGGCCTGGGTCGCGGCCGGGGCCAGCGACCGCGATGCGTCCAGCGCCTGGGCGCTGTACGGATTGATCTTCCAGATGACCAGCATGCGTGCCGTTTTGCCGTCAGGGGAGAACAGCAGGTCCTGTGCGGCCCGGAACTTCGGGTCGGAGAAACCTTGGGGCGGAAGGTAGAAGCCTGATGCCGGGCCGTCGGTGGTATGGGTGCTCAAGGTCGTCAGATAGTCCGTCGCCTGACCGAGTCCGTCGGTGAGTTGCCCCGACATGTCGACCACGCGGTCCACGCCACCCTTGACCTGGTCGAGTCCGACAGCGAGCCGGGTCATCCCGGCGCTGAGTTGGTCGGCGCCGCGCACCAGCTCGGTCAGCTGGACGCGGGCCTGCGCCGGTGAACCGCCGGGCAGGTTCGAGACCATTTTCTGCAACGTGCCCAACGCATCTCGGATGGCCGGCTCGGCAGCCCGAACCTTGTCGACGGTGACCTGCGGGATCGCGGAGAGGTGCTGGGCCTGCAGCAGCGCCCGGCTGACCGCCCCGTTGGAGATCGAGTCGAGGTCGGCGATGTCCGCGCGGGCGCGGCTGCACACCGGGTTCAGCAGGCAGTCCGGCCCGGGCTGAGGCGAAAGTGCCGAGCCGAGCGCCGAACTCACCAGGCGCCCGGCCTCGGCGACCTGCGTGTTGCCGTCGATGGCCTGCAACGCCGCGTCGAGCAATCCGGTGGAGGAACTCAGATCCGCCAGCGCGGACTGGACGTCCACAGTCCCGTCGGTCAGGGTGGCGAGCCCCGCGCCGGCGGCCTGGTACCCGTCGAGGACCTGGTGGGCGAGCCCGGTCACTTGCTTTATGCCCGAAACCAATTGGGGGATCTGGGTCACCGCGGACGCGGCGCCGTCGCGCAACTGCGTCGCTCCGGAGTCCAGGCGGTGCATGTCGGGCACTACCTTGGTGACCTGGTTCTTCGCGTCGCCGAGCCGGTCTGCCACGATCCCGGCCTGATAGCCGATGGTGGTCTGCGGCAACTGCTTTCCGGCCGGCCGCGTCATCGAACGGACGTACGCGATCTCGGGCATGCCGGCAATGCGCCCCGCGACCCGGTCCAGCGCGGCGAGGTCGTCGGTGTTCCGCATGTCATGGTCGGCCGAGACGATCAGGTATTCCGGCGCCGCCTCGTTGACGCCCCAGTGTGCATAGGTCTTCTGGTAGCCGATCGCGCTCTCGGTGTCGTCGAGCTGCATGGAGTTCTCGTCGAAGTTCACCCGGAAGGTGGTCAGAACCGATGCGGCAGCGAGCAACAGCACCAGCGACGCGGTCACCAGCACGCCGGACCGGCGGATCATGGTGGATCCGATCCGGCGCCAGCGGCGGTCGTTGAGGGGCCGTGGTTCGGCCAGTCCGCGCCCGCCCAGGATCGACAGCAGGGCATAGGGCAGTGACATCGACACCGCCAGGCCGACGACGATCGCGATGGCGATCGGCGGGCCGGCGGCCTTGAACATGCCCAGCTCGGTGAATCCCATCGCCGTGGCGGCTGCCGCGATCGTCAGCATCGACGCGATCAGAATGCCTGAAACCCGCTGTCCGGCTTGAGCTATCGCATCGCCCACGGGGACCTGGCTGCGCCGGGCCTCGTGATAGCCGGCCAGGATGAAGATGGCGTAGTCGGTGGCGGCACCGAGCAGCATCGCGGTCATCAGGGAGATGGTGAAGTTCGAAACGGTGAGGATCCCGGTCATGCCGAGAAGCGACACGATCGGGCGAGCCACGCCGAGGGCGATACCGATGGTCAACAACGGGACCATCGCCGTCGCCAGGGAGCGATAGACCATCAGCAGCACTAGCGTGATCAGCAGAACGGACACCGCGGTGATGATCAGCAGTGAAAAGTCCATGGCGCTGAACAGATCTGCCAGTGTCGGTGACGGCCCGGTGAGGTATACCCCGACCCCGGGTGGTTTGGGCAGCGCCTGAAGCTGATCGCGGATCGCGATGGTGTTCTGGTGTGCCTTCGTCGACCCGACATCACCGGTGCCGGCGAGCACCAGGTTGATCGCCTTGTGGTCCGGGCTGAGCGCGATGTCGCGCAACTGCGGATTGTTGTAGGTGTCGAGGACGTAGGCGACATTGGCCTTGTCCCGCTGCAGGGTGGTGACGATGTTCCGGTACAGGGCTTCGTCCGCGGCATCGATACCGTGCTCATCGACCAGCACCACACTGCCGACGGCGGACGACCGGGGGACGCCGAAGGCGTCGGACATCTCACGCAGGGTCTGCGCGGCCTTGATGTTGGCCGGCATGAACGGCGCGGAGCGTGCTGCGACGGTTTGCTCGAGCTGCGGGATGGCCACGTTGAGAATTCCGGCCAGCGCTACCCAGAAGCCGATGACCAACCACGCCCACCTGGCGCAGAATCTGCTGGTGGCGGCAAAAAAACTGCTGTTGTGTCCCACCCGGACCCCTTTGATTCGAGACCGGAACTACACCGTTCGGTCTACTATTGAGGCCAGACGCTAGTAGACCGACTGGTGTAGAAACAACGCTGAGGGACAGGGAGTTACGTCACATGAGTGTCCGTGATCGGCTCGTCGTCACAGCCATCGATCTGATTCGGCGCCAAGGTGTCGCGGCAACGGGGCTCAGCCAGCTGCTCGAACGCAGCGGCGCCGCGCGGCGGTCGCTGTACCTGAATTTCCCCGGTGGCAAGGCCGAACTCGTGGCCGACGCCACCGTGACCGCCGGTAAGACGCTGGCCGACGGCATCGACCTCTTGTTCGCCGAACAAGGTCCGGTCGGAACGCTGCGAGCGTTCGTCGCCATGTGGATCGCGAATCTGACCAGTAGCGACTTCGAAGTCGGATGTCCGATTCTCGCCGCGGCGCTGGGTCGCAGTGAAGCACCGGCGGCGGCCGACGCTGCCGGTCAGGTCTTCCTCGATTGGGAACAGCGGATCGCCACCGGTCTCGAAACCGCCGGGCTGTCGACAGAAGATGCCGAACGCCAGGCGACACTGACCGTAGCCGCGATCGAGGGCGCGATCGTCATGTCGCAGGCGACCAAATCGGAGCGGCCGCTACGCCGCGTCGAGGAAGCGCTCGTCGAATCGGTGGAACAGCTTCTGAAGAATGGCTAGCGGGCCAGGCATTCGGAGATGAACCGTGCGATCCGCGCGTACGCCTGACGGCTTTCGGGCAGCCCGGGGAAGATGGCCGGGAACGCGTGCAGCTGGCGCGGCCAGGCCGCGACCTCGCAGGTGCGTCCCGCCTGGATCAGCTTCTCCTGCATCCGGGCGGCGTCGCTCAGCAGGGCCTCCGATGCGGAGACGAGGATGAGCGACGGTGGCATCGCGTCCATGGGCCCCGACATGGGTTCGAGCTGCGCCAGATCCGCGCCGGGGCAGATGCGGTCACTGAGCACCGGCAGGACCGTGGAGATGCCGAACACGTCGGTACGAGCGTTCGGATGCGCGCAGCGTGCCGTGTTGTGCAGTTCGAGCAAAGGCGAAATGCCGACCACCCCTGCGGGAGTGGGTAATCCGTTCTCCGGTGCGCGCTGCGCGGTCGCGAACGCCAGGAAACCACCGGCCGAGTCGCCGGCAATGATGACCTTCTCCGGATCGATGCCCTGGCCCAGCAGATGACGGTAGGCGCCGAGGCAGTCCTGGATCGACGTCGCCAGATCGACCTCGGGGTATTGCCGGTACTCGACGTGCACCACGGGCAACTTGGTGACCCGCGTCAAGGTCGCGACGGCGTGGATGTGGGTGTTGAGATCGCCGAGGACGAAACCGCCGCCGTGGAAGTAGAGGATGACGCCGTTCGTGGTCGACGCAGGCAGGTTCAACAGCGAGACCGACTCGACCGGCAGACCGTTCCAGTTGTCCGCGACCAGCCGGAATCTGCGGTAGGGCCGAACGCGCTGCAGCCGGGCGATCCGGTTGACGCGGCGTCCCACTCGTTCGATGCGTAGCGATGTGGCCTCGAACTCCGCCGTCGTCAGGGCCCGAATCAGGATGCGGGCCAACAGGAGGTTCGCAATGAAGTGGATGACGCGGGCGCGCCGACTCGCCGGGCCGGGGGCGTAGACGATAGGAAGGGACGTCATCTATTTCTCCAAGTCGACCAGCACGGGTGCATGATCGCTGGGCTGCTTGCCTTTTCGCTCCTCGCGGACGATCTCACCGTGCGTGACCCGGGCCGCGAATTCCGGTGAGCCCAGGACGAAGTCGATGCGCATGCCCTGCTTCTTGGGGAACCGCAGCTGCGTGTAGTCCCAGTAGGTGTAGACGCCCGGGCCCGGGGTGAACGGTCGCACCACGTCGGCGAATCCGGCATCGTTCATGGCACGGAACGCCGCGCGCTCCGGCTCGGAGACGTGAGTCGAATTCTGGAACACCGCCATGTCCCACACGTCCTCGTCAGTGGGCGCGATGTTCCAGTCGCCCATCAGGGCCAGGGGCAGCGACGGGTCGTCGGCCAGCCAGCCGGTGGCGGTGTCCCGCAGCGCGGCAAGCCATTTCAGCTTGTACGGCAGGTGCGGGTCGTCCAGCGTCCGGCCGTTCGGGACGTACAGGCTCCACACCCGGACCCCACCGCAGGTGGCTCCGATGGCGCGGGCCTCGTCGGCCTCCTGCCATTGTGGTTGGCCGTCGAAACCGATCTGGACGTCCTCGAGCCCCACGCGGGACGCGATCGCCACGCCGTTCCACTGGCTGTGCCCGACGTGCGCGACGTCGTATCCCAGCGCCGCGAACGGCATCGTCGGGAACTGCTCGTCCTTGCACTTGGTTTCCTGCATGGCGAGCACGTCGACGTCCGCGCGGGACAGCCAGTCCGTGACCCGGTCGACCCGGGTGCGGATGGAGTTGACGTTCCAGGTGGCGATACGCATGACGCTCCGATCAGACAGGTTCCGGGACTTTCAGTTCCCGACGCAGGGCGGTGAAATCCGTGATGGTCTTGGTTGCGACATTGGCGACCGGACGGGCGTTGCGGCCGGTCGCCTCGGACTTGGACACCATCACCACGCCGTCGATGTACGGCTGAATGGTGGTGGCGTTCTGCACCGTTGCGACGATCACCAGCTGGAAGCCGAACTTACGGAACGCCTGCAGCGCCTGCGAGGCGAACTGTGGATCGGACTTGGAGAACGCCTCGTCGAGCATCAACTGCGCGAAAACCGGCTTGTTGTCACCGCTTTCGGGATTGGCGAGGTTGAAGCTCAGCGCACCGGCCAGACAAAACGCCATCAGCTTCTCCTGCTCGCCACCGGAGTTGTCGCCGGCGTTGCTGTGCGTGCGGATCAGTTCGTCGTTCGCGACGTCCCACTCGGCGCAGTCGAACGTGAACCGGTTGCGCACGTCGAGCGCGTCCCGGGTCCAGGCCCGGTCCTCGGGGTTGTTGCCTGCCAACCGGTTTCGGAGCCGCAGGATGTCGGCGTACTGATCCAGGATGGCCTTCTTGTCGCCGAGTCCCACCTCGGCGATACGTCGCGAGATGGCCTTGACGATGTCGGTCAGCTCGGACACGGCGACCATGCTGCGCGGGTTCGCGCGCAGCGTCAGTCGGGTGCCGCGGTTGAATTCGACTGCGCCCAGACCGGTGTTGACCCGCTCGATCTGGTCGCTGATCCGCCGGGTTTCCTGTTCGGCGACGCGGTGCAGGGTCAGGATCGCGTCGGGCGCCTGCTCGGTGATGAGCCGCATCATGCGGTCATAGGCGTCGGGCAGCTCGCGCTCGTCGATGTGGCGGCAGACCGCGACGTAGTCGTAGATCCGTTCATCGAAGTCGTCCGAGTCGTTCGGGATCGCATCCGGGAACGACGTGTCGAATGTCGCGACGATGCGGGACAGCTCCTCGTAGGAGCGCCGCCTGCTCTCGGTGAGCTGGTCGCGTTCGCGGCGGATGGCCGCGAACAGCGCCTCGCGGTGCGGTTCGGGGTTGAGCAGCTCCAGCGGCACCGGGACGTCAGCGGCGTAGCGGCGCAACAGATCTGTCGCGTGCTCCGACACGTCGGCGGGCGAGAGACGGTCCTGCAGATCCATCAGCTTGGTCCGACGTGCGTCCAGATCGTCGCGCCGGGTCTGGATGGCGCCGCGCCGCGTCATGAGGGTCTGGATGTCGACCCAGCACTCCTCGGCGCGGGCCGACAATGCCTCGATGTCGGGATGATCGGCCAGCAGCAGCTCGTACTGGTCGCGGAGCCGGTCGGCGTGGCCCTCTGCCGTGTCGGTGTCGATCTGGCTCCACTGCGGGAACTGCTCGTAGACCGCCTTGCATGCTGCCGCGCGGTCGCGCCACCGTTGCCGCTGCGCCGCAATCTCATCCGCAGCACGTCGGGCCGCGGCGAAGGCCTCCTCGGCCTCGGTGAGTTCGGCATGCAGCGCTTCCAGCTTGGCGCTGATGTCGCCCTGATAGATGTACTCGGACGGCTTGATCGGGCGCCTGTCGTCCTTGATGGCCAACCGGTCGGAGTCCTTGTACAGGCCCGTATCGGTGACCGCCCGGCGGAACCGCACGAACACGTCGGGGGTGTCCACGCAGATGTGGTCACCGGCCGCGGCGATCACATCCGCAGCTTCGGCGGCGCAGGCATGCTTGGGCTTGACCAGGAACAGCTTGCCCGCCAACGTGTTCGGCTCGGCCTCGCGACCGGAGGAGCCGGCCCGGACGTGGTGCAGCGCCAGGCGTCCGCGCATGTTGGTCTCGTTGACGAACCGCAGCACCTTGGCATAGTGCTGATCCGGCACCAGCAGCCGCAGGCCCACCGAGCGCAGCACCTTCTCGACCGCGAGGCGCCACCGCGTGTGCTCGGGCTGCAGGTCGAAAAGCTCCGCGATATAAGGTAGTTCGGCGGGGTCGATGCCGACACCCGCGCAGATCTGGTCCCGCATCGTGACCGCGGACTCGGGCAGCGCCGAGCCCACATGCTCGACGCGCTTGAGCTCCTTGGCCGCGTTGTCGCGCAGGATTCGCGCCGACTTCTGCGCGTACTCGGCGTCGGTGGAGGCATCGCGGCCCCACTCCAACTTGCCCAGCATCTCGGTGGCCTGCCGGGTCAGCTCCTCGCGCAGGTTCCAGAATTCATCGGCGCTGTCGGGCACTTCCACGCCCAGGGCCGCGACCATCTCCTCGTAGCCCGCGCGTCGGCGGGCCACCTCGTCGGCCTGCGCCTCGGCCGCATTTACCTGCGACTGCAGCGGGGCGACATTCGCCGACGCCCCGTTGATCTGGGCATTGAGCGAATCGCCCTCGGCCTTGGCCAGATTCAGCTGCCGGGTCAGGTCAGCGTTCTCGTGCTCCAGCTGGTCGATGGTCGCATCGAGCGTCTCGATCTCGGCGGGACAGTGCCGCAGCCGCACGTGGTCGGTGTAGGCCCGCACCATCGGCAGGTCGACCAGATCGATGATCCCGAGGTCGGTCGACTCGGAGGCGTAGCGCACCTGGATGGCCTCGATGTCACCGAGGATCTTGCGCTTGCGCTGCGCCACCGCGAGCAGTTCACGGGCTTCGACAAGGGGATCGATCTGCTTGAGGGCTTCGGGCAGCCGGGCCAGGCTGTCCGGTTCGTCCAGCATGAACTCGCGGACGAACTGCTCCAGTCCACCAACGCTTTTCAGCGACTTGGCCTTGCCCAGCAGCTGCTGGGCGGCATCCGAGGCCCGGATACCGATCGAGGCGTAGAGCTGGGCCAGGTACTGCGACTCGACCTTGGTCGTGAACCGCCAACCGCTGTCCTTGAACACGCCCGTGTCGAACCGGCCCGCGGCCCACCGGTTGCAGACGTCCTCGATGTCCAGGTCGCCGTCCCCGATGACGAAGCGGCTCAATGAGTCCGAACGCGATTCTCCGGTAAGCCATTTGAGCACCAGGCCGGTGATGGTGCGACCGGTATTGCTGGTGTAGCTGACGGCGACGGCGGACCAGGTGGTGCCGTCGCCGCGCAGGTACATGACCTGACTGGTACCGGCGTCGCTGCGCTGACCCCACGCGCCGCGGACGTACTTGTCGACGGTGCGGCGGCCGGCACTCGAGCCCGCTGCGGTGTTGTCACCGGAGGCGTTGAAGTTGCGCCGGTTGAACGGCAGAAAGCCCAGCGAAATCGCGTCCAGCAGTGACGATTTGCCACTGCCCGACGCGCCGGCGATCAGCGATCCACCGGCGCTGAACGGTACGGAATGGTAGCCGTCGAAGACACCCCAGTTGATGATCTGGAGGCGGGACAGGTGGAACTGTTCAGCCATCAGTGTCGGCCCCTCCACTGGTGAGTTGTTCGAACTGCTGCTGCAACTCGGTGATCACCGAGGCCGTCATCACCGCGGTGATGACGGGGCTCACGGTGTAGCTGTCCTCGTCGTCGCGGCTGCGGCGCAGGATGTCGAGACCGGTGAGGCGGGCGATGGCCGCGTCGATGCGAGCGGTGAATGTCACCGCGTCGCGGTCGGTTTCGTTGAGCACGCCGCTGAACATGCCGTGCATTTCGTCGCGGGTGATCAGGAAACTCTGGTCGCCGCCGGCGCGCATCATCTGCGCCAGTTGCAGGGCCAGAATCGAGTCGTAGGTGCCCAGCGGTTCACGGCGGAGCAACTTGATGCCCTTGGCCGACTCGTAGCGGGCCTGCTCGATGAAGGCGATGTCGACGCCTTCGGAGATGCGCAGCTGCAGGTCGAGTTCGGACAGTCGTACCGATAATTCGTCGCGGTACTCCAGGATCCAGCTGTAGATGTCGCGGTCGGATTCGCTGCTGATGTAGCGGCGGGTCAGCAGGTGCTGCAGCGCCCAGCAGGCGCGGTCCGGCATGGCGCTGACGTCGCCGTCGAACCGCGGACGACGCTGTCCGACCACCCGGCTGGCGCCGTCGACCTCAGGGAGCGAGGCGAAATCGATAGGGCTATCGCTCATATTTGGCTCCGCCAACGCTAGTCATGTAGGGCTCCTGCCACAGCAACAGGCTCGGTGAACATCAGATACGGCACCTCGATCTCGCGGTCCCGCCCGTCGAGTGACCGGAACCGCACCGACATGGTGTTTGCGCTGGGGTCGCCTGATCCTCCGGGTTGTTTGAGGGCCCAGGACCACAACACGATGACGTGACCCAGATAGGCGGAATCGAGCAGCTCCACGGCCTCGGCCAGGGACACCGGGCGGCGCGCGACCGCGGCGTTGAGCATCTCGGACATCGCCGGTGCATCGACCTGGGTGGTCAGGGCGGCGAAGCTCGATAGGTCGACGTCGCCCTGTGCCGCTTGGGCCGGCTTGGGTGCCGACAGGTCGCCGATCTTGAAGCTCAGCGCGCCGATCGAGCTGATCGCGTGCCGGGCCAAGGGGACTTCGATGTCCAGCCGGGAGTCGGTCAGGGACGACTTCAGTAGCGTGCGGGCCGCGCCGATGGCCTCGTTGAGCTGGCGCGCCACCCCACGGCTGGACTCCATGGTGCCGAACGCGGTGAACCGCTTCACTCGTTGCGCGCACCGCTGCTGGATACGTTCGACCTCGTCGATCTGGTGGCCGATCAATTCGAAGAACCCGGCCATCACCTTGCGCAGCGCCGGGTCCAGCCCGGGGAGCGCCGACGCGACGGTGGCGATATCCGATTCGAACTCTCTGCGCTGGTCGGGGTCGTTGATCATCCGCAGGAACGCCCGGTGCGAATCGCGACCGGCCGAATCCCACGCGGCCTGGTAGTCGGCATACATCTGGCGCTGCCGGTCGCGGTACTCGATGTTGGTGTCGATCGGATCGTCCAGCGCCTGGGTGGCCTGCTCGATCATGGTGCCGTAGCGGCCGATGTCGGTGATCAACCGTTCCATCTGCAGCGCGATGGCACGGGCCTCGTCGTACATGTCGGTGACGTCGGGCTCGGGTCGCAGTCCGGCTTCCAACTCGTCGAGCTCGCGGTGCAGCGCGGCGATCTCGGCTTCGATGCCGGCGCGGATGCGGTCGGGGTCATTGCCGGCGCGGGTGGCGATCTGGCGCATGCGGGATGCGATGCCGGCGATCGAGCCGCCGGTGGCGATGCTGTCGCCGCGCCGCATGCCGCGGACGAAGTCGAGGGCGCGTCGGGCGTCCTGTGTCAGATAACAGACATTGCGGGCGAAATCGCCCGAGCCGCTCCGCTGATCCACGACCCGGTGTACCCAGCCCTGGCTGGCCCACGACTTGATCAGCGCCAGGCCGGACTGCCCGAGCTGGTCGTCGCTCTCGCCGAGGGCCGCCAGATCGCGTTCCAGCCGAACCACCAGATCGGTTTCGGCGACCATGCCGGCACTGAGGTGGCGCTCCATCAGCGTGGCGTACACGCCGAGGTTGTTGGTGGCCAGCAGCCGGACCGCGCGCGAGCCTTGAACGTCACGGTTGAGTTCGAGCAGCTCGGCGGCCGACAGCGCCGCGTTCTCTTGCACCTGCAACCCCTGACCAACCTGACTCTTCGGTGCGTTCCACCGCCGGTCCAAGATACTTGGCGAAGTGCCGGCCGGCGTCGGCGGTCGTCCCCCGCGGACGCCCGAAAGGCGATTGTTGATATTGCCGGGGACGCCGCGTCCCACTTGTGTTCTCACTATGTGGACACCGGTCAGCGTCCGAACGGCCTCTGGCGCGGGCGCGTGCAGCAACGACCCCGGGGCATCGATCCGGCCCACGCCCGATTTGCTCCGCGGGGGTGAGGGGCGCCCGCGGCCGAGCTCACCGGCAGCCGCCGGGCATTGGTGAGACCCCGGTCACGATGGGCATGGGTTGTGGGGTGGGTCACGGTGAAAAATCACCTCTGAGCATTGCTAAATGAAATAGTTCCAGGTGGATGTACCGGCTGCCGGCGGCTTCGCGACGCGGTAGCCCGGCCATGTAAATGGCTTTGCCGACTGGCCATTTGTCGGGAAGATTAGCCAGCCTACGAACAGTCCTTTACCGGCTAATACGCGGGCCGGCTTTGTGTGGGCTGTAGACCTCGTGTGGTCGCTATCAATTCTTTACGACTTCGTCAGAAGCTCTGGATTAACTGAGTTACTCGTCGGTAAATTACCCGCCAGTAAGCAGACAACCAGAGGAGTTTGTTCATGAATGTTGCCGTCCGTCGCCATACCAAGGCGGGCATTTGCGCAGCGACCACGGCGGCCATCGTGGTCAGCCCGCTGCTGTCGTCGGTGCCTGCCGCTGCCCACCTTCCGGCGCTGCCGTCGGTCAGCACCGCCGCAGTGCAGCTGACCGCGGCGTACAACCCGCTGCAGGCATGGAAGGACGTCTTCGACACCGCCGGTGCCAATGCACAGAAACTCGGCGCGGAATTCTCCGCGGCGCCGGCCGTGCTGCTCCAGCAGATTCTGGCCAACCAGGTGACCCACCTCCGCACGATCCTGCAGAACCCGGGCAGCATCGGGACGGTGCTCGGTCAGGTGGTGAAGAACGTGCAGTCCGTGGTTCAGGCCGCCACGCTCCTGAACACCGACTACAACACCGGTCAGGCCTTCGGCTCGCTCGATGGCTGGCACTACATGGCGCTCAATATCATGCCGAAGTTGCTCCCGACGGAGAACGACCCGCGGGCGACGCAGGTGATCACCCAGGTCCTCAACGTTCTTGCCTCGCCGCTCAGCGGTGTCCTGATCGGCTTGGCGGGTCCGGCGATCAGCCCGGTAGTGGCGCTGGTCAACAGTCTCACCGCGGCCGGAGCGGCGCTGTCCACCGGTGACGCAATGGCCGCACTGCAGCAGGTGATCAACATTCCGGCGAATGTGGTCGGCGGTTTCCTCAACGGAGCCAACCTCAACCTCGGCGCGCTGGTGCCACTGATCAATGGCTCCGGACTCCTGACCCATGAGACGACCCTGCACGATCTGAGCATTCAGTTCGGCGGGCTGCTGACTGCCGGCGTCACCGGGGTGGACCCCGTCACCGGCGCCGCCAATAACATCGGCGGTTCGATCCTCAACTCGCTCGGTCAGGTCGTCACCACCGGCGTCATGGGTTTCCCGCTCGACCTGCCGATCGCCGGCCAAGGCGTCGGGCCGATCGGTGCGCTGATGTCGCTCGGTCAATTGCTGGCGAAGGCCATCGGCTGGAGTGGCACCGGTAACCCGCTCGCCCCGGCTGCGGCCGCCGCGGCCACTGCGGCTGCGCCTACCCCGAACGCGTTGTCCGTCAGCGTGACCAAGGGCATCACGGATAACTCGGTCACCGCCGTGCCGCAGACGCCAGTTGCCACCGCGGCTGTCAAGACCAGTGCTCAGACGTCGGCTACCGCTGACCCGACGGGCGTCAAGTCCGCCGACACTGCGTCGTCGGCCACTCCTGCTGCCACTGCCACAGTGTCGACCGAGTCGCACACGACCAATGTCGACAACACCGGTACGGCGACGAAGTCCGACTCCGCACCGAAGGCCGATGGGACGATAAAGGCGGACAGCCAGACGAAGACCGACGCTCCGAAGTCGACTTCGACGACCAAGGCCGACACCACCACGAAGGCCGACGCCACCACCAAGGCCGACACCACCACGAAGTCGGACAACACCAAGTCGGACAGCACGAAGTCGGACACCACGAAGTCGGGTTCGACGACGAAACCGGCTGGCGAGAAGTCGGGTTCGGCCACCAAGTCTGAGCCGAACAAGTCCGAGCCAAAGAAGTCTGAATCGCAGCAATCGAGCGCTACGGCGAAATCTGCTGCAAGCCAGGGCGGTTCAACGCACGGCACCTCCGGCTCCGGCTCGCACGAGTAGGACCACTTCCGCCGAGACTACGGTTTCCCGTGCGCCGACGATGTCGCGCGAGAAACCGTAGTCTCGGCGTTACAGCAGTACGTATCTAGCGCGGTGATGCAGCCGGAACCCCATCGACTCGGCCAGCGCCAAGGCCGCCGCATTGTCGTCGGGCACCCGAACGTAGGCGTGCGTCGCGCTGCGGGACGACGCCCACGCCAGCATCTCCGCACACACCTTCCGGCCCAGCCCGCGTCGACGTTCCGACTCGAGGACGGCGACGTCCGACAACCCGGCAAAGACCCTGCCGTCGGGCGCCGTGGTCACCGCGACACGTCCGACCGCCGCATCCGACACCGTGGCGAACGCCACTTCTCCGTCGATGACGGCGCTGAGCGCCTCGACGGGCACGTCCTGCCCGGAGATCGCCAGCCACCGATTGTCAGGGTGCGGCGGCAGCGCGACATCCGAACCACCACCCGGCAATTCGACGGTCAGCACCCGGTTCGGCTCGACGCCTTCTGCACGGACGGGCAACAGCCGCTCCGGCAGCGCCACCCACGGCTGCAGCCCGCGGGCCCCGTACCAGTCGGCGATTGCCGGCAGGGTGGTCAGATCCGAGGAAAAGAGCAGCGGCACAGCCGAATTGGTCCGCTTGGCCGGGCCCCCGGCCCGCAGCAGCCAGCCGTCGACCCACCGGTGCTCGGTGCCCGGCCAGGCCAGCGCGGCGGCGTGCTCGACCGCGCGAATCTCCGAATTGCGCACCGGAGCGTGCGACAGCTCGCGAACCGACATCACGTCGGCGGGGCTGACCTCGACGCGCTCGCCGGATTTGGTACGCACCACTACGAGCGGAGTGAGCGCCTCGAGGTGACCGACGACGTCGGTGAAGGCCTCCGCTTCGGAGTCCGCCAGCCGGTAACGGAGCGAGACGCGGCTACCGACCGACGGCATCAGTGCCCGAACGGGTCGTCGACCTCACCCGGCATCCAGCTCAGCCCGGGCACGCCCCACTTGTTCGACTTGACCATCCGCTTGGCGGCCCGTGCGTTGCGGCCGATCAGGCAGTCGAGGTACAGGAAGCCGTCGAGGTGTCCGGTCTCGTGCTGCAGCATGCGAGCGAACAGGCCGGTGCCCTCCAACTCGACGGGTTTGCCGTCGGCGTCCAGGCCGGTGACCTTCGCCCACGTGGCGCGCCCGGTCGGGAACGACTCGCCGGGGACCGACAGGCAGCCCTCGTCGTCGAGGTCGGGGTCGGGCATGGTCTCGGGGATTTCCGAGGTCTCCAGCACCGGGTTGATCACAACGCCGCGACGGCGCGCGGTCTGGCCGCGGTCGTCGGCGCAGTCGTAGACGAACAGCCGCAACCCGACGCCGATCTGATTGGCCGCCAGGCCCACGCCGTTGGCCTTGTCCATGGTCTCGTACATGTCGTCGATGAGTTCGGCGAGATCGGACGGGAGGGCGCCGTCGGCGCCGACAGCCACCGGAGTGGTCGCGTTGTGCAGAACAGGGTCACCGACGATGCAGATTGGACGTACAGCCATGACGAGCAATCTTAGTGATCCGACTCGCGGGTAACGATCACGGCTCAACACCGTCGGCCGTGGTTGAATGATCGCCGAACCACCTGGTGCGTCCCAGATCCGTTGTGACGTGCGAAACAGGCTGGTATGTACCGAGATCAGAGAAAGGGTCCAGGGGCGAAATGGACGGCGCTATTGCGCGTACTGAGCGATCCGGGGACGACTCTGAGCTCGCCGACGGGTTGACCCGCCGCGAACACGACATTCTTGGTTTCGAACGTCAGTGGTGGAAGTTCGCGGGTTCCAAAGAGGACGCCATCAAGGAACTGTTCTCGATGTCGGCCACCCGGTACTACCAGGTGCTCAATGCGCTGGTCGACCGACCTGAGGCGCTCGCGGCGGACCCCATGCTGGTCAAGCGGCTGCGTCGGCAGCGGGCCAGCCGGCAGAAGGCCAAGGCCGCGCGTCGTCTCGGTTTCGAAATCACCTAGCTTTTCTGCCCTGAGGGTTCGCCTCGATAAGGTGGGGAGCAATGAATCAGCGAGAGTCTTCCGGACTACCCCTGCGCGCCATGGTCATGGTGCTGCTGTTCCTCGGTGTCGTGTTCTTGCTCGTGGCGTTCCAGTCGTTGAGTTCGGACAGTAGCTCCGAATCGAGCTCGTCGAGCAGCTCCACCAGCGCCACGTCCGCCACGGCCACCACGACGCCGCCGGCGCCGGCCAAGGCCGACGTCAAGGTCTTCAACATCTCCGAGGTTGCCGGCGCGGCGCAGACCGTCGCCAACAAGCTGCATGAGCAGCAGTGGAACGTGACCGAGACGGATAACCTCAGCGTGGACGCCCCACCGGCCGCCACGACCGTGTATTTCGGTGACGCGGCAGGGGAGAAGGAAGCCGCCGAAGCGGTCGGCAAAATCCTTGACGCGCCGGTCGAACCGCGCATCCCCGCGCTCAATGACAAGGGACCGGGCGTGATCGTTTTGGTGACCGGATAGGCTCTCGGGCATGCCGATCTCAGCCCCGATTCGCTTCCTGGCCGCCGCTGCGGTCATCGCCCCCGTCGTGGCCGCGTGTGCCCCTCCCGGACAGGTTGCCACCTCGCAGCCCGGCACCACGCCGGCCGTCTGGACCGGTGTCGAGCACGCTCCGCAGGGCCATGGTGACATGGCCGGCGACAAGGCTGCCCCGCAGGCCGCCCCGGTCGGCGAGAAACTGGTCGCCGAGCTGAAGACCCCCGAGGGCGCGACGGTTGCGACCGCTGAGTTCCTGTTCAACGGCGGCTTTGCCACCCTGACGGTGAAGACGACCGAGGGCGGCGTGCTGACTCCCGGCTTCCACGGCCTGCACATCCACTCGACCGGCAAGTGCGAGCCGAACTCGGTGGCGCCAACCGGTGGCGCGCCCGGCGACTTCTTGTCCGCCGGTGGGCACTTCCAGGCTCCGGGCCACACCGGACAGCCAATGAGCGGCGACCTGGCCTCGCTGCAGGTGCGTAATGACGGCACCGCGCAGCTGGTGACCACCACCGACGCCGTCACCGCTGAGCAGCTGCTGGCCGGCAACAAGACGGCGCTGATCATCCACGAGAAGGCCGACAACTTCGGCAACATCCCGGCCGACCGGTACCAGCAGATCCAGGGCGCCGCCCCGGGTGCGGACGAGGCCTCATTGAGCACCGGTGACGCCGGTAAGCGCGTGGCCTGCGGTGTCATCTCTGCCGGGTAGGGCGGACAGCCACACCCCACCGCGGATCGATTTCGCGGGGTCGCCACGACCGACCCTCGGCGTCGAATGGGAATTCGCCCTCGTCGATGCCCACACGCGCGACCTCAGTAATGAGGCCGCCGCGGTCATCGCCGAGATCGGCGAAACACCGCACGTACACAAGGAATTGCTGCGGAACACCGTTGAGGTGGTCAGCGGCGTGTGCGACAACGTCGGCGAGGCCATGGACGACCTGCGGTCCACGCTCGGTCCGGTACGCCGGATCGTGCGGGAGCGCGGCATGGAACTGTTCTGCGCCGGGACGCATCCGTTTGCGGAATGGGAGAGCCAGCAGCTCACCGAGGGCCAACGCTACGCCGAGCTGATCAAGCGCACCCAGTGGTGGGGACGGCAGATGCTGATCTGGGGCGTGCACGTGCATGTCGGGATCTCGTCGGCGCACAAGGTGATGCCGATCATCACGTCGCTGCTCAACCACTACCCGCATCTGCTGGCCCTGTCGGCGTCGTCGCCGTACTGGGACGGCGAGGACACCGGTTACGCCAGTAACCGGGCCATGATGTTCCAGCAGCTGCCGACGGCGGGCCTGCCGTTCCACTTCCAGAAATGGTCGCACTTCGAGCGCTTCGTCTACGACCAGCGCAAGACCGGCATCATCGACCACATGAACGAAATCCGTTGGGACATCCGGCCGTCGCCGCATCTGGGCACGATCGAGGTCCGGATTTTCGACGGTGTGTCCAACATCGCAGAGCTCGGTGCGCTGGTCGCGCTGACGCATTGCCTGATCGTCGATTTGGACCGCAGGCTGGATGCCGGCGAGCAGCTGCCGACCATGCCGCCCTGGCATGTGCAGGAAAACAAGTGGCGCGCAGCGCGTTACGGGCTGGACGCCGAGATCATCCTGGATGCCGACAGCAACGAGCGACTCGTCACCGAAGATCTGGACGATGTGCTGAATCGGCTGGAACCCGTTGCGGCATCGCTGAATTGCGCTGACGAGCTGGCGCGTGTCGAGGACATCTACACGCTGGGCGGGTCCTATCAGCGTCAGCGCCGGGTCGCCGAGGAGAGCGACGGGGACCTGCTGCAAGTGGTCGATGCATTGGTGTCCGAGCTGGAGTTGTAGCCGTGACCACCACGCCGATGTTCCCGCTGGAATCCACGCTGCTGCCCGGCGACGAACTGCCGCTGCGCATCTTCGAGCCGCGGTACGGCGAACTGGTGCGGGACTGTATGGCCGCCGCGGAGCAGGTGTTCGGCGTGGTGCTGATCTCGGCCGGCCGCGAGGTCGGTGGGGGTGAGGCTCGGTGCTCGGTCGGGGCGCTGGCGCGCATCGACCGGTGCCAGCCGCAGGGGGCCGGACGGTACATGCTGAACTGCAGCGTGACGGACCGCATCCGAATCGTGCAGTGGCACAACGACGATCCCTATCCGCGCGCCGAAATCGAGAAGTGGCCCGACGAGCCGGGGCCGGTGGTACCCGAATCCTCGATCGTGGCGATCGAGGACCGGATCATCGCGCTGTTCCAACGCATCGCGTCGGCACAGGGCGCGCGCCTGCGCGACCGCGACTCGATCCTGGCCAGGACTGTCAAACCTGCTGTGGGACAACGGCTGTACGCGCTGGCTTCACTGCTGCCGATCGGCCAGGCCGACAAGTATTCGGTGCTGGCCGCACCGAATGCCGCGGCCCGGCTGGAGGCGCTGGACGAAGCGGTCGAGAGCATCACGGCCTTGGTGGAGTTCCAGCTGTCGGAGGACTAGCGGAGCGGGGCCATTCCGTGCAGCGAGGGGGATGCGGCACCGCCTATCCTGGACACAGTTTCTTGTGTTAGGGGGAGGGCTCATGACGGGTTGGCAGGGGGGCGGCTATAACGGTCCCAACCCAGGCGGGGGCGCCGGTAGGTCGTCCGACGAAGAAGAGACGGCGATTCACCAGACCAGGCCTCCGGCCGCGCCGGGCTGGCCGCAGCAGTCGCCGCAGCCGCCGCCGCCTTTGAGCCAGCCGCCGGCGGGCCAGACCCAGACACCGGCATGGGGCCAACCGGCCGCACCGCAGGCCGGGGGCTGGGGCCAGCCGCCGAGCACTCCGGGCTGGCCGGGGGCACCAGCGGCACCGGGCGGCTACGGCGCCCAGCCGTTCGTCACCCCGCCGAAGAAGAGCAAGGTGCCGCTGATCATCGCGGCCATCGTGGTGGTGCTCGTCGTCCTGGGCGGCGGCATCTACTACGTCTACGACTCGTTCGGCTCGGGTAGCAGCGGCGGCTCGAGTTCGGCCGGCGACGTCGTCAAGGGCTACCTGGAGGCGCTGTCGAAGGGTGATGCCGATGCGGCACTGTCGTTCAGCGGCGACCAGCCGGCCTCGAAGGAGTTCCTCTCCAACGACGTGCTGAAGAAGCAGATCGCCGAATGGCCGATCAGCGACATCCGCATCCTGAACGAGGACAAGACCATGGCGTCCATCGGCCGGGGCGACGTCCATGTGGCGGCCAAGTTCGGCGACAAGAACTCCGATGCCACGATCCAGGTGAAGAAGGACGGCGACAAGTGGCAGCTGGCCCACGCCGCCATCAAGGTCGACCTGTCGTCGCTCGGCAGCAGCGACAACGCCGCACGTAAGACGCTGACGGTGTTCGGCAAGGAGATCAGCGACGAGTCCGCGATCTACGTGTTCCCGGGCTTCCTGGACCTCGGCAGCACCAGCCCGTACGTGTCGGTCGCCAACAACAAGCCCCTGCTGCTCGACGCCATCGAAGGCTACTCGGCGAGTTCCTACCTGCAGCCGAAGTTCGCGCTCAACGATTCCGGCACCAAGACCATCGGCAAACTGCTCAACGCGGCGTACGGCAGTTGCACGTCGTCACGTTCGCTGGACCCGCCGGCGCCCTGCCCGGTGAAGATCAGCGACAGTGACCTGGTCGACGGCACCGTGACGTGGGGTCAGCCCGACATGAGCGCCGTCACGGTCGGGGACCTCGACGAATACCGCATGGAAGTGCGCATCTCCGGTGAGGTGCATTACGACGTCAGTGGTCAGGGACGTAACGGCGGGACCAAGCGGGGCACCGTGACGTCGTACGTCACCGGTACCACCGCCGACGTCAGCGGCGAACAGGTGAAGATCAAGTTCAGTTGAGCTTGGCGTTGGCGAACAGCTGCGCGTCGGGGTCACCGAATAGCGGGTTCCCCGAAGCGGATTCGTCAGTTCGCGCCATGATCGTCCAATTCGTCACGGATCAGCAGGTCATCGCGGAAACTCTGCTCACGATAGGCCAACTGGCCCACCCGGTTCGCCACCACCGGAGCTGTGATGAGGGTGAACATTCCGGCCAGGATCAGCATGCCGACGTCGGCGTGACCACGCAGCCGCAGCCCGGCGCCGGTGAGCACCAACAGCAGCCCCAGCACCTGCGGCTTACTGGCGGCTTGCAGCCGCGACAACGTGTCGGGGAAACGCACCACACCGATGGCCGCGGTTAGTGCGAGCGCCGAACCACCGAGCACCAAAGCGCCTGAGACAGCGTCCAATACGGTCATCGCGGCGGCTCTGTTCCGGTTTCGGTATCGGTATCGCGGACGCGGAACCGGGCCACACTGACGGAGCCGACGAAGGTGATCAGCGCCAGCGCCGTCAAGCTGTAGGTCGCCGTGGTGTCGAGGCTGTAGGCCGCCCAGGTGCCGATGCCGCACATGGTGACGGCGACGAAGGTGTCCAGTGCGACCAGGCGGTCCAGGGTACCGGGACCGGCCAGCAGCCGGAACACCGTGATGGCCGCGGCTGCGACGAGCAGCACGGCAGCAACGGTCCAGAGGGTATTCATGCGGGGTCCGCTTCCAAAGGCTGCCAATGGGATTCACGTTCGAATGAGGCGATCATCAAGCGCTCCACTTCGGCGATCTGACGGTGGAACTGCTGCACCGCGCGCTCGGATCCGACATCGAGTACGTGGACATAGATCATCCGGCGCGCCTGGTCGATCTCGAGCACGATCGAACCGGGGATGAGGTTGATGACGTTGACCGCCATAGCCAGCACCAGATCCGACTTGAGGGCGAGCCGGGCCCGCAGCACCGCGGTCAACGGTGGCGGACCGGGTCTGATCGCCAGCCAGGCGAGCTGCACCGAGGACAGCACCAGATAGTAGGTGACCTTGACCGTCAGATGCACGAGGGAGAGCGGGTGGAGCCGGCCCGCGACGGGCACCTGCGGCAGCGGCAACAGTACGGTGATCAGCAGCGCCACGGCGAGACCGCCGACGATATTGGCGGCGGAGATGTTGCCCCACAACAGGACCCACACGGCCGTCAGCCAGACGAGGATGCCGATACGCGGTAACCACTGCCTCATGGCGTCAACACCGCCGAGATGTACTGGCCGCGGTCGGTCACCTGGTCGGCGGCCCGCTCCGCGAACCCGAAGATGGGTCCGGCGAACACCGTGAGGGCCAGGCCCACCCCGATGAGAACCGCGGTCGGCGCCAGCATGCTGACGGGCATCCGGCCGACGTCCGGCCGGTCGTCGACGGCCACATCGGCGACCGGCTCCAAGAGGCCCGCCGGGGCCGCCGCGGAGAGCATGCCCTCGGGTGCGTCGGCGCGGGCCCGCCAGAACGCGAGCGTCCACACCCGCGCCATCACATACAGCGTCAGCAGGCTGGTGATCACCGAGCCGGCGACCAGCGCCCAGGCGAGGACCGACGCGCTCGTCGCGCCCGCCTGCAGCAACGCCACTTTGCCGATGAAACCCGAGAACGGGGGAATGCCACCGAGATTCAGTGCCGGGATGATGAAGACGAACGCCAGCAGCGGGCTGGCTGCGGCGAGCCCGCCGAGGCGTTGCAGCGTTGACGCGCCGGCCTGCCGCTCGATCAGCCCGACCACCAGGAACAGCGTCGTCTGCACGACGATGTGGTGGGCCACGTAGTAGATGGCGCCGGCCATGCCGATGCGGTTGGACACCGCGATGCCGAACACCAGGTAACCGATATGGCTGACCAGGGTGAAGGACAACAGCCGTTTGATGTCGCTCTGGGCCATGGCTCCGAAGATGCCGATCACCATGGTCAACAGTGCCGCGACCATGAGTACGTCGTCCAGCGAGCCACCGGGGAACAGCAGGGTGTGGGCCCGGATGATCGCGTACACACCGACTTTGGTGAGCAGGCCGGCGAACACCGCGGTGACCGGTGCGGGGGCCGTGGGATAGGAGTCGGGCAGCCATGCCGAGAGCGGGAACACCGCCGCCTTGATGCCGAATGCCACCAGCAGCACCGCGAACAACGCCGCGCGCGTGCCCGGCGTGATGCCGTCGAGCCGGTTCGCCAGCTCGGCCAGGTTCAGGGTGCCGGTGGCCGCGTAGATCAGCGCGATGCCGATCAGGAAGATCAACGACGACACCATGGAGACCATGACGTAGCCGATGCCGGCCCGCACCCGTTCCTCGCTGGCGCCGACGGTCAGCAGCACGAAGCTGGCGGCCAGTAGCACTTCGAAGCCGACGAACAGGTTGAACAGATCGCCTGCGAGGAACGCGATGCAGACGCCCGCCGACAGGACCAGGTAGGTCGGCAGGAAGATCGACACCGGCTGCTCGTCACCGCCGTCGCGGATACCCTGCCCGATGGCGTACCAGACCACCGCCAGCAGCACGATCGCGGACACCACCAGCATGAGGGCCGAAAGCCGGTCCACGACAAGGACGATTCCGAGGGGCCCCATCCCGGGTTCGGTCTGGCCCCAGCCGCCGACGTGGACCGCGACGGTGCCGCTGTGGTCGACGACGTAGACCAGCGCCGCGCAGACCGCCGTCACCGCGGCGAGCGCCACGAGTGCCACGATCTGCTGCAGCCGCGGATGGCGCCCCGCGAACAACGTCGCGGCGGCGCCGAGAATCGGGATGAGGACGGGCAGCGGTGCCAGCACCGCGCCGGTCGTCACGTCTGGTCCGTTTCGGTTGGCAGCGCGTCGAGTTCGGCGGGCGCGTCGGCGTCGGCGACGACCGACGGTGCGGCGCGGTCCTCGTCGACCGCCGGGGCGTCGGTGGTCGACAGCTGCACCAGACGGCTGTCCTCGGGGTCGTTGCCCACCTCTTCGACCGTGGTCAGTCGGTAGGCCCGGTAGTTCAGCGCCAGCACGAACGCGGCGACCCCCATGGTGATGACGATGGAGGTCAGGACCATGCCCTGTGCCAGCGGATCGGCGGTCCCGGTCTGACCGTGACTGGTGCGGCCGCGTACCGGCGGATTGCCGGAGTCGCCGCCCATGACCAGGATCAGCAGGTTCACCGCGTTGCCGATCAGCAACAGGCCCAGCAACATTCGGGTCAGGTTGCGCTCCAGCAGCAGGTACACGCCGGTGCCGGTGAGCCCGCCGATGAGCACGAGAGGTACGAGATAGGTGGTCATCGGGTGGCCGCCTCACGTGGTGCGTACAACTCTTCGTCGACTTTGGCGCCGAGGCTGCGCAGGATGTCCAGCACCAGGCCCACGACGATGAGGTACACGCCGAGGTCGAAGAACAGCGCCGTCACCACCTTCACCGAACCCAGCAGGGGCAGCGTGAATTTCACGACTGCGCTGGACAGCACCGGAGCGCCCAGCAGCAGCGAGGCCGTCGCCGTCCCGGCGGACAGGGCCAGCCCCGCACCCAGAATCTTCCCGGCGTCCAGTGGCAGCGTCTCGCCCAGTTCGTAGCGGCCGCCGGCCAGGTACCGCAGCACCAACGCCAGGCCGGCGGTCAGGCCGCCGGCGAAACCGCCGCCCGGAGTGTTGTGCCCGGCGAAGAAGAAGTACACCGACAGCACCATGATGAGCGGGAAGATCATGCGCGTCGCCACTTCGAGCACCAGTGAGCGGTGCCGTGGATCGCGAAGGTCGCTGCCCCGCAGCCAGGTGATGTCGGGCGTCGGCCGGTGGTCCCTCGGCACCCGGGGCGCCGAGCCGAAACGCCTGTGCCGGAACACCATTGACGCCACGCCGGTCGCGGCGACCAGCAACACCGAGATTTCGCCGAGGGTGTCCCAGGCCCGGATGTCCACCAGCAACACGTTGACGGTGTTGGCGCCGTGCCCGCGGTAGTAGGCCGCGTCCGGCAGCAGCTCGGCCAGCGGCCGGGTATTGCGGGCGGCCATGGCGTAGACGGCCAGCCCGGTGACCGACGAGCCGACGGCGGTGGCCAGCAGTGCGCGGGGGAGTCGGTGCCGCTTCATGTGCGTCGCGTCGGATTCGGCGGGCAAGGTGCGTAGCACCAGCAGGAAGACCACCAAAGTCAGTGTCTCGACCAGGAATTGGGTGAGGGCCAGGTCCGGCGCCCCGTAGAAGACGTAGAGCGTGCCGCAGCCGTAGCCGGTGACACCGACGACCAGCACTGCCGCCAGCCGGTTGCGCATCACTGTGGCGCTGATGGCGGCCGCCAGCACGATCAGGCCGACGACCACCTGGATCGGCGAGTTCCACCAGCGCAGTTCGGGCTGGTCGCGCTCGCCGAGCAGCAGCACCGCGATGGGCAGCACGGCGAGGGTGGACAGGATCATGGACTGGGTCGTCGGGATCGATCCGCGCTGGGTGAACGCCGTCAGCCGCACGGCGAACCGGTCCGCGCCGCGGATCGCTGCGTCGTACATCCGGTCGGCGTTGCCGAGCGGTAGATACGGCACCCGGAACCGTTCGAGCCGGTGCCGCAGGCCGAATGCCGCCGCTCCGGAAGCGAGGACCACCGCCGACAACACCAGTGGCAGGTTGACGCCGTGCCACAGGGCCAGGTGATAGCCGGTGCTGCCCGGCATGGTCGCGGTGTAGTCCGCGATGGCGTGATCCAGCGAGTTCGGCAGCAGCCCGAACCCGAGACCCGCGGCGGCCAGGACGCCCGGCGGGAGCAGGAAGCCGAGGCTGGGGCGGTGCATCTCGGCGACGCGAATCGTCGGCTCTGCCTTGCCCTTTCGGGCGAATGCCCCGTACAGAAACCGCAGGCTGTAGATCGTCGTGAACACCGACCCGAAGGCCACGGTCGCCAGCACGAACGGGGCGGATGCGCCCAACGTCGGGCTGTGCCACAAGGTTTCGAAGTCCGCTTCCTTCGCGACGAAGCCGAAGAACGGTGGCAGACCGGCCATGCTGGCGGCAGCAGCGACGGCGATGCCCAACAGCGCGGGGCTGCGGCGGCCGAGCCAGGCCAATTTCCGGATGTCGCGGGTGCCGGTCGCGTGGTCGATGATCCCGACCACCATGAACAGTGCGGCCTTGAACATCGCGTGCGCGCACAGCATGGCCAGCCCGGCCAGCATCAGGTCGCCACCGCCGGCGCCGACCATCACGGTGATCAGCCCGAGTTGGCTCACCGTGCCGAAGGCCAGGATCAGCTTGAGGTCGTACTCGCGGACGGCGCGCCAACCGGCCAGCAGCAGCGTCGCCAGCCCCAGCGCCACGACCGTCGGCCGCCACGGCTGGTGGTCGGCGAAGCCGGGTGTCATGCGGGCGATCAGGTACACACCGGCTTTCACCATGGCCGCCGCGTGGAGGTAGGCGCTGACGGGTGTCGGCGCCGCCATGGCGCCCGGCAGCCAGAAGTGCATGGGCACGATGGCCGATTTGGACAGTGCGCCGATCAGTACCAGTACGACGGCCACCGACGAGGTGGTGCCGGTCGGCGCGCCGGCGACGAGTTCGGACAGCCGGTAGGTGCCGGCGAGCGTCCCCAGCATGATGATGCCGGTCAGCATGGCCAGCCCGCCGAACGTGGTGACCAGCAGCGCCTGGGTCGCGGCGCGGCGGCTGGTGGCGCGCTCGGCGTAGTGGCCGACCAACAGGAACGACAGGACGGTCGTCAGCTCCCAGAACACGTACAGCAGCAGCGTGTTGTCGCTGCAGACCAGTCCGAACATGGCGCCGGAGAACGCGACCAGTTCAGCGGCGAAGCTGGGCAGCCGGTTTTCGGTGTGGCCATCGGCGTGGTCGAAATAACTCGCGCAGTACAGCAGCACCAGGGTGCCGACGCCCAGGACCAGCACCGACATGATCGCCGCCAGTGAATCCAGTCGCAGTGTGATGTCCATGGACAGCTGCGGCACCCAGTCGATGTGCAGGGTCTGCGCGCCCTTGCCGGGCCAGTTCAGGGCCAACCAGAGCAATGAGCCGGTGGGTGCCAGCGCAAGCGGATAGAACGCCCGCCGTCCCCAACGACGTACCAACAACGGAGCGAGCACGGTGGCGATCGCGTGCACGTACAGAACGGTGAGCATGGGCCTCCGGCAGGTGTCGGGGACGGTCCGCGGCCAGCTTACGGGGCGGCTGTGACTGCCGTGGTCTGGCGGTTCTCGCAGGCCACAGGCCCGCCACCGAGCGCCCACCGCACCGACTCCTACACTTTTCACTTATGGTGACGAACGCGACGTGGCGCCGATGAACCTGCCGGGAATCGGATCGGTGTCGTTGTCGGGCTTCGCCCACCCCTGGTTGTTGTTGACCGCGCTGTTGCCCATCGCGCTGGTGGCGGTGTATCTGGCGGCGCAGCGCAACCGCGCCAGCCGGCTGCGCAGCTACGCCGGCGACCAACCGCGGACCGATGTCGTACCGCTGCAGCCGTCGCGCTGGCGGCACGTACCCATGGTGTTCTCGGTGGCCGCGCTGCTGTCCCTGACCGTCGCGCTGGCCGCACCGACCCACGAGATCAAGACCCCGCGCAACCGCGCGGTGATCATGCTCGTGATGGATGTCTCCCGGTCCATGCAGGCGGATGACGTCTCGCCGAGCCGGCTGGCGGCGGCGAAGGACGCGGCCAAGGAGTTCTCGAAGAAGCTGACCCCCGGTGTGAACCTGGGGCTGGTCACGTTCTCCGGCAACACCAACCTCCTGGTGTCGCCGACACCTGACCACCAGGCGACCATCACCGCCCTGGACCACCTGACCGTCGACGACGGCACCGCGACCGGCGACGGCATCTTCGCGGCCCTGCGTGCGATCTCGACACTGGCCGACGTGCTGGGTGGCAGTGGTAACACCGACAAGCCCCCGAAACGCATCGTGTTGCTGTCCGACGGCGCGGAGAACCGGCCGGGCAACCCGGACAGCCCGCACGGCGCGTACACCGCCGCGCGGACGGCGAAGGAGTCGGACACCCCGATCTCCACGATCGCGTTCGGGACCAAGAGCGGCAAGATCAAGATCGACGATCAGAGCGTCAATGTTCCCGTCAACGACACCACGATGAAGCGGGTCGCCGAGCTGTCCGGCGGGCAGATGTACACGGCGGCGAAGATCGAGGACCTGAACAAGAGCTACGACGCCATCCAGCAGCAGATCGGCTACGAGATCATTCGCGGACCCGGTGGGACCTCGTGGCTGCGGCTGGGTGTGTTCGCCCTGACCTGTGCGGTGATCTCGGCGCTGTTCATCAACCGGCGACTGCCGACATAGGGTTGAATACGGCTCGTGGACAACGAAACTCGAGTCGTCAGTGCCAGCCGTGACATCGCCGCCCCCGCGGCGCGGATCTTTGACCTGATCGCCGATCCCGCTCAGCAGCCGCGCTGGGACGGCAACAACAACCTGGCCGAGGCGCCCGCCGGACAACGTGTCCGCGCGGTGGGGGACGTCTTCGTCATGGGCTTGACCCTGGGTGCTCAACGGGAGAACCACGTCGTCGAATTCGTCGAGGGACGGCGTATCGCGTGGAAGCCGTCCGAGCCCGGACTACCGCAGCCAGGGCACCTGTGGCGCTGGGAGCTCGAGCCCAGCGACGACGAGCGCACCCGCGTCACCCACACCTACGACTGGACAGCGTTGACCGACGAGAAGCGGCTGAACCGGGCCAGGCAGACCTCCACCGAGTGGCTGCAGGCATCACTGGCCCGGCTCGCGGAACTGGCCGAGAGCTGACCAATCGGGTTTGCCAGCAATCGGTGATGTCCTAGATTTGGGCTAGATGTCCCAACGCTGAGCCATCTGGATCGGTATGCTGTGAGAAGCGAATCGGGATTACGATCGCGATGCCCGTTTCTTCGTAGCTATGGCTGTCGGGGCGAACGGAATGGACTAAGGAGAACCGGTATGACCGTTCGGCGCTCGACCCGTAAGAAGATGGTGGCCGGCCTCGCCGTGACCGCCGGACTCGCCGCGGGCCTGCTCTCGTCGTGTGGTGACAAGGCCAAGGAAGAGCCGACCACCACGACCTCGACCACCACCACGACGTCGGCACCCGCCTCGTCGTCGCCGGTGACGCCGAGCGAGAAGGGCGGGCCTACGAAGGGTGGCAACTCGTTCTCCCCGACAGTGAAGGCCCCTGGCCCGCAGACGGCGTTGCCCGGCAACGTCATCACCGCTCCGAACTAGAAGCGGGAGCCCCATTCCAGTAGGTCGCCGATGCGCCGCACGGCGCATCGGCGCAGTACTGGTAGCAGTCGGGCTGACGGCGCTGGCGTCCGCCGGTCCGCCCGCTGAGCGGGGCGGCCATCTGGCCCTCTCCGGTCCACTGGCGCATCTGCTCTCGGCCTCGGTCGATTTGGGACCGTCGGCGGCCGCGCACGTCGAACTGACTGCGGCGCTGGCGCAAGCCGCCCGTCCGGATGAGTTGATCCAATGGGCAAGAGCCGCAGGGCTTTCCGTGCAGTGGCGCCCGGGCGAGAATTGGGCGACCGTCGAAGGCACGGCCCGCGCGATGGCGGAGGCGCTGCGCGTCGACGTGCGTGACTACCGCGGGCGCCGCGGGCAGACTTTCTATGCCGCAACCAGCCAACCCGAATTGCCGCCGTCGCTGGTGGCCGAGTTGAGCGGATTCGGCCGGCTCCTCGGCTACACGCCGTTCCGGCAGTCGCGTCCGTTGATCGCACCGCGCGACGTCCCCGCCGGCGGCCTGACGGCCCAGGACCTTCGTCGGGCTTACAACGTCTTCCCGCTGACCGATCAGGGATACACCGGCAAGGGACGCACCATCGTCGTCTTCGGTTTCGACGGCTTCGAGCAGTCCGATCTCGACAAGTTCGCCGAACTGAACCAGTTGCCGCGCTTCACGCCCATCGTGGTGGGAGACATGCCATCCGAGCGCACGGGCGAAACCACGATGGACCTCCAGATGGCCCACGCCATTGCTCCCGATGCCCGAACCGTCTACGTGAATGCCCGGCCGACGGTGTCCGGCGACGGCGCCTACCGCAAGATCGGCGAGATGATGGCAGACGCCGACCGGCGGTTTCCCGGCGCCGAGTGGAGCCTGTCGATCGGATGGGGCTGCGACAAGATCCTCACCGCTGCCGATCTGGCGCCGGTGCGTTCGGCGCTGGCACAGGCGCACCGCAGCGGGACCACCGCCTTCGACGCCAGTGGTGACCTGGCGGGCCTGGAATGCAAAGGCGGGCAGGACTGGTCGGCACCGCCGAGCATCGACGACATCGGGCTGGATTCGGTGGCTTCGGTGCCGGAGATGACGGCTGTCGGGGGCACCACGCTGTCCACCGATGAACGCGGCCAGTGGCTCGGTGAGCAGGCCTGGTTCGACGTGCCCCTCACCCACGGCAGTGGCGGCGGAATGTCCGCGTTGTTCGACCGCCCGGGATGGCAACGGGGCGTGCCGTCGGACCGTGGCCGCAACAAGCGACTCATCCCGGATGTCTCTGCGGTCGCGGACTTCTTCACCGGGGCGCGCATGGTCTTCGACGGCGAAACGGTACTGGCCGGCGGCACCTCGATGTCCGCGCCGATCTGGGCGGGAATGGCCGCCGTGATCGACCAGTACCTGCTGGACAACGGTGGACGACTGCTCGGCGATCTGAATCCGCTGCTGTACCGGGTGCAGCGGGTCGGCCGGCTGCCGGCGTTCCACGATGTCACCGTGGGCGGCAACGCGGTGGCGATGGCCGGCCCCGGCTTCGACTCGGTGACCGGTCTGGGCACACCCGATGTCGACAAGCTGGCGCGCAGCCTGCTGGTGGCCCAGGGGACGACCGGATGAGCGACATCGGGTTGGTGAGTGCGCTGTTTCCGCGGCTTCCGGAGGGCGGGCGCCGGCCGTTCCGGCTCGGCCTGGCCCTTCTGGTGGCGTCGTTGGTCGGGGCTTCGGCGATGCGACTCCCGGGTCTGTTCATCTCGACTGTGGCCGTGGGTTTTCCGCTGCTGTTCGCGCTCTATGTCCGGCAGCTGGGCTACCGCCGGCCGGCGCTCGTCCGGTTGTATGTCAGCGCGGCGCTGGGTATCGGATTCGGCGTCGCATTTGCCGTCGGGTCCGGTATGGCGGTGTCGCACGCCTATGGGGTCCCACTTGAAAGTGGGGTTGCCGCAGTGCATCTGCGGACCGTTGAGGCCGGCCTCTCGGCGGTGGAGGCGCTGTTGGTGATAGCGCCTGCGCTGCTCGTCCGGATGTTCGGCCCTGGCGATCGAAAGGCGTTGTACGGCTACGCGATCGGTGCGGCGGGCGCCCTCGGCCTGACGGCCGCGACGGTCACCGTCCGGATGTTCGCGCAGCTGGAATCCGGCATGGTCGACCGTGACCAGCCGTTGGCCGACCTGCTGATCGAGGCCGGGATTCGCGGACTCACCATGCCCGTCACCGCAGCTGCGTCGGCCGGAATGCTCGGCGCCGCACTGTGGTTCTGGCCTCGTGGCCGCCGGATCTGGTGGCGTGCGGTGCTGATCGCGGTCGTTCCGGTGCTGGTGCACATGTGGCTCGGTGACGAGGACTCGGCGGGCATCTCGCAGTGGGCGAAGGTGGCCTGGCACGTCGGGTTCGCCGTGCTGGCAGTGCTGCTGCTGCGGCTCGTCCTGCAGTTGACGTTGCGGCACGAAGATCGTGGGGACGACGCCGCACGGGCGGTGCGCGTACTGACCGTGCCGCGCCTGGTCGTGACCTGGACCGCGGTTGTCGCCGTGCTGGCCCTCGGCTTGGTCGGCCTGTCCGCTACGACGACCACTCCGGTGGCCCGGTACGAGTGCCCGCCCAATTGCGGTCACCCGCTGATGGGCAAGCCGGTGGCGATCAATCCCACCTTCACCGCTGCCGACGGTGCGTTCACTGTCTCGTATCCTGCTGAAGGAACGGCTTATTCGGTGACCAAGGACGACACCGGGGTGACGGCGCAATACACCGGGGGCGGCGGTGGCGTCATGCGGCTGTGGGGTGAGCCGGCACGGGGGCGTGATGCCAAGGACGTCACGATGACCTTGCTCAAAGATGCCTACCCCGACTCGCGGGTGGCCTATGAGGTGCCCAACACCTTGGTGGGTTATCACCCGGGGTACGGCGTGGCGGCCGACGACTGGCCGGACGGACAGAACGTCGTCGCCTCCCGGACCCGCATTCTGGTGATGGTGGCCGTGAAAGACGATCTGGCTCTCATCGCCGCGGCGGCCGGGCCGTTCCACGAATTCGGCGCCCACTCCGGTCCGCCGACCGGGGTCAGTCTGGAACTCGCCGCGGATATGGGCAAGTACGTCAACAGCTTTCGGTGGCGGGGCGATCCGCCGCGCTGAGCGCTGCTACGCAAGCAATTTCTGCCACACGGCCCGGACATGGTTTGCCATGTCGATGGACGGGTCGGACATCCACTGGAACTGGATGCCGTCGGTCGCCGAAATCAGCGCCGATGCGGCGAAATCGGCATCGACGTGCGACGGGATGTCGCCCGCGGCCTGCCGCCGCGCCACGTAGTCGGCGATGAGGCCACGCATGTGCGCGTAGCGCTCCGTCAGATACGCCGCGGCGGGGTGCGACGGGTCGACGGCCGCGGCCGCGACCAGGGACAGGTAGAGGGTTGCCAACCCGGGCTTGGTGACCTTGGCCGCCATGGCTCGGGCGAGCAACTCGCCCGGGTCGCCGTCGACGTCCGAATTCCGGTACCACTCTTCGAATTTGGCGTCGCCGTCGCGCTGGATGTCGGTGAGGAGGGCGTCGCGGGTCGGGAAGTAGTGCATCAGCCCCGCCAGGCTGATGCCGGCTTCCCTGGCGACCACGCGCATCGAGGTGCCGGCTTCGCCGTCGCGTTCGAGCACGGCCAGTCCGGCAGCGAGGATCTCCGCGCGCTTGGCCTCGCCCTTGGCGTACCGCCCCTCAGTTGCCATGCTCCGACCCTATCGCCCGTCGGCGAACTCCCGAAGAGACTGCACCTGAGCGGGATCCAGCGACGGCCGCACTGCCTGCCGGGCCTTGGCGACGTCGGCCGCAGTCACGTCGGCGGCGTCGATGGACCGGCGCATCGCGGTCAATGCCGCCTCGCGCAGCAGTGCGACGCAATCGGCGGCGCTGTAGCCGTCGAGCTCACCGGCCAACTCGCCGAGGTCGACGTCGGGTGCCAGTGGGATGGATTTACCTGCGGTACGCAGGATTTCGCGACGCGCATCGGCGTCGGGCGGCTCGACGAATACCAGCTTCTCGAGCCGGCCGGGCCGCAGCAGCGCGGGGTCGATGAGGTCCGGCCGGTTGGTTGCGCCCACCACCACGACGTCGCGCAACGGATTGATGCCGTCGAGCTCGGTGAGCAGCGCGGCCACCACGCGGTCGGTGACGCCGGAATCGAAGCTCTGGCCGCGCCGGGGCGCCAGTGCGTCCATCTCGTCGAGGAACATCAGCGACGGCGCGGAATCGCGTGCGCGCTGGAACAATTCGCGCACGGCACGCTCCGACGAACCGACCCACTTGTCCATCAGCTCCGCGCCCTTGACGGCGTGCACCGACAACCGGCCGGAGCTGGCCAGGGCCCGCACCAGGAACGTCTTGCCGCAGCCGGGCGGGCCGTACAACAGCACGCCGCGCGGCGGCTCCACGCCGAGCCGCTCGAAGGTGTCCGGGTGCTGCAGCGGCCACAGCACCGCTTCGGTCAGCGCTTGTTTGGTGGCCACCATGTCGCCGACGTCGTCGAGGGTCACCGACCCGACCGCGACTTCCTCGGTCGCCGACCGGGACAGCGGCCGGATCACCGACAGCGCGCCGGTCAGATCGTCTTGCGTCAACGCCGGCTCGGCGCCGTCGGTGCTGGCTCGGGCTGCCGCCCGCAGCGCGGCCTCGCGTACCAGTGCGGAGAGGTCGGCGACCACGAACCCCGGTGTGCGCTCAGCGATCTCGTCGAGGTTCAGCTCCTTCGCCGGAACCGACCGCAGCAGCACTTCCAGCAGCGCCTTGCGGGTCGGCGCATCCGGCAGGGTCAGCCCCAACTCGCGGTCGCAGAGATCAGGCGCGCGCAACCGGGCATCCACGCCGTCGGGTACGGCGGACGTCGCGATGAACGCCACACCCCGGCTGGCGACGGCCTTGCGCAGCTCGGCCAGGATCAACGTGGCTACCGGCTCGGCGACCGCGGGCAGCAGAGCGTCGACATCGGTGATGAGCAGCACGCCCCCGCCGTGATCGGGTGAGCGCACGGATCGGACGGCATCCGTGACGGCGGCCAGCCGGTCCTCGGCCCGCAGTGCCCCGACCTCCGGCCCGGCGAGTTCGACCAGACGGCGGGACGCGCACACCGCACGCACCATCGCGACCTTGCCGACGCCTGCGGGTCCCGACACCAGGACGCCCAGATTGGCGGTGGCGCCCAGGGTTTCGAGCAGTTCGGGTTGGTCGAGCGCCAGCTTCAGCCACTCGGTCAGCCGCGTCACCTGGGCGTCCACGCCCTTGAGGTCGTCGATCGAAAGAGCTTGGGCGGCAGGGCTTTCCGGAGGGGAGATGACCGGCTGCGCGGCTGCGGTGACGACGCTCGCGTCGCCCCACGTGACCACCGAATTCGGCTGGACGCTCACGGGACCGGCCGGATCCACGGCCGTCACAGTGAGCAACTCCGAGGTCCAGGTGATACCGACCTGGGTGGCCAGCGCCGAGGTGGCCGCCGACGTCGAGGTACCCGGACCGAGGTCGCGGGGCAACAGTGAGACGGTGTCGCCGACCGTCATCACCTTGCCCAGCAATGCCATTCGCAGCGTCGCGGGCGGTATCGAGCCACTGGCCAGCCGGGAACCGCTGACGGTCACCGAACGGGCGCCGTACACCGTCGCCGGCGACACCAGCACCGGAGAGTCGGCCCGGACCCCGGCATTGGACAGCGTCACGTCGTCGAGCAGCGCGGTGCCCGGGGGAGTCCCGGGAGCGGCGACGCCGACCACCGCACAGGTGGTGCGGGTGCCGATCAGTGACACCGCGTCCCACTCGCGGATGCCCAGGGCGGCAATCGCTTCGGGGTGCAGCATGACCACGCCGCGACGGGCGTCGAGGGCCGAGGTGTTGAGGCGGGCCGTGAGCTGAAGCTGCGCACCGGACGGATCGGATGCAGCAGCCTGCATGGCCTGCGCCTGATTGCTCTGCCCGGGCGCAGAGGTCATCGCCGGGGTCCGGGCCTACGCAACCGGAGCCGGGCCGTGGAGCGGCGCTGGCTGCGGTCGGTACGCCGCGGTTGCGCACGGCGGATGGCCCGGCGCGCCTGCCGCTGTTCCTTGGGCTTGTCATCCCACACCTCAGGATGCTCACGCAGCCACGCCTTGGTCCGGATGGCGAACGGGATATGCAGCACGTACGCCACGATGATCACCAGGATCACGATGTAGCCGTACGTGACCGAGGCGGCCACCAGGATCGCGAGCCCCGCCAACAGTGGCAACACCATGTTCGGCGGGATGGCGAACGTGTGCACCTTGCGCATCGGCACAGTGCTGACCACCAGCAGCGAAACAATGATGAGCCAGACGAAGATGAAGATCTGGCCCCCGTGCGAGTCCCACCACGGGCCGGGGAACTGCATCTTGGCGGCCAGTGGGCCGATGGCGCCGATGGCGCCGGCGGGTGCCGGCATGCCGACGAAGAACTCTTTCTCGAACGCCGGACGGTCGACGTCGAGCATGGCGTTGAACCGGGCCAGCCGCAGCACGATGCACACCGCGTACAGCAGCACCACGATCCAGGCCAGCGGCGAGGTGTTGTGCTCCAGCAGGGTGGCGTAGACGATGAACGCCGGCGCCACACCGAAGTTCACCGCGTCGGCCAGCGAGTCGATCTCGGCGCCCATCTTGGACGTGGCGTTCAGCATGCGGGCCGCGCGCCCGTCGAGCGCGTCGAGGATCGCCGCACCCGCCAGCAGCGCCATGGACTCGGTGGGGCGGTGGTCGAGAGCGAACTTGACCGCCGTCAGACCCAGGCAGATGGCGGCGACGGTCAGGGCACTGGGGACCAGCTTCCGCAGGCTCACCTGCGGAGTCTTGATCCGGGGTTTCATTCCGGCGACCCGGTGTTCGGCTCGCCCGGAAGCTCTGCCAGCACGGTCTCGCCGCCGATGGCACGCTGCCCGATCTCGACGCCGATCACCGAGCCCTTGGGCAGGTAGGTGTCCAGCCGCGAGCCGAACCGGATCAAGCCGTAGGTCTCGCCCAGCGCCAGGTGCGCACCCGGGTGGGTGTTACACACGATGCGGCGGGCCAGCAGCCCGGCCAGCTGCACCGCGACGACGTCGTGGCCGTCGGCGGTGCGCAGCCAGATGCTGTTGCGCTCGTTGTTCTCGCTGGCCTCGGCCTTGTCGGCGGACAGGAACTGGCCCGGCTTGTACTTGACCGTGATCACCTCACCGGCCACCGGCGCGCGCTGCACGTGCGCGTCGAACAGCGACAGGAAGATACTGATCCGCGGCAGCGGCTCGTCCGACAGGTTCAGTTCGGCGGGCGGTACGGCCTCGTCGATCAACGTCACCTGGCCGTCGGCCGGAGCGACGACGACGCCGGGTCGGCTCGGTGGCGTCCGCGGCGGATGCCGGAAGAACCCGGCACACGCGGCGGCCGCGGTCAGACCCGCAGCCCGGACCCAGCGCTTGCGGCGGCCCAACAGGGCGACGCCGAGGGCGCCGCCGACGAACGGCAGCCCAGCCGGGTGGATCGGGGGGACGGTGGAACGGACCAGGTCGACCAATCGGGAAAGGTCGGACTCTGGAGTGTCAGCTGGGGGGCGCGCAGGTCTGGCCATCGGGACTCGATTCTACGGTTTGCGGGGCTCTAACTGAGATCCCAGACGGGCACGGGCGATCCAGCCGGCAATTCGACCACGTCCTCGTCGATGTCCAGCAGGCAGTTTGCCGTTGCCAGCCAACGGAGGTGGTGCGAGGCCGGCGGGCCGTAGCTGCTCACCTGCTCATCGGTGCCGAGCACGCCGCGGCGGAACTGACGTTTCCCGGCGGGGGAGGTCAACTTTTCGGTGAGGGTCGCCGAGCGGCGCGGCCGCTGCGACGTCAGCCCCATCGCCGCCCGCAGCGGCGGCCGGATGAACACCTCGAACGACACCAGCGCCGAGACCGGGTTGCCCGGCAACGTAACGATGGGCGTGCCGTTGACGGTGCCTCCCAAACGGCCACAGCCCTGAGGCATACCCGGCTGCATGGCGACCTTCACGAATTCGACATCCGCGGCGAGGGCGTCTTTGACCACCTCGTAGGCGCCGGCACTGACTCCGCCGGTGGTGACGATCAGGTCGACATCCTGGCCGTGACGGGCCAGGGTCTCGCGGAACAACGCCACGTCATCTGACGTCGCGGGTGCGGTGCTGACGTCGGCCCCGGCGTCGCGCAGCGCCGCGGCCAGCATGACGGCGTTGGACTCGTAGATCTGGCCCGGCTGCAGCGGCGTGCCCGGTGCGGCCAGTTCCGTTCCGGTGGACAGCACCAGAACCCGCTGCCGCGGAAGCACTTTCAGCTCGGCGAAGCCGAGTGCGGCGGCGAGGCCCAGCGCCGCGGGGGACAGCACTTCGCCGGCGGACAGCACCGTCATCCCGGCGGTCACGTCCTCGCCGGCCCGCCGGATGTGCCGGCCCTCGGCAGCGGGGGCGAAGATCGAGACCGTGTCCGTCGCCGCATCGGTCGATTCCACGGGCACTACCGCCGTGGCACCGGCCGGCAGCATGGCGCCGGTCATGATCCGGTGCGCGGTGCCGGGCGCCAAGGTGAGCAGGTCGGTGCGACCAGCCGGAATGTCTTCGGCGACAGGAAGTTTCACCGGATTCTCGGCCGACGCCCCAGCCACGTCGGCAGCGAGTACGGCATAGCCGTCCATGGCCGAGTTGTCGAAACCGGGTAGGGGCAGCGGGGCCACCACATCGTCGGCAAGGGCCAGCCCCAGCGCGTCGGCCAGCGGCACGGTGACGGCCGGCCGGGCGCTGATCAACCCGGCGACGACGCGCTGATGTTCTTCGACAGTCCGCATGACGTCAGATCGGGAACGTGACGCCGGTCAGTTCTTCGGAGACGGCCCACAACCGGCGCTGGATTCCGGCGTCGTGCGACTGGGCGCTCGACTGGACCAGCACCGGGTGGCCGACCAGTTGCCGAAAGCCCGACGGACCGTAATACTCGCCACCGCGCGCGGCGGGGTCGACGGCAGCCCGCAAGGTGGCCAGGGCGCCGACCTCGGGGCTGTTGGCGACCAGTCCGCTGATCTGGTGGAAGCCCGGGAGTCCCGAGCCGGGGATGTGGCGCATCAGTTCGGTGTTGGAGATGCCGGGATGGGCCGCGACCGAGATGGTTTCGGCGTTGGTGGCCACCAGCCGGCGCTGCAGCTCGTAGGCGAACATCAGGTTGGCCAGCTTCGACTGGCCGTAGGCCGCGACGCGGTTGTAGCGGCGCCGCTCCCACTGCAGGTCGCTGAAGTCGATCTTCCCGAGGATGCGGTGGGCGATGCTGCCGAGCGTCACGACCCGCGAGCCCGCGACCGGCAGCAGGTTCTCGATCAGCAGGCCCGTCAGCGCAAAGGCGCCCAGGTGGTTGGTGCCGAACTGCAACTCGAAGCCGTCTGCGGTGGTCTGCTTCGGCGGGTACATCACGCCGGCGTTGTTGATCAGCAGATCGATCCGCGGGTAGGCCGCGCGCAGGTCGTCGGCGGCGGCGCGGACCGAGGTCAGCGACCCCAGGTCCAGCTTCTGCACGGTGACATCGGCGTTCGGGGTGCTCGCCCGGAGCCGCGCGGCTGCGTCGTCGCCCTTGGCGGTGTCGCGCACAGCCATCACCACGCGCGCGCCCTTGCCCGCCAGCACCCGCGCCGTTTCATAGCCCAACCCGGTGTTGGAGCCGGTGACGATCGCCACCCGCCCCGTCTGGTCCGGCACGTCGTTTGCGCTCCACACGGTGCTCATGCGCGATGACACTACCGAGCGGACCGCCTGAGTTGCGCAGGAGCGGCGGGCGTTTACTGTCGGCAGCATGGCAATCGGCGGGGTTCTCTTCGACATCGATGGTGTCCTGGTGACCTCGTGGCGCCCGATCGACGGTGCGGCGGAGACTCTGCGGGCGCTGGAAGCGCGTCAGATCGCCCGGTCCTTCCTCACCAACACCACCACGCGGACCCGCCAGCAGATCGCCGAATTGCTTTGTGCCGCAGGGATCGACGTCGCCGTCGACGAGGTGGTCACGGCCGCCGTCCTGACCGCCGACTACGTGCGCGACCGCTACCCGGGCGCCCGATGTTTCCTGGTGAACAACGGCCAGATCGGTGCGGACATGCCCGGGGTCGAGCTGGTTTACGCCTCCGATTTCGCCGGCCCGCAGCAGCCCGACACACCGGACGTGGTGCTGCTCGGCGGTGCCGGGCCCGAATACACGCATCTGACCCTCAGCTGGGTCTACGACTGGATGGCCCGCGGGGTCCCGGTGGTGGCCATGCACCGCAGCAACGCGTGGACCACCGCCGACGGGCTGCGGGTGGACACCGGGCTCTATCTGGCCGGCCTCGAACAGACCACCGGGTATCAGGGCACCGCCGTCGGCAAGCCCGCGCCCGCCGGGTTCCTGGCCGCGGCCGCCCGCCTCGGCGTCGAACCCGAAGAGATGTACATGGTCGGTGACGACCTCAACAACGACGTGCTGGCGGCCCAGGTCGTCGGGATGACCGGCGTGCTGGTGCGTACCGGCAAGTTTCGGCAGGACACGCTGGACCGTTGGGCCGCGGACGAATTCGCGATGCAGCCGAACTACGTGGTGGATTCGGTGGCTGACCTGCCGGAGCTGCTCGGGCTCTAGGGGCCGTCAGGCGGTCAGCTCCCGCTGCATGTTGCGGATCGCGGAGATGCGGTCCTGCAGCTGCTCGCGGGTCGCGGCGGCCACCGGCGGGCCGGGATGGCGGCGGCGCAGCTCGTTGTGGATCCAGCCGTGTGGCTTGCCGGTGCGGTGATGGAACGCCGACACCAGCAGGTTCAGCTCCTTGCGCAGCTCGCGGAGCTGACCGTGCGTGGTCATCGCCGGCTGGGGAATCCCCGGGTTGGCCGCGGCCTTGGCGCTGCGCTTCTGCAGCTGTTCATCCTGGCGCTTGCTCAGCAGGTCGCGCATCTGGCCGGGGTCGAGCAACCCCGGGATGCCGAGATAGTCGGCCTCCTCGTCGCTGCCGGCCTCAGTCGCGGTGCCGAAGGACGAGCCGTCGAAGATCACCTGATCCAGCTCGGCGTCCGACCCGAGCATCTCGAAGCCGTTCTCCAGCTCCGACTTCTCGTCTTCCTTCTTCTGCGCCTGCTCGAGGAGTTCGTCGTCGAGCCCGTCGGACACGCGGTGCGGCTTGCCCAGCACGTGGTTGCGTTCGCGTTCCAGCTCGCTGGCCAGCTCCAGCAGGTTCGGCACCGACGGCAGGAAGATGCTGGCCGTCTCGCCCTTGCGGCGCAGCCGCACGAACCGGCCGATGGCCTGGGCGAAGAACAGTGGGGTCGACGCACTCGTGGCGTACACGCCGACCGCCAGCCGCGGCACGTCGACGCCTTCGGACACCATGCGGACCGCGACCAGCCAGCGGCTGCTGCCCTCGGAGAACTGCGAGATGCGAGCCGACGCCGTCGGGTCGTCCGACAGGATGACGGTCGCTTCCTCACCCGTGATGGTGTGCAGGAGCTTGGCGTACGCGCGGGCCGTGGTCTGGTCGGTGGCGATGATCATGCCGCCGGCGTCCGGGATGCTCTGCCGGAGCTGACCCAGACGCTTGTTGGCGGCCGCGATGACCGCGGGCATCCATTCGCCCTCGGGGTTCAATGCGGTACGCCAGGCCCGGGCGGTCTGTTCGGCGGTGAGCGGTTCGCCGAGGCGGGCCGCGTGCTCCTCGCCGGCGCTGTCGCGCCAGCGGGCCTCACCCGAGTACGCCATGAACACCACCGGGCGGACGACGCCGTCGGCGAGCGCGTCGGAGTAACCGTAGGTGTGGTCGGCGACCGACTGCTGGTGGCCGCTGCCGTCGGGTTCGTAGTTGACGAACGGGATGGGGCTGTCGTCGGACCGGAACGGCGTCCCCGTCAGACACAGACGTCGCGTCGCATCGTCGTAGGCCTCGCGGATGGCCTCGCCCCAGCTCTTCGCGTCGCCGCCGTGGTGGACCTCGTCGAAGATCACCAGCGTCTTGTGGTTCTCCGTGCGCACGCGGTGCCTGGTCGGATGGCTGGCGACCTGGGCGTAGGTGACGACGATGCCGTGGTAGTCCGCCGACGTTTGCCCGGTCGAGTTGCTGAACTTGGGGTCCAGAGACATGCCGACCCGAGCGGCGGCTTCTGCCCACTGGGTCTTGAGGTGTTCGGTCGGGACGACGACGACCACCTGGTCGACGGTCCGCTCCGTCAGCAACTCACCGGCGATGCGCAGAGCGAAGGTCGTCTTACCTGCGCCAGGGGTCGCGACGGCAAGAAAATCCCGCGGCTTGGCGGTCAAATACCGCACCAAAGCCCGACGTTGCCAGCCCCGCAAAGCCTGGGTGCTGGGCGCTGCGTAAGCCCGCACCCGAAGACTCCTCCTTGGTCGAAGGGCAGTTTAGGGCAACGGGTTTGGCGGATGCACATTTGTCCGGCGTGTCCGGGCGCTCGGCCCAGTGGTGTCGCCGCCTGAGGTGGCGATCAGCCGTGTCACCGCGTCGCAGACGATCGCCTTGCGCTGGGCGTGGTCGTCGACGCCGATCACGGCCAGCAAGGTGGGACTGAGGTTGTGCCACATCGACGCGATGGTGAGTACGAGCGCGAAGAGCACCGGCGCGGGAAGCTCGCTGGTGAGCTTGCCGCCGGCCTGGGCGGCGGCGATGGCCGCAATCTGCTCGTGCATGGTCGCGCCGGGAAAGGCCGAGCCGGAATCGTCGGCCCGCTCGAGCCGGTGCCAGGCGATCAGCCGGCCGACTTCGGGCTGGTCGGCATAGACGTCGATCAGATGGGCCGCGTAACCGGGCAGGTCGTCGGCGACCACCGGGCTGTCGGCGAAGAACCTCTGCGTCATCGCCGCCCACACGGCGTCGAACAGCTGATCTTTGCTGCCGAAGTAGTGGTAAATCTGTGCCTTGTTGGCGCCCGCGCTCGCGGCGATGCGATCGACACGCGCCCCGGCGATGCCGTACTCGGCGAATTCGGCAGTTGCCGCGCAGATGAGCCGCGCCCGAGTGGCGTCGGAATCTCGCGGGTGTCCCATTTCCCAGATCTTAGCCACCTCGGCCAGTTTGCTAACTAACCGGATAGTTGACAGCGCGGTGAGGTCTGCCTAACGTTCCGAATCGGATGGGATGTGGGTCACAGGGAGGTGGTGTGGTCGCCGAGCCCTTTCCGCAACGGTCGGCCCCTCCGCTGACACCGGAACTCGTCGGTCGCGGTGAACAACTTTCGAAGTTGATGTCCGCGATCAGCGACACCCCGCGCGGGCACACGGTGGTGGTGTCCGGTGCTGCCGGGTCCGGCAAATCCGCACTGCTCGAGGTGGCCTGCCGCCATGCCCGGTCGGTTGGTTTCCGGGTGCTGTCCATCGCCGGCACCCCGGGCGAATCAAATACCCCGTTCGCCGGCGTGCACCAACTCATCCACGCGCTCGGCTGCTGGGGTGGTGAGGCCCAGCAGTACCAGCGCGTCATCGAAGCCGCCCTGCAATCGCCGAGCGGGGAGCAACTCCACACCGTTCGGGTCGCCATGGCCCTGCTCGGGCTTCTCGACGCCGTCGAGAAGCGGCAATCGGTGCTGGTCTGCATCGACGACGGGCAATGGCTCGACGCACCGTCGCGCACCGCGATGATGTTCGCCGCCCGCCGCAGCGCAGGCCGGTCGTTGACCGTCGTCCTGGCGATCCCGTCCACGGCCGCAAAAGTGCTCAGCGGTGACGGCCGCTCTGTCGAGATCGAATTGCGGCCACTGGAGCGCGACGATGCTGCCGAGCTGCTCGAGCGGCAGTCCTACGTGCCGCGCGGACTGCGACGCGAGCAGGTCCTGACCGCGGCCGCGGGCAACCCGGCGGCCGTCATCGCCTTCGCCGAGACGGCCGCGGCCGATGACCTCACGGCGGGGCCGGCCGCCGAACCGTTGGCGCTGCCCGCGCCCAGCCTCGGCATCTTCAGTCGCCGCCTCGCGCGGTTACCCGCGACGACCCGAGCCGCGCTGCTCGTGCTCGCGGCGGCCTCAGAACAAGATCTGCGGCACCTGATGCCCGCGGCGCTCGCCGATGCGCAGACCCTCGCGCCGGCCGAGATCGCCGGGATCGTCCGGGTGGAATCGAGCAGGGTGCGGTTCCTGGACCCGCTGATGCGGTCGGCGGCCTATCACCGGGCACCGTCGGCGGCGCGCTCGGCGGCGCACCTTCAGCTGGCCGAGGCCCTGGTGGCCCTACCGCACCGACAGGTGTGGCATCGCGCGCAAGCCGCGCTCACGCCCGATGACGCGCTGGCCGCGCAGTTGGCCGATACCTGCGACGAGGTGCTGCGCCGGGACGGCTATCTGGCGGCCGCGACCGTCATGCACCGTGCGGCGATGCTGACCAGCGATATCGGCGAGCATGCCCGGCGCCTGGTGCGGGCGGCGCCCCTGGCGCGCAACGCCGGTGATCCCAACTGGTCCGCGGAGCTGAGCCGGCGTGCCCTGAACGGTGTCGACGACCTCATATCTCAGGTACGCGCCCACACCGAGTTGGGGTCGGCACGGTGCTGGGACGCCAACAACCAGCAGGTTCTGGACATGTTGCTCAAGGCGGCCGGCCTGGCGGTCGACATCGCCCCCGCGGTCGCCTGGGAGTCGCTTCGGGTCGCCGCGACCGTCACTTTCATCGCCGACGACGCCGCGGGGCGGTGTGGTGTCGCACGCCTGCTGAGGCAGCTGGAGGACGCGGAGCCGCCCACCTCGGCGTCTGCGCGCGCCGACCGCCTCTGGATCCTGACCGCCACCGACCCGCACCGGGCACATCTGAAGTTGCCGGACCTCATCGGGCTGGCCGGTCAGGTCGGCGACTCCGTCGGGCTCACCGCGGTCGGTGCGTCGGCCTGGCTGGCCGGGGAACCGGACCTGGCGGTGCGCTGCCTGCGCGACGCACACACCGGAGTGCTCGCGCCGCGCTTCGGCGGTTTGGCCTCAACAGCGCTGTCCTGGGCTTTCGTCGACTCGGGCCGCTGGGATGAGGCCGTCGAGTCGGCGACCGCGATGAGCTCTTCGGCGGCGGTCGCCGACGTGCCGGTGGTCGCCCGGATCGCAGACCTGGTGATGGCCACGGTGGCTGCCCGGCGCGGGCACACCGCCACGGGCCGTGAGCGCCTGAAGTCGGCCGCCGAGTTGGCCGATTTCCGGGACCGGCCCGTGTTGGCGGCGTGGATGCACCACGTCGCGGGTTCGATCGCGCTGGCCGAGAACCAGAACACCACCGCCTACGCCGAATTGTCGGAGCTGTTCGACGGATCCGGATTGCCGCTGCATCCATGCGCGTCGTATCTGGCGCTGGCGGATTACGCCGAGGCCGCCGTGTTGACGGGCCGAATCGATCAGGCGCGCGAACAACTGACCCGGATTCTGGGTCACCTGCCCAGATCCGTGTCACCGCGGTTGGCTCAGCTGGTCGCTCATGCGGACGCCGTACTCAATCCCGATACCGCGGGTGCGCGCTATTTCGAGGCGCTGTCCGATCCGGCCGGTAGCCGTTGGCCGTTCGAGCGGGCGCGGCTGCGCATCAGCTATGCCGGATGGCTGCGCAGGCACCGTCGGCGCCGGGACTGCCAGTATCAGCTGGCCGCGGCGCTGACCGTCATGCAGGACCTCGGCGCGGCACCGTGGGTCGATCTGTGCACCCGTGAACTGCGGGCGGCCGGGGTGCGTCCGCGTTCGTCATCGGTGCAGACCGGCGCGTTGAGCTCGCAGGAACACAACGTGGTCTACCTCGTCAGCCAGGGGTACACCAATCCGCAGATCGCCGCCATCTTGAATCTGTCGGTGCGGACCGTGTCCAACCATCTGTATCGCTCGTTCCCCAAGCTCGGCGTCACCAGCCGTCATCAGATTCATGACGTGGCGCGCCCAGCGAGCTGGACGATCGATCCTCCCGCGCTCACCTGAGAACGACCGGCGGTTCCAACCGACGGTCCTCAATGGAAAGCCGGCGGCGACGGAGAATCCGCCGCCGCCGACTGGTCTTACGCGTCAGGCCGCGCTGTGCGACTCCGACTTGCTCTTGGAACCCGAGTGCGAGCCCTTGGAGGGGCTGCCCTTGGCTCCCGAGTCCGAACCTGAAGCCGATCCGGAACCTGAAGCCGATCCGGAACCCGAACCCGAAGCCGAAGCCGATCCGGAACCCGAAGCCGATCCGGAACCCGAAGCCGATCCGGAACCCGAAGCCGATCCGGAACCCGAACCCGACTTGCCCTCATGGCCCTTCTGGCCGGACGTGGTCGTCTTGGTGCCACCGTTGCTGCCCGAGCCCGAGCCCGAGCCCGCGCTGCTGTCGCTGCCGGAGCTGGACGAGCTCGAGCTGGAGCTGGACGAGCTGGAGCTGGAACCGGTCTTGGTGTCGCCCGTCTTGCCGTCGGCGGCGGAGGTCGAACCCGCAACAGAACCCGTGGTCTTGGTGTCGGTGCCCGAGCCCGTCGAGGTGCCGGTCTTGGTGTCGGTCGAGGTTTCGGTGGCCTTGGGGGCCTTCGTGGTGGCGTCGGTCGCCGAACCGGTGGCGTCGCTCGTCGAGCCGGCGGTCTTGGCCTTGTCGGTGCTCGTGGGGTCCGCAGCCACGGCCTTCGTCGTCGCGGCGGTGCTCAGCGTCACCGTCGCGGCTGTGGTGGACGGCACCGAAGCCGCATCGGAGACGGCCTTGGTGGTGGTCGTCGTCGCGGCGGTCGCAGCTGCTGCCGGCTTGGTGGGAGTGATGTCGGTGAGGATCGACCTCACGACGGCGACGATCGCCTGCACGGTACCGGCGATCGTGGTGCCACCGGGCACAGTCGCGCCGCCGCCGAGCAAGCCGCCACCGAAGATGGAGAAGCCGGGGATGTCGAGTCCCAGCAGAGCGCCGAGGTTGGGCCCGTAGCCACCGTTGAGCAGGCCGTCGATGATGGTGGCCGGCGCCTGGATGACGGCGGTCGCCAGTTTGCCGAGGTCGCCGGCCTGCACCGCGTTGATGACATTCTGGGTGGCCGTGCCCATCGCGCCGATGGTGCTGGCTACCGGGCCGATGAGGCCGACGCCGAGCGCGAGCATGATGTTCGGCAGATCGTTGGCGATGTTGATCACGCTCTGCAGCGGCTGCGAGATGAGGTTGCCCAGGGCCTTCGGCAGGGTCCCGATCGGGTTGATCGCGGCGAAGATGGGGAGAACGATCGCCAGCTGGAGGTTGTTCAGCGCGCCTTCGATGTTGGCCTGGCCGAGGTCGCCGACGGCGGACCCTAGGTAGCCGGGCACCTGCGTGGTCAGCGCGGTGAAGACGGCCCTCCCGCTGTCGCCCAGCGCATCGACCAGACCGGTCATGGTGCCGACCTGGTTGGTCAGAATCTGGCGCAGGATCGGGAACAGCCCCATGTCCAGGTAGGACTTGACGTCAGCCTGCAGGTTGCCGGCAGCGGTCCCCAGAACCTGGCCGTACAGGTCGAACGGACTGCTGGTCAGGTTGACGGCGGCCGTTGACATTGCGTGACTGATCGAGGGGATCGACGGCGCGTGAGCCAGCGGTTGCATCGGGGCGACTGCGATGGCTCCCGCCGTCAGCAGTGTGGCTCCGGAAAGGACGGACGTTCGAACGGCGGCGTGCAAAATGGTTTCCTCTCATTCGCTGCAGCCGGTCCATGGCGCAGCGGGTACCTGACTAATCCGTCGGTTCGATCACGGATCGAGCACAAATTGACGGCAACGCACATCATGGGATGTTTGTGTTACTGGCCGGTAGAGACAAATGACTCAATGTGCACAGCTTCGGTGCGGGAAACCGCCGCGCACGCGAGCATGCGCGGTAGCGGACCGGCGGTTTTACTCGACGAAGAAGTTGTCGTGCCTGATGAACCACTCGCGGCGTTCGTCGTCGGTCATGTCGGCAAGCTGACCGAACCCTTCGAAGTACGCCTCCCGCGGAGCCCCCGGCGCGAACAGCATCAGAACCATTGCGGAAACCGTGGACGCCACCGGGCGGGACGTAGAGGAAGTCGTTGGCGCCGGCCTGTACCCAGTCGGTGCCGTCGTACAGCGTCATGGTGCCGGACAACACGAAGAAGGCCTCGGACATGGCGCGGTGGAAATGTGGGCCGGGGCCGCCGCCGTGTGGTGCGATGTCGACGCGGTACAGGCCGTAGTCGCCTGCGGTCTTCGTCTGGTTCGCGAGGTAGTGGTACTGGACCAGCCCATGCGAGTCGTAGTCGGCCGACTCGTCGCCGCGCCGCAGGGTTGCGCTGACCTCCGGCTTGTCGGCGGTGTAGCGGACCGGAGGATAGGGCGGTACAACTAAAGACATGGTCAGCTCCTGTGACCGGGCGAGCACCGGCGGCTTCTCGAGGCCCAGGATAGGGCGGGCACTCGAAGTTCCGCAGCCTGGCGACAAACTCACAGGCTCCGGACACTCATTGTTCAGAGTCGCGGCCTAGCGTCCGGGGCCGTGATAACCAGACGCGCTTTCCTGGCTGCTGGGGCCGCTGCTGCGGGTTCGCTGGCGTTGGCATCCCGGGTGTCTGCCGCGCTGGATCCGGCGGCCGTCGCGGGCCAATATGCGCGCGGAGTGCCGACCCAGTGGGGGATGGCGTTGCCCGGGATCGTCACCACGATCCCGGCGAGCGGGCGCCAGATTGCCCTGACCTTCGACGCCTGCCGCGGCGGCGTCGACGACGCTTTGCTCGACACCTTGCAGCGCAACAACGTGCCCGCGGTGCTGTTCCTGAACTCCCGGTGGATCGACCAACACCCGGACCGTGCGGTGCAGCTGGCGGCCAACCCGCTCTTTGACATCGGCAACCACGGCACCCGCCACGTACCGTTGTCGGTGACCGGGCGGGCCGCCTACGGCATCACCGGAACGCGGTCGGCGGCCGAGGTGGTCGACGAGGTCTGGGGTAACCAGACCAAGCTCACCGCACTGACCGGGAGGGCGCCCACCTGGTTCCGCCCGGGCACCGCCCACTACGACGACATCTCCGTGCGGATCGTGCACGACCTCGGGTTGCAGCCGCTCGGCTTCAGCGTCAACGGTGATAGCGGCGCCACGCTGCCCGCCGCCCGCGTGCGCGCGAATCTGGTCGGCGCGCAGCCTGGTTCCGTCGTCATCTCCCACATGAACCACCCGGGGTCGGGTACCGCGGCCGGCTACGCAGGGGCGATCACCGAGATGAAGGCGGCCGGCTGGGAATTCGTGCGGCCCGCCTAGCATCGGTGGCGTGGACAAGATCGATGAACACGCCCGCGTCGCACACCTTCTCGATGCCCAGGGCAAGGCGGCGGAGCTGTTCCTCGAGATCGAAAGGCGCGGGCTGATCCGGCCTGGTATCGGCGAGCGCCGAGTGTCCGACGAGATTCGCCATCTGGCGGCCGAGATGTTCGGCGTCACCCGGCACTGGCACAAGCGGATCGTGCACGGCGGCGAGAACACGCTGGCGACCGCACGGGAGAACCCGCCGGACCGGGTGATCACCGACGACGACATCGTGTTCATCGACCTCGGCCCGATCTTCGAGGAATGGGAAGCCGACTTCGGCCGCACGTTCGTGCTCGGCGACGACCCGCGAAAGCTGGCTTTGCGCAATGACTTACCGACGGTATGGGAAGCGGGCCGCGCATATTTCGACGCGAACCCGAACCTCACCGGAGCGCAGCTGTTCGACCATGTCGTGGAATTGACCCGCGCGGCCGGTTGGGAATTCGGTGGCGCGATCGCCGGGCACATCGTCGGGGAGTTCCCGCACGAGAAGATCGCCGGCCACGAGATCGATTCCTATGTGGCGCCCGGCTCGGACCTGCCGATGCGTCGGGCGGATTCCCAAGGGCGACAATGTCATTGGATCCTCGAGGTGCACCTCGTCGACCCGAGCCGGCGGTTTGGCGGCTTTCATGAGGAACTGCTGGACCTGCGGAGGTGAGCACGGTGTGGCGCCGATGGCCGGCGCCACACCGCACTCGCTATACCTGGATTCCGCTGCCGCCGGCGGGATTTCCGGAGCCTCCGGTGCCGCTGCCACCATCAGCGCCAGTGGCGCCTCCGGTGCCGTCGTGAGTGCCGTGGCCGCCATTGGCACCGCCGGAACCACCCGCGCCACCGGCACCGCCGGCCGGACCGTTGCCACCGGCGCCGGTCGCCGAACCGGTTCCGCCCGCACCGCCGTTGCCGCTGGTGCCGCCGACGCCGCCGGCGCCACCATTGCCGCCGTTGCCCCACTGGGTCACGTTGTCGTTGTAGCCGTCGCCGCCGGCACCGCCGGAACCGCCCGCGCCGCCGACGCCACCGTTACCGCCGGCACCACCGACGTTGTTGCCCGAGGTTCCACCGCTGCCGCCGGCACCCGCGAGACCACCGTGGCCACCCACACCGCCGGTGGCACCGGCGTTTCCGTTGATGAACGGGGTGCCGTGCGCGCCGGTCTGACCCGCGCCGCCGGTGCCGCCGTTGCCACCGGTGCCGCCCGTCCCGCCGGCCCCGTCGATGCCGTGCGCTGCGGTGCCACCGGCTCCGCCGCCACCGCCGGAACCACCCGCGCCGCCGATGCCACCGAAGCCGCCACCGCCGCTGATCCCGGCCGCATTGTTGGAACCGAAGGCCGGGAGCCCACCGATGCCGCCGGACCCACCGGTCCCGCCGGCGCCGCCGGCCCCGCCCTTGCCGCCGTCACCCGACGTGGTTCCGCCGGCACCTCCGACACCGCCGTTGCCGCCTGCACCGGCGCTGCTGCCGGACAAGCCGGTAGCGCCCAGCAGGCCCCCGATGGTTCCGTCGGCGCCATTGCCACCGGTACCGCCGATACCACCGGCACCACCGTTACCGGTCACGCCGCCCGAGCCGCCGGCGCCACCGTCCCCGCCGCGACCCGCGGTGTCAAGGATGGTGAGGGCGCCAAAACCGTTGCCGCCCTTGCCGCCGGCGCCACCGACACCGCCGACGCCGCTGAGGGCCTGGTTGGCGCCGTTGCCGTCGAAGCCGCCCGCGCCGGCACTGCCGGCCGTCCCGCCGGTACCGCCCTTGCCGCCGTTGCGCTGGATCGACGAAATACCGTCCGAACCGGCACCACCGGTGCCGCCGTTGCCGGCTACGCCGCCCTTGCCGCCGTTGCCGACGGTGCCGTGGGCGGCCGCGCCGCCCTTGCCGCCGGTGCCGCCGTTGCCGCCCGCACCACCGGAACCACCAGTGTTGCCGCCGAGGACGCCGGAGCCGCCGCTGCCGCCGTTACCGGCGTTGCCGCCGACCCCGCCGTTGCCGCCGTTGCCGGAGTTGGTGCCACCGGCGCCGCCGATGCCGCCCGTGCCGCCGTTGCCGCCGTTGGGGCCGTTCTGGCCCAGTGCGGCAAGGCCATTGGCGCCGTTTCCGCCGGTGCCGCCGGCGCCGCCGTTGCCTCCGTTGCCGTCGGTTCCACCGGAGCCGCCGTTGCCGCCGGCGCCGCCGTTGCCGGTGACGTCGACCGCGGTGATGGCGGTGAAGCCGTTGCCGCCCTTGCCTCCGTTGCCGCCGTTGCCGCCGGTTCCGTTGGCCGCCTGGTTGACCCCGGCGCCGTTGAAGCCGCCGGCACCCGCGGTGCCGGCATTGCCGCCGTCGCCGCCCTTGCCGCCGTCGGGGATCAGTGACGAGCTGCCGTCGGAGCCGTTGCCGCCGTCGCTGCCGTTGCCGGCGTTGCCGCCCTTGCCGCCGTTGCCGACGGTGCCGTGGGCGGCGGCGCCGCCCTTGCCGCCGGTGCCGCCGCCGCCGCCGTTGCCGCCCTTGCCGCCGCCACCGAGGGCTCCACCGCCGAGGACGCCGGAGCCGCCGCTGCCGCCGTTGCCGGCGTTGCCGCCGACCCCGCCGTTGCCGCCGTTGCCGGAGTTGGTGCCACCGGCGCCGCCGATGCCGCCCGTGCCGCCGTTGCCGCCGTTGGGGCCGTTCTGGCCCAGTGCGGCAAGGCCATTGGCGCCGTTTCCGCCGGTGCCGCCGGCGCCGCCGTTGCCGCCGTTGCCGTCGGTTCCACCGGAGCCGCCGTTGCCGCCGGCGCCGCCGTTGCCGGTGACGTCGACCGCGGTGATGGCGGTGAAGCCGTTGCCGCCCTTGCCGCCGTTGCCGCCGTTGCCGCCGGTTCCGTTGGCCGCCTGGTTGACCCCGGCGCCGTTGAAGCCGCCGGCACCCGCGGTGCCGGCATTGCCGCCGTCGCCGCCCTTGCCGCCGTCGGGGATCAGTGACGAGCTGCCGTCGGAGCCGTTGCCGCCGTCGCTGCCGTTGCCGGCGTTGCCGCCCTTGCCGCCGTTGCCGACGGTGCCGTGGGCGGCGGCGCCGCCCTTGCCGCCGGTGCCGCCGCCGCCGCCGTTGCCGCCCTTGCCGCCGCCACCGAGGGCTCCACCGCCGAGGACGCCGGAGCCGCCGCTGCCGCCGTTGCCGGCGTTGCCGCCGACCCCGCCGTTGCCGCCGTTGCCGGAGTTGGTGCCACCGGCGCCGCCGATGCCGCCCGTGCCGCCGTTGCCGCCGTTGGGGCCGTTCTGGCCCAGTGCGGCAAGGCCATTGGCGCCGTTGCCGCCGGCGCCGCCGTTGCCGGTGACGTCGACCGCGGTGATGGCGGTGAAGCCGTTGCCGCCCTTGCCGCCGTTACCGCCGGCGGCGGTCGTGTCGCCGGTCGCGGCCTGCGTCGTCCCGCTGCCGTTGAAGCCGCCGGCACCCGCGGTGCCGGCATTGCCGCCGTTACCGCCCTTGCCGCCGTCGGGGATCAGTGACGAGCTGCCGTCGGAGCCATTGCCACCATTACCGCCGGCACCGGATGCGCCGCCGCGACCGCCTGCGCCGACCTGGCTGGCGAGCATCCCGGCCTGGCCACCGTTGCCGCCGACGCCACCGATGCCGCCGTGGCCACCGTTGCCGCCGCCGCCGAGGGCGCCGCCACCGAGCACACCCGAGCCGCCGTTGCCGCCCTTGCCGGCGTTGCCGCCGACGCCGCCGACTCCACCGTTTCCGAAGAAGTGGCCACCGCGACCACCGTTGCCGCCGTTGGCACCGTTCTGGCCGTCTGCGCCGTCTTGGCCAAGTGCGGCAAGACCGCCTGCGCCGTCAGCGCCGGTGCCACCGGCACCGCCCGCGCCGCCATGGCCGATTCCGCCGCCGTTGCCGCCGTTGCCGCCGTTGGTCGGGGTGAAGATGCCGAAGCCCGAGTAGCCATTGCCGCCCTTGCCGCCGTTGCCGAATCCACGGGCGTTGCCGCCGTTGCCGCCGTCGACTCCGGGCAGACCACTCGAGTAGCCGTCACCACCATCGCCGAACCACAGGCCGCCGTTGCCGCCGTTGTGGTTGATCAGGTTGCCGCTGGTGCCGTTGCCGATCAAGTACTGGCCGGCAAGCAGGTTGATCCCGGTGTCGACCACAAAGCCGATGGGGCTGTTGATCCATGCCTGCACGCCGAAGTGCACGTTGTTGTAGATCCAGTCGGCGACCAGCACCGTCGGGTCGACGAAGGTCGGCATGACCAAACTGGGTGCGGCGAGCGGGTTGACGGCGGCCAGTGGGGTGACCGCGGCCAGGGGACTCGGTGCGGCCACCGGTTTGACCGCGGCCGCCGGCGTGGCGGTGGGCAGCCGGTCAGCTGTGGTCGGCGGGGCGGTGGCCACCGAGGCCGGGTGGGCCGCGGAGGTCAGTTGCACTCGCTTGGCCGCTATGCCGTATTCGGTTTGGCGGCGCACCCAGGCCATCACGGCCCAGACCCCGGGCATCTGATTGGGGGTGGTCGGTGCGTCGGGAACCAGCATGGTGCCCAGGCCGAGCGCGGACAGCACGCCGGTGATGGGGTTGAACGGCTTGCTCGTCGGGGCGCTCACGATCGGGCCGACTACTGGTGCCGACGGTGCGGACGGGGCCGTCTGGCCGCTCGACCCCGTCGGCGTTGCCGTGGCCGGGCTGCCGGCCGCGGGTCGAGGTTCGGTCGGGCTGTGCCCGGCGGTCGAGCCGCCGGCGACCGCGCCGGTGCGAGTCTTTGTGGTGCCGACGGCCGCGGTCGGAGTCGCCTTGTCCGTTGCGGGGGGCTTCTGGGTGGCCGTTGGCCGCGTACTACTCGAGTGCCGGTTGGGCGAAGTGCTGGAGGCAGTGTCGCCGGCGGTGGCGCCCGAGCCGTCGTCGGAGGTGCCGGCGTGTTTCGGCTTGCCGCCCCGGGCGATGTCGTTCAGGGCTTTCCTGGCGTCGTCCGCGTACTGGCGCATGCGGTCCTGCGCCTGCTGGCGCGGGGTGCGCGGGGTGTCGGTCGTGGTGCCGGAGTTCTGCGTGGTGCCGGAGTCCGGCGCCTTACCAGGCTTGGTCGGAGGCTTGGGCTGACCCGGGTTCTTGGTCGTGCCATCAGTGGCTTTCGAGGCGCCCGAGTTGGCCGGCTTGGCGCCGCCATCGTTGGACGAGCTCTCGGTGTTGACGAGCCTGATGTCCGCCGTTACCGACTGCATCGTCGGCGAATCTGGCCCCAGCAGCAGCATCACGCCTGCGCTGGCGAACGCCGCACCCGTCAATCCCGCAGCCGTGAGCGGCCCTGCCGCGCTCCACCAGCTGTTGGTTCCCACTGCCCTGTGCTTGGCCACGATCCTCCTCACTCGCCGGGTGTGAGATATAGCACCCCCGTAAATAAACGTGGGGAGACTAACACCCGTAACCAAGAAGCTGTGAACATATTGGGAAAAGTGTGTGTCTGTTCATATCGGCGAGCCGGAGGGCGCGCGAGCATCGCTCGAAATGCCTGTTCACCTGCGGCAAAGTCGACCACTGGGCGAAATGTGTGGCGTGCTGAGCGGGATGTTAGCGGTCTGTGCGGACGGGTATCGGGCAACTGTCGGGATCGCGTCCGGAACATATTTAGAACACGTTCATTCTGGTCGTGGTCCACGGATCGGCGTGGTTTCGGCTCGCTGAAATGCTCGTTTGATGACGCCGCCGGGTCGGCTGTGGCGGTGTGGCCGGTGCGTGTTCATTGTGAGGCTCGGCGGGTTCTGCGAATAGCTGTGGGGCCCGACGCGGGCTCGGTGACGCGGGGTGAATCCCGGCTCTGCAGCAAAATATCTGCTGATGTCAGATGTTAGATGAAAATCGCTGCGATGCGTAAATATTCGATCCGGCTCGTATTTGCCACTCCAGTTGCATTTTCAACGGAGACACTATTTTCCCGGTTATCGATTTCTCTCGAAATTGCCCGACATCGTTAATTTAGGCGGCCGGAGATGGCTATGAATTATGTTGTCAATTAATGGGATTGGCGGAGTGCTGAGCCATGGCCGCCGCGCATCGGGCTGTTCCGTGGCACCGCGTCGGCGCCTGGTTCAAAGATGCGAGTAATGAAGTAGCGTTATTTGCCAAACTGCTACTCATTTTGCTGGCCGCTGTCTAGTCTTGAACTACCCACTTTCGGGCTAGCGAAGGAGCAGCCATGTCGATGATCCGTTCAGCCGCAGTCTTGGGGGCCTCAGCGATCGGTGCCGGGGCCATCGCGCTCGCCTGTGCCGCTGCGGCTGCTGCCGACACCGGCATCAACGTCACGCCGGGTAACAACGGCCTACTCAACGGCGGGACGGCAAACACCGGTATCGCCAACAATCTTCTCGGCCCCGGCGGACTGAACGTCGGCATCGCCAACGGTCTTCTCGGTGGCTCCCTCAATGGCGGCGTGGCCAACCTCGGGTCGCTCAATGGCGGTGTGGCCAACATCGGTGCCGGCAACGTCGGTCTGGTGAACGTCGGCGCCGGCAACACGGGGCTGCTCAACATCGGCACCGGCAACAAGGGGGTCCTGGCCATCGGTAACGGGCGAACAGGACTGCTGGGCCTGGGGCACTAGCTAGCGAGGAGTTTGCCCGCCGGCCCTGTGGATCGCACGGCCGTGTGCCGCACCACCCACAGGGCATCGCCGCGGTCAGACCGGGAACGTCACTCCGGTCAGTTCTTCGGAGACCGCCCACAACCGCTCTTGCAACGCGGTGTCGTGCGACTGGTCGCTCGAGCCGACAACCTTCGGATGGCCGGTCTGCTGGAACAGTCCATCCGGCCCGTAGTACTGGCCGCCGTAGGCGGCCGGGTCGGTTGCGGCGCGCAGCGTGGGCAGGGCGCCCATGGCGGCACTTTGGAACAGCCGCTCAGCGATGAGTGTCACGACGGCGGGCGGCAGCGGGACGTGCCGTGCCAGCTCGGTGCTAGACCCGCCCGGGTGGGCAGCGAGGGCCACGGTCTCGGCACCGGTCAGTCGCCGCTGCAGTTCGTAGGTGAAGAGCAGGTTGGCGAGCTTGGACTGGCCGTAGGCCGCCACCCGGTTGTAGCGGCGTTCCCACTGCAGATCGTCGAAGTGGATGGCGGCGCGAATCCGGTGGCCCAGGCTGCTGACCGTCACGACGCGCGAACCAGGCACCGTCAGCAGCTGGTCCAGCAGCAGGCCGGTGAACGCGAAGTGTCCGAGGTGGTTGGTGCCGAACTGCATCTCGAAGCCGTCGGCGGTGGTCTGCTTCGGCGTCCACATGACGCCGGCGTTGTTGATCAGCAGGTCGATTGCCGGGTATTCCGACTTCAGTTGCTCGGCGGCCTCGCGGACCGACTGCAAGGAGCTGAGGTCGAGTTCCTGCAGGACGATGTCGGCGTCGGGCGTCGCCTGCCGGATGCGGTCGACGGCGTCCTTGCCTTTGTCGAGGTTGCGGACGGCGAGGACGACGTGCGCGTTCTTGGCGGCGAGCGCGGCGGCGGTCTCATAGCCGAGTCCGGTGTTTGCGCCGGTGACGACGGCGGTGCGTCCGGTCTGGTCGGGAATATTGGCGGTGGTCCACTTGGTCATGAGGGTTCCTCGGTAGCCTGGCCTTATTCGGGGCGAGCGCCCCGGATATTCACATATCCGGAACGGTCGCCCCGTTTAATTTGTTCCCGAGAGCATGACGATGTGCAAACCCAAGCGGCCGCTGCGTGCCGACGCGGCCCGGAACCGGGCTCGCGTGCTGGAAGTCGCCTATCAAACCTTCGCCGACGAGGGGCTCGCGGTGCCCATCGACGAGATCGCCCGACGGGCCGGCGTTGGCGCCGGCACCGTCTATCGCCATTTCCCGACCAAGGACGATCTCTACCGCGCGGTCATCGAGGATCGGCTGCAGTCGGTCACGGATGCCGGCCGGGCGTGTTTGGCGTCCGACGCTCCGGGTGACGGGTTGTTCGATTTCGTGCGGTCGCTGGTCCAGTGGGGGGAGACCGATCAGGGGCTGGTCGACGCGCTCGCCGGCCTCGGGATCGACGTCAAGACCTTGGTGCCCGACGTCGAGGACGAATTCCTGGCCCTGCTGGGCCAATTGCTGGCGGCGGCCCAGCGCGTCGGCGCCGTCCGTTCGGACGTCTCGGTCCCCGAGGTCAAGACGCTGTTGGTGGCGGCGCAGGCCGCGCAACGCTACAACCCCGACGCCGCAGACCGGGTGGTCGAGTTGATGATGGACGGCTTGCGGCCGCGCCGGGAGTAGCGTCGGCCGCATGAAGTTCGGAATCGCCACCTTCGTCGACGACGACACCGTCGACCCGGTGACATTGGCGCGGGCGATCGAGGAACGGGGCTTCGCATCGCTCATCGTCGCTGAGCACAGTCACATCCCGGCGAGCCGGGAATCCGCGTACCCGAACGGCGGTGACCTGCCGCCCTGGTACTACAACACCCTCGACCCGTTCGTCACCCTCGCCGCTGCCGCTGCGGTGACCTCCACGATCGAACTGTTCACCGGCGTCGCCCTGCTGATCCAGCGCGACCCGATCCATACCGCCAAGGAAGCCGCGAGCATCGATCTCATCTCGGGCGGTCGGTTCACCTTCGGTGTCGGTGCGGGCTGGAATCTCGAGGAGATGCGTGACCACGGCACCGATCCGAAGACGCGGGGCGCGCGGCTGGACGAGAGTGTCGAGGCCATCAAAGAGCTGTGGACCGACGAACCCGCCCAATATCACGGGAAGTTCGTCAACTTCGATCCGTCGTACTGCCGTCCCAAGCCGGTGCAGAAGCCGCACCCGCCGATCTATGTCGGCGGAAATTCGGATGCGACCGTCAAACGGGTCGTTCGGCATGGTGCCGGCTGGATCTCCAACCCGCTGCCTCGCGACGTGCTGGCCAAACGTATTGGGCAGATGCGTGAGGCCGCCGGTCACGACGTCCCGCTGGCGATGTTCGGCGCACCGGTGAAACCCGAATACTGGCAGGCCGTCGAAGGTCTCGGTTACGGGCAGCTCGGCTTGTTCCTGCCCTCGGTGGGCAGGGATGAATCGCTGCGCCTGCTCGATGAATACGTCGCGCAGGTGGCGCGGTACCGGTCGGCGTCCTGATTCGGTTGCGCGGATGGTGAACAACCTTGCACTCGCCCTACCTGAGTGCTAAAAAGACGTTGGCACTCTCGATAGGTGAGTGCTAGGTCGGGACAGTGAGGCCGGGGCCGCATCTGCGAGCACAGCCCAGGCCGTCCGTCGCGGGCGCTGCGCCTGACCAAAGACGTGCAATTCCCAACCGGAGGAATTACTTCGCAATGGCCAAGACAATTGCGTATGACGAAGAGGCCCGTCGCGGCCTCGAGCGGGGTCTCAATGCCCTCGCCGACGCGGTAAAGGTGACGCTGGGCCCCAAGGGCCGCAACGTCGTCCTGGAGAAGAAGTGGGGCGCTCCCACGATCACCAACGATGGTGTGTCCATCGCCAAGGAGATCGAGCTGGAGGACCCGTACGAGAAGATCGGCGCTGAGCTGGTCAAGGAAGTTGCCAAGAAGACGGACGACGTCGCCGGCGACGGAACCACCACCGCCACCGTGCTGGCTCAGGCCCTGGTTCGCGAAGGCCTGCGCAACGTCGCTGCCGGCGCCAACCCGCTCGGCCTGAAGCGCGGCATCGAGAAGGCCGTCGAGGCCGTCACCGCGTCGCTGCTGGCGTCCGCCAAGGCGATCGAGACCAAGGAACAGATCGCTGCCACCGCCGGCATCTCGGCCGGTGACCAGTCCATCGGTGACCTCATTGCCGAGGCCATGGACAAGGTCGGCAACGAGGGTGTCATCACCGTCGAGGAGAGCAACACCTTCGGCCTGCAGCTGGAGCTCACCGAGGGCATGCGCTTCGACAAGGGCTACATCTCGGGCTACTTCGTCACCGACGCCGAGCGTCAGGAAGCCGTCCTGGAGGATCCCTACATCCTGCTGGTCAGCTCGAAGATCTCGACCGTCAAGGACCTGCTGCCGCTGCTGGAGAAGGTCATCCAGTCCGGCAAGCCGCTGCTGATCATCGCCGAGGACGTCGAGGGCGAGGCCCTGTCGACCCTGGTGGTCAACAAGATCCGCGGCACCTTCAAGTCCGTCGCCGTCAAGGCCCCGGGCTTCGGTGACCGCCGCAAGGCGATGCTGCAGGACATGGCGATCCTCACCGGTGGCCAGGTCATCAGCGAAGAGGTCGGCCTGTCCCTGGACACCGCTGACGTTTCCCTGCTGGGCACCGCCCGCAAGATCGTCGTGACCAAGGACGAGACCACCATCGTCGAGGGTGCCGGCGACGCCGACGCGATCCAGGGCCGCGTGGCCCAGATTCGCGCCGAGATCGAGAACAGCGACTCGGACTACGACCGCGAGAAGCTGCAGGAGCGCCTGGCCAAGCTGGCCGGCGGTGTTGCGGTGATCAAGGCCGGCGCTGCCACCGAGGTGGAGCTCAAGGAGCGCAAGCACCGCATCGAGGACGCCGTTCGCAACGCGAAGGCCGCCGTCGAAGAGGGCATCGTCGCCGGTGGTGGCGTGGCCCTGCTGCAGTCGGCTCCGGCGCTCGACGAGCTCAAGCTCGAGGGTGACGAGGCCACCGGTGCCAACATCGTGCGTGTCGCCCTGTCGGCTCCGCTGAAGCAGATCGCCTTCAACGGTGGTCTGGAGCCGGGCGTCGTCGCCGAGAAGGTGTCGAACCTGCCCGCCGGTCACGGCCTGAACGCCGCGACCAACGTGTACGAGGACCTGCTGGCCGCCGGCGTTGCCGACCCGGTCAAGGTCACCCGCTCGGCGCTGCAGAACGCGGCGTCCATCGCGGCGCTGTTCCTCACCACCGAGGCCGTCGTCGCCGACAAGCCGGAGAAGGCCGCCGCTCCCGCCGGCGACCCGACCGGTGGCATGGGCGGTATGGACTTCTGAGTCCAGCTCTTTTACGGGAAAGCCCCGACTCGCCTGGCGAGTCGGGGCTTTTTCGTGTCACTGCCCGGTGGGTGTCGTTCACCGTCGTGTGCGCTGGTTGTTGGCGACGGAGGGTCGCCTGGAGTAGTGATACCGTCGGGTCGCCGGTGTACGTCGGCACGGGGAGAGGGGGAGGTTCAATTGGTGACGGTTCTTGACGGTGGATTCACCTCGTGACGCAGCCACCGCAGTCGCCTTTCGGTGGTCCCAATCCGGTTGACGGGCCGGCGCCGCAGCATCCCGGTTACGGGCAACCGCCGCCCGCGCCGCAGTGGGGCGGTCCGGCGCCGCAGGGTGCGCCGCCTCAGGTGCCGCCGCACGGGGGTTGGCCGGCCGCGCCGCAGCAGCCGCAGTTCCAGAACTTTCCGCAGCCCGGGTACGCGCCGGCGCCCCAGCAGGCCAAGAGCAAGAAGGCACTGTTCATCACCGGCGGAGCCACTCTTGCGGTGCTCCTCGTGGTGGGCATCGTCGTGGCGATCGTGTCATTCTCCGGCGGCGGATCGAACGGTCCCGGTGGTGGTGGCGCGAGTTCGGCAGAGGGTGCGGTCAAGGGTTACCTGGAAGCGCTGTCGAAGGGAGATGCGGGCGCCGCCTTGGCCTTTGGCGCCGATCAGCCGGGCTCCAAGGACTTCCTGACCGACGATGTGCTGAAGCAGCAGACGGCCAAGTGGCCCATCACCAACGTCCGGATTCTGAGCACCAACGAAACCGGTCCCATGGCGCAGGTGCACGTGTCGGTCAACTTCGGTGATCAAACCGCCGACCAGACGTTGATGGTGAAGAAGGACGACAACGGCTGGCGCCTGCCGACTGCCAGCGTCAAGGTGAATCTCGGTGCGAGCGGTGGTATCCGGATGAACAACCCGGCTACCGGTCAGCCCCTGCCGGCCGCGCCGCTGACTCTGTTCGGCAAGCCCGCGCCGAGTAATGCGGCGGTGTATGTGTTTCCGGGGTGGCTCGATCTGGGTTCGGCAAGCAAGTATCTGACGGTGTCGACGGCGCGGCCGGTGTTGCTCGACGGGTTGGTCGCCTCAGGTGTCGGACTCACTGTCGGCACCCAGATGCAGCTCAGCGAGGCCGGCTCGGAGGCGGCCAAGCAGGCCGTGGCCGCCGCGGTCGCCGAATGCGCGAAGTCCACGTTGCTGGCGCCGCCGGGCTGCCCGAACGCCATGCCGAACCCGACGCTGACCGACGGGACCGTGCACTGGGAACCGCCGGCCGATCTGAACCAGGTCAACTACACGTTCACGGCGTTCGACCTGTCGGTGCGCACCATGGGGACCTCGCAGTGGACCATCACCGCGACGAGCACCAGTGGCGCGACGGTGCAGGGCAAGCAGTTCGTCCCGCTGATGGGGCAGATCGATATGACACAGGATCCGTTGACAGTGAAGTGGTTCGGCCGATGAGCGCCCCGGCGAACACGATGCAGCCGCAGCCGACACGGGAAGAACTCGACCGCGCCCGCTCGGTGGTACATGCGGTGTCCGGAGCATTCGCGGCCAAGGTGGTGGGCCAGACCGGGCTGCAACAGAGCTTGTTGATCGGGCTGTTCACCGGCGGCCATGTGTTGCTGGAAAGCGTTCCGGGACTTGCCAAGACGACGGCCGCACGGGCCGTGGCCGACGCGGTGCAGGCCAAGTTCCGGCGCATTCAGTGCACCCCGGATCTGCTGCCGAGCGACATCATCGGAACCCAGATCTTCGACGCGTCCAAAGGCGTCTTCCACACTCAGCTGGGACCGGTGCACGCCAACATCGTGCTGCTGGACGAGATCAACCGGTCAAGTGCGAAAACCCAGAGCGCCATGCTGGAAGCCATGGAGGAGCGCCAGACCAGCATCGCCGGCGACGTCTACAAGATTCCCGAGCCGTTCCTGGTGCTCGCCACGCAGAACCCGGTCGATCAGGAGGGTACCTATCCGCTGCCCGAGGCGCAGATGGACCGGTTCATGTTCAAAGAGATCCTGAGCTATCCGAATCCTCGCGAAGAGGCGGAGATGGTCTTCCGGATCGACGCCGGCGTTTACACCAACCACCGGAATGCTCCCGTGGCGTCGCTGGACGACATCCTGTACATCCGGGACGTGGTGCGACGCGTCTACCTCGATCCGGCGATCGTCAACTACATCACCCAGATCGTCGCGGTGACCCGTACCCCGCAGCAGTACCTCCCGGCGAATCTGGCCCGGCTCATCGAGTACGGCGCCAGTCCGCGTGCCACCATCGCCTTCTGTAAGGCGGCGCGGGCGTTGGCGTTGTTGTCGGGTCGCAACCACGTGCTCCCCGACGACGTGAAAGCACTGGCGCACCGGGTGCTGCGGCACCGGCTGATTCTCGGGTTCGAGGCGGTGGCCCAGAATGTCACTCCGGAAGTGTTGATAGACAACGTCATTCAGGCAGTCCGAACCCCCTAGTCGCGATGGGTGTACTACTGCAGGAGGTCAAGGCGCAGACCCTCGCCGGCAATCGGCTCTCGGGTCCGAACGGGGTGTCCCGCGGGCTGCTGGAAGGCGAGCACCGCTCGATGTTCCAGGGACGCAGTCTGGAATTCGACGATCTGCGTCCCTATGTCCCGGGCGACGACGTCCGCGATATCGACTGGAAGGCGTCGGCGCGCTCGCCCGAGGTACTGGTCAAGCGATTCGTCTCGTACCGGCAACAACGGATCCTGATGGTCACCGACCTCGGCCGAAACGCGTTGGCGCTGGCGGCCAGTGGCGAGGTCAAACAGCGGGTCGTGCTCAATGCCGTTGGTCTGGTCGGGCTCATCGCCATCAGCAAGGGTGACGAGATGGGCCTGGTATACGGGGACGCGACGGGATCGGCACACATGCCCAACCGGCGTGGCGAGGCGCACCTCGAGCACATCCTGGAACGGGTCAACCGCCACGACGTCGCCGGCAGTGGCCGGAGCGACATCTGCAGACAACTGGACTATGTGCAGCACCATTTCCGGCGCAGGCACATCGTTTTCGTGATCTCCGATGAACCCGATGTCAGCCCGGAGCTGGACGAGCAGTTCCGCAAGGTGGCGGCGCGTCACGACGTGTACTGGGTGACGGTGCGCGACGCCCCGATGATCGGAGCGCCTGGATTCGGCGGCGAGGGATACGACGTCGACAGCGGCAGAACGCTGCTGCGCGAAGAGATCCTGGGGCACCGGGTACTGGAGGCGTACCGGCGGGCCGAGGCCCAGCGCGAGGCGGCATTCGAGCAATACGTCAACAGCTCCGCGATCCCGTGCGCACGGGTTTCCGGCAGTGGTGAGTTGTTTGGCGCCGTCACCCTGATGTTGAAGAAGGCCGGCCGTGGCAAATGACTTTCTGAAATGGGTTGTGGCGCCACTGCCGTACTCGATGCTGTGGCTGGTGCTCGGCGTCCTGCTGATCCTCGGGGTGATCGGCTGGTTCGGCGGCGTGCTGGTGTGGACGCTGCCCGTCGAACGGTTGCGCACCCTCCCGGTGATCCGCGACATCAGCGCTCGGGTGCTGCAGCGCAAGTTCAGCGCCGCGGTCGGACGCGTAGCCGACCGATACCGTGCCGGTGAGCTGAGCAGCCGTCAGGCGTACACCGAAATGAGCCGGATACTGCGGAATTTCGTGTTCTACCGCACGGGTGTGCCGGCCCAGTACATGACGTTGGGTGAGGTGGAGCGCGGGCCTGCGGCTGCGGCGGCGCCCATCGTGAAGGCCCTGTACACCCGACAATTCGACGTTGTCGACAACCCCGATGTTGCTGCCGCGGCAGCGCAGGTGCGGAGCGCGATCCGGTCATGGAGCTGAGATGGTGGTGGGTGGTCGTCGTGGGGCTGACGGCCTTGGTCGTCATTGTGGCCGTCGCGTTTCTCTGGCCGCTGAGACCACAACAGCGCCGGCTGCGTCCGCTGGCGTGGGTCGGTCGCTTGACCCAGCTGCCCGAGTACGCACGCGCCTATCGCCGGTACCGAATCCTGTTGGCGGCCATCGCCGCAACGACGGTCGGCGTATCACTGTGCGCAATCGTGGCCACTGCGCGGCCCGTCAGTGCCCAGGCCACCGCCGCGGAGATCAACCGGGCGCACCCGGAGGAGATCATGCTGTGTGTGGCGGATGACCCGGCCGCCCACGACGCGTCCGTGCTGTTCTCGTACTTCCGTGACCAGGCCGCAAAATTCGAGACACAGCGTCTCGGCTTGACCTCGCGCATGCTGCGGGTGATCCCGCTGACCCGGGACTACGCCTTTCTCCAGGAGCAACTGGGCCGCTATGCGAACCTGGAGCGGCAGAAGTCCGAACAGAAGCCCGCTGCGGAGGACACCGCGGCGCTGCAGCGCGCGCAGCATGAGTTCGGCCGAACGGTCAACTATTCCGACTATCAGCTGACCGTCAACGATGCTCTCGCCTTGTGCATGAAGGGCTTTCCGGGCGTGGGAAAGTCGTCGGACGCCCGGCGCTCGGTGATCTACCTGGGGCCCGCCGGCGGTTCGAAGGCGCCCATCTACTCTGACGCCGCGCTCGGCGCGCTGGCCAGATCCTCGGGTATCCAGCTGAACGTCCTGACCCGGACGACGCGCGACGCCGGCGGCGCGCTCGGCGGCATGACGGAGGCCACCGGCGGACGGTTCATCAGCTACGTCGCGGCGGATCCCAAGGGCGGCAACAGCGGAACGCAGCAGGACGCGATGGACGCGGCACTGCGCAGCCATCTCGACGACATCCGCGCTCACCCACCCGCGCTGACCCGTTCTGACGGAACCATTCTGGTCGAGCAGGTGCATGACCGGCCCAATACGGTGCTGGCCGTGGCGCTGGTCATGGTGATCGTCTTCTCGCTCTGCCTGGCGGGGGTGCGTCGATGACGTTCGAACCGGTGGTGGCCTGGTGGGTGTTCCTGCTGCTGGCCGGGCTGACCCTGATCCTGCGCATGTTCACCCTCTACCGGGTGTTGGTGGTGGTCGGAAAAGGCAGCCAGCGCAAGGTGGTGCTGCGCTGGAGCTTGTTGACGCTGGTGATCGTCTGCCTGTTCGCGGCGGCCGCGCGGCCGGGCGTCGAAGGGGCCAAGCAGGTTTCGGATCAATCTGTCGCAGCGGCCGCCGGCCGCAATGTGAATGTGTTCTTCGTCGTCGATCGCTCCCTCAACTCCAAGGCCGAGGATTACGGGAACAACCAGTTCCGGATGGCCGGGATTCGGGCCGACATGCAGTCGATCGTCGACCAGTACCCCTCGGGACGGTTCTCCATCACGTCGTTCGCGACGAAAGCGCGCGTCGATTGGCCGTTGTCCGACGACGTGTGGAGTCTGCGCGCGCTGCTCAAGGGCTATTCGGCGTACGAGTCGGACTTCGATTCGGTGTATCAGGTCGATGTCGGCGCGGCCCAAGACCAGTTGAAGCGCCAGCTGGAATTGGCGCAGCGCCAATACCCGGGTGCGACCAACGTGGTCTTCTATCTCGGTGAGGGAGCGGGTGTTTCGAAGCGGGTGGCGACGAAATTCGACATCCCCGCGGGGTTGATCGCCGGAGGCGCGGTGCTCGGCTACGGCACGGCCGGCGGCGGCCGGGTGGCCAGCAAGCTGGCGGCGGGCGGTGAGATGTCATATTTTCCGGACCCGAGTGGTGCGCAGTTCCTCTCGGCCTTCGACGAGGCGTCGCTGAAGACCGTCGCCGGCCAACTGAATCTGCCGTACTACCATCGGACCTCGGGCGATTCGACGGCCACCATCATCCCGGCGCTCGATGTGAAGGCCGCCGCGGAGAAGCAACAGGTTTCGCTACCGGGGGAGCGCACCGAGTTCTATTGGATATTCACGGCCATCGCGATGCTGTTGATGGGCTATGAACTCTTCGCCATGGCACGGGAGTACCGGGTTTCCCGCATGACGAAGGTGCGGGGCGAATGACGAAGGTAGCAGTGGCGTGGCAGCGGGTGGCCGCGGCAGTCGGTCGGTACTTCTCGGCCGGCCCGCACCGAAAGGTGTTGCGGCGCAAACTACTGATCATCTCGGTGCTGCCGGCTCTGTTGATCGTGGGCATCGCGGTCAAGTTGGTGACGATGGTGACCTACGGGCAGTCCGCGAGATCGGACTTCGTCGCATATGACTCCTACGGTATGGCGCGCGATGTGCGGAAACTCAAGTCGTTCAACGTGATCGACTCCTACAAGGCGTATTTCGCCGACGGTGACCGCTATCTGCTGGAAGGCAAACTGGTGGACGCCGAGTCGGAGTTCAAGAAATCGCTGGCACTGGTCGACGACGATGAGTCGTGCCCGGTGCGCATCAACCTCGCCGAGGTGCTCGAGGCGCGGGGCGACGTGAAGAACAGTGAGAAACACCGCGACCAGGCGAAACCCCTGTGGCAAGAGGCGCTGACGGTTGTACAGCAGGCGCCCGCCCGTTGTTTCGACACCACGACCGAGCCCGACGAGGCGCAGCGTAAACACCGCAACGACACGGCGAAGCGGTTGCAGGACAAGCTGAAGGATCCGGAGCCGAAGTCCTCGGACGGGCAGGGCGGTCAGGGTGGCCAGGGCAACAGCGGCGGGGAGGGTGACTCGGGTCAGAACGGCCAATCGCCTGGCCAGGGTGAGCAGCCGCCGAGTCCCGGCAATCCGCCGCCGGGCCCGGGTGAGCAGCCCCCGAGCCCGGGCAATCCGCCGCCGGGTTCGGGAAACCCGCCGCCCGGTCCGGACGCTCAGGGCTCGGGCCCAGGCCCAGGCGGTCCGGACGGTCAAGCCCCGGCCGGCGGACCCACCACACAGGCCCCCGACACCGTTGGCGCAGACCGTGTCGCGACCGAATCCGGCGGGGTGTCGACGCATGAACTGCATCCGCAACAAGGCGATCGGGGTGATGTGCTCAAGCGGTTGCTGGAGGATTCCGGTGCCACGGGTATCGATCGTGAGTGAGCTGCCGCGCCACTGACCGGGTGGCGGAGAACTGGTCGAAAAATCGCCTTGTGGTCAGGTTCGTGAGCCCACGGCGCGCGAGGCGTTGCTGAACCGACCGCGGGAGTGCCGGGAATCTGGTAACAATTGACCTTTAAGTCAATATTGGGTCCATTGCGGCGCTGCATCCCCCAGTTGCCGTCACACCGCAGGGGGTCGTTCTCATGACTGCTTCCGTTCGACTGATGCCGACCAGGTTGGCAGCCGCGGCTCTGACCGCCGGCGTGGTCGTGGCCGGGTCGGCGATCGGTACGACGGAGCGCGTGCAACCGATCATCGAGGCCAAGGTGGTCAACACCTCGTTGATCACCGACTTTTTCGGAAGCGTGGGCTGGTTCGTGCAAGGAGCGGCGTCAAGCGTTGCGATTCCGATCGACACCGTGGTGTCGCTGCCGTTCGACGCATTGACCGCCATCGCCGTCGCCGTGCAGAACCCGGGCTCTGTCCCGTCGGTGTTGAGCTGGCTGGTCAATCGGTACGCCAACCCGGCTGAGTCGTATCCGTATTACACGTTCCCGTGGGATTTCAAGACGAACGCGCTCGGCGACATCGCCCTTGCGTTTCCCTACCCGCTGGGCCCGAGCGGCGCCCAGCCTGGGCTGATCAACAGCGTCGTCGACGGCATCGCAAACGCGATCGGCAGCGCCCTCAGCGGGCTCCCTGATCCAGCCGCCGGGGCGGCCGGCGCCGACGCGTTCTGGGCGACCACGGCCGGACGCATCCTGACGTCGGTGAACAACCTCCCAATGGCTCCGGTGTGGGCGCTATGGGATGTCGCCGACTATGCCGGCTTCCTGCCCTACAACGTGGTGGCGACCATCGAGTCGGCCATCAAGTCCCCGCAAGCAATTCCCGGCTTGATCAGTAATTTGATCTACGGGCTGCTCGGCTCCGATGCCCAAGGTGGCTTGGCGGGCTACCTGATCCACGACCTCAGCTATCCGCTGACCACTCTCCCCGGGCCGGTTGGCCAGTTCGCGACCAACGTGGTCGCGAATCTTCAACAGGGGCTCGACAATCTGCTGGCGAATCTTCCGGCGCCGGTACCGCCGAATCTCTTGGCGGCGAAAACCGCTGCGGGCGCGGCGCCCGTATCGACTGCCGCGGTTGCGGGCGCGGGCGTGGGTGCCGCCGACATCCCGGCGGTCGCCGGGCCGAGTGTGAATGCGGTGACGCTCGCGGTGTCGGGCGCCCCGGACGCCACCAAGGCTCCCGACGCCACCAACGTCCCGGACGCCGCGAAGGCTCCGGACGTCACGAAGGCTCCGGACACCACCAAGGCGCTGGACAACTCGAAGAGTCCAGACGCCCCAGACGCTTCGAAAGCCCCGGACGCTCCGACGGTGCCGCAGAACAAGCCGGGCGAGCAGGACGGGGCGACCGCTACCGGACCCGCGGCTGGTGACACGGGCACGGCAGGAAATACCGACAAGCCGAAAACGACGGCCGACAAGGTCAAGTCGGGCAACAAGGTTCGGCCGGGCACCAAAACCGCCCCGAGCGGCGCGGCGACGGGCAACACCGACACACCAACGTCGACCACTGGTTCTGACAAACCGCCGGTGTCCGGGGGCACCGACAAGCCTGCCGGCGGCGCTCATCCCGATCCGAGCGGCTCAAGCTCCGTGACGGATCACGCGGGCGCGGCTGCCTGAGCTGCCGGCGCGGGTTGACGGCCACGGACCAGACGTCCCGGCCGCGCCGCCGTCGGCACGCCGTTCTCGGCGATGATCTCGCCGGACACGATGGTCGCGACGTAGCCGTCGGCGGTCTGGTCCAGGCGACGCCCACCGGCGGGCAGGTCGTGTTCGATGGTGGGCTTGTGCAGCGTCAGGGTGTCGTGGTCGATCACGTTGAGATCGGCCTTGTAGCCCACCGCGATTCGGCCACGGTCGGCCAGGCCCGCGACGCGCGCCGGTACCGACGTCAGCTCCTTCACCGCGTGTGCCAAGTCCAACCGGCCGGCGGCCCGGTCGCGCACCCAGTGCGTCAGAAGGTACGTGGGAAATGAAGCGTCGCAGATCATTCCGTAGTGCGCGCCGCCGTCGCCGAGGCCCAGGATGACGTCGTCGCGCTGGATCAGTTCGCCCACGGTGTCGAGCGAACCGTCCCGGAAGTTGGCGAGGGTGACCAGCAGCATGGCGTGCCCGTCGTCGTCGAGGACCCGGTCGTAGGCCTCTTCGAGTGGGCTGACGCCGCGGGCGGCAGCCCGTGCGGCGATCGAATCCGACTGTGCCGGTTCATAATTCGGAGGAGTGCCCAGTGGGAACATGTAGTCCCACGCCTGTGCCGCGAACATCAGCGGGTGGCCGTCGGCGGCCGCGGTGTCGTTCAGAATCCGCTGGCGTACTTCGGGTTTGCGCATTTCGGCGACGCGCTCTGCCAACGGCAGGTCGGCGATCTCGCGATATGAGGGATACAGCACGAACGGATTGCCGGACAGCTCCAGGCCGATGACGAGGCCGATCGGCCGGGGAAAGATCTGGGCCGAGATCGAACCGCCATCGGTATTGGCCTTCTCGACCATGCGCAGCGCGTCCTCGAATGTCGCCGGCCCGGCGTTGCCGACCGCCAGCGTGAACGTGACGGGCAGCCCGACGTCGGCCGCGACGTCGAACACGGTCTTGAGCGCGACCTCGTAGTCGCCCGACAACAGGTCGGGCACGAACTGGATCAGCCCGCCGCCGCCGTCTTCGATGCCGCGGGCGATGGCCTCGATCTCCACCTGTGCCGCGTCATGGCTCGGGATGGGCTGCCCGCCAGCGGTCTTGTGCAGCGTCAGCCGCGACGACGCGAAACCCAGCGCACCGACCTCCACGGCCTCGGCGGCGAGCTTGCGCATCAGCGCGAGGTCCTCGGGGGTGGCAGGCTCGCGGTCTACGCCGCGCTGCCCCATCACGTACACCCGCAGCGGGGAGTGCGGCAGGAATGCGGCGACGTCGATGTCGCGGCGTCCCGCGTCAACCGCATCCAGGAATTCGGGGAAGGTCTCCCAGGTCCACGGCAGGCCGTCGACCATCACCACTCCGGGGATGTCCTCGACGCCGGCCATCACGTCGACGAGTACGTCGTGATCGTCGGGGCGGCACGGCGCGAAGCCGACACCGCAGTTGCCCATGACCGCCGTCGTTACGCCGTGAGCGGACGACGGGGTCATCCGGTCCGACCAGATGGCCTGTCCGTCGTAGTGGGTGTGCAGGTCCACGAAGCCGGGTGTGACGAGCTTGCCGGTGGCGTCGATCTCGCGGGTGCCGGTGCCCTCGACAGTGCCGACGGCCACGATGGACCCGTCCTGAACTGCGATATCGCCACGGAAGGGCGTGCCGCCCAGCCCGTCGACGATGAGTCCGCCCCGAATGACGATGTCGTAGGCCGCGCCTGCTGCGTTCATGTGAACAACGTACGACTCAGCCCCTCATCAGATCTGTGAGTTGGCTTTGAGTTGAAGATTAGAACGGCTAGGCATTGCAGAAACGATGTATCGTGATAGGTACAAGATGCATCGAATCAACGAAAGGAATTGCGATGTTCTCAGCTGGTTTCGGCCCCGGTTTCGGTGGGGGCTTCGGCCCGGGATTCGGCGGCTTCGGTCCCGGCGCGGGTGGTCCCGGCGCCTGCGGCCCAGGCTTCGGTGGTGGTTTCGGCGGCGGCTTCGGAGCCGGGGCCGGGCACCACTTCTTCAAGGGTCGTATCAAGCGTGCCGCGATTGCGGCGGCCGCGCTACTACAGGAAGGTCCGGCCACTGCCGAGCAGCTCTCGCAGCGGGTTTCGGAGATCACCGACGGCGCGTTCACCCCGCCGGTGGACAAGGTCGAGTTCGTCATCTCGCTGCTCGCCGCGCGCGGTGTGGCCACGGTCGACGAAGGCGTCGCGACGCTGACCGAGTTCGGTGAGCAACTGCTCGCCTGGCGCGGCATCAGCAGCGAGACGGTGCAGGCGTTCCTCGGGCAGGCGGCGAAGTTCGGTGACGTCATCAAGCTGCGCAAGGACTTGTTCGAGCTCGCCGGTCTGGCGCGCACCATCAAGTTCACCGGAAACGACACGCAGAAGGCCGACCTGGCAGCAGCTGTCGCGACGCTGTCGGCAGCCGTCGCCGAGGCCAAGAAGGCGCTGTACCGCACCTTGGCCGACAACTGACGGGCCGACAACTGACGGGCAACTGACCACATCGGAGCGGCGGACCCACCCGGGGTTCGTCGCTCCGATTGTTGTCGGTACCCCGTGGCACCATCGGGGCATGATCGATCACGTCGGTATCAACTGCAGCGACTGGGCCAAGTCCAAAGAGTTCTACGACGCCGTGCTCGGTGTCCTCGGGTACAGCCGGCAGATGGATTTCGAGGTCGCCATCGGCTACGGCCGCGACGGCAAACCGGACTTCTGGATCGCCGATGCCAGCGCGGGGGACGCCTCGGGTCCGAACCGTGAAGTGCATCTCGCGTTCCAGGCCGCCGATGCCGACGTGGTGACGACATTCCATGACGCCGCAGTCGAACTTGGTGCCGAGTCACTGCACGCGCCGCGGCTCTGGCCCGAGTATCACCCGGGCTATTTCGGTGCCTTCGTTCGCGACCCGGACGGCAACAACGTCGAGGCGGTCTTTCATGGCGCGGCCGGCTGATGGCTGGCTCCGGTAGCGTCGGCACCATGTCTGACACCGCTGCAGCGCGGGAATTGTTGCGCGACTCGTTCACCCGGCTCATCGAGCACGTCGACGAGGTCACCGATGGTCTCACCGAAGACGTGTCGTGCTGGCGTCCGACGCCGGAGGCCAACAGCATCGCGTGGCTGCTGTGGCACAGCGCGCGGTGTCAGGACATGCAGCTGTGCGACATCGCCGGCGTCGATCAGGTGTGGACGAGTGAGGGGTGGGAGCAGCGGTTCGCTCTCGACCTGCCGCACAGTGCTGCCCCCGGCTACGACATCGGGTACGGTCACACGCCCGAAGACGTCGGCAAGGTACGACCGCCGGTCGACTTGCTGGTCGGCTACTACCGCGCGGTGCACAAGGTGACGTTGGAGTACATCGCCACCGTCACGTCGGAGGAACTCGAGCGGATCGTCGATCGCCGCTGGAATCCGCCGGTCACCGCGAGCGCGCGACTGGTCAGCATCGTCGACGACTGCGCGCAGCACCTGGGGCAGGCCGCGTATGTGCGGGGTATCGCCGCGCACAGATGACCGGCCGATGACAACTGAGAAATTCGTCCGCTGGTGGCCGCCGGTCGGGCTCGTGATGATGGCCCTGTTGGGCTGGGTTGTCGGCAAGGCTTCCACGCCGGTTGACGACGTCTTCCAGAGCGCGGGGCGGGCCGGGCAGCCGTATACGGGCTGGCTGCTGTTCTTCACCGATCCGCGCGTGCTCCTGGTGATGCTGGCGATCGCGATCGCAATCACGTTGTGGCACAAGCGCTGGCGCCTGGCAGCGGTCATCGTGTTGACGCCACTGCTGGCGGTGTTCATCGAGCGCGGACTCAAAGAGCTGTTCGGCCGGCACAAGGGCGGGGCGCTCGCCTATCCCAGCGGGCATACCGTCTTGATGGTGACGGTGCTGGGCGTGATCGTCGCCGCCGCCGGGGCAGTGCTGTGGGCTCGACTGCTCGCGGGCATCTTCGTACCGCTGGGCATGCTCGGGCAGGCCTTCACCTATCACTACTTCACGGACACCGTCGGCGCGTTGCTGTTCGGGTCCAGTCTGGTGTGCCTGGCGGTCTGGGCTGCGACGGCGATGGCGGCCAGCCGAATTTGACACGCGTCAAGCCGGGTGCGACCCATGTCACACCTGGTCGTTACCATGGCCGTATGACCGCTACGTCTGACGTCCAGTCGCCGGGTTCCGGCACCATCTACGACCCTGCCACCGGTGCCATCGCAGGAACCGTGAGGTGGACGGACCTGGACGACGTACCTCGCATCGCCGCCGGCCTGCGCGCTGCGCAGCGGGAGTGGGAGGCCCGCGGGCCGCAGGGGCGGGCGAAGGTGCTGGCGCGTTTTGCGGTGTGGCTGAACGATCACCGCGATGAGGTCGAAGCCCTGCTGGTCCGCGAGACCGGTAAGTCGATGGTCGACGCGAAGGTCGAAATCCCGTTGGCGATCCTGATCATCTCGTACGTGGTCAAGACCATGGAGAAGGCGTTGGCACCGGATACCCGGCCGGCGCCGATGCCCATGTTGTCGATCAAGAAGATCACCGTGCACTACCGTCCGCGTCCGGTGGTCGGCATCATCGCGCCGTGGAACTACCCGGTCGCCAACGCACTGATGGACGCCATCGGGGCGCTCGCGGCCGGCTGCGCCGTGCTGCTCAAGCCGTCCGAGCGGACCCCGCTGACCGCCGAGTTGCTGTTGCGCGGTTGGACCGACTCCGGTGCGCCCGAGGTGCTCGCGCTGGCGCAGGGCGCCCGCGAGGTGTCCGAGGCCGTCATCGACAACGCTGACTTCATCCAGTTCACCGGCTCCACGGCCACCGGGCGCAAGGTCATGGAGCGCGCGGCTCGCCGTCTCACCCCGGTCAGCCTCGAACTCGGTGGCAAGGACCCGATGATCGTGCTCGAGGACGCCGATGTGGAGTTGGCCGCGAACGCCGCGGTCTGGGGCGCGATGTTCAATGCCGGGCAGACCTGTGTGTCCGTCGAGCGTGTGTACGTGCTGGAGCCGGCGTACGACGCGTTCGTCGAGGCCGTCGTCAAGGCGGTGCAGAACCTGAAGGTGGGCGCCGGCGAGGGGCACCACCTGGGCGCACAGATCGACGCGAGCCAGGTGGACATCACCGAGCGGCACGTCAACGAGGCGCTGGCTGCCGGTGCCCGGGCGCTGACCGGCGGCAAGCGCCCCGACGGGCCGGGCAGCTTCTACCCGCCGACGGTGCTCGTCGACGTCGACCATTCGATGGCGTGCATGACCGAGGAGACGTTCGGCCCGACCCTGCCGATCATGAAGGTCGCCACCGTCGGTGACGCGGTGCGCCTGGCCAATGACAGCCCGTACGGGTTGAGCGCCACCGTGTTCTCCGGCGACGTGAAGCGGGCCAAAGATGTTGCACTGCAGCTTGATTGCGGTGCCGTGAACATCAACGACGTGCTGGCCAACCTGATGTGCACCACTGCGCCGATGGGCGGCTGGAAGGCGTCGGGCATCGGCGCCCGCTTCGGTGGAGCGGACGGGATGCGCAAGTTCTGTCGCCAGGAGACGGTGGTGGAGCCGCGCACCAGCGCAGGCGCCGGCGGCAACTACTACCACAACTCGATGAAGGCGCTGGCCCGCATGAACACCGTGCTGACCAAGGTGTCGTTGATCCGGTCGAAGCGCACCGCCAAGTAGCACCTGCTGTTCACCGGGATGTCACCGTCAGGTTCGGCGGAGCCGTTATTTTCGGCCGGTGACCCTCGACACCGCTACCGCCAACGGCTATGCCGTTCGCGATGACGACGACGACGATCCCGAGTTGGTACTGCTGCCCAGTGGGGAAGTGGTCGACACCTGGCGTGAGGGCTATCCGTACGACGACCGCATGAAGCGGGATGAATACGAAGAGCAGAAGCGGTTGCTGCAGATCGAACTGCTGAAGCTGCAGAAGTGGAGCCAGGCCAACGGCCACCGCCACGTCATCGTGTTCGAAGGCCGGGACGCCGCCGGCAAGGGCGGGACCATCAAGCGGTTCATGGAGCACCTCAACCCGCGCGGCGCCCGCGTCGTCGCGCTGGAGAAGCCGACGGAGAAGGAACGTACCCAGTGGTACTTCCAGCGCTACGTGAACCATCTGCCGGCCGCCGGTGAGCTCGTGCTGCTCGACCGCTCCTGGTACAACCGGGCCGGGGTCGAGCGGGTGATGGGCTATTGCACGCCCAAGCAGCACGCTGAATTCGTCCGTCAGGCACCGCTTTTCGAGCAGATGCTGGTCAACGACGGCATCAGCCTCACCAAGCTGTGGTTCTCGGTGACCCAGGCGGAGCAGCGCACGCGCTTCACCATCCGGCAGGTCGACCCGGTGCGCCAGTGGAAGCTCTCACCCACAGATCTGGCCTCGCTCGACAAGTGGGACGCCTACACCACGGCCAAGGAAGAGATGTTCGCGTGGACCGACACCGAGGTCGCGCCGTGGACTGTGGTGAAGAGCAACGACAAGAAGCGCGCCCGGATCAACGCCATGCGCCATGTTCTCGGTAAGTTCGACTACGACAACAAGGACCATGAGGTGGTCGGGCACGCCGACCCGCTGATCGTGGGACGGGCGCTGTCCGACTGAGCGGCGCCCACCAACGTAGGAGGGCGCTTGCGATTCGTCGCGACACTGCTGTTGTGGCTGGTCACCACCGTCGCTGTGGCGGTGGCGGTACCGGTCTGCTGGGCGCAGCACACGCTCGTCGACCGGGGCGGCTACGTCGCCCTGGCGACCACGGCAGCGCAGAACCCTGAGCTGCAGAAGGCCACGGCCAGTGAGTTGGGCATCCAGATCAACAAGCTGGCCACCAGCGCGGGTTATGACCTGAGCACCAGCACCATGTCGACTGCGGCCGGCCTCTACACCTCCAGCTCGGTGTTCCCGGGCCAGTTCGGCACGGCCAACGGCTACGCGCACGACTGGCTGTTCACCGACACCATGGCGCACTCGGACGCATCCGGCCGCTGGACCATCGATCTGTCACCGATGCTGTCCGACGGGTCGTTCAAGGCGACCCTGACGGCGCTCGGGATCCGCGTCCCGTCGAAAATCGAAGTGCCGATCACCGATTCCGCCCAATCGGTGCGTCCGGGCCAGTTCCGCGCTGCGACGACGTGGGGACCGTGGGTACGGGTCGGCATTGGCGTCCTGACGGGCGTGTTCGCCCTGCTGACGCTCGCGGTGGCCCGCTCTCGCGGGAAAACCGTTGCTGCCCTGGGGATATCGACCATGATCGTGGGTGCTGCCGGCTGGGCCGGCATCGAGGTGGGGCGTCGGTACTTGGGCGACGGGCTGAACCGCACCACCGGAAACGTCCGGCAGGTGGCCGACGTCATGGTCGATACGGCCATCGCGAACGCCCACCAGTGGCTCAACATCACCCTCGCCATCGGTGGCGGCTTGGTGGTGCTGGGCGTGCTCGTGACGCTGCTGGGCAACCTGGGTCGACGCGTGGTCCGCAAGCCCAAGCCCGCGGGAGCTCCTACCGCCTGACAGCGATTTGTGCACGAAAATCCGCGGCCGGCGCGGAAAATCGTGCACAAATCACGAGCCGATGGTCCGCTCCAGGAACGAATACACCAGCGCGGCCTTGAACGCGGCCTGCGAATTGTCCGCGGCTCCGCCGTGTCCGCCCTCGATGTTCTCGTAGTAGCTGACGCGGTGGCCGACGGCCTCGAGCGCTGCCGTCATCTTCCGCGCGTGGCCGGGGTGTACCCGGTCGTCGCGCGTGGAGGTGGTCATCAGCAGCGCCGGGTACTGCCGATCGGCCGAAACGTTCTGGTACGGCGAGTACTTCGAGATGAACTCCCAGTCGTCGGGGTTGTCGGGGTCGCCGTATTCGGCCACCCACGACGCACCGGCGAGCAACAGGTGATACCGCTTCATGTCCAGTAGTGGCACGCTGCACACCAGAGCGCCGAACAACTCCGGGTACTGCGTGAGCATGACGCCCATCAGCAGCCCGCCGTTGCTGCCACCCTCGGCGGCGAGCTGGTCGACAGTCGTGATGCCGCGCCGCACCAGATCGGCTGCGACAGCGGCGAAGTCCTGGTAGACCAGGTGGCGGCCCTCGCGTATCGCCTGCGTGTGCCAGCGGGGGCCGTATTCACCGCCGCCGCGGATGTTGGCCTCGACGTAGGTGCCGCCCTGGGTCAGCCACAACCGGCCGAGCACGCCGGCGTAGCCGGGCAGCATCGATGACTCGAAGCCGCCGTAGCCGCTCAGCAGCGTCTTCCTCGGCTCCGTGACACCGCGTTGTCCCACAACGAAATACGGGATGCGGGTGCCGTCAGCTGAGGTCGCGAAGTGCTGCGACACCTCGACCTCGGAGGCGTCGAAAAACCCCGGCGCCCGCTTGATCTCGGCCACCGCGCCGCCGGCATGTCCCCAGAGCAAGCGCGACGGGCTGTCGAATCCGCTTGAGTCCAGGAAGATTTCGTCGCCGTACTCGTCGACGTCGACGATGACCGTGGTGGCGTGCTCGGGCACGCCCGGAATGTCCTCGCGCTCCCACGTGCCAGGGGTGACGAGTTCGATGTGGCCGATGACGTCGACCAACGTCTGCAGCAGCAGCCGGTCGCGGGTCCACGCGAAGTTCTGCATGCTGCTGTGGTCGTCGGGCTCGAAAACCACACTCAGGTCCCGGTTTCCGGCGAGGTAGTCGGCGTAGCGCGAGGCGAGCAGCGTCCCCGCCGCGTACGTCGTCTCACCGACGGTCCATTCGACTCGGGGCCGGATCAGCAGCCACTCCCGGTGGATGGAGATCGCGGCATCGGTGGGTACGTCGATGCGGATCAGTTCGTCGCCGCGGAGTTCGTAGCGTTCGCGGTTGAAGAAGTCGGTGGACCGCGACACCATCAACCGCTCGAAACCCGGTGTGCTGTCGTAGCCCGCGCCGACACTGACGTCCGAGGCCGTGCCTTCGAAGATCGTCACGGCCTCCGACAGTGGCTGCCCGCGGTGCCACCGCTTGACGATCCGCGGGTACCCCGAGTCGGTCATGGCGCCAGGCCCGAAATCGGTGCCAACCAGCACCGTGTCGGGCGTCTCCCACGAGACGCTGGACTTGGCCTCCGGCAGGCTGAACCCGTCTTCGACGAACAGCCTTGTCTCCATGTCGAACTCGCGCACCACGGTGGCGTCGGCCCCGCCGCGCGAGAGCGCGATCAGCGCCAGGTTCAGCCCGGGCTCGATGACGTCGGCGCCGGCCCAGACCCAGTTCTCATCCTCGTCGGCCGCGAGCTTGTCCAGATCGATCAGCACGTCCCACTCGGGGGCGTCGGTGCGGTAGCTGTCCAGCGTCGTGCGCCGCCACAGCCCGCGGGGGTTCTCCGCGTCGCGCCAGTAGTTGTAGAGGAACTCGCCGCGGCGCCGGACGTAGGGGATGCGGGCGTCGGTGTCCATCACTTCGAGGGCGTCGGTGCGCATCTGCTCGAAGCGCTCGCCGCCGAACTCGGCGATCGTCGGCTCGTTGTGCTCGCGCACCCAGGCGAGGGCGTCGTCGCCGGTGACGTCCTCAAGCCAGAGGTGGGGGTCTTCCGGAACGAGAGATTCAGAACTCACCCGGTCATTCTTACCCTCCGGCGTAGGGTGGCCGTATGCCATCTCGGGCACTGATCACCGCCGAAGCCGCCGAGCTGTTGCGCGCGCTGCAGGACCAGTACGGGCCGTTGATGTTTCACCAGTCCGGCGGTTGCTGCGACGGGTCGTCGCCGATGTGTTACCCCGAAGGCGACTTCATCGTCGGCGACCGGGACGTCCTGCTGGCGGTGCTCGACGTCGGCCCGGACGGCGTACCAGTCTGGATCTCCGGTCCGCAGTTCGAAGCCTGGCAGCACACGCAGCTGATCATCGACGTGGTCGCGGGACGGGGCAGCGGGTTCAGCCTGGAGGCACCCGAAGGCAAGCGCTTCCTGTCGCGTGGCCGGGTGTTCACCGAAGCGGAGAACGCCGAACTGGGCGCGCAGCCGCCCGTCACCGGCGCGCAGTACGCGCAGGGTGCGCGACCGGTGACCGGCGGCACGTTGGTTGTCGACCACGTTGAAGAGGCGTGCCCGGTGCCGAGTGGGGTCAGGCCTCGGGTTTGACGTAGGTCACCAGATTGACGTCGAGCATCTCATCGGTGAAATAGTGCTGGCACCCACGCAGGTACCGCATGTAGCGCTGGTAGACCTCGTCCGAGGCGATGGCGAGGGCCTGCTCGCGATGCGCCTCCAACGTATCGGCCCAGATGCCGAGAGTCTGGATGTAGTGCGGACGCAGTGACAGGCATTCCGGCACGTCGAATCCTGCTTTCCTGCCGTGCTCGACCATCATGTCGGCAGTCGGGATCCGCCCGCCCGGAAAGATCTCCGTGACCATGAACTTGATGAAGCGGGCGGTCTCGAACGTCAGGGCCTTGCCGCGCCGGTTCAGATCGTAGGGGTGATAGCCGGTGCTGCTCTGGATCACCATCCGGCCGCCGGTGGGCAGGATGTCGAAGCAGTTCTTGAAGAAGTCGTCATACCGGTCGAAGCCGAAGTGCTCGAAGGCCTCGATGGAGACGATGCGGTCCACCGACCGGTGGAACTGCTCCCAGCCGTGGAGCTGCAGCTCCCGCGTCCTCGTACTGTCGACGCCGTCCAGCAGTCGTTTGGTGTACGCGAACTGATTCTTGGACAGGGTCAAGCCGATGACGTTGACGTCGTACCGTTCGACGGCACGGCGCATGGTCGCACCCCAGCCGCAGCCGATGTCCAGCAGCGTCATTCCCGGTTCCAGGTTCAGCTTGTCGAGGTTCAGGTCGATCTTCGCCACCTGGGCGTCTTCGAGGCTGAGGCCGGGCGGTTCGAAGTACGCACAGCTATAGGTGCGGCTTGGGTCCTGGAACAGCCCGAAGAAGTCGTCGGAGATGTCGTAGTGGGCCTGGATGTCTTCGAAGTGCGGCTGCAATTGCGTTGTGGTGGGGGTGCTTTCGGTCATGATGAGCTACTTCTCCAAGGTGAACTGGACGACGTCGGCCTGTTTGTTGCGGAACAGTTGCGCGCACCCGGTCAGATACTTCTGGTAGCGGTCGTAGACCTCTTGCGACTGGATTTCGATGGCCTCGTTCCGGTGTTCCGCCAAGTTCTGCGCCCAGATGTCGAGGGTCGTGGCGTAATGCGGCTGCAGTGACTGTTTTCGGCTGACGGTGTATCCGGCATCGGTCGCGAGCTGCTCCACCACGGGGATGATCGGCAGTCGGCCACCCGGGAAGATGTCCGTCATCAGAAACTTCACGAATCGGGCGAATTCGAAGGTCAGCGGTATCCCGAGTGCTCTGGCTTCCCGGAAATCGAAACCGCAGATGGTGTGCAGCAGCATCACGCCGTCGGGCGGCATGGCCGCGTACGTCCGCCGGAAGAATTCCGGGTAACGATCGGGCCCGAAATGCTCGAAAGCACCGATCGAGACAATCCGGTCGACCCGTTCGTTGAATTGCTCCCAGCCCTGTAGCCGGACCTCGCGGCTGCGACTGGAGTTCATCCGGTCGAAGGTGCGCTGGACATGAGCCGCCTGGTTCATCGACAACGTCAGGCCGATGACATCCACGTCGTGGCGTTCGATGGCACGCAGCATGGTCGAGCCCCATCCGCAGCCGATGTCCAGCAATTTCATGCCCGGTAAGAGGCCGAGCTTGCTGAGCGCGAGATCGATCTTCGCCAGCTGTGCTTCCTGCAGCGTCATGTCGTCGCGCACGAAGTAGGCGCAGCTGTAGGTCTGGGTCGGATCGAGGAACAGCCGGAAGAACTCATCAGACAGGTCGTAGTGCGCCTGCACATCGCTGAAGTGCGGCATCAAGGAGTTTGACATGAGGCATCGGACCCTTTCTGACGATGGGTCCCCGCCATATACCCACGTTTCGCACCGTTGAATCGGTCTCCCGACCCTCCTCGTCGTCGCGCCTATAAGGTGTGCATGTGACTCACTATGACGTCGTCGTTCTCGGAGCCGGTCCCGGCGGATATGTCGCCGCCATTCGCGCAGCCCAGCTGGGGCTGACCACCGCCATCGTCGAACCGAAGTACTGGGGCGGCGTCTGTCTGAACGTGGGATGCATCCCATCCAAGGCCCTGCTGCGCAATGCGGAGCTGGCGCACATCTTCAACAAGGAAGCCAAGACGTTCGGCATCACGGGCGAAGCCAGCTTCGACTTCGGCGCGGCATTCGACCGCAGCCGCAAGGTCGCCGAGGGCCGCGTCGCCGGCGTGCACTTCCTGATGAAGAAGAACAAGATCACCGAGCTGGACGGCTACGGCACCTTCACCGGCCCCAACTCGATGCGCGTCGCACTGAACGCCGGTGGCACCGAAGACGTCACCTTCGCCAACGCGATCATCGCCACCGGCTCGTCGGTGCGGCTGGTGCCCGGCACCTCGCTGAGCGAGAACGTCGTCACCTACGAGAAGCAGATCATGACGCGGGAGCTCCCCGGCTCGATCATCATCGCCGGCGCTGGTGCCATCGGCATGGAGTTCGCGTATGTCCTGAAGAACTACGGCGTCGACGTGACCATCGTCGAGTTCCTGCCGCGTGCGCTGCCCAACGAGGATGCCGAGGTCTCCAAGGAGATCGAGAAGCAGTACAAGAAGCTGGGCGTCAAGATCCTCACCGGCACCAAGGTCGAGTCGATCACCGACGGCGGCTCGGAGGTGACCGTCGTCGTCAGCAAGGACGGTGCGACCCAGGAGCTCAAGGCCGACAAGGTGTTGCAGGCCATCGGCTTCGGCCCCAACGTCGAGGGCTACGGCCTGGAGACGGCGGGTGTCGCACTCACCGACCGCGGCGCCATCGCGATCGACGACTACATGCGCACCAACGTGCCGCACATCTACGCGATCGGTGACGTCACCGCCAAGTTGATGCTGGCGCACGTGGCCGAGGCGATGGGCGTCGTGGCCGCCGAGACCATCGCCGGTGCCGAGACCATGGCGTTGGGTGACTACCGGATGATGCCGCGCGCCACGTTCTGCCAGCCACAGGTCGCGAGCTTCGGGCTCACCGAGGAGCAGGCCAAGGCCGAGGGCTACGACATCAAGGTCGCCAAGTTCCCGTTCACCGCCAACGGCAAAGCGCACGGCCTGGCCGATCCGACCGGCTTCGTGAAGCTGATCGCCGACGCCAAGTACGGCGAGCTGATCGGTGGCCACCTGATCGGACCCGATGTGTCCGAGCTGCTGCCCGAGCTCACGCTGGCCCAGAAGTGGGATCTGACCGTCAACGAGCTGGCTCGCAACGTGCATACGCACCCGACACTGTCGGAGGCGCTGCAGGAGGCCATCCACGGCCTGGCCGGCCACATGATCAACTTCTAGGTCGGCTTTGCGCGCGAATGTTGTTGCCGCGATAGGCGGTTTGGTCGTCGGCCACATGTTGTGGCTGGTGGCCATCTCGCTCGCGATGGACACCACCAGCATCAGTTTCTGGGTGCTGGTGATGTCCGGAGTGGTCTTCGTGGTGGCCGGTGTCGCCGTGTTCTTTGCGCGAAAGCTTCAGGAGCGCAAGGCTTTCGCGAAGTCCGCGTTCCTGTGGTGCCTGCCTGTCGCGCCGGTGCTGATGACGCTCGCAGTACTCGGAGTCACCTACTTGTAGTCGTCGAGCCTGAGCGTGTGTGCCGAATTCTCCTGGAGTTTCGAACACAGGCTCATGTTCGAGCGGTCTAGTCCGGGAAGTCGAGCGGCACCCGCAGCGTCGCGATGGTCGCTGCCAGCCCGTCGTATTGCGCTGCCAGCAGGCAGAATTCGATGAGCTGTTTGCGATCGAGGTAGGACGCCAGCGACTTCCACGTCTGGTCGGACACCGAGCGGGTGATGACGAACTCGTCGGTGGCGGTGATCAGGACGCGCTGCCGGTCGGTGAGGCCCTCGGCGTCCGGGCCTTCGAAAATCCGGGCCTGCGTCTCGGCGTCGACGCCGCGGCTGCGGGCGAGGCGGCGGTGCTGCTGCAGCTCGTACTCGCTGCCGCGCAGATGCCCGACGCGCAGGATCACCAGCTCGGCGTCCTTGAGCCCCAGCTTGCTGCGGCCCAGCAGCATGCCCGAGTAGGGCAGGAACGTCAGGAACAGCAGATGATGCTGGCCGAGGACGTTGAAGAGGGTGAACCTCGGGGCCCGGATGGTCCTGGCGCCGATCTTGGCGATGACCCAGTTGAGCGGGCCGAGTTCACGGAAGCCGCCGGGTTCGATGCGGGCCGGCTCGATGGTGTTCACAATTCCCGAGTCTGGCACAGGCGAGGCCATCGTAGGGTCGGGCGATGGGGTGAAACCGCTGAGTCCCAAATTGGTCGCAAGTTGCTGGTAGCGCCGCCCGACGACCTATCGTCTATGACGTGTTCACCGAACATTCACCCTTTCTTAAGGAGGGTGTACCGCCCCGGACGAAGGTCGCGATCGGCATTGCGCTGGTCGCGACGTTCATGTGCGCGCTGCAGATCACGGCGATGCTGTGCGGATTCCGGGGTCCACTTGAGCGCTTGCTCGGCGATTACGTCGGAACTCCGGCGGGATTCACGGTGCCGTGGGCGGCCCTGGTGGTGGCTCTGGTCGCGGTACCGCGGCAGTACCGGCTGCCGGCTGCGGCCACTGCACTGGGGCTCGACGTGGCCTTTGTCGCCGGGCGGGATTTTCTCGGCCTGCATTCAGCGATGGGCAGCGGCGCCCTGGTCGTGCTCACTGGGCTGGGTGTATTTGCCCTGCTGAGGTGGACAGGCCCGGAGCGTGACACCGCCTTGAAAGGCGTGGCCACCGGTCTGCTGCTCGTTCTGGCCACCAAGGCCGGTGACGCCTGGCTGACGATCACGTCGTTGACGCGCCCTACCGTGCTCGACGAATTCGCGGCGCGAGCCGATGTTGCCTTGGGACAGCCGTCGTGGGTGATGGGCCAGTTGGTCCAGCACCATTCGGTGCTCTACTTCGTACTGCACTGGGTGTATCTCGAACTCTCCGCCGCCGCGACCGTGGTGGCCATCTATCAGTTGCGGAACGTGACCACCGGTGGCCGGTGGCCGCGGCACTTCGTCGTCCGGACCTTCTTGGTGCTCGGTCTGATCGGCCCGTTGATCTATCTGATGTTCCCCTTGGTGGGGCCCACCTACGCGTTCGGTTCGGCCGGTGGCGGATTTCAGGTCGGCGACTGCTGGCCGGCGCTGTTGCCGCCGGTCGACGGGGCGGCGGTGCCCATCGGGTTCGACAGGTCGACTCCGCGCAACTGCATGCCGTCGCTGCATACGGCATGGGCACTGGCCGTGTTCATCCATTCCCGCTCGGGTCCGCGGTGGCTACGTATCGGCGGCACCTGTTGGCTGGTGGGCACCCTGGCCGCGACCCTGGGCTTCGGGTTCCACTACGGCGTCGACCTGGTGGTCGGTGCGGCGTTGTGCCTCACGGTGGAATCGGCTCTGCGGGAACCCGTTCGGCCGGGTGTCCATGCCCGACTCCGGCTGATCGCCGGTGGTGCGGCCATCATCGTCGGCCTGATGTTGTGTGTTCGCTACCTGTCCGAATTGATGGCGCAGTACCCGATCATGTTCGGGCTGCTCATCGTTGGCGCGTTCGCGACGCTGGTCTACGGCTTCTACGCAACGTTCTTCTCGCGACCGGGCACACCCGCGCCGGCGATCGAGCAACTGCCCGGCGAAGCGTCAGAAAGTCCAGCTCTGTGACGGCGGTAGGACCGTACGGCACCTCCCGTCACTGATTTACCCGCTTCACCACATACGGCGTCACGGTGCTGCGGTGTTCGTCGAGGTCCAGTTCCCGGCCCAGTGCGGGGAACGCCCGCTGCGGGCAGTTGTCCCGCTCGCACACCCGGCAGCCCGAGCCGATGGGCGTCGCGGCTCCGCCGGACAGATCCAGGCCTTCAGAGTAGACCAGCCGATTGGCATGGCGCAGTTCGCAACCCAGCCCGATGGCGAACGTCTTGCCGGGTTGGCCGTACCGCGCGGCCCGTCGTTCCACGGTGCGCGCCACCCACATGTAGTTGCGCCCGTCGGGCATCTGGGCGATCTGCACCAGCACCTTGCCGGGGTTCGCGAATGTCTCGTAGACATTCCAGAGGGGGCAGGTGCCGCCCGATGAGGAGAAGTGAAAACCGGTGGCGGACTGGCGTTTCGACATGTTCCCGGCCCGGTCGACCCGGACGAACGACAGCGGCACACCGCGCATCGACGGCCGCTGCAGCGTCGACAGCCGATGTGCGATGGTCTCGTAACTCACCGAGTGGTACGCCGACAGCCGCTCGACGTCGTAGCGGAATTCCTCTGCGACGGCATGGAATTGGCCGTAGGGCAGCACCGCGGCGGCGGCAAAGTAGTTGGCCAGCCCCATGCGGGCCAGTTTCACCGACTCGTCGCTGGTGAAATTGCCCTCGGCCACCAGACTTTCCAGCAGGTCGCCGAATTCCAGATAGGCCAGCTCGGCGGCCAACTTGAACACGTACTGCCCTGAGGACAGGTGGCCGCCGATCTCCAGCGTCCTGGTCTCGGGGTCGTAGCGGTGCAGCACGTTGTCACCGAGCTCGAGCCGCTGCACGATGCGCACGTGGTGCACGCGGCTCAGCCGCTCGGCCAGCTCGCGGGACAGCTCGGACCTCCGCATGTGCATGCGGAGGATGAACTCCTCGGCCGCGGTGTCGAGTTCGTGGAGGTAGTTCTGCCGCGTGTAGAAGTAGTCGCGCACCTCTTCGTGCGGCATGGTGATGGCCCCGGTGCCGCTGCCGTCGGAGAACCGGTCTTCGGTGGCGGCGGCCAGCTGGGCAGTCGACAACCGGTAGCGACGGTGTAGATCGACCATCGCGCGGGCCATCGTCGGGTGGGAGCTGACCAGGTCGGCGATCTCCGGGATGTCGACGTCGACGCCCAGGTCCCGATCCATCAGTGCTTCGCGCAACTCGGCGACCAGGCGGGTGTCGTCCTGGGAGGCGAAGAACGTCGCATCGACCCCGAACACCTCGGTGATGCGGAGTAGCACGGCCACGCTCAGGGGCCGGACGTCGTGCTCGATCTGGTTGAGGTAGCTGGGCGAGATGTCGAGCATCTGGGCCAGTGCGGCCTGGCTGAAGCCGCGTTCGCCCCGGAGCTGACGCACCCGCGAGCCAACAAAAGTCTTCGCCATGAAACCCAGCCTAGCAATCATGTGAATACCGTCTTCGCATTATTGGCAAACTGGCGCTGTGGCAGGATCGGGCCCGCGGGTGAGTTGGGCGATCCGGCCGAGGGGGCCCGTGTGGAAGGGACGCCATGAGCACTGTCGAAACCGCCGAGAAGACCGCCGAAAAGACCGCAGAAAAGGCCACCGAAAAGGCCGTTGAGAAGGCCAGGGTCACAGCAGCGCCGGGCCTGGCCAAGGTCATGATGCCGGTCCCGGAGGGGCATCCCGACGTGTACGACACGGGTTGGCCGCTGCGGATGGCCGACGTCGATCGGAACGGCCGGCTGCGGTTCGACGGCGCGTGCCGGCACATCCAGGACATCGGCCAGGACCAGCTGCGCCAGATGGGCTACGAAGACGTCCACCCCGCGTGGGTCGTCCGGCGCACGATGGTGGATGTGATCCGCCCCATCGAGGGCAGCGAGATCCTGCGCCTGCGGCGCTGGTGTTCGGGTACGTCGAGCCGGTGGTGTGAGATGCGCGTGCGGATCGACGGCCGCAAGGGCGGCCTCATCGAATCAGAGGCATTCTGGATCAACATCAACCTCGATACGCAGGGACCGGCCCGCATCGCGGACGATTTCGTCGCCGGGCTCAAGCGGACCGCCTCCACCGACCGGCTGCGGTGGAAGGGCTACCTGAAGGCCGGCGCTCGCGAAGACGCGCTTCGGATCGTGGACTTCCCGGTCCGGGTCAGCGACATCGACCTGTTCGACCACATGAACAACTCCGTCTACTGGTCGGTGGTCGAGGATTACCTGCAGACCTACCGGCCCGAGCTGCTCGAGGCGCCGCTGCGGGTGACCATCGAGCACGACGCCGCGGTGGCCCTGGGGGAGCGGTTGGAGATCATCACGCACGAGTACCCCGCCGGATCGACCGAGAAATTCGGTCCAGAGCTGTGTGACCGCAGTGTTACAACGCTCACATATGTGGTCGGTGACGAGGTCAAAGCCGTCGCGTGCCTGTTCGCGCTCTGAGTGCGCCGATTTAACAGTACGAGCGTACTGACCAGCGCATTTCGGTTACTTGTCAGTAGCTACTGAACCGGTCAAGCTCCCCAGCAAATTCGCAATCTTCGCAACTTGGCTATGACTGTTGGCGAAAGTTGGCACTTGTAACCGCTGGACCTGCGGGTATGTGCTGTGTCATCGTCGTTAACAGCACACAAGCGAAGTCGCCAAAGCGTTAACAATCACTTTGAATCTGACGCCCACAGTGACAAGTCACGAAGGAGCAGCTCCTATGTCGAACGTCGGTCAGCCACGTACCGCCGCTGAGATTCAGCAGGACTGGGACACCAACCCCCGCTGGAAGGGCATCACCCGCGACTACACCGCAGCTCAGGTTGAGGAGCTGCAGGGCAGTGTCGTCGAGGAGAACACCCTCGCGCGGCGTGGCGCCGAGATCCTGTGGGAAGGCGTCACCAAGGGCGACGGCTCCTACATCAACGCGCTGGGCGCCCTGACCGGCAACATGGCCGTGCAGCAGGTCCGCGCCGGCCTCAAGGCCATCTACCTCTCGGGTTGGCAGGTCGCCGGTGACGCGAACCTCTCGGGCCACACCTACCCGGACCAGAGCCTGTACCCCGCCAACTCGGTGCCGGCCGTCGTCCGTCGCATCAACAACGCCCTGCTGCGCGCCGACGAGATCGCCCGCGTCGAGGGTGACAAGAGCGTCGACAACTGGCTGGTGCCGATCGTCGCCGACGGTGAGGCCGGCTTCGGTGGCGCGCTGAACGTCTACGAACTGCAGAAGGCCATGATCGCCGCGGGTGCCGCCGGTACCCACTGGGAGGACCAGCTGGCTTCGGAGAAGAAGTGTGGCCACCTCGGTGGCAAGGTGCTGATCCCGACCCAGCAGCACATCCGCACCCTGACCTCGGCTCGCCTGGCCGCTGACGTCGCGAACACCCCCACCGTCGTCATCGCCCGTACCGACGCCGAGGCCGCCACCCTGATCACCTCGGACGTGGACGACCGCGACAAGCCGTTCGTCACCGGCGAGCGCACCTCTGAAGGCTTCTACAACATCCAGAAGGGCATCGAGCCCTGCATCGCGCGTGCCAAGGCCTACGCCCCTTACGCCGACATGATCTGGATGGAAACCGGTGTGCCGGACCTGCAGGTCGCCCGTAAGTTCGCCGAGGCCGTCAAGGCCGAGTTCCCGGACCAGCTGCTGTCCTACAACTGCAGCCCGTCCTTCAACTGGAAGCAGGCGCTGGACGACTCGACCATCGCCAAGTTCCAGAAGGAACTGGGTGCCATGGGCTTCACGTTCCAGTTCATCACCCTGGCCGGCTTCCACGCCCTGAACTACTCCATGTTCGACCTGGCCTACGGCTACGCCCGCGAGGGCATGACCGCCTACGTCGACCTGCAGGAGCGCGAGTTCGCGGCCGAGGCCCGTGGCTACACCGCCACCAAGCACCAGCGTGAGGTCGGCGCCGGTTACTTCGACAAGATCGCCACCACCGTGGACCCGAACACCTCGACCGCAGCTCTGAAGGGCTCGACCGAAGAGGGTCAGTTCCACTAAGTCGGCCACGAGTGTGAGTGCTGTACGCATCGGGTAGTGATGCCCGTGCACAGCCCTCACGGCCGCGACAGCTAGATACGGCAGGCCCCGCTCAGGAACTGGGCGGGGCCTGTCGCATATCTTCAGACGTAATCACGAGGAGAGGACAGCGGTGAGCAACGCAATCGAACGAGTCGGCGTCATCGGGGCCGGGCAGATGGGCGGCGGTATCGCCGAGGTCTGCATCAAGGCCGGCGCGCAGGTCCTGGCGTTCGAGCCGACCGAGGCGCTGACCACCGCCGGCCGGGAGCGGATCACCAAGTCGCTGGACAACGCCGTCAAGAAGGGCAAACTGTCCGAGGCCGATCGCGACGCCGCGCTGGGCCGCCTGAGCTTCACCAACGACCTGGCCGATATGGCCGACCGTCAGCTCGTCATCGAAGCCATCGTCGAAGATGCCAACGTCAAGGCGAAGGTTTTCTCTCAGCTTGACGAGATCATCACCGACCCCGACGCGGTGCTGGCATCGAACACGTCGTCCATCCCGATCATGCGCATCGCCGCCGCGACCAAGAACCCGAGCCGCGTACTCGGTCTGCACTTCTTCAACCCGGTGCCGGTGCTGCCTCTGGTCGAGCTCATCTCCTCGGTGACGACCGCCCCGGAAGCCGCCGCCCGCGTCGAGACGTTCGCGGCCGAGGTGCTGGGTAAGAAGGTTGTGCGTGCGGCGGATCGCTCGGGCTTTGTTGTGAACTTCCTGCTGGTTCCCTACCTGCTGGCGGCCATCCGCATGGCCGAGTCGGGCTTCGCTACGGTCGAGGACATCGACACCGCGGTCGTCGCCGGGCTGTCGCACCCGATGGGCCCGCTGAAGCTCGCCGACCTGGTGGGCCTGGACACCATGAAGTTGATCGCGGACTCTATGTACGACGAGTACAAAGAGCCGCTGTACGCTGCGCCGCCGCTGTTGCTGCGTATGGTTGAGGCCGGCCAGCTCGGCAGGAAGTCGGGCAAGGGCTTTTACACCTATTGACAGACGCTGGGTTGGAGCCTGGCAGTAATTTTCGTTAACCTTGCGTGCGGGTTGTTTTTCGCTGGGCCCGTCAGGGCTGCGCACGTATGGGTTGCCAGCTGACCGCAACAAGCGGTAGCGCCGCCCGCGCCAGCGGACGTAAACGCAAAGGATAGATACCGAAATGTCACAAGCCGACATCGATTTGACCCCCCATTACGAGGAGTCGCAGTCGATCTACGACATCTCGAACGAGTTCTTCGCGCTGTGGCTCGGACCGACCATGGGATACACCTGTGGTTACTACGAGCGCGAGGACATGACGCTCGAAGAGTCGCAGAACGCCAAGTTCGACTTGGCGCTGGGCAAGCTCGACCTCAAGCCGGGCATGACCCTGCTCGACATCGGCTGTGGCTGGGGCGGCGCGCTGGAGCGGGCCATCACCCAGTTCGACGTGAACGTCATCGGAATCACCCTGAGCAAGGAACAGTCGGAGTACGCCCGCGCGCGACTGGCCAAGATCGACACCAACCGCAGCATCGAGATCCGGATGCAGGGCTGGGAAGAGTTCGACGAGCCCGTCGACCGCATCGTCTCGATCGGCGCCTTCGAGGCCTTCAAGCAGGAGCGCTACCCGATCTTCTTCGAGCGTGCGTACAACATCCTGCCGGAGAACGGCGGCCGCATGCTGCTGCACACGATCCTGGCGCACACCCAGCAGTTCTTCCGTGAGAACGGCATCAAGCTGACCATCAGCGACCTGAAGTTCATGAAGTTCATCGGCGACGTGATCTTCCCCGGCGGGCAGCTGCCGGCAGTCGAGGACATCGAGCAGCTCGCCGCCGGCTCGGGCTTCACCCTGGAGCGCATCCACCTGCTGCGGCCGCACTACGCGCGCACGCTGGACATGTGGGCGGCGAACCTGGCGGCCAACAAGGACGAGGCCATCGCCATGCAGGGCCAGGAGGTCTACGACCGCTACATGAAGTATCTGACCGGTTGCGCCGACTTCTTCCGCCGCGGCATCACCAACATCGGCCAGTTCACGCTGGTCAAGTAAGTCAAAGAGAAGCGCCCCCGACTTCGGTCGGGGGCGCTTCTCTTTGCGCTAAGCAGACTCCAGTCGAATCTTCTCCGCCTCGACGTCGAAATCTGCTGCAGGCCAGGACAGTTGGAGCCGTTCGAGTGCTTCGATCAGCAGCTCGGTGATGGCCAGCCGGGAGTACCACTTCCGGTTGCACGGCACGACGTGCCACGGCGCGTAATCGGTGGAGGTGCGGTCCAGCACGGCCTGGTAGGCCTCCTGGTACTTGGGCCACCCCAGCCGCTCGTCGATGTCGCCGGGGTTGTACTTCCAGTACTTGTCCGGCCGGTCGAGTCGCTCCGCGAGTCGCTTCTTCTGCTCGTCCAGCGACACGAACATCGCGACTTTGATGATCGTCGTCCCGGCGTCGACGAGTTCGCGCTCGAAGGCGTTGATTTCGTCGTACCGGCCTTCCCACACCGACGGCGGCACGAGGTCGCGCACTCGCACGATCAACACGTCCTCGTAGTGCGACCGGTCGAAGACGCCGATGTGCCCGCCGGGAGGCAGGGCGTTGCGGATACGCCACAGATAGTGGTGCGAAAGCTCTTCTGCGGTGGGCTTTCCGAAGCTGGCGTACCGAATCCCTTGCGGATTACCAGCTCCCACAACGTGTTTGACGATGCCACCCTTGCCCGCGGTATCCATGCCCTGCAGCACCAGCAGTATCGAACGGGTATCGCCGGACCGGCTGCTCGCGTACAGCATCTCCTGCAGTTCGGCGAACCGCTCGTTGCGTTCGATCTGTAGATCCGGGGCGTCGGGCTTGCTGCCGCGGAATCCGGGCGTGGCGTCCGGGTTGATGTCGCCGACGCGAAGGCCGGGTTTGAACTCCAGGTGCTTGTGCGGCTCGTGGGTCCACAACGACGGCAGATCGGCGGTCACGCAGATCAGTGAAGCAGATGCGTCGGGATGGTCGGGGACGGATGCGGTTGCGCGTTGAATTCATCGAGTGACCCGCCCACTTCGACGATGCCGCGCAGCGCACTCCACGACAACATGGTCAGGTAGTCGATGAGTTGCTCGGGCTTCATCCGGCGATTCGACATCCACGAGTGGGTGGCCAGCTGCACGCCGCCGACGGTGTGGAACGCGAACGCGTCGACGCCGCCGGTGTCCATGCCGGCGTGCGCCATCCGTCGGCGCAGCACGACCGCGAGCATCCGCGCGATGATCTGTTCCGAGTCGGCGATGGCCTTGCTCTTGCTCGCCGAGCTGTTGGCGAAGACGAACGGGTAGATCTCTGGCTCGGCGGCGACAGTATCGACGTAGACCCGGATGATCTCCCGGGTGAGTTCGAAACCGTCAAGATTCGACGACATCGCCGACGCCATGTTGGGGATCAGCGTGGTTTGCGCGAAGCGCATCATCACTGCGGTGGTCAGATCGTTCTTGTCGACGAAGTAGCGGTACAGGACGGTCTTCGACACGCCGATCTCAGCCGCGATCTCGTCCATGCTGACGTTGCTGCCGCGGCGCCGGACGGCTTCGAGCGTGCCGTCCACCAGCTCATTGCGGCGATCGACCTTGTGTTGATGCCAGCGTCGTTTACGCCCGTCGGCTTTTGCCGACGAAGGTGCGTTTTGCTGTGCCACGGTCGCAGTACGTCCATTCCGCTAGGTCCGCTTAATAATACGGGGCGACCATGGCGCACATACAGGATGATGGAAGCGTGGCACACCGACCCAGGCCTGGACCTGGACCTCATCCGAGGCACCAGGAATCCCTCGAACCGCACGTCAGTCTCGCGGAGTCGTTTGCCGGCGCCGACCGGACGGCTGACGAAGAGCGGCGGCGCAACCTGCGCCGGATGAAAGCGGTCGCGCTCAGCTTCCTGCTCGGTGCCACCGTGTTGTTTGCGGTGTGTACGTGGCTGCAGGCGCGTGGCGGCGCGTACAGCTGGACCGGCCCGTGGGTGGGTTATGTGCGGGCCGCTGCCGAGGCCGGCATGGTCGGCGCCCTGGCCGACTGGTTCGCCGTGACGGCGCTGTTCCGCCATCCGCTGGGCATCCCCATCCCGCATACCGCCATCATTCCGCGCAAGAAGGACCAGCTGGGCGAAGGCCTCGGCACCTTCGTGCGCGAGAACTTCATGTCGCCGGAAGTGATCGAGACCAAGCTGCGCGACGCGCAGGTGGCGAGCCGGTTGGGCAAGTGGCTCTCGGAGCCGGTGCATGCCTCCCGGGTGGCGGCCGAGGCGTCGACGGTGCTGCGGGTGCTGGTGGAGCTGCTGCGTGACGAGGACGTGCAGCACGTGCTGGACCGGATGATCGTCAAGCGGATCGCCGAACCACAGTGGGGTCCGCCGATCGGCCGGGTGCTGGAGAGCATGCTGGCCGAGCGGCGGCAGGAGGCGCTGCTGCAGCTGCTGGCCGACCGCGCGTTCCAGTGGTCGCTCAACGCGGGCGAGATCATCGAGCGCGTCATCGAACGGGACTCGCCGACGTGGTCGCCGCGCTGGGTCGATCACCTGGTGGGCGACCGTATCCACCGTGAGTTGATGGACTTCACCGACAAGGTGCGACGCAACCCCGAGCACGAGCTGCGCATGTCGGCCACGAAGTTCCTGTTCGACTTCGCCGACGATCTGCAGAACGACGAAGACACCATCGCGCGGGCGGAACGGATCAAGGAACAGATCCTGGCGCGCGACGAGGTGGCACGGGCGGCGGAGACGGCGTGGAGCACGGCCAAGCGCATCATCCTCGAGTCCGTGGACGATCCATCGTCGGTTTTGCGCACCCGGATTGCAGATTCGGTGGTGCGGATCGGGGAGTCCCTACGGGACGACGCGGACCTTCGGGACAAGGTCGACGACTGGCTCGTCAGAGGCGCAAAACACCTTGTTGCGCAATATGGGACGGAGATCACAGCGATTATCACGGAGACCATCGAGCGCTGGGACGCCGACGAGGCGAGCCGGCGAATCGAGCTTCATGTCGGTCGTGACCTGCAGTTCATCCGGATCAACGGCACGGTCGTCGGATCGCTGGCCGGGCTGGTCATCTACACCATCGCCGAGCTGTTCGTCTGACGGTGCTAGCTGGCGCTTGCTAGCGCTTGCAATAGTTAGCACCCCCTCGTACCGTTGTTTTGGTACGGATCGCCAACCAAAAGCGGTCGATGACGACAGGGGCACGACATGGCGCAGGATGCAGATATCGCCGCCGTCGTGTCGAATGCGGCTCAGGACATCGGCAGTTTCATCCGCACCCAGCGAGAGGCTGCGCAGGTCTCGGTCCGCCAACTCGCTGAGAAGGCGGGCGTCAGCAACCCCTACCTGAGCCAGATCGAGCGCGGCCTGCGCAAGCCGTCGGCCGATGTGCTGAACCAGATCGCCAAGGCGCTCAGGGTTTCGGCCGAGGTGCTCTACGTACGGGCCGGAATTCTGGAGCCCAGCGCCGCCGGCGAGGTGCGTGACGCCATCATCGCGGACCTCTCGATCACCGAGCGGCAGAAGCAGGTGCTGCTCGATATCTACACGTCCTTCCGGCAGCAGAACGATGCCGAATCCAAACCGCTTCCTGATCAGCCTGAATTGGAAGCCGCGAGTGAGGAGCAGACAACGACGACTGACACTCACCAAGTAGCGAACTGACCAACGCAGTACCCGAGAAAGGAAACAACGAACATGGCAGAGAACAAAGAGACCAGCCAGCCCACCATCGAAGACTTGAAGGCCCCCCTGTTCGCCGCCGTCGGCGCTGCGGACCTGGCTCTGGCCACCGTCAACGAGATCGTCGCGAGCCTGCGTGAGCGTGCCGAAGAGGCCCGCACCGATGCCAACACCCGCGTCGAAGAAGGCCGTGCCCGCCTGACCAAGCTGCAGGAAGAGCTGCCGGGCCAGGTTGAGGAGCTGCGCGAGAAGTTCAGCACCGAAGAGCTGCGCAAGGCCGCCGAGACCTACGCCGAGAACGCTCAGAACACCTACAACAAGCTGGTCGAGCGCGGCGAGGCCGCCCTGGAGCGCCTGCGCGCCCAGTCGTCGATCGAGAGTGTCCGTGAGCGCGTCGAGGACGTCCGTGGCCGTGTCGAGAACTACACCGAGCAGGTCACCGAGCTGACCCAGGATGCCCTGGGCAACGTTGCCAGCCAGACCCGCGCCGTCGGCGAGCGTGCCGCCAAGCTGGTCGGCGTCGAGCTGCCCGAGAAGGAAGAGGCCCCGGCCAAGGCTGCCAAGAAGGCTGCTCCGGCCAAGCCGGCCGCCAAGAAGGCCGCCCCGGTCAAGGCTGCTGCGACCAAGGCCGCCCCGGCCAAGGCTGCTGCCAAGGCTCCGGCCAAGAAGGCCGCTCCGGCCAAGAAGGTCACGCAGAAGTAATCGGGTTTCCCGGGGCGAGCGAAGCGACGGGAGAGTTTTTCCGGGGCGAGCGAAGCGACGGGAGAGTTAGACGTCAGGGACGTAACCCACATAGGCTGAGGGTGTGTACCTCGGAAGCCTGGTGGGTTACGTCCTTTTCGCGTTACAGATCGCGGTGCTCGCCACGACCGTGTACGCGTTCGTACACGCCGCCATGCAGCGGCCGGACGCCTACACCGCGGTCGACAAGCTGACCAAGCCGGTTTGGCTGGCGATTCTGGGCGGCGGTGCGGTCCTGGGCTGGATCATCGGGCCGCCGGTGGGTGCGGCCATCGCGGCCTGCGCCACCGGTGTGTACCTGGTCGATGTGAAGCCCAAACTCCTTGAGGTCCAAGGGAAATCCCGGTAGTCGGTGCGCTCGATCCTGTGCGGGGTCCTGGCTGCCGCCGCGGTGGTGCTGGCGCCCCCGGTGCTGGCCGACCCTGTTGATCCCGCTCCATACCCTGTTCCGCCGCCGCCATACGTCGACCACACCCGGTGGACGCAGTGGGATGGCGTGTCGAGCCTTCGGGTCTACCCGACAGTGGCCGGCCGGCGCGCGTCCGGCCTGGGCGCCACGCAGCCGGGAGACGAGGCCTGGTCCGAGGTCCTGAACCTGGCGCCGGACGCCGACACCCCCGGGATGCGGGCCCAGTTCATGTGCCACTGGTATTTCGCCGAAGCCGCCGCGCCGGGCAAGACCAGCTGGAATCTGGAGCCCTGGCGACCGGTGGTCGATGACAGCCAGATGTTGAAGGCGCGTTGCAATCCCGGTGGCACAGAGGAGCCGTTCTGATGAGTTGGACCCGCGAGCAGGTGGCCGCACTGGTCGACCACACCCTGCTCAAGCCCGAGGCGACGGCCGCGGATGTGGCGAGCCTGTGCTGGGAGGCCGCCGATCTGGGGGTCTGTGCGGTGTGCGTGTCGCCGTCGATGCTCGCCGCGGTCGAGGTGCCCGAGCGCATCAAGGTCGCCACCGTCGTGGGATTCCCGTCGGGCAAGCATGATTCGCAGATCAAGGCCCGCGAGGCGGCGCTGTCGATCGTCGGGGCCGACGGCCGGCGCGGTGCCGATGAGATCGACATGGTGATCGACGTCGGTGCCGCCATCGCAGGTGACATCTCGGCGGTGTTCGCCGACATCACCGCAGTCCGTGGGGCCGCCCCGACAGCGGTGCTGAAGGTGATCGTCGAGTCCGCGGCGCTGCTGACCATGGCCGGCGCACCGACGCTGGCCGACGTCTGCCGCGCGGCCGCCGATGCCGGCGCCGATTTCGTGAAGACCTCCACCGGATTCCACCCGGCCGGCGGCGCGTCCGTGCAGGCCGTGGAGATCATGGCCGAGACCGTCCCGGGCCTCGGCGTCAAAGCCAGCGGCGGTATCCGCGCGGCCGCGGACGCGGTGGCGCTGCTCGACGCAGGTGCCACCCGGCTCGGGCTGTCCGGTACCCGCGCTGTCCTCGACGGGCTGGCTTAGTCAGCGATTTGTGCACGAAAATCCGCGGTCACCGCGGAAAATCGTGCACAAATCGCGGTGAGATCAGAGGCCGGAGAAGCAGGTGTTCTGCTGGGCCAGCGGGATGGTCGCGTTCTTGGTGGAGAACTTGGCGGTCACGCCGGTGCCGGTGACCTGCAGGCTCTCCGGACGGATGCCCATCGGGTAGTCCTTGGTCAGCTGCGCCGCGAACATGTTCAGCGCGGGCTGGATCGATTCGCGCGGCAGCAGGAAACCCAGTCCCGTCAACTGCTCGACCTGCAGTGTCAGGTCGCCGTCGGAGATGGTCGGCTTGGCCACGATCTGGGTCATCGGCGCGTCCAGCACGATGGTGCCCGACGACGGGTCGGTGGTGACGTCGGAGACCAGGCCGCCGAGCACAGGGACGGTGTCGGCGATGGTCTGCTTGATGCCGTCGGCCGACCAGGTGACGGTGGCCTCGAGCGACCCGATGGTCCCCGCCGATTTGTCCGTCTTCTGGAGCTTGACGTCGTCGATCTGGATCTGGGCCTTCATCCCCTTGGCGAAGCGCACCTGGTTGCCGGCCGTGGTCACCGTGATGTGGTCGTAGTTGCTGTTGGCGACCTGCCACAGGAACGGGGTGGCGCCGAACTGCACGTCGACCTTGTCCTGGACGACGCACTGGACAGCCTGGGACACGACGCTGTTGCCGCGGCTGCGGGCGTAGAACTCGCCGCCTACGACACCGGCCGCCGACAGCGCGAGGGCGATGACGATGATCAGGATCAGCGACATCGGGTCGCGCAGCAGTTCCATGACACCGCGGCGCTTCTTCGGCGGGTCGGTGGCGGGCACCTGCTGGGGAGCCGGGTAGGACGTCGGTGGCACGTCACCGGCGCCGTAGGGCGGTGGGGCCGGAACGTCGGCGCCATATGCGGGCGGCACATCGGCCGCGGCCGGTGCCGGTTGTTCGGCGGCCGTCAGCACCTCGGTGGGCTGGGCACCCGGAGCCGCGGGGACATGGGTCGCCTGCGGCGCGGGCTCGGCAGATGGTGCAGCGTCCTCATTGGCGGGGCGGGCCCAAGGGTCAGTCACCCTTGCGATTGTGCCTTACGCGCAATGGTGGTGCGGTTGCGCAGCACGGCGATGGTCTCGCGGGCCCGCTCGACCGCGGCCAGGTCGACGTCGGTGACCAGCAGTTCCGGGTCGAGGCCGGCCTGCGCCACGATCTCACCTGTGGGGGAGGCCACCAGGCTGCCGCCGCTGCCGGTCGGCCCCTTCTTGGCGAGCTCGTCACCGGGGTGGGCCTGGTCGACCGCAGCGACGACGCAGCTCGTGTCGAGCGCACGGGCCCGGGCCAGCAGCGTCCACTGCTCCAGCTTGCCGGGGCCCGACGCCCACGACGCGTGGACGGTCAGCAGCTTGGCGCCGCGTTCGGCGAGCTCCAGATACAGCTCCGGGAACCGCACGTCGTAACACGTGGTCAGGCCGACGGGGACGGTGCCGTCGGCGGTCGGGACGTCGATCACGACAGGCGCGAATCCCCTTGCGACAGTCTCGGATTCGGCGAACCCGAAGGCGTCGTACAGGTGGATCTTGTGGTAGTGCGCATCAAGACCCGGGCCGGTGGCGATCAGGGTGTTGGTGACGCGGCCATCTGTGTCGTCCTCGGCCGGACAGAACATCCCCGCCACCACGGTGATACCCGAACGCTCGGCGATGTCCCGCACCGCGTTCGCCCACGGGCCGTCCAGCGATTGGGCCACGGGCGCCAGCGGAACCCCGAACCGGCACATCGTCGCCTCGGGGAACAACACCAGGTCAGCGCCGGCGTCGGCGGCGCGCGCCGTGTGGTCGGCGACCAGTTCCAGGTTGGCCTCGGGGTCGGTTCCCGCGCCGATCTGGGCCAATGCGATGCGCATGCGGCCCAGCGTAGTGATGGCAGCCGGCTCAGGCGGTGCAGGCCAGGGCGGGATCCTTGGTCACCGCCATGTGACGCACCGCGTCGTCGACGCGCTCTTGGGACAGTTCGCGGGCGTCGACGGCCTGCTGCAGGCGGTCGAGGACGTCCGGCACCTCTTTGGTGGTGATCCACAGCGCGGTGTCGGCACCTGCCTGCAGGGCCTTGAGCACCGCCTCCGGCACGCTGTAGCGCTGTGTGATGGCACCCATGCTGGACAGGTCGTCGGTGAATACCGCGCCGTGAAACGGCCGGCCGCCGTAGTTGCCGGCGCGCAGCAGGTCGTAGGCGGCTTCGGACAGGCTGGCCGGGTCGGTCCCGGTAAGCCCGGGTACCTGCATGTGGCCGACCATCACGGCGACGGGCTTGTCGGTCGTCAATGACTGATAGGGGACCAGGTCGAGCGTCTCCAGCTGTGCCAGCGGCGGGGTGACGACGCCGCCCTTGTGTGAGTCGCCGGAAGCATGGCCGTGGCCGGGGAAATGTTTGAGCACCGGCAGCAGGCCGGCGTCGCGAAGGCCGTCGGCGTACGCCCCGGCGTACGCGGCGACGGTCTCGGCGGTGTTGCCCCAGGACCGGTCACCGATCACGGTGCCGTCGGCCGCATCGGTGATGTCGACGACGGGCGCGAAGTCGATGGTGATGCCGAGTTCTTTCATCGCCAGGCCGCGTTGCCTGGCGATGTCCCGAACCTGTTCCGGGGTCTTGCCGGCGGCGACGAGTTCGCGGGGTGACGGCTGGCTGCCGATGAGGCCTTTCAGCCGCTGCACCCGGCCACCCTCCTCGTCGACAGCGACCGCCAGCGGCAGCGGCCGCGGCTCCTGTGCCAGGCCGGCGAGCGGAGCGCCGAGCATCGAATAGTCGGTCCAGCTGGTGATGAAGATGCCGCCGACTTCCTGCTCCCGGACCACCGCTTGCGCGTCGGCCAGGTTCGTGACGCCGACCATCAGCAGCTGCGCGAGCTTCTGGTGTGGCGTGAGTGCGCTCACCGTGGCGTCGAGTTTCTGGCAGGCGGGTGGCTCGGCTGCCACGGCGGATGACATCGACGGGTGTTCGGTCGGCGCCTGGGCGGGCCGGGGCTTGCTCATGACGGCCGCGACGATCAGGGCGACGACGATCACCGCCGCGGCTGATGCCAGAACGACGGGCGATCGCAGTGATGGCATACGGCGAACCCTATTCGCTGTGTCGTCAGTGCGTGGGCGCGACGGCAGCCCACGGCACGGTCAGCACGCCATCGCGCAATCGGCGCCGCGGCGGCTCCAGCGGATAACCCTCATCGACCAGAAGGTCGAGCATGGCGCGCCACCGGACGCGAGGCCCGAACACCCCGTGCCCGGCCGTGGTGGCCCAGGCCCGGTCCGCGGCCTGCAACAGCCGGTGGATCGGCTGACCCGGAACATTGTGGTGGATAAGCACTTTCGGCAGTCGCTCAGCCAGGTCGGACGGGCGATCGATCGCGAACGGGTCGCACGACAAGGTCAGGCTCACCGGCCCGTCGGCATCGAGCAGCACCCAGCAGCAGCGTCGACCCAACTCGTCGCAGGTGCCGTCGACCAGCAGCCCGCCCGGTGCCAGCCGCCCCGTCATCTGCGCCCACGCAGCGGGCACCTCGGCGACGTCATACTGCCGCAGCACGTTGAACGCGCGGACCAAAACCGGTGTGTGCCCGGCCAATTCGAAGCCGCCGAGGCCGAATTCCACGATGTCGCCGGCCAATTCACGGGCCAGTCGTACGCGTTCGGGGTGAATCTCCAGGCCGACCACCCGAACATCGGCGCGGACCGTGCGCAGCCGCGAGGCCAGTTCCACGGTGGTCACGGGTAGTGCGCCGTAACCGAGGTCGACGACCAAGGGCTCGGCCGCGGTGCGCAGCACGGACCGGACCCGCGGCGAGTGCACCAGCCAGCGGTCGCTGCGGCGCAGGCGGTTGTATCCCGTGGTGCCGCGCGTCGGCTGGCCGACAATTGGACCCCGTGGTTGGCCGACAAGTGTGCCCCGTGGCTGGCCGACGGGCGAATTCATGGCCCGAGTTTATGGGCGGTTCACCAGCGGGCGGCGATCCAGGCGGTGGTGAATTTCTGCTCCAGCTCGATCAGATATCGGAGTTGCTGGCCCAGCATCGCCTCGAGCTTGCCGCCGATCAGCGGGATGCGCACCTCGACGAGAGCCGAGAAGTCGAGACGCGCACCGCTGTTCGTGGGAGTCAGGACACCGGTGCCCGTGATGGTGGCCGGTGCGCCGGGGACCCGGCTGCGGACCGTCCCGACCGCGCGTCCGTCGGTCAGCGGACCCCAATGCTCTTCCCGCACGAGGCTGAGGTCACCGAGGTGGAACTGGGTGACGACGGCGGGCAGGCCGGCAGCACGCACGGTCTGGGTGGTGGTGACGTCCGTTCCGCCTCGGCCGTCGTCGGCGAACGAGTCGAGGGTGGATTCGTCGGCGCGAGCCTCGGCCAGCCGGTCCAGCCAGTAGTCCTTGCTGCAGAAAGCGCGGTGCACCTGCGCCACGGTGCCGAGGTATTCGGCAACCACGTCGAAAGAGCGGGCCATAGTCGGTCACGCTACCGTTAGCGGCCGTGGTCAGTTCGGATATCGGGGGCGCGGCGGTCGACTATGACGTGCCGTTGGCACCCTTGACCTCGTTCCGCGTCGGACCGGTGGCAGCCCGTCTGATCACCTGCGATACCACTGCCAAGGTGGTCGGGGCGCTGAGTGCGCTGCGAGATCACCCAGGGCCGCTGCTGGTGCTGGCCGGCGGTTCGAATGTGCTGGTCGCGGATGACATGGTCGATTTGACCGTTGTGCTGCTGGCGAACACCGAGATCACCGTCGAGGGCAATGTGGTGCGCGCCGAGGCCGGCGCGCTGTGGGACGACGTGGTCGTGGCCTCGCTGGCCCACGGGCTCGGCGGCCTCGAGTGCCTGTCCGGGATTCCCGGCTCGGCCGGCGCGACACCGGTGCAGAACGTCGGCGCCTACGGGGCCGAGGTGGCCGACACCATCAGCCGCGTCCGGCTGCTCGACCGCGTGACCGGCCAGGACAGCTGGGTCAGCCCCGAAACCCTGGACTTCGGCTACCGGCACAGCGTGCTGAAGAACTCCGATCACGCCGTCGTGCTGGAGGTGGAGTTCACGCTGAACCCTGACGGCCTCAGTGCGCCGCTGCGGTACGGCGAACTCGCCGCCCGCCTCGGCGCCGAGGCGGGCACGCGCGTCGATGCGCTCGCGGTTCGCGAGGCGGTGCTGGCACTGCGCCGCGGCAAGGGCATGGTCATCCTCGACGACACCGACGCGTCCGACCACGACACGTGGAGCGCCGGGTCGTTCTTCACCAATCCCGTGGTTCCGCAGGAAGTCTTCGAACGCATCAGGGACGCCGCGGACGGGCCGGTGCCCAATTACTCGGCCCCGAATGGGGTCAAGTTGGCCGCCGGCTGGCTGGTGGAACAGGCCGGTTTCGGCAAGGGCTACCCGGGTGACGGCGCTGCGGCCCGGCTTTCCACCAAGCACGCGCTGGCCCTGACGAACCGGGGCTTTGCTGGCAGCGCGGACGTATTAGCGCTGGCCAGGACGGTTCGGGACGGCGTCAAGGCCGCTTTCGGGATAGATCTCACACCGGAACCGTGCTTAGTCGGCTGTTCGCTGTAGGTAAATTCAAGCCTGTGAGTGTGAACCGGCGACAGATGCTGACGGCGATTGCCGTCGGCACTTCCGGCGTGCTTGCCGCGTGTTCCGACAAGTCGGGCACTTCATCTTCCTCGGCCCCCGCCAAGGAGACCGCGGCGCCCGTCATCACCTACCGGCCCGCCAACGGCGCCACCGACGTCGTGCCGACCAGCAGCGTCGGGGTCGACGTCACCGACGGCTGGTTCCAGAAGCTGACGCTGACCAACGCCGACGGCAAGGTCGTCGCCGCGGTGTTCAACAAGGACCGGACGTCGTTCAACGCCGCCGAGCCGCTCGGCTTCGGTGCGACGTACACCTTCGCGGGCTCGGTCGTCGGCCGTGACGGCAAAGCCGTGCCGGTGGCCGCAACGTTCACCACCGTGAACCCGACCAAGCAGGTCAACGGCCAGTTCCAGCTCGCCGACGGGCAGACCGTCGGGGTGGCGGCGCCGATCATCCTGCAGTTCGACGCCTCGATCAGCGACAAGGCCTCGGTCGAGCGCAACGTCAAGGTCGTCACCGAGCCGCCGGTCGAGGGCAGTTGGGCCTGGCTGCCCGACGAGCGCGAAGGGTCGCGCATGCACTGGCGTCCCCGCGAGTACTACCCGGCAGGCGCGAAGGTCAGCGTCACGGCGAAGTTGTACGGCGTGCCGTTCGGCGACGGCGCCTATGGCGCGCAGGACTCGACGCTGGACATCTCGATCGGCCGCCGTCAGGTGGTCAAGGCCGACGCGACCAGTCACCGCATCCAGGTGATCACCGATTCTGGCGTGCTGTTCGACTTCCCCTGTAGTTATGGCGAAGCCGACAAACCCCGCAACATCACGCGCAGCGGCGTCCACGTGGTCAGCGAGAAGTACGCGGACTTCTGGATGTCCAACCCGGCCGCCGGATACGACCACGTCCATGAACGCTGGGCGGTGCGGATCTCCAACAATGGTGAGTTCATCCACGCCAACCCGGCCAGCTCGGGCGCACAGGGCAACACGAACGTCACCAACGGCTGCATCAACCTGTCGACCGACAATGCCCAGCAGTACTTCCAGACCGCCCTCTACGGCGACCCCGTCGAGGTGACCGGCACATCGATCCAGTTGTCCTACGCCGACGGCGACATCTGGGACTGGGCGGTGGACTGGGCCACCTGGGTGTCGATGTCGGCGCTTCCGCCGGCCAATGCCGCACCAGCGGAGACGTCGATCCCGCAGAGCGCGCCGGCCACTCCGACGGATGCGCCGACGTACTCGGGTACCCCGACCACCACGACGACACCGCCGCCGCAGGGGCCGGCCACCTCGTCGTCGACCCCGACTTCGACGTCAACGTCAACCACGACCACCACCTCGTCGTCGACGTCCACGCCGACCACGACAACGTCGTCGGCCCCGACGACTACTTCGGCTGCCGGTTGAACCGGCTGTAGGGCGCCTGGTCGCGCGGCCGCATGACGATCTGGTCCAGGTCGACGTGCGGCGGCCGTGACGCGACGAAACCGATCACCTCGGCGACGTCCTCGGCGACCAGCGGCGTGATGCCCTCGTACACGGCGTCGGCGCGCGCCTCATCACCGTCGAACCGCACCAGCGAGAACTCGGTCTCGACGGCGCCGGGCGCAATCTCGGTGAGCCGCACCGGCTTTCCCAACAATTCGCCACGCAGGGTGCGGTGCAGCGCGCCCTGGCCGTGCTTGGCCGCGATGTATCCGGCGCCGTTGTCGTAGGTCTCCAGCGCCGCGATGGACGTGACGGTGACGACCAGTCCGTCGCCGGACGCGATCAGCGCGGGCAGCAGCGCGCGCGTGACCCGCAGGGTGCCCATCACGTTGGTCTGCCACATCCAGTCCCAGTGCTCGAGGTTGGCCTCGGCGACCGGGGCCAGGCCCTTGGCGCCACCGGCGTTGTTGACCAGGATGTGCACCGGGCCCAGATCGTTGACCTGGGCCGCAAGTGCGTCCACCGATGCCTGGTCGGTGACGTCGGTCACAACGGCGGTGCCGCCGATCTCGGCTGCGAGCGCGGTGATCCGATCCGCGCGACGGGCCGCGCAGACGACGTGAAAGCCAAGGGCGGCAAGGGTTTTCGCGGTAGCGGCGCCGATTCCGGAACTGGCGCCGGTCACTACCGCGACGCGGACGGGACGAACATCTGCAGACATGTGACCGACCTTAGTGGGCGTGCTAAATTCCTCTCGTGATCATCAGTCAGGCATCCGGCGTCGCTGTGCGGCGTTCGTGTTGTTGTTGTCGCGCTTCGCGCTGCGCCTGACTCACGACACGGATCTCTTCGTCCTAGCTGTCGGCAGGTGTGGCCTCAGGACCCACCAGCCCGACTTCTTTCCCTAGGACTCTCACATGACTGCTTCCGTTTCCGCCGTCGCCGCTCGTTCCGGCGTCCGTCCTGCTGTGCACTCCAATGCCCACGCCAAGCGCACGCTCTTGGCTCGGCATCACATCGTCGCGCCGTCGCTGCGGGTCGCCGACGCCGCCGCCGGCTCGGTCTTCAGTGCGGCCCGGTTGCGCGGCCCCATCGCCCGGGACGTGATCGCGCAGGCCACCGGCCTGAGCATCGCCACGGTGAACCGCCAGGTCACGGCTTTGCTGGATGCGGGGATGCTCCGTGAGCGGGCTGATCTGGCCGTGGCCGGCGCCATCGGCCGTCCGCGCATTCCCGTCGAGGTGAACCACGAGCCGTTCCTCACGCTCGGCCTGCACATCGGCGCCCGCACCACCGCGATCGTGGCCACCGACCTGTTCGGCCGCACCCTCGACGTGGTGGAGACGCCCACGCCGCGCGGCGACCAGCACGCCGCGCTGGCCTCGCTGGCCGCGAGTGCACAGCGCTACCTGAGTCGCTGGCACCGGCGCCGCCCGCTGTGGGTCGGTGTCGCCGCCGGCGGTGTGGTGGACAGCGCCACCGGTCACGTCGACCACCCGCGCCTGGGCTGGGTGGACGCGCCCGTCGGGCCGGTGCTGGCGCAGACACTGGGGCTGCCGGTGTCACTGGCGTCGCACGTCGATGCGATGGCGGGAGCCGAACTGTTGCTGGGCGCGCGGCGCGCCGTGGTCGGAGCCGAGCCCGCCACGGTTTCGGCGACCAGCCTCTACGTGTACGCCCGCGAGACCGTCGGCTATGCGTTGTCGATCGGCGGCAAGGTGCACTCGCCGGCCAGCGGCCCGGGCACCATCTCGGGATTGCCGGCGCACTCGGAGCTGCTCGGCGGCACCGGCCGGCTCGAGACCACCGTCAGCGACGAGGCCGTGCTGGCCGCCGCCCGTAAGCAGCGGATCGTGCCGGCGGACGGGCCGTCGTCGACCATTGCCGCGGTGCTGCGTGCCGCGCGGTCCGGCAATGCCGCGGCCGTCGAGCTGCTGGCCGAACGGGCCCGCGTGCTCGGTGGTGCGGTGGCGCTGCTGCGTGACCTGCTGAACCCCGATGACCTGGTGGTCGGCGGTCAGGCCTTCTCCGAGTACCCCGAGGGCCTGCCGCTGGTCGAGCAGGCTTTCGCGGAGCGCACCGTCCTCGGTGTCCGGGATATCCGGGTGACGATGTTCGGCAACCGCGTGCAGGAAGCCGGGGCCGGCGTGGTGTCCCTCGGCGGGCTGTACGCCGACCCGATCGGCGCCATGCGCCGCGCGCTACGCGCCGCCTAGTTCCTTCCGCGAGCGTGCGTGTCTGCGCGCGACACGCCGCAAATTCTGTGCCATTTGGGGGCGCTCGCGGGCGTCGAGCGTTCGCAAAATGCGCAGCTCGGACGCCCGGACGGATAGCGGCCGACGCGGCGGTGTAAGGATGGAGGGCGTGCGTGTCGCCGTCCTGTCGGTCCATACCTCGCCGCTGGCTCAACCGGGCACCGGCGATGCCGGCGGTATGAACGTCTACGTCCTGCAGAGTGCCCTCGAGCTGGCCCGCCGCGGGGTCGAGGTGGAAATCTTCACCCGGGCCACGTCGTCGACCGATGCCCCGGTGGTGCTGGTGGCACCCGGTGTGCTGGTGCGCAACGTGGTCGCCGGTCCGTTCGAGGGGCTGGACAAGTACGACCTGCCGACGCAGCTGTGTGCGTTCACCGCGGGCGTCCTGCGCGTCGAGGCCAACCATGAGCCGGGGTACTTCGACATCGTGCATTCGCACTACTGGCTTTCCGGCCAGGTGGGCTGGCTGGCATCGGATCGCTGGGCGGTGCCATTGGTGCACACCGCGCACACGC